>CAZISM010000005.1:78743-97821 GCA_964541895.1 uncultured Cytophagia bacterium
GGAAGAGGCATTAAAAAAAATGCGTCGCGTAGCGACGCACGAAATGATTTTTTGCAGAGCATGCCGGTAATTTCACCGCTTGGCATTATTTGAAAAAACGGCTGCAGGGCCTGATAGAGCCCAGCAGCCGTTGCTCTTTCTCATCTAGTCAACACCAATTTTCAGACAGCATTCCCGCCAAAATCATCAAGCCCAACCTGGATGCCCTGGCCGGAATGTTTGCAGCAGACCATTCCTCGTTGGTAAAATTGAGAGTGATCTGTGTAATAATTGCACAATCAGCCGTTGTCCGGCTCTGCCAGTGAATCCGTTTCCCGGCGTATTTTTTCGATGTCGGCCCGCAGCGACTCGGGTGCATAGAGAGCGCCCCAGCCCTTTTGCATCTGGAAAATTCCGTCGTAGGCCGAGTCGTGGTAGGAACGGATCAGGTGTGGAATGCCCTGTTCATTCAGCTGAGCAGAGAGATAATCGGCTTCCACTTGATCCCTGATGGCGCAGATTTTGACAAACTCTTCCATGATGATCGTCCTCCTGTTACCAGTGTCTGTTGTGCTGTCGCAAATACCGCAACAGCTGTTGCGGCCGATCGGTTTGAATGATGGTGGCGCCGCTGTGCAGCAGCGGTGCGTAGCCCCACTCTGCGCCGCCCAGCATGGCCTTGATATCCGGCCAGAGCAGGGCGTTCAACCAGATGTGCGCACCCTGTTGTCGCCAGGGGGCCGCATCCGCAGGCCTGAAGAACGAGGCATCCACATGCACGGCCGGGGGATGATAGCGCTGATAGAGCGCCTGCAGGTCGCGGACCGTCTTTGCGCGCGGCATGATCAACAGTGTCCGGTCCAGTGCAATAAGACTGTCCAATTTGGCGACAGAGCCGAACAGCAAAACCTGTTGTGGTGTGCCCGTCTCCTGCAACAGCTGAACGATTTTATTGACGCCGGCTGATTTGATGTCCAGGTCGAGAAAGATCCGGCCCCGGACCAGCTCCAGTGCCTGGCGCAGAGTCGGTACGCGCTGCCTGCCGGAGAGGAAAAGCAGGCTGATGTCTGCCAGAGTTTTTTCCTTCACCAGGCCGCTGCCGCTAGTGGTGCGGTCCACCCGATCGTCGTGCATCAGGATCAATTCGCCGTCGCGGGTCTGGCGGACATCGGTTTCGATAAAATCAGCGCCCAGATCGATGGCGTTTTGAAACGCGGCGAGAGAATTTTCCGGCGCCCGATCATGCGCGCCCCGGTGAGCGGCTACCAGAATGGTTGTGGAATCGGGTTGCGAAAAAGCAGCGGCGATACGGTTGAAGTCACTTGGTTGGGTAGCGATGGTCGATGAGCGGCAGCCGATGAGGAGAGCGGCTGCGACGAAAAGACCTGCGCCGGCAAGGTAACGGTTCACGGTACGACGCCCCATTCCTGATAGATCTTTATTCTTTTCCACGCCGTTTTCTTTCTGTTCAATCCATACAAAGCTTCAAATCCCCAGGCCGAATCGGGCGCCACAAAGAAGGTAAAGGACACCTTGTACTGGTTCAGTGTATCTTTGATTGTCGCCGACAACACCGGAATGCCGTACCCCTGCCTGCTGACAAACTCGTCCACCCGATCGGCCGGCATCGTTAGTACAAGGCCGTAAGGCCGGGTATAGGAAAGAGCTTTTTGGCTCAGCTGCTCCACCACAGCCAATTGATCCGTCGTCAGAGCGCGCAGTTCCGTTTCTATGACCTGTTTATGCAGTCGCTCATGCAGAGTCAGGCGTGCCGGCGTGGCGGCCAGTGGGTTGGAATCCTGGCCGTCCTCGATGCCGTCGCCATCGCTGTCAGGATTGGCGGCGTCGGTCCATAACACCTCTTCGCCGAAATCGGAAAGGCCATCCGCATCAGCGTCGTGCACGATCTGCGACATGGCCAGCTGGCTGTATTCGGCAAAGAGCAGAAACGGTTTTCTAACCTGGTAATGGACAGGGCTTGTCGTTTTTGTTCCAGTGCGAACGAACAGCGTATCTCTCTTGAATGTCCAGGCATAAGGTGTGTTGGTTATGATGGGTTGGGCCAGATAGAGGGGGCGATGCCAGCCGTGTCCGGCTTCAAAGTACATCATCCACAATTCGTTAAAGCCATAATATCGGGAGGCAAAAACAGCCCAGGTGGAGCCATTCTCTCTGATGATGCATCCTTTTGGCAGTCTCGATACGAGGCGCGCCGGCGGTATGGTTATGTTTTTGACAAAGGTCTGTTTGACCGAACAGCCCAGCAACAGCGCGATACAGACCCATCCCAGCCGTACGAGCGACATAAGGCACTCAATAGGTTATTTTGTCCGTTTTGGTTTGCCACGATTGAAAGAGCTGCAGGCAGTCGCCGGTTTCCATTTGCCTGCTTTGTACCTGCTGGTGAGCAGCGGTCCCCTGGATAACACTATAGATATAGGCATCATCGAATCCGATGGCGGCGGCATCCTGGCGGCTGCAACCGAAATAGAGAGTTGTCATTTTTGCCCAGTGGATGGCGGCAAGGCACATGGGACACGGCTCGCAGGTGGAATAGAGTTCACAGTCGGAGAGATCGAACCGGCCCAGTTTTCGGCTGGCCCTGCGAATGGCCAACACTTCGGCATGGGCCGTTGGGTCGTTGCTTTTCAATACCTGATTATGGGCGCGGGCAATGACCAGGCCCTGGCGGACAATCACCGCGCCAAAGGGACCACCGTGGTTGTGTCGCATACCCTGACGGGCTTCGCGTATGGCGAGATGCATAAAGGCGTTGTGCGGCGTCATTTCCGTTCCTTTCTTGTCCTTAAAGATAGCAAGAAAAAGAAATTTGCCAAATGAAATTCTCCGGCGCGGCTCCACAGTGATACATGTTGGTGGCTGCCGTCATTCATAACTGTAATTCATCGAGAGGATGTGCGCCATATTCTAAAAGGAGCGAAGGGGATAAATATATGTAAAATAATTAACAAGGAACGGCCGTTCCGGTGCAGGTTTGTGGTACGCTTTTTGAAAAGGCTAATGTGGTTTAAAAGAGGAGCAGCTATGCCAGACACACCAATCGTTCACTCGTTTCCGATGACGTTCCTGGGATCCAGACGAAAGCCGGCGCCGCACATCATGGCCGTCGGCGGCGGCAAAGGGGGGGTGGGCAAGTCCTCCATAGCCGCGATGCTGGCGCTGGCGTTGTCGTCGCGCGGGCACCAGACCGTCATTATCGATGCGGATCTGACCGGCGCCAATTTGCACGGCTATCTCGGCGTTGCCGACACGGAACGTTCTTTGCCCATGTTTTTGCGCTGTAAAGATAAAAAGTTGCATGACCTGGTGCAGGCAACGCGGTTCCCGCGGTTGTCGGCCATCGTCGGTTCTCTGGGGATGGACAGCACCAGCCCCTGGAGATACGACGACAGTCGTCGACTGTTGCAGCAGTTGCGTCGGCTGCCGGCGCCGTATGTGGTGGTGGATCTGGGAGCCGAGTCTTCGCTGCTGGAGATCGATCTTTTTCTCGCTGCCGACTCGGGCGTGGTGGTGTCCACCAACGACGCTGTTTCGCTGCATAATGTGTTTCAGTTCATCCGTACCGCGGTTCTGCGCAAGATGCGCCGCCAGTTGCTTCGAGATCGTGCATGGCAGGAAAAATTGCATCTGTTCATGGAACAATCGGAATCATCGGCGGCCGTTTCGCTGGAGGCCTCGTTTCGGGAGTGGGGGGTTTCACCAAACTGGATTCGCGAAATAACCGCGTCCATCCGGCCCAGGATGATCATCAACATGAGCGAGCCCAACGAATCGTCGCAACATGTGCAGTCGCTGCGGCTGGCCACCAGTCAGCTGTTGTCCGTGCATCTCGACTTTGGCGGCGTGGTGCAGGCGGATGCGCGGGTGCGGCAGGCGTTGAAGGAGCGGCGGCCGGATCTTCTCAGTCATCGAGAAAATCGTGCGTTTGCGGACATTGTTCGCTATCTGGATCGGCACGGGCTGGGCCTGGAGAAGCAGGCGCAGGATGTCAAGGAAGCCAAGCCGGACGGCATCGCTACGTTAAAAAGCTGGTTGCGCGGCACGCTCTGTTCCACCCGCTGCCTGGCGTGGCAAACCTGTCCGGTCAAGCACGGTGGCTTGCCGTGTGCCATGCAACCGGTGGAGCTGCTGCGCCGGGAAGCGTGTTATGCGTGATCGCCAGAGCTGATGAGGCCATGGCAGCGGCCGTGGCCTCTGCCGAAAATGGTTGATTTTAGCAGACTGCCTCGATATATTTATGTAGGGCGACCAGTTTGGTCGCCTTGTAGCGTCTGCAGCAGGTCCCGAAAAGCGTTATGGTCAAATTGGCCGCGATATGTAGGGCGACCAGTTTGGTCGCCTTTGAGCGACTCCAATCGGTTCTGAAAAATATTTCACTTTAGATCGGGCTGTAGACGTAATCCAGCTATCACCGTTCCCTGTTCTTTCCCGCTAAGCGGTGAGCAGGTCACCGCACATCTTGTCGTGTCGATCAACTCTTACCAATGATCGGAGTTGACTATGACCCTCTCAACGACTGAACAGCCCAAATCGACCTTTGCCGACCTTTATAACCTGCTTTAACCGCTGCATCATCAACCCACTTGCCAACTTTGCTGTACCATTGCATTGAAATTGCTTTCAGATCGCTGTGGTCGACCAAACGGTCGAACAAACCGACCAGGCCGTCGACGGCCGAGTATATCGAGTTTGTTGGTAACTATTGTAACTTTATTAATAATAATGAAATAATACTGCTTGAACTATTTGGCACGACAGTTGCTAAAGGTTATAGTGTTCAGGCCTGATTTGAACAGAAAACACTAACCTAGAAAGGAATTTGATATGAAACTGAGCACCCTGTTTTACCTGACCGTGGCCATGGGATTGGCCCTTTTCAGTCTGGCCATTGCGCAAACCGAAACGCCGGAGCCTGTTACCCCGCCTGTAGAGCACGGCATTAATTTCGTCGATGCCAATGGCGATGGATTCAATGACAATGCTCCTGATTCTGATGGCGATGGCATTCCCAACGGCCAGGATCCCGATTACGTCAAGGCCGGCCTCGGCCAGGGCGCTGGCGCCGCCTTTGTGGATGAGAACGGCGACGGCATCAACGACAACGCCCCGGATGCGGACGGTGATGGTGTTCCCAACGGCCAGGATCCGGATTATGTCCAGGCCGGCATGGGCCGCGGCGCCGGCAAAGGCGGTCGCATGAACAATTTTGTCGATGAAGACGGCGATGGCATCAATGATCGTTTGATCGACAGCGACAACGATGGTATTCCCAATTGCCAGGATTCGGACTGGGTGAAACCGCAGGACGGCACCGGTCAACAGATCGGCCGTGGCACCAGAATGGGCAAAGGCTTTGGCTCCAGCACCACCGCTGGCGCAGCGGCAACCGGAACCGGCAGCGGCGTGACCGGCGGCAAGGGCTCTGGCTTTGGCAGGAATCGCTAGTCTGCCATGGTGCAGTCAAAGGTAGTCTCAGATCAAACAGAGTCGCCAGCCCCGAGGCCATAACCCCGGGGCTGGCGTATTATAATAAATTAAAGAGTGCGATGATGAAACGTTATATCCTGTTTATAGTCCTGTTGCCGGCGCTGCTGCCGGCGCAAGCAAGCATGGAGCTGGAGGCAGAGAGCGGTTATACCAGCAATGCGTTCAACAATTATACGCAGGCGCCGGATTACTATACGGGTCTGTCCGTTCAAGCCAATTATGACCGTATCGTTGAGGACTCGGGCTGGCGCGGTTTTTATTCCGGTTCGGTGGCAGCATTCAAACAGTATCAGGACCGCACCTACCAGATGCACGGGATCGGGATGTCTCATTACCGGCAATGGAGTGACAAGGGCCATCGCTGGCAATCGGGCCTGACCGTGCAAAAGCGGCTGCACAGCGAAGAGTATCGCTGGTATGAGCTGCAGCAGCTGTCCGCCTACAGCAATGCGAAATGGCTGTTATCCGAATCTCTGTATCTCTATGCGGGCGTCAATCTACTCTACCGTGACTACACTCTGTTCAAGGCGTTTTCTTACGGACAGCGCAGCCTCTTTGTACGGACCAGCTGGTTTTCGCCAACCGGCACCTCGGTTTCGGTCGAAGGTAATTTTCTGGTCAAGAATTATCTCAACCCGGCGACCACGCCTGGTCCGGCTGAATTGCCCGATCTCGTTGCCGTGGGGGATGGTGACAGCCGGCAGCTGGTAGTGGGCCTTCGGCTGGCGCAATCGTTATCGCCGTCCGTCGGCGTCAGCCTGGCTTTGTCGCAGCGGCACAATTTGACCAACAGCCTGCGCTATCTGGGCGATCCGGAAGGATTTTATTACTCGGATGAAGAGCTGTTCGATGACGTATACGGGTATCACGGGATGGATGTGTCGCCGACCGTTAAAAAGCTGTTCAGCCACGGCATTTCGCTCAGCCTGGGCGCGACCTGGCAACACAAGCAGTATGATAATCGTTTGGCGGCCCGGAGCGACGGTTCCTACTATGACGATTTGCGGTTGCGCGACGACCAACGTTCATTGCTGTATCTGGGCGTGGAGAAAAAGTGGTCGCTGCATCCGTCGTTGACGCCGCTGGTGTTGTCGTTGCGTTACACTCGCATCTGGAATCAGTCGAACGACGCCTATTACAACTATAACACCGGCTGGTTCGGCCTGAGCATGTCGCAGTCGTTTTAACTGCCGCGGCTTCTCGTTATTTCAGTTCATATTTTTTCAATTTGTAGCGCAGATGGCGCTCGCTCATGCCCAGGCTTTTGGCGGCGCGACTCTGATTGCCTTCGGCTTCGGCCAGCGCGGTTCGGATGAGCCGGATCTCCAGGGCCTCGACCTGATCCTGGAAGGAGCCGCCGTCGGGCACATCGCCGGTCGCTGCCGTGGCAGACAGGTGGCGCGGCAGATCCTGCGTGGTGATCAAATCTTCCCTGCACAATACCACCGCCTGCTCTATGATATTTTCCAGTTCGCGCACATTTCCCGGATAGTGATATTTGATGAGCAGATCCATGGCTTCCCGCGAGAGGCCCTGCACCGGTTTGGCGTTGAGATCGCTGAACTTTTTTACAAAATGGCCGGCCAGGGTCGGGATATCGCTGCGCCGTTCGCGCAACGGCGGCAGCTCGATGCGCACCACGTTCAGGCGATAATAAAAATCTTCGCGAAATTGTCCCTCTTTCATCAACGCATCCAACGATCGGTTGGTGGCGGCGATGAGGCGGACGTCCACCTGTATGGCTTCGGCCGAGCCCACCCGTTCAAAGGCCTGCTGCTGCAACACACGCAACAATTTAATCTGCAATCCCAAAGGGATATCGCCCACTTCATCGATGAACAGCGTACCACCGTCGGCCAGCTCGAATCGGCCTTTGCGGAATTTGTCCGCGCCGGTGAACGCGCCTTTTTCGTGGCCAAACAGTTCGCTTTCCAGAAGTTGTTCCGGCAAGGCGGCCATATTGACCGCCATGAAGGGTTTGGTGGCGCGCGGGCTGGCCAGATGGATGGCTCGGGCGACCAGCTCTTTGCCGGTGCCGCTTTCGCCGAGAACCAGCACCGTCGCTTTGCTGGCCGCCGCTCTGCCGGCAATGCTGAGGCATTCCTGCATGGCCGGACTGGAGGTGATGATGCCGCGAAAATGGTTCTGTTCCTGCACCATTTCCCGCAGCCGGGCGATTTCCGAGCGCAATGTTTTGGTTTCCACTGCTTTGGCCACGATCAGGTCGACCTGTTCCAGGTCGATGGGTTTGGTGAGAAAATCCATGGCGCCCTCTTTCATGGCCGCCACTGCCTGATCGAGACTGCCGTAGGCGGTCATGAGAATCACGCTGACTTCCGGATTGAAGGCTTTGATGTGTTGCAGCAACTGGCGGCCGTCCATTTCCGGCATGCGCAGATCCGACAGGGTGATGTCAACCGGGTGACGTTGCACCAGCTCCAGCGCTTCGGCACCGCTGCCGGCCTGTAACACAGTGTAGCCTTTTTTACTGAGAAAACCAGCCAGTGATTGCCGTTGCGCCGGCTCGTCATCTACGATGAGTATGGTATGTTTTGCCATAGTGTTCCGCTATCCCAATTCGATGGTGAAGGTGGTTCCCTGTCCGGGGCGGCTTTCGACCGTGATGACGCCGTCATGTTGTGCGACGATCTGTTGCACGATGGCCAGGCCAAGACCGGTGCCTTTTTCCCGGGTTGTAAAATAGAGATGAAATATTTTAGGCAGATCCTGCTCGCTGATGCCGTGGCCGGTGTCTCTGATGGTTATGCGAACGTTATCCTGAACAGGCTCACAGCTTATGGTAAGGCGGTCGCCGGGCTGGCAGGCGTCGAGGCTGTTTTGCGCCAGGTTCCAGATCGCCTGCTGCAGCTTGTCGGCGTCGACCATAATGGCCGGCGTTTCGGAACAGAGGACCTCCAGTTGCACACCTTTGGCGCTGCACCCCGGCGCCAGCAGCGTGCCCCAGCCTTGCAGCAGCGAATCGAGGCGCGCCGGCTGTTTATTCAGCGGCGCAGGTCTTGAGAATTGCAGAAACTGCTGCACGATGTCGTTGATGCGTCTGCTCTCCGACACCAGCGTGGTCGTGAGCAGCAGGTATTCTTCCTGCTCGGCAGAAGGCTTGAATTCGAGGCGCAGGCGCTGGCCGATCATGCTGATGGCGTTGAGCGGATTACGAATTTCATGCGCCACGCCCGATGCGAGATGGCCCATGGCGTTGAGCTGATCCTGGCGTTTAATGTGCTCCTGCAGCCGTTTCTGTTCCGTTAGGTCGCGCAGCACGGCAAACACCGTGTCCGGCCGGCCCTGCTCATCGTGCAAGACCGTGATCGAGCCCTGCACAACGACTCGGCGACTGCCGATAGTGATCGTCTCCTCAAGATAGGGCCGGTCCTGCTGTTCCTGCCAGACAGAGGACAACCAGGGGCAGACGGCGGCCAGCGCCTGCTCGCAGGGCCTGCCGAGCACGGCCGGCGTAGGCACCCTCAGCAGACGCTCGGCAGCGAGATTGAACTGGGAGATCTGGCCGTGCTGGTCGATGGCGATGACCGCATCGTTCATGTTGGTCATGATGCTGCTGGTCTGGTCTTTGATGCGATGATAGTCTTTTTGCAGCGTTCGGTAATTCTGCACACTGAAGGCAAAATGAAAGAGCACAACGCCGATCATCAGAAAGAGCAGGGATTGCAGAATGACCCGCTGGCGTGCGGATTTTTCCGCTTCATGCATATGAGGGGTTGCCAGGCCTATGCGCAGAATGGTGCGGCCGAAGGAGCCGGATTCCAGTGATTGGGCGATTTCCAGTATCTCTTCATCCCGATACAGGGTGAATCGGCTGTAAATAGCCGTGTCCGCCAGCACGGCCTGCAGAAACGGTTCGGAATCGATGGTGCTGATCTCGCTGACGCCGCGCGAGCCGAGGATGACCTCTTCGCGATTCTGCAACACGCCGTAGCGAATATCCGGGATGCTGTCCAGATAGCGCATAAAGCTGCCGGCGCCGATGGTCTGACGAAACGCGAGCATTTCTTGGGCGTCCACGTTTACAGTGATGGCGCCGCCACGGCGACGCGCTTTGGCTACGGCAAACCGCTGGCTGCTGCCAAAGCGGCCTTGGCGAAGGCCCAGTATCATTTCGTCGGCTTCGCCGCGCAACACCGGTTGCAGTTGCATGCGGGGACCACCCCCGCCGCCCCCGCCGCGGCCGGCTTCCGCCAGATTGCTTAATACCATGGCGCCGTTGCGATCGAACACATTGATGCGGAAGAGCTGGTTCATGGCTGACAATTCCTGCAGCGTGGCCGGTGTCAGCCTTTTTTCATAATCCAGCTTTTCCAGGTAACGGGCGTTGTCGAACAGCCGGTCGGTGAGTATCTGTTCCACATACTCTAATGAGACGGCCGCATCCATCAGACCTTTTCGGGTTAATGACAGCAGCGAATGCGCCTCCTCCTGCAGCAGGTGGGAAAATTCCTTACGCGTGCTGTGAATTTCCACCGCTGCATACAGAGTCAAAATAAGACTCAACACCACGGTAATACCGATGAGCAGTCGTGGATTCACCTGGAGGAAAGAAGCGGCCAGGGATTTTAAGGACGAGGTTTGCGGAGTGATTTGCATGTTTGATCCCGATTTTTCAGACTGTCTAAAGTAAAAAATATTGCGTACAATACAAAACGAAAAACAACCGCCGGGATTGTGCGACCGATAAATTTTTTGTATATTCCCTTATACGGATTGACCGAAACCAAATGTCCGGCATGTATTGACCACTCGGCGGCTAATAAAGTGATCTGGTCCGCAGGCCGTCGCTGTTCCGGCCGGTAACATCCGGGTCATGCGACGATCGCCGGATTGATCCCCCGCGGGGAGTTCACCTTTGCAGCGATGAGGTTCAATATGCGAATACGTTCGCAGCAAGCTCTTCTCGTTCTGGCCGTCGCCGGTGTAGCGGTGATGGCGGCCTGGTCGCCGTTGTCCGCCAAGGCTGTGGAAAACGACCGGCTGCGGCTTTTGTTGGGCCATGACCGGCAGGGATTTCCCTGCATCAAACGGCTGGAGTGGCGTTCCACGCACCGGGCCATATTCGAACACCAGGAGGAAGCGACAGCCGCCGCCTTGTTCTGGCTGCCGGAAGAGTGGATCAACGATCCTGGGCCGGCACGGCCTGGGGAGTGGAAGGTGTCACCCGATTCTATTTTTATCCACGCGACCTGCGAACGGCGTCTGCGTCACCTGCTGGTCCGCTGGCACGTGCAGTTGATGCGGCACGAGGAGCTCTTTCGGGTGCACCTGGAGTTGGTGGCGGATTCCGCTCTGGCCGTAGAATGGTTTCCCGTCTGGAGTTTTTCCTGGAACCGGCAGGGCCAGCCGCCGCTGTTAAAGAGCTGGCAAGCTCTCTCTTATCAGCCGCAGCAGCAGGAGTGGTCCGCGCCTGCACGGACGGTGCTGGGCTCCAACCGCTACAGTTCGGACGGCGAAGAGGAGGATGGTGAAAACAGCGGCCGCCTGGGGCAACTGCCTTTCTGGCAGCTGGAGGATGGCGCACATCGATTGGGATTTTCTCTTGCCTGGTGCGGGGGCTGGCGAGCCGAGCTCTCTGTAAACGCCTCTGCCACGAATCTGCGCACCTGGCTGCCGCCTGCAGAAACCCAACTCAAGCTGGGCGCCGGTGAATCGATGCACGGGCCGGCGTTGACGGTATATGTCCAGAAAAAAGGCGAGGAGCGTTACGATCGCGCCGCCTGGTTCAGCCAGCGTCAGGCGCTGGCGCAGGCGCTGTATCCACAGCCGGCGGCCAGCTTTCCGCTGATTTACAATCACTGGTATTCGGTTCGATTCAAGCTGGACGGTGATTTTATCACCAGTCAGGCCCGGGCGGTGCAGGAGCTCGGCTTTGACGTGTTTGTTGTCGATGCCGGCTGGTACGACTCGGTGGGCGACTGGACCCCGTCGCGGAGCAAATTCCGGGCAGGCGAATTCGAGCAGGCTCTGGCAGAGGTTCGTCGTTTCGGCATTGCCACAGGACTGTGGAGCTGCCCATGGCTGGTGGCGGTGCAGGGCAACACCCTGCCGCCGCAGGTGGACCGTCCCGGCCTGTATCGAGAATTTATGCAGGCCTATGCTCTTGATCTGGCGGGCAGCCATTTTTCCGAACAACTGCTGGATCACATCCGTCATCTCTATCAGGATTACGGCATGAGATGGTGGAAATACGACCAGGAGTTCCTCGGCGAGCAGACGCGTCAGGGCGCCATGAAGAACATGCTGGCGCTGCAAAACAGTCTGACCGCGGTGCGCCGGCATTTCCCGGATCTGGTGATTGAAAATTGTATGAGCGGCGGTCGCATGATCAACGAATTTACGGATGCGATCTCTTCCATCCATTGGATCCGTGACGGCAGCCGTAACGGCTTGCAGCACTTAAGCAGCAACGTCGTCGAAGCGCTGGGCGCCGCACAGCTCCTGCCGCTGCACAAGGTGCAGCGCTGGACCAATCGCATCGACGAGATCGCCGATGAAAACCTGCTGCGCGACTATTGCCGCAGCGCCATGATCGGCAGTTGGGGCGTCTCGGCGGATCTGCGTAAACTTTCATCAGCCCAGAAAGCACAGCTGCTGACTCTGGTGGCACAATACCGAACCCTGAACGGGTATAAACGATCCAATATTTTTGAAATCGGATTTTCAGCAGCACGCCAGCTTGCCGCGATCACCTATGTCAACGCATCGGCGGACTCGGCGGCTGTGCTGGCCTTTCGGCTTGGCGAGACCAACGAAACGGGCCAGGAGCTGCCGGTGCGCGGCTTAAAATCCCTGGCCCGTTATCGCATCACGGATGTGGATACCGGCACAGAGATGTTCCGCACCGGCAAAGAGTGTGCAGAGAAAGGATGGCGTGTGGACTGGCCCGGCCATCGTCGTTCCGGTTTGTACTATCTCGTGATCGATCCGGCCGGGTCGCGATAACGATCCTAGGGCTGCGCCAACGCCGTCAAGGCTTTGGCTTCCCGGTACACGGCGATCGCCGCCTGCGGTCCGCACGAGTTGACTTCACCATAGTGGGGCTTGCGGTTGCCGTAGGTATAGGGGGCTTGGGTGTCCCATTGCGATTCGGGAATGATGTAGCCGATTTCGTCGTTGGCCAGACCGATGACGAATTTACAAGAGCCGGGCATCAGCGATCGCAGGGAGGGCTGGTCGGCCTTGGCGTTGATAAAGTCGCGGCCTTCCGGCGCCTGCACGCCGCCATTGACAATTTCCGGATAGACCTCGCCGGGCAAGGTGAGAATAGAAACCTGCGTGCCCAAGGTGAGGAGATTGACTTCGGTGCGCATGGCGCTCATACCGACAAAGCCGCGATCGAGCACGCGCAGGGCGCCGCCGAGCTTGAAGAGATGGTTGTCCACCTTGAACGCGAACGTCCGCGCCCAGAGGCGAATCGCAGGCTGATCCACGGTCAACCAGGGACCGTTCGCCAGTTTTTGCAGCACCAGGTCCGCCAGGCGATACCCTTGCGCCCGCGCTTTGTCAAAGCTGGCTTTTTCAAAGGTCTGATCGAGCCAGGGATCATGAATTTTGCAGCCCAGGCTGGTCATCAGGCCGCCGACGCAGCCGTTGGCGAACACGGCGATGCCGCCGACGCCCGCTTTTTTGACCTCCTCATCATAGACGATGCCTTTTTCAACTCCTGAAAGCCAGTAGTGGCAGAAATCGGCTGTCACCTGCAGGTTATCGCTGGCCAGGGTTTCGGGATGATTGCCCCAATTCATCAACAATCCCAGCAGCGAGTCGCCGGCGGTGCTGCGAATCTGCAACAGGTGGATGGCGTCGTCCATCACCCGCGGTGGCCTGCTGTCGCGCACCAGATCGCGCGCAGTGGAGTCGATGCGACTGGCCTGCAGGTATACCGGTTGTCGCCGGGCATAGGCGGCGCCGATGGCGTCGACGATGCGCTCCTTGACCAGGCGGAGATAGTCGGCGTTCACACCCGATTGGGTGACGCCTGGTCCCCACAGGCCCATCAGGTCCGGCACTTCGTGACAGTGCGTCGAACTGATGATGACGTGATCGATGGCCCAGGGTTTGGCGGCCACCATGTTGCGGACCTCGATGACGTTGTCATGGAAAAAGCCGATGGCGTCAATGACCACCAGGGCCACCCGGGTGGCGCCGTCGTCGAACACGATGGCGCGCGCCCACAGATCATCGTGCACACCCATGGCCGGCCGTTTGTTATGAAAGCCGGCAAGCCAAAAGGCGTCGAATGTTTGGTTGCCGTTTTTGTCGATGTAGGAATCGCCTTTTTGGGGATCATAGCGGCTGTTCGCATCCGCGTCGATCCAGGTGTCCTGCAGCTCAGGGGTTATGCTGGTTTTGGCCAATCCTGCCAGCAGGGTCACGGGCGCGTCTGTTTTGCCGCCGCGATAGAGGTCGAGAGCATAGCCGGGATGGCGATCGCGCATATTCAGCCACGCCAGGGTAATGATCACGGCCACCACTATGAACAACGTCACAATGACAATGCGAAGAACTTTTTTCATACCCTCCTCCAGTTTCAGGTAACGTAGCTAAATACCCGATAAAAGGCAAGCAAAAATGCTGGTTCAGCCGCACACCGGCTATTACTTTTTATTGTTAACCTGCTAAATTTTTATTACATTAATGGATTATGAAGGTCTCGTTTTACACACTGGGGTGCAGACTCAATCAGGCGGAAACCGCCGTGTTGCAGCAGCAGTGTGCGCATCAGGGCCATACGGTGGTCGACGCTTCGGTGCCGGCGGACGTGGTGGTGATCAACACCTGCACGGTCACCGAGCATGGCGACAGCGACACCCGCCGCTTGATCAACAAAGTCCGTCGCCTCAACGAACATGTGCGCATTGCGCTGGTGGGCTGCCAATCACAGGTTCAGAGCCGGCAGCTGGCGGAACTGCCTGGTGTGCATTGGGTGATCGGCACTGCCGCAAAAATGAACCTGGTGGAGATTCTGCAGCAATCGAGCGAACACGGTCCTGTGGTCGTGGTGCCGGAAATCAGTCGTTCGAGTTTTACGGTGCCGGTGTCCGGCATCGATCGCTCACACACTCGCGCTAATTTAAAAATACAGGACGGTTGCGATTTTTTTTGCAGCTATTGTGAAATCCCCTACGCCCGCGGCCGCGCCCGCAGTCGCGAGTTCGACGATCTGGTGCGCGAAGCCCGCGAACTGGTGCAGGCCGGTCACCGTGAACTCGTGCTTACCGGTATCAACGTCGGACTCTATCGCCACGAAGGCCGCTCCATCGCCGATGTGGTGGAGGCGCTGCATGACCTGCCCGACCTCCTGCGCATCCGCATCTCTTCCATCGAGGCCATGACCATTCCGACGCGGTTGTTCGATTTCATGAGGCAGGGGCGGTTGTGCCGATTTTTACATCTGCCGCTGCAGAGCGGCAGCGACGCTGTCCTCAAGCGCATGCATCGCAGATACACGCTCGCCGAATACAGTCGACTGGTCGCAGAGGCCGAAGCCGCTGTGCCGGGCCTGTGCCTCGGCACCGATGTGCTGGTGGGATTCCCCGGCGAAAGCGAAGCGGATTTCGAACAGACCCATGAGTATCTGCGGTCCTCCGCTCATGCCTATTTTCATGTGTTCAGTTATTCGGACCGGATCAACAACAAGAGCCGCCATTTTGCCGACAAAGTGGCGCCGCCGCTGATTGAAAAACGCAGTCAAACCCTGCGCCGCTTGAGCGCGCAAAAGCGGCAAGCCTATATGGAGCGCCAGATTGGCCGCGAGGAGATGGTGCTGTTCGAACAGCAAAAGAACGGCTACTGGTCGGGCGTGACTGACACCTATATCCGTGTGCGCGTCCGTTCCGGGCAGGATCTGCAAAACCGGTTTTTGGCCGTACATCTATTAACAGTTGATAATCAGACTATGACAGGCCGTTTGGCATGAAAGTATATATTGAAACGTTTGGCTGTCAGATGAACGAATACGACAGCGAAATCGTCAAGAGCATATTGACCGATCACCAGTTTCTGCTCGTGGATGAAGCGCAGGCGGCCGATGTCGTGCTGGTCAATACCTGTGCGGTTCGTGAACACGCCACCCAACGGGTGATGGCCAGGGTGGGTGAAATCCGCTACCAGCATCAGACCGAGCCGGTGTTGATCGGATTGCTGGGCTGCATGGCGACCGGACTGAAAAAGGAATTGCAGGAATCGCAGAAATCCAACGTGGATTTCATCATCGGCCCCGACAGCTACCGGCGTTTGCCCGAGATCATTCGGGGCGCCGGCAGCAAGAACAGGGTGTTCGACGTGACCCTGTCCGAGTTCGAGACCTATGATGATATCTATCCCCAGCGGCAGGCGGGTGTGAACGCCTGGATCGCCATCATGCGCGGCTGTGACAATTTCTGTTCGTTCTGCGTGGTGCCATACAGCCGAGGCCGCGAGCGCAGCCGTTCGCTGCAGAGTATCCTGCAGGAAACGGAACGTCTGGTGGCCGAGGGCTATCCTCAGGTCACCTTGCTCGGTCAGAACGTCAATTCCTATCAGAGCGGCGATTGCGATTTCGCCGGCCTGTTGCGCCGGGTCAGTCAGGTAGCCGGGCTGCAGCGGCTACGCTTTACCTCGCCGCATCCCAAAGATTTTCCGTTGTCGTTGCTGCAGGTTATGCAGGAAGAGACGGCGGTGTGCAAACATATTCATCTGCCGCTGCAGGCCGGCAACGATCGCATTCTGACCGCCATGCGCCGAACCTACAGCAAAGCGCAGTATCTGGACCTGGTCGCCAGGATTCGGGACATCCTGCCGCAGGTGACCTTGAGTACGGATATCATCGTCGGTTTTCCCACGGAAACAGAACAAGAGTTCCTCGACACCGTGGATGTCATGGAACAGGTGCGATTCGATTCCGCCTTTATTTTTAAATATTCGCAACGCCCCGGCACGCTGGCTGCGAAACGTTACCGCGACGACGTCAGCGAGGAAGCGAAAACGACACGCATCGTCCGGCTGAACGAACTGCAGAAAGAGATCTCGCTGGCCAACCATCGCCGATACATCGGCCGCACCGAAACCATTCTGATCGAGCGGCTGGGCACTAAGAAATCGGCCGATGACGTGCAGGGCCGCACCGACGGCAACCACCTGGTCATCCTGCCGGGAGAGGGATATCGTCTCGGAGAGCTGGTGCCAGTTCGCATCACCGACGCTACCCCGCATGTCCTCAAAGCCGAACCGGCTCTTGAGCACAGGCCGACCGCGTAGCGCAGGTCCAGGGTACGGCTGCTTTGAACACAATACGTACGTATGACAAGAGAGCGGGGACGGGAGGAACTTGATGAAACACCAACGAGCTTTGTGGCTTTATTTTCTGCTGATACCAGGAACCATCCTTGTTGCCGCAGATCTGCAGGAGCAGGCCCTCCGCTTGCATAAAAAGATCCTCACCCTGGATACGCACTGTGATACGCCGTTGCACATGCTGGACGGGCAATGGAACATTGCCGCTTACCACGCCCCCAACAGCAGCGGCAGCGGCAAAATGGATTTGCCGAGAATGGCCGGCGGCAATCTGGATGCCGAATTCTTTGCCGTTTTTGTCAGCCAGCGCGACTGCACGCCGGAGAATTACGCCTGGGCGCAGCATCAGGTTGATACGCTCCTGACGCTGGTCAAACGGCTGTGCGTCGATCATGCCGATACCGCTGCCCTGGCGTTGACGCCTGCGGATGCAAGGAACAACGCCCGCCGGGGACGCCTGTCCATCTATATCGGCCTGGAGAACGGCTTTCCCATCGCCACAGATCTCGGCCAGGTCGCCCGCTATTACGACGCCGGTATCCGTTATATCACCTTGTGCCACACCCGCAACAATCAGATCTGCGATTCCTCCACGGATCCCAAAGGCCCGGAACATCATGGTCTCTCTGTGTTCGGCGAACAGGTCGTGCAGGAGATGAATCGCCTGGGCATGATCATCGATGTATCACACGCATCGGACGAAACCTTTTATGACTGCCTCGCCGCCTCTGACGCGCCCGTCTTCGCCAGCCACTCCTGCTGCCGGCAGTTGTGTGATAATCCGCGCAACCTGAGCGACGATATGCTCAAGGCGCTGGCAGAAAAGGGCGGGGTGATGCAGATGTGCATTCTGTCCGATTATGTCAAAAAAACACCGCCCAATCCGGAGCGGGAAGCCGCCATCAAGGCGCTGCAGGCGCAGTTCGGGCCGTGGGACAAGCCGCGCAGCGACAGCCTGCGCCGCATCTATCGCAAGGCGTACCAGGTTATCGACGAACGCTATCCGCGCGCCAAAGCGACCGTGGCCGATGTGGTGGATCACATCGATCATGTGGTGCGGCTGGTTGGGATCGATTACATCGGCATCGGCACCGACTTTGACGGCGGCGGCGGCGTCAGCGGCTGCGATGATGTCACCGAGATGCCCAACATCACTCTGGAGCTGATGCGGCGCGGTTATTCCGAAAAAGACATTCGCAAGATCTGGGGCGAAAATTTTCTGCGAGTGTTCAAGCAGGCGCAAAAAACGGCCAAGGTCTCTTTTCGTCGATTATGAAGCGCAGGTGCTGGAAAATTTCTCTCAGGCGATGGCTTCTGCTGACGGCGTTGGCGGTCGGCACAGGGCCGCTGTGCGCCCAGGATGAGGACCGGCTCTCCTCCATCGCCTTTGTCGGCAATCACACCTTTTCCGACCGGGTGCTGGCGGAAAACATGATCACGCGTGTCCCGGCCGCATGGAAGAGATGGCTGCTGGGAAAGAGCGGTGAATACAGCGAACCCCTGCTGCAACAGGATATCCGCAGTCTGATCGCCTTTTATCAGCGGGAAGGGTTCCTCGACGTCAAAATCATCCGGCAGCTGCAACGTGATGACCGCAACGCCAGGGTGGCGCTGGTACTGCAGATCGAGGAAGGCCGGCCGGTCCATATCGAACAGGTGATTCATCACTTTGCCGAGGATTCCACCAACCGCAACCATTTGCAAAAGGTGGTGGCGGAAGAACAGGGCAAGCGTCAGGTTAAAAGCGGCGTACGGTTTCGCGATCTGGCGATTCAGGCGGACCAGGAACGGCTGACGACCATGCTGGCTAATGATGGCTATCTGTACGCTCAGGTCGATCCCAAGCCGATCTTGTTTGCCGAGCGATATCGCGCCGATTTGCACGTTTGGGTAAATCAGGGGCCGCTGTGCCGCTTCGGCTCCGCTTCGGTGAGCGGCCAGGTCAAGACCGATTCGGCGTTGATCCTCAAGCAGCTGGCCTTTCATCGCGGTGATCTCTACAGTCAGGAAGTTCTGCAACGCTCGCAGCGATTTATCTATCAACTGGGCGTTTTTCAATTCGTTTCCATCAAAGTGCGGACCAATGCTTCGCACGATCATATTCTGCCGGTGGACATTGCCGTGAAGGAGGCGCCCCGCCTGACCACCAAGCTGGGCGTCGGCTATGGCCGCGAAGAGTTTTTGCGGTTTTTTGTTGATGTGCGGCTGTTGAACGTGGCCGGTGGCGCCCGGCGCATTAATTTTTATGCCAAGCATTCGGCGCTGGAGCCGTATAACCTGCAACTCAAGCTCA
>CAZISM010000006.1:0-90955 GCA_964541895.1 uncultured Cytophagia bacterium
ATCTTTTTCGGCGGCGATCTCAACACCACGCTGCGTCTGGGCGCCGCCGTGTTCGATGAGCGTCAGCAATCCGCTCTGCCCTATGTGGAGGAGAGCGGGGTGACCGACATTCTGCCGGCCGGCTGGGCGCCGTACGGCCACGCCATATTTATCATTAAGGATGTGACGCTGTTTTTCGTGATGCAGAATTTTCTCGCTGCCGATTACACCGTGATGAACGGATATCCCATGCCGCAGCGGCAGTTCCGCTGGGGGTTTGTGTGGAATTTCTTCGATTGAGATGATTTTTACTTGCATTCCTTGCTGCAATAGATTATATTAAAACGTTCTTTCATAGCATACCTTTGGTTCCATGCGGATGAAAAGGGAAGACGGTGCAAATCCGTCGCAGCCCCGCTACTGTAATGGACTACGAAAGCCGCCAGGTACAGCCACTGGGAAACCGGGAAGGCGCGGTGAGTAGGTTTGATGTCCAAAGCCAGGAGACCTGCCATAGGAGGTTACAGCATACCTTCGCGGGTGAGGTGTTTCTACAATGGCATTCTCTCCCCAACGCGTTCAGGTTGGGGTTTTTTGTTTGTGCTCTCCCCGCAGGCGGTTGCCTTCTCCCGACAGCTCATTCCGTCACCTCTGGTAGCTCCGGACCAAAATCGGTCCGAACACGTATCTGAGTCGGTATCTCGTTTCTATTCGGTTTTTTTCAATGACAATCAAACATACAACTCTGTGTGTGATCTTGGGTCTGGCTGTGTCGTTACGGGCGCAATCAGCCAGCAAAATCGAAGGTCAGGTTTACGACAGCCGCAATGGCTCGGCGCTGGCCGGTGTGCAAATCACCGTGCTGGGTTCCGCGGTCGGCACCGTAAGCGATGCACAGGGCTTTTTTCGCCTGCACAACCTGCTGGTGGGGGAGTACACGCTGGAGGCCGGGTGCATCGGTTACGAGACGCAACGGCTGGCGAACGTGGCGGTCCTGTATGACCGGCCGGCGCGCATCACCTTCCGCCTGACGCCCCGGCTCATCGAGATGCCCGCGCTGGATGTGGTTGCAGACCATGTAACAGGAACAGGCGAACAGGCCACTACGGTGATTGACCAATCAGTCATCCGTCGGGCCAACGCCCAGGATCTCGGCGAGCTGCTGCAAAGCACCTGCGGCGTCGAGATCCAGAACACCGGCACCTCCAAGTCGATCAGCATTCGCGGCAGCCAGGCCAGCCAGGTGCTGGTTCTGCTGGACGGGGTTCGGCTGGGCAACGGTGCCAGCGACGTGGTTGATCTGGGCAGCGTGCCTGTTTCCATCATCGACCGGATTGAAATTTATAAAGGCGCGCGCTCGAGCTCTTTTGGCGCCAACGCCATCGCCGGCGTGGTGCATATCATCACCAAACAGGTGCACAATAACCGATGGACCGCATCTGCGCAGCACTCGTCCCTCGGCGGTCTCGACGTGACCTCCTCCATCATGCAAAAACAGCGGGCCTGGGAATACCTGCTCTCCTACGAGCGCAGCCAGGATCGCAACCAGTATGATTACAGCTATGCCGTGGGCGAGGAGCAGGTGAGCGACCAGCGCCGTAATGCCGACGTCCGGCAACAGCATTTCTTCGGCCGTGCCGGCTGGGAGAGCGCGGAGAACCGGATTTCTCTGACCGGACAACTGGCCGCCACAGAACACGGTCTCCCGGGTGCTGTGTACAGCTGGACGCCCTATGCCCGCAGCCGCAGCCAACGGTCCATGCTGCTGCTCTCCCTGGAGAGGAAAAAACGTTCATACGCATGGACCTCCCGCCACTCGTTCAGCAATGACGTTACCGACTATAAGAACATCTATGGCAATGTCCCGCTGCGCTATCGGATGGTGCCCCCCTACTGGAACGAGCACACCTTCACGCAGGTGCAGAACACCCTCGAGTACAGCCGTTTCTTTTCATCCGCCATGTCGACCCGTTTCGGTGTTGAATGGAACCGGCTGGCGTTTCAGGATCAGGATCGGCTTTTCGACGACATGTCTGCGATCGGCCGGGCGGAAGCGCGAAACGGCGGTCTGTACGGCCGTTTTTCCCAGGAGCTGTCGCTGGCGCACCACCTTCGCTTCGAGTGGCAACCCTCGCTGCGACTGGATATGGCGCGCACGCGCCATGAAACGGTCGAGCGTTGGGACCAGGTGTGGAGTCCGGGAATGAGCTCGCGGTTGCGGATTCCGTGGCATGCGGAGTGGACGCTGTCTGCGAACTGGAATCACGGGTTTCGTTTGCCCACCTTTGCCGATCTGTTTTATCAGCAGTACCGGGTGCGCGGCAACCCCGATCTGTTGCCGGAGCGCAGCCGGCAATACGAACTGGCCCTGGAGATGTTGACCGCCGGCCACCTGGTGCGATTCAGCCATTTTTCCAACCGCGTGCAGGACCTCATCATCTGGCGCATGGGTTCGTTCGCCACCTTTTCGCCGGTGAATGTGGACGCCCTTTTGGCCGGCGAAGAGGTGGAATGGACCTGGATGGCGATGCAGCGCCTGCAGCTTTCTCTGGCGTATGCTCATCTGGACAGTCGCAATCTGAGCGGAGAACGGACCACCGACGGCAAACAATTGCCGTATCGGCCCGAGCACACTCTGAAAGCGAACCTGCTCTGGCAATGGCGCACCGTGAGCGTCGAGTACAACGGGCGCTGGGCGGGCACACGATATATCACCGAAGCCAATACCGCGGCCCTGGATGGTTTTTTGCTCCATGATGTGACAGCGACGACGACGGTGCCGGCGCTGGGCCTGGAGCACTCGTTTAAAGTTTCCTGTTTAAATCTTACCGATACGCCCTACCAATTATTGGAGAATGCACCACTTCCCGGCCGGGAATGGCGCGTGTCGTGGCAGATTGTGTTCTGATAGATAGCGGGTCGTTGATGGTCCGGACGATCGAACGGTCACGCTGAATTCTCAACCCCCAAATTCTGATCACACCGCTGTATTCCGGCAGAAATCATGCCGGATGAGAGGGAGTGGTATGTACCCGAGACCGTAAAGGAAGAACCGAAAATGAAAAAACTGTGTGTAATAGTGATGGTGGCATGGGTGGGCGTGGTGGCGGCGGACGATTTTCCCCGCACCCTGTTTGTGGAAAATAATCTGGCGCGGACCGTATCGATGATGAACCTGGAAACCGGCGCCATCAGCAACAATGTCCTGCAGACAGGGCAGGTGCCGAATCAGATCCTGGCATATCGCGATCAGCTGCTGGTGCTCAACAGTGTTCCCGCCGAGATCATGGTCTTTCAGGCGGCAACCCGGCAGCTCACAGCACGCATCGTTCTGCCCGAGGGCTCCAATCCCTATAGCATGGCCATGGTGGGATCGAATCGACTCTATGTGACGCTCCTGGTGGCCGATGCCGTGGCTGTGGTGGATGTGAAGGAAAAACGACTGCTCAGACTGATCGAGTGCGGCAAAGCGCCGCAGGATATTATGGTGGACGGCGATCGCGCCATCGTGACCAACACCGGCGGCTATCCTGCCTATATCGCCTCCACGGTCGCTTTCATCAACACCCGCAACGATTCTGTGCTGACCCGGCTGGCGGTGCCGACCAATCCGCAGGCCGTCTGCAAGGGACCGGATTGGAACTATTATGTGCTCTGTTCCGGCATCTGGGGCAAAGGCGGAGGAGAGCTGGTGTCCATCAATCCCTATGGGCCGCCGGATTATAGCTCACCGGTGGTGGTGGACACCTTTCAGGTCGGCGGTTTTCCCGGCGATGTGGTCGTTCTGAGCAACGGCGCCGCTTATATCAGCGACTGGGGCGATATGTCCGGCGGATTTTTATACAAAGTGAATGTGTATAGCGGTCAGGTTGAGCACGACGCCAAAAATCCGATCCGCGTCGGCCGCGGCGCCATGCGACTGTTCCTGGACAAGCGGCGAAGCGAGCTCTATATCAGCGCCTTTGATCAGGATGTGGTGCAAAAGTTCGACACCGCCACCGATAAAGTAGCGGCGACCTATCCCATGGGCGATGGCTCCCAGGACATGGCGATAGTGGAAAGGATAGAGGCCTTGGATCCCTGGGCCGATGAGGTGGTGGCGTTCCATCCCGGACAACCCTGGAACAAATCCGGCTATGATTTTTTTCCGGACAATGTGCTTGGTCCGCCTGATCCGGATCAGGGCATCAACAGCAGCCACTCCAGCAACAATCCGGCCGAGATCCTCTCCCTCGGTCATGGCGGCGATATCACGCTCGCCTTCACCGATAATGTCATTGTCGATGGGCCGGGCCCCGATTTTATCGTGTTTGAGAATGTGTTTATGAACCTGTGGACCGGCCAGCCCTTCATGGAGACGGCGCGCCTGGAGGTGAGTCAGGACGGGATAAAGTTTGTGGCCTTTCCCTTTGACACGCTGACGCAAACCGGCCTGGCCGGCGTGCACCCAGTCAAGTCGACGCTGACGCCGACCAGCCCGGAGTCATCCGGCGCCGATGCGTTTGACCTGGCCACCGTGGGCCTGCCCTGGATTCGTTACGTGCGCCTGATCGATACCGGCGATCTCTGGCAGGAAGGACCCTACAATGGCGACTTTGATCTTGATGCCGTAGTCGCGGTCAACAGCAGAACGGACGTCGACGCGGCGGCGCCGGTCGTACCGCTGCGCCATTTTCGACTGACACAGAATTATCCGAACCCGTTTAACGGGCAGACCAGTTTGCAGTTTGAAATTACGCAGACCACGGCGATGGAGCTGTCGGTCTATGGCAGAGATGGTCGATGGGTGACAACCCTTAAGAGAGGGACCTGCATGCCAGGTCATTATACGGTCAGCTGGGATGGCAGAAACAGCAACGGCGAGGTTGTGAGCAGCGGCGTGTTTTGGGCGGTGTTTAAGGCCGGCAACGCCATGCAAGCGCAAAAAATGATCCTGGTGAAATAGTCGCGGCCGCGCCCGTTCTGTTACTCGGTTTTCAGAATGGGTACCATGAGACGCTCCAGGTCCACCAGAGCCATATTAATGTTATTGAACAGGTCAAAGGAGCCGGGATCGCCGACGATCTGGGCATAGCCGACGATGCGGCTGGTGGCATCGCTGCGATCCTTGATCGTCACTTTGCGTTCGCCGCGGGACGCCGCTTCCAGCACATAGATGTTGCCATCGATTTTACCCAGGTAAAAGCCAACGTGGGTGATGCCTTTGTAGCGACGTTTCTGAAAGCGGGTTTTCCAGTTGAAAAATACCAGGTCGCCGGGCTGAGGCTCTTCAGCGCCTTTGCGCAAAAAGAGTCCCATCTGCCCGCCCTCGGCATAGCGGTACTGCATGGCGGCGGTACGGTTAAACACCTTTTCCACCAGTCCGGCATGCAGCATGGACAGACGGGTGAACATGCCGCAATCGATAAATTTTATGCCGCTGCCGCCGAGGCGGTAGCGCAATCCCAGAAATTTCACCGCTTCGTTCAGCACCTGTGCCACCAGGCTCCTGGGCTGTTCCGGAAGCTTCCAGCCGTTTTCCAGCGCCAGCAACTGATGTGCGGTCGTGTTATCAACGTGCGTGCCATCCTGTCCCAGATCGTGCACCAGCTTGAACAGCATGATGGACATGCTGGTAGCGGTGTCGAACTCGCCGTTGACTTTGAGCGGCAAGTGTTTGTTCCAGCTCAGCAATAACGTTTGCAGACGGGAGATTGGACCTTTTTTCATTTGATCTCTCTGGCCTTCCCGCAGGCCGAGATACGGCTCCAGGGCCGTTGAATCCGGGCCGGCTATTGCCGGCAGCGTGATTTTTAAATGGGATTGATAGCGAACATGTTCAAGAACATCATCGATAAAGCATGGCAGGCTGACGGATGAAGAACCGGCCGCTCTGGAGGGGGCAAAAAGCAGCCAAAGCATCAAAGCAGATAATAAAAGAAATTTTGAAAAATTTCGTATGCAGATCCGTTGCCGATGTATAGTATGGCCCTGTCGCTGAAGTTTCTGCAAAACCCAACCTCCGTTAAAAACAATATTAATAGCTAATTATAAAAATCCCCAGGGCCCACAACCGTACTAAATATAAACGGTCAGAAGCAAAAAGTCAAGTTATGAATAGCTGATCTCGTTTGTGGCCGTTTTTATGCCTGCCGTCACAAAATGGGGGTTGTGATCTGTTACTGGTGGCTGAGGCGGTGATTTCCCTTGCATTTACCTGCAAATATATTTAAAATGTATCATGGCTATCTGAGGAGATTTTGTGATCACGCGCATTGAACTGGCTTTGCAGGAGCAGTACTTTGATTCGGAAGCGCACGGCATTCTGGCCGGCGCCCGCGACCTGGGTATCAGCGGCATCGAGCAGGTGTATCTCTTTCATGTTTATTATTTGCAGGGAGACCTGAGCGCAGCGGACAAGGTACGTATAGCGAAATCGCTTTTCGCAGACGGTGTGACCCAGGAATTCGCCATCGATCAGCATATCGTCCGAGGTCAGGGGGCCCATTGCTGGTCTGTCGAGATAACCTGGAATCGCGGCGTGACCGACATGGTGGCGGAAACGGCGCGCAAGGGGCTGCAGGATCTGGGCATTACGACGATCACTGACGCCAAGACGGCAAAACGATATGAATTCCTCGGTGATCTTGAGGAGGCGGACCGAGAGCTGATCGTGCAGCGGCTGCTGCTGAACAGAGTGGTTCAGCACGTGCTGCAGCCGGGGGAAAAGTTGTTCGTCTCTATAGCTGATCCTCCGTTCAACCTGACCCATATCCCTCTCCGCGAGGCTGGCGATGAAGAGCTGCGCACGCTCAGCCGTACCCGTGACCTTTTTTTGAACCTGGAAGAGATGCGAGCTATTCAGGCGCATTTTCAGCACCTGCAACGCGACCCCACCGACGTGGAACTGGAAATGATCGCCCAGACCTGGTCCGAGCACTGCAGTCATAAAACATTGACCGGGTTGGTCGAGTTTGACGGCCAGGTGATCGATAACCCCCTGCGTGAGACCATTTTTCGCGCCACCAAAGAGCTGAATAAAGAGTGGTGCGTCTCCGTTTTCAAGGACAATGCAGGTATTATAAAGTTTGATGAGGTTTATAACATCTGCTTCAAGGTGGAGACGCACAACCATCCTTCGGCCATGGAGCCTTATGGCGGCGCCAACACCGGCATCGGCGGAGTCATTCGCGATCCACTGGGC
Organism: uncultured Cytophagia bacterium; assembly: GCA_964541895.1. Classification (GTDB taxonomy): domain Bacteria; phylum Zhuqueibacterota; class Zhuqueibacteria; order Residuimicrobiales; family Residuimicrobiaceae; genus CAZISM01. The sequence continues at coordinate 7,163 of CAZISM010000006.1, forward strand.
ACCGGTTTGGGAGCAAAACCGATCATCAACACCGATGTGTTCTGTTTCGGGCCTGTGGATATGGCGCTGTCGGATCTGCCCAAAGGTGTTCTGCATCCCAAACGGGTGATGCAGGGCGTGGTCGCCGGGGTGCGCGATTATGGCAATCGCATGGGTATTCCCACCAGCAACGGCTCGATCTTTTTTGACGAACGCTACCTGGGCAATCCACTGGTCTATTGTGGCAATGTCGGCTTGATGCCGGTGGACAAGTGCGACAAGACCGTGGTGGCGGGCGACTATATAGTGGTGATCGGCGGGCGGACTGGCCGCGACGGCATTCACGGAGCGACGGCCTCTTCGGGCGAGTTGCACACCGAAAGCGAAGAGACCTGGAGCGGCGCCGTACAGATCGGCAACCCCATTGTGGAGAAAAAGCTGGTCGACACGCTGTTGCAGGCGCGCGATCTCGGCCTTTATCGCGCCATCACCGATTGCGGCGCCGGCGGCCTCTCCTCTGCCATCGGCGAACTGGCCAAATCCACCGGCGCAGAAGTGGATCTGGGCAAGGTGCCGCTCAAGTATCATGGCCTGACCTATATGGAAATCTGGATCTCTGAAGCCCAGGAGCGTATGGTCATTTTTGTCCCGCCTGAACGTGTAGAGGAGACCCTGGCGCTGTTCGCAGGCGAGGATGTCGAAGCGACGGTGATCGGCCGCACGACAAACGATAAAAAAATTCGCTTGACCTATAACGGCGTGGTCGTCGGCGAGCTGGGTATGGAATTTTTGCACGACGGCATGCCGGCGGTGGTGCGCAAGGCGGTGTGGCAAAAGCCGCACATTGTGGAGCAGGTGCCCCCGGCGGACCAGCCGCTGAGCGAGATGCTGCACCATATTTTGTCTGCACCCAATATCTGCAGCAAAGAGTGGGTGATCCGGCAGTATGATCATGAAGTGCAGGCCGGCAGCGTTCTCAAGCCTCTGGTGGGTGTATTGAACGACGGGCCAGGAGACGCCTGTGTCACGCGCCCCCGCCTCGATTCCTGCAAGGCCATCGTTCTCGCCAACGGACTCAATCCCAAGTATGGCGTGATCGATCCCTATGCTATGGCCGCCTCGTCCATCGACGAAGCGATTCGCAATATCATCGCCGTCGGCGGTTCCCTGGACCGGATCGCGCTGCTCGATAATTTCTGCTGGGGCAACACCGATAAACCGGATCGTCTCGGCAGCCTGATGATGGCGGCTCAGGCCTGTTACGATCTGGCCATGGCGTATGAGACGCCGTTTATATCCGGCAAGGACAGTCTCAACAACGAATACAAGACCGAGACCGGCGAGAGCATCGCCATACCGCCGACGCTGCTCATTTCCGCCATTGCGGTTATGGACGATTGCCGGAAAGCGGTCACCATGGACTTGAAAGAGCCCAACAATCTGATTTATGCGATCGGTATGACCCAAAACGAACTGGGCGGCTCTCACTATTTTGATGCCCTTGGCCTGACCAGCGCCAGGGTCCCGCAGGTGGATGCGAAGGCGGCGCGCGCCCTTTATAAGGCGCTGCACCGGGCGATGGAGGCCGGGCTGGTACGTTCCTGTCACGACTGTTCCGAAGGCGGACTGGCGGTCGCCCTGGCAGAGATGGCTTTTGCCGGCGGTCTCGGCATCGCCATCAACCTGAGCCAGGTCCCGCGTGCCGGCGATGTGCTGCGGGATGACGTGATTCTGTTCTCGGAATCCAACAGCCGTTTTATCGTCGAAATCACGCCCGGCCGGCAGCAGGCGTTTCTGGAGACCATGCAGGGTCTGCCGGTGGGTTGTTTGGGCAAGATCAAGGTGACGCGACGGCTGGTGGTAACCGGTTTGCAGCAGGAGGTCATCATCGACTGTGATATCGCCGGACTTAAAGAGTCGTGGCAAAAAACACTGCGCTGGTAAAGGATTGCATTGTCTAGCTGAATAGGAACAGGTTCATGAAACCGCGAGTTTTAGTATTACGGGCTGCAGGTTCGAATTGCGATATGGAGACCGCCTATGCCTTTGATCTGGCCGGCGGCAAAAGCGACATCGTTCACATCAACCGGGTGCTCTCCGGCCAAGTCCATTTTCGTGATTATCAGATTCTGGCCATCCCCGGCGGCTTTACCTATGGCGATGATATTTCCGCCGGCAAAGTGATGGGCAACCAGCTTAAATATCTGCTGGCCGATATGCTGACCGATTTTTACAGTGACGGCAAGTTGATTTTAGGAATATGTAACGGCTTTCAGGTGTTGGTGAAAGCAGGACTTTTACCCAAACTGGATTTTAACGCAGAGCAAACCGTTACCCTGACCAACAACGACAACGGCATGTATACCGATCGTTGGATCTATCTGCGCGTGAATCCGGGTCCCTGTGTGTTCACGCAGGGGATGCACGAAGTTATCTATATTCCGGTCGCCCATGCCGAGGGCAAGTTTATCGTACGCCAGCCGTCGGTGCTGCAGGAACTGATCGACGGCCAGCAGATCGTCTTTCAATATGTCAAACCGGATCGCGGCGCCGCCGAATATCCGTGGAATCCCAACGGATCCATAGCCGACATTGCCGGCATCTGCGATCCCAGCGGCCGCATCCTGGGTTTGATGCCGCATCCGGAACGACATATCGATCCCACGCAGCATCCGCGCTGGACGCGCGCCGGCCTGGCACGGGAAGGAGATGGATTACCATTGTTTCGCAATGCCGTGCGTTTCTTTGCCTGAACCTATTCATCGGCAGAGGTGTGTATGAACGATGACATCGGTTCCATTTTAAAATCCTGGAAGTATCTGCCCAACGATCTCAACGTGCGCATCATCGTCGGCGACGACGGCAAGGAGAAACTGCAGATGCGCATCGATCTGGGCATGCTGCAGATGGAGTTGGATGGCCGGCCGGACGGCTTGAGGCCGCACAAATACGACTCGTATTTGAGCTATTATGAGCAGCGGGCCAGGTCGCACTCTGATCACGTTAAAGCGCCGTTCGCCCTGTCTCCCGTTGACTGCCTGCGTCTGCAGCAGGAGGCTATCCAGTTCTATCACCGTTACATCGCGCTGATGCGGCTCGGGGATTATGAACGCGTGGCGCGCGATACGCGGCGCAACCTGACGGTGTTCGATTTTGTAGCCAAATACACGCGTGATAAAGATATCATCTGGGCGTTCGAGCAGTATCGGCCCTATGTGATCATGATGCACATCCGCGCACGCGCCACTCTGGCTATCGACAAAGGCCATTATGCAGCAGCAGAACGGTTGGTGGGCAGGGGCATTGCCGCCATCAAACGCTACTACCGCCGCTATCAGGACCGGCTGGGCGAGCAAATGGTGGAGGCGGATATTCTCGGGGAACTGCTGCAGGACATTCGCACCAAAAAACCGTTGAGCGAGCGTGAGAAATTGCAGCTGCAGATGCAACGCGCCATCAAGGAAGAGGCGTACGAAATCGCAGCCAGCCTGCGCGATCGACTGCAACACCTGGATAATAATGGTTGATTCTCCGGTGCACGTCTGTCGAACCCAAAGCAACATACCTGCAATCATCACGGTAACGCATCACTGAATTCCATGAGGCTAATATGCTGGACAGTAAAAAAATTGCCATACTCATCGGTCCGCAGTTTCACGATGAAGAAGCTACTATACCAAAACAATACCTGGAGGAGCTTGGCGCCCGGGTGGATCTGGTCGGCCTCGATCGTTCTACCCTGACGGGCAAATACAACAGGATTACGTTGACGCCGGATAAAGCCATCAGCGAGATCCGGCCTCATGAATACGACGCCGTCATCATACCCGGTGGCGGCGCGCCGGAGCGGATTCGCGTCAACGACACCGCGCTGCAGTTCGTCAAGGCGTTCTGGCAGACCGGCCGGCCGTTGGGCGCCATCTGTCATGGCGCGCAGGTGCTGATCTCGGCCGATCTGTTGCGCGGCGTCACCACCACCTGCTTTGTCGGCATCCGCGACGATGTCAAGCTGGCCGGCGCCCATTACGTGGATCAGGAGGTGTGCATGGACGGCCCCTACATCTCGGCGCGCAAGCCGGAGGACTTGCCGGCGTTCAACAAAGCATTCGCAGAGGCTGTCGCCGGCAAAACGCTCAAGAGCGAGGTGGATGAACTGGATGCCATTGCTTCGCTGAGCCTGGCCATCAATCGTGAAAAAGGTGCTATGGATTTTTACAACAGCGCCGCCGCTACCCTCACCTCCATCAGCATCAGGAATAAATTCAAATATTTCGCCCTCATCGAACAGGGCCATTTCGAAGAGCTCTCGGATCTGTACAGCAGGCTGACCGGCGGCCAAAAGCCAGAAGTGCGGGTCAGCACCACCGAAATCGGCAGTCACAAGGTCTCCCCTGACCTGACCGCCGAAGAGGCCATCACCCTGGCCATGCGGGCTGAGGAAAAAGCGTATGAATTTTACCGGCAGGCGTCGCTCAAGGCCAGGCATCCCAAGGCCAAAGAGATGTTTGAATACCTGGCCGGCGAAGAGATTGAACATAAAAGGCTGTTATCTGTGGATATGACGTCGGTTCGAGGCGGTCAGGGCCATTTCCAGTGGGCGACACACTGGGATACGCCTCCGGGCATGGAAGATTTGTGGTAGGAAAGGAGAACACCATGAAAAAACTGCTGGTTGTGTTATCGTTCCTGGGGTTGTTGAGTGCGGCGAATGCCCAATATGCCGATGCCGGTTTTGGCTATTGGGGCAACCAGCAGGCTAACAGCCTGATGGGAGGTGTCGGCTTTACCAAGATTGATGATCAGACCTATTTTTCCATCGGCTTTCGTCCGGAATTGTCCCTGGGAAAATTCGGCGTCGGCCTGAACATCAACCTGCTTTACGACACCGAGAAGGGCACCATCCGCGCCAAGGATTGGGACAACGGCTATGACTATCTGCGGCTGCTGCGCTATCTGCGCTACGGCCGGAAATTTGAACCCTTTTATGCGCGCGTCGGCACCTTGGACGCATCCCGGATCGGCCATGGCTTTATCGTCAATTACTACACCAATGAAGCCAATTACGATGAACGCAAGATCGGCCTGGAATTCGATCTGGATTTCGGCCACTTTGGCTTTGAGTCCATCGCCAGCAACATCGGCCGTTCCGAGCTCATCGGCGTGCGCGGCTATTACCGGCCTCTCTACAGTTTCAAGATTCCTCTGTTGAAAAATCTGGCCGTGGGCGCCACCTACACGCGCGACCTGGATCCCGATGTCTGGTCCAACAGCGACGACGGCGTTTCGGTGGCCGGTGTGGATGTCGAATTGCCCATCATCAAGACCAAGGTGTTTAACACCATGCTCTATGCCGATTGGGCGCAGATCAGCGGTTACAGCTCCCTGGAAAACAAATCCCGTAGCTTTGGCTCCGGCACCGCCGTGGGCGTTTCCGCCGGCATCGGCAACCTGTTGGGCCTGCTGGAGGTGCAGGCGCGGCTGGAACGGCGTTGGCTGGGCGACGAGTTTATGCCCTCGTTCTTTGATCCTTTTTATGAACTGCAACGCTACCAGGTTTTTGGCACCGACAGGTATCACAAGACCGATCTGCTGATCGGCCTGAAAAAGACGCAGGGCACTTTTGGCGAATTGTACGGCAATCTGCTGGGCAACAAAGTACGCCTGCTGGGCATGTTGAGCAAACTGGATGACCAGAGTTCCGGCAATATGCACCTGGCGGCCGATGCCACCGAGGCGATACCGGTCATCGCCGCGCACGCCACCTATGATAAAATCGGCATCACCAAGGCGGAGGATGTGTTTACCCTGGACAATCACAGCGTCGCCCGCGTCGGTTTGGGCTACAAGATCAAACCCTATCTGGTGCTGTACATGGATTATATCTGGACGTTTGTCGAAACTGAAGCCGGCTCGCGAATCTACAAACCGCAGGAACGCATCGAGCCCAAGGTCGCCTTTGTGTACAGCTTTGATTGACCATGATGACGACAGGGCGGGGGCCTGAGACAACATTGGAGCATCAGGCGGTGGAGACGACTCCCCGCCTGGCGGGCCTCGTATCCGGGGCCCGATTTTTATTCCGGCTGCTGCTGGATTTCGTCTATCCGCCGCTGTGCGTGCTCTGCGATCGCCTGCTGGCCGAGCAGGAAACGCTGGTCTGTAACTCGTGCCTGGCGGCGCTGCCGCGGCACGATGAGCCGCAACTGGCCGGCAACGTTCTGGCCGGTGCCCTGGCCGAGCCTCTCTGTTTTGTCTCCTCCGTGGCCGTGTTTCCCTACCACGACGCCATTCAAACCCTGATTCATCTGCTGAAATACAGGGGGTATAAAGCGCTGGCTGAGCCGCTGGGCCGGGAGCTGGCGAGGATTCTGCCGGACTGCGATCTGCCGGATCAGGCGGTGATCATTCCAGTGCCCCTGCACAAGCGCCGTCTGCGCACACGGGGGTACAACCAGTCGCTGCTGCTGGCGCAGGTGGTACAGCGGCACAGCCATTGGCCGTTATGGCCGGAGGTGTTGCAGCGGGTGCGGCCGACCGTGCCCCAGGCAAGGCTGTCGCGTGCGCAGCGGTCGCGCAATCTGGCCGGCGCGTTTGCAGTGCGGGAGGGCGACCGGCTTTGCGGCCTGACCGTGCTGCTGCTGGATGATGTGCTCACCACCGGCCACACCCTCAATGAATGCGCCCGCACCCTGCGTGCGGCCGGCGCTGCCGCTGTGCACACTCTGACGCTGGTTCGCGTTCAGGCCGGACGATTTTAGAGAATTGTGCTTGACATTTCTGATAAATTTTAATAACTTAATAATCCGATTGTATATACACCGCAATACCCTTGACGATGGATAATTACGGTAATACTTTATCAACTTGTACTTGATCAGGAGGAATGACATGGCTACTAAATTAGGTATCAATGGATTCGGTCGTATCGGCCGTCTGGTGTTTCGCGTTGCCGCAAGACGCAAAGATATCGAAATCGTTCACATCAATGACATAACCGATGCGCCGACGCTGGCTCATCTTTTGAAATACGATTCCACCCATGGTATTTTCCCCGGCGACGTGAAAGCCGAAGGCGACGCTATCGTGGTTAACGGCAAAAAGATCCAGATCACTGCTGAAAAAGAGCCCGCCAATATTCCCTGGGCCAAAGCCGGTGCGGATATTGTCGTCGAGTCCACGGGCGTATTTCGCAAACGCGATCAGATCGCCAAGCACATGACCGCCGGCGCCCGCAAAGTCGTGCTGACCGTGCCGTCCAAAGACGATATCGACGCCACCATCGTCTTCGGCGTCAATGACACCGAACTCAAGCCGGAACACAAGCTGGTTTCCAACGCCTCCTGCACCACCAACTGTCTGGCGCCGGTAGCCAAAGTGCTGCACGATACCTTTGGTATCAAACGCGGCTATATGACCACCATTCATGCTTACACCAACGATCAGCGCATCCTCGATCTGCCCCACAAGGACCTGCGCCGCGCCCGTTCCGCCGCCATGAACATCATTCCGACGACCACCGGCGCTGCCAAAGCCGTCGGCAAGGTGATCCCGGATCTGAAGGGCAAGCTGGACGGTTTCGCCATGCGCGTTCCGGTGTGGGACGGCTCCGTGGTGGATCTGGTGGCTGAACTGAAAAAAGAGGCTACCATTGAAGAGATCAATGCCGCCATCAAGGCCGCGGCCGAAGGCAAAATGAAGGGCATTCTGCAGTACACCGAAGACCCCATCGTGTCCTGCGATGTCATCGGCAGCGAATATTCCTCGATTTTTGACGCCCAGTCGACCATGGTTCTGGAAGGCAAAGGCAATTTCGTGAAAGTGGTGTCCTGGTACGATAACGAATGGGGCTATAGCTGCCGCGTCGTCGACCTTGTTGAAAAAATGGCCAACATGTAGAAATTAACAACCTTCCGAAGGCGCAAGCCTTCGGAAGGTGACAGGATATATATGCGAAAACGGATTGTTGCTGGAAACTGGAAAATGTTTAAAACCGTCCCCGAGGCGGTTGCACTGGCCAATGCCATCAAAGAGACCCTGCCGGCCGGTTGTGCCACCGAGGTGGTGTTGTGTCCGCCGTTTGTCAATTTGACCGCCGTCGCGGCGGTGATCGCGAATACGCCGGTTAAACTGGGTGCGCAGAATATGTATTGGGAAGAAAAAGGCGCCTTTACCGGTGAAGTATCCGCCGATATGCTTACATCAGCCGGCTGCCAGTATGTCATACTCGGCCATTCGGAGCGCCGCCAGTATTTCGGCGAAACCGATGCCACGGTGAATAAAAAAATCAAGCGGGCTCTGGCCGGCGGATTGATTCCGATTGTGTGTGTAGGCGAAACCATAGATCAGCGCAACGCCGGCGACACCGAAAAGGTAGTGGGCGATCAGGTCAAAGGGTGTTTCGCCGGGATCAGCGCCGAACAGGCGCAAACCCTGATCGTGGCCTATGAACCGGTGTGGGCCATCGGCACCGGTGTGACGGCTACCACGGAACAGGCGCAGGAGGTGCACCGTTTTATACGCAGCCTGCTGGCCTCGCTCTACACGGATACCGTCGCCCAGGCCATTCGTATTCAATATGGCGGCAGCATGAAACCGGAAAATGCCGGCCAGCTGTTATCGCAGGCCGATATTGACGGCGGCCTCATCGGAGGCGCCAGCCTGGATGCCGCTTCGTTTATAAAGATTGTCACAGCCTAGACTATTCGGGAGTGTCCATGTATACGTTGCTCATGATCATCTTTTTTATCATTTGTGTGTTGCTGACGTTTGTCATTCTCATCCAGTCCAGCAAAGGCGGCGGCCTGGCCGGTACGTTCGGCGGCATGGATGCCATGAGTTCGGTTCTGGGCGGACGCGGCAGCGCCAGCTTTTTGTCCAAAGTGACGGCGGTGTTGGCGGCGCTGTTTATGGTCATCGCCCTGTTGCTGGGTTTCATGACCCGTGGCAGCGTCTCTCAATCCAGTCTGGTGGAGCAGGAACGGGAACGCCGTTCGGCTTCGCCGTCGCGTACGTTGCCGCAGGTTCCGAGTTCGACGCCGACCAACCCGGCTCCCAGCGGTAAATAATCACGTTTTTGTTGCCGAAGTGGTGGAATTGGCAGACACGCTATCTTGAGGGGGTAGTGCCTAACCGGCGTGCGGGTTCAAATCCCGCCTTCGGCACCCGTAATCGACAGCCCACCCTATGGTGGGCTGTTGCATATATGGCCAATCCGGCAGATTGTACAAGGTGAACTCTAGTGCTGCCGAACGGTATCCGCCTGGCCCCGAGCTCTGATCGGCGATGCACCAGGCTCAGTCAACCGTTGCGGTGGGGAACGTTCACGATACGAAACCAAAACATGCAGAGTTGAGATGAATCGTCGGCAGTTTTTGCATTCTTCCGCTTCCGCCGGACTGTTGTGGTCCGCCGGCTCCCTGCTGGCCGACAGCTCTGCCGCCGGCGCGACGGTGTCGGTCGTGCGCAACGGCACGCCCGCGGAGATGGTGCGGCGGGCTGTGCAGGCCCTGGGCGGCATGTCTGCTTTTGTTAAAAAAGGCCAGAGCGTGCTGATCAAACCGAACATCGGTTGGGATCGAACGCCTGAACAGGCCGCCAACACCAATCCGGAAGCGGTGGCTGAAGTGGTCAGAATGTGTTTTGAAGCCGGCGCCGGCCAGGTGCGCGTGATGGATAGAACCTGCAACGAAGCACAGCGCTGTTATGTCCGCAGCGGCATTGAAAAGGCCGCCTCGGACGCCGGAGCTCAGGTCCGCCACATCGTCGACAGCCGCTTTAAAGAGGTGGCCATTCCCCAGGGTCGGTTGATCAAAAGCTGGCCGTTGTATCGGGACGCTCTCGAAGCGGATGTGTTGATCAATATGCCCATTGCCAAACACCATTCCATTTCGCGGGTGACGCTGGGTTTTAAAAACCTGATGGGCATGATGGGCGGAGATCGCGGCAGCATCCACAACAATTTTATGATAAAGATTGTCGATATCAACAGCGTCATCAAACCGGCCCTGACCATCATCGACGCCTGTCGCGTCCTGATGCGCAACGGCCCATCCGGCGGCCATCTCGCCGATGTGATGGAAAAAAAGACCATCCTGGCGGGCAGCGACCGCGTGGCTGTGGACGCCTATGCCATGACTCTGTTTAACATCAAGCCGTTCGAGGTGGAATACCTGCGGGCGGCAAACCAGCGCGGCCTGGGTGAAATAGATCTTGCAAAAGTAAAAATAAACGAAATCAACCTGTAAACAAGGGCTCCTGATCGCAGAGCGCGCTGTGACAGGACAGATCCGTCAGGCAATGCATCGTTAGTATCAATCAGTTCCAGCACAGCAACCTTCCACCTGATTCTTCCGGAGGCTGCAGGATATCATGCTGAATCGACTTGTGCGTCTTTCACAGTTGTTTTTTCTTGCCTTCTTCCTGTTGCTTTTCCTGCAGGCCCGTTATCCCTATGACAGCGGACTGCCGTCCGACCTTTTTTTGATTTCCAGCCCTTTGACCGCTATTACCACCATGCTGGCCAGCAGGGATTTTATTCATATGCTCTGGCCCGGTTTGCTGATTCTGGCCTTGACCGTTCCCCTGGGCCGTTTTTTTTGCGGCTGGGTGTGTCCGCTCGGTACCGTCATCGATGCCGGTGACCGGCTGGTGCGCCGGCGTCGCAGCGAAAAAGGCGGCTCTGTCGACCCCCGCTTCCGTTCCTGGAAATTTTTTATTTTAACCGCTGTGCTGGTCGCCGCCCTGTTTTCTCTGCAGTGGACCTGGTTTTTTGATCCCATTGCTCTGCTTACGCGGGTGTTGACGATTGTGCTCTATCCGGCGCTGGCCTTTGTCGTGTTTGCTGTTTTTGACGCCGGTTTTCGTCTGCAGGTGGCCGAGGATACCTGGTACACCCTGTACGACAGCCTGCAGAAACACCTGTTGCCGGTGTCGCAGCCGCGGTTTCTGCAAAGTATATTGATCTTGATCCTTTTTTTGGCTATTTTGCTGCTGGCGCTCAAGTCGCGCCGCTTCTGGTGCCGCAATCTCTGCCCGCTGGGTGCGCTGCTGGGCCTGTTTTCCCGATTTCGCCTGGTGAAGCGAAACGTCTCTGCCGCGTGCAACCAGTGTGCGGTCTGCCGGCGGACGTGTCGCATGAATGCGATCGAGGATGATTATACACGGACCAATACCGCTGAATGCATCGAATGCGGCGAGTGCACGGCGGTGTGCAAGCCTGCAGCGGTTTCCTATGGCGTGGGGCAGAGCCGGCAGGAACATTCCATCGATTTTTCGCGTCGCCGCTTTGTGCAGGCCTCGGTCAGCAGCATCGCGGCCCTGGCGGTGGTGCAGAGCGAGGCCAAAAACCGCAACCGAACCGGCCAGGTCATCCGGCCGCCCGGATCGCTGGCAGAAGAGGATTTTCTCGATCGCTGCATCCGTTGCCAGGCCTGTGTGCGGATTTGCGCCTCCACCGGCGCCTGTCTGCAACCCTCTTTGACCGAGAGCGGCTGGGAGGGATTCTGGAGTCCGCGCCTGGAGCCGCGACTCGGCTATTGTGAGTACAACTGCGATCTCTGCGGCCAGGTGTGTCCGACCGGCGCCATCCAAAAGCTGCCGCTGCCGGATAAACAGAAAATAAAAATGGGCACCGCCTTTTTCGATAAAAGTCGCTGTATTCCCTGGTACCGGCAGGAAGATTGCCTGGTCTGCGAGGAGCACTGTCCTCTGCCTGACAAGGCGATAAAGTTCGACATCAGGGAAGCCCGCGCCGCCGACGGTCAGATTCGTATGGTCAAGTTCCCCTATGTCCGCGAAGAGATCTGCACCGGCTGCGGCATTTGCGAAACCAGGTGTCCGGTCATCGGCAAGTCCGGCATCTTTGTCACCGCTGCCGGCGAACAACGTCTGCAACTCCGCGCCGGGCCGGAAAGCATGTGAACAGTCGCAGGTATTTTTGAATAACCATGAACGTAGGCAAGAACATATCACTATTCACCCGAGCCGCCCGGCAGAGTTTGCGGGCCATTCAGGAAAAATTTTTTGCGGCCCGGTTCGGGCATCAGGATGATTCCTGGTTTGCGCATTACGACGCCGGCGTGCCCTTCCGGATGGATGTGCCGGATGTACCGCTGTATCATTTTCTCGACGAAGCGCATCGCACGGCCGGGACGCAAACCGCTTTTATATATTTTAATCGAAAATTTTCCTATCGTCGCCTGCATGATCTGGCCTGTCGGTTCGCCGCCGGTCTGCAAAAGCTGGGCGTTCAGCCCGGCGATCGCATCGCGCTGTGCCTGCCCAATATGCCGCAGTTTGTCATCAGCTACTGGGCCAGCCTGTACGCCGGGGCCGTGGTGGTGCCCATCAGCCCGCTGCTCAGCGAGCGCGAGTTGCAGCATCACGTCACCGAGAGCGATGCGCGGGTGCTGGTGGTGCTGGACCGGTTGTACCCGCGCATCCGTCGCGTGCGCAGCCAGACGCCGTTGACGCATGTGGTGGTGGCCTGTCTGGAAACCTACATGCCGCCGCTGATGAACCTGGCGTTCAAGTTTCAGAAACGGTTGCAGCGGACCATCGAGACGATCAGGCGCAATGCCGACACGCTGCTCTTTCGGCAACTGCTGACGGTCAAGCCGTTGGCCATTCCGGCGCGCATTCGTACCGCGCTGCCGGCCATTCTGCTGTTCACCGGCGGAGTGACCGGTGTCGCCAAAGCCGCCAGCCTCAGCCACCGCAGTCTGGTGGCCAACACCCTGCAGGCGCGGGCCTGGATCGGCGATGTCAAGGACCGCCATGAAGTGCTCATGGCCGCTCTGCCGTTCACTCACAGCTACGGCATGACCGCCTGTCACCATCTGGCGGTACAGGCCAAGGCGACGCTGATCCTGCAGCCCCGCTTCGAGGTCAAGCGGGTGGTGCGGGACTGTCGCCGCTATGGAGTAACGCTCTTTCCCGGCGTGCCCACCATGTATGGTGCGATTGTCAACTATAGCACCCGGCATCGCGTTAATCTATCCACCGTACGGGCCTGCATCAGCGGCGGCGCTTCGCTGCCGGTATCCGTTCAGAACGAGTTTGAGAAATTGACCCGCGGGCATCTGGTGGAAGGGTACGGCCTCACCGAAGCTTCACCCATTACCCATTGCAATCCCCTGCGCGGCAAGCGCAAGCTGGGCAGCATCGGCCTGCCGCTGCCGAACACCGAGGCCCGCATTGTCGATCTGCAGACGCGGCAGCCGCTACGTTACGGGCAAATCGGTGAATTGCAGGTTCGCGGCCCGCAGGTGATGACCGGTTACTGGCGGCTGCCGGACGAAAACGGCAAGGTGTTGCAGGCGGACGGCTGGCTGAATACCGGCGATCTGGGTTATCGCGATGCGGAGGGCTATTTTTTTATCGTGGATCGAAAGAAAGAGATCATTTTTTGCGGCGGCTATAACATCTATCCCAGCGAAGTGGAGCGGGTGCTGCTGGAGCATGAAGCGGTGACGGAGGCCGCTGTGACGGGCATGACCGATGCCTATTATGGCGCCGTGGTCACTGCTTTTGTCGTCCTGCGCAGCGGCCGGCAGGTTGACCAGGAGGAACTGATCCGGTTCTGCCACGGCAAGCTGGCAAAATTCAAAATTCCCCGCACCGTACATGTTCGCAGCGAACTGCCGAGGAATATGTTGGGCAAAGTCATCAAACGACAACTCTGGCCGGCGGACGGACAGGTATGAGCAACGAAATCGTACGCATCACGCCGGGCAACGGCCATAGTGTTCTCTTGACCCCGGTGGGCTCTGTGCAGGACATCTCTTTTATTCCGGGAATACTTTCAGCCTTTGAGGCGCAAGCCAAACAGCAGGTGCGTCAGTATGTCATCGACCTGCAGCACGTCAGCGAATTGTCGCCCAGCTTCATCGTGATGCTGCTGGAGCTGACGGCGCGCGCCCGTCGGCGCGGCAGCGAAGTCCGTCTCGTACATGTGACCGGCCAGGCGCTGCAGGATCTGACCTCCTTTGATCCGCTCGGCTACCTGCACCTCGACGCCGCCCCGGCGCTGCCGGAGAGCGAGGCCGGCGCCGTGCCGGCAGCGTCCGCAGACACCTCGGTCATTGAGCTGCCCAGCCGGAACGATATCGTTTATAAAGCGTGTGATTTTGTGGTGGCGGCCGGCCGGCGCATGGGTTTTTCAGAAAATGAAATCAACAAAATAAAACTGGCGGTGTACGAAGCCTGCCTGAATGTGGTGGAGCATGCCTATCACTCCGATCCTAGCAAATTCATGCGGATCAGGGTGAGAGAGGAAGGGCAGCGGCTGGTGATCGAGGTCATCGATCAGGGCGATGGCTTTGAGGTCAGCAACGACAGCTTTGATGTGATGGCAGCGGCTGCCGCCCGTCAGACCGGCGGCATGGGTCTGCATATCATTCGTCGCAGCATGGATGAAGTGACCTATCAGCGCCGCAGCAGCGAGGGCAACAAGCTTGTCATGATCAAACATTTCGCCTGAATCGCGACGCATGATCAAGATCATCACGGTTCGTTCAAAATGGCTTTGGCGGGCGATCGGCGCAGCCGCCGTCGTTCTGCTATGGATCGTCTGGCAGGTGGAACGTCCGGTGCAACTGCCTCGGCCGGCGCCGGAAGCGGAAACGGCGGCATGGGCCGGTGCCGATTCGGTCATCGCGCTGGCGCAGACACGGCACGGGACAGTGGCGCTCAACCGCATGGTCACCTGTCTGGATATCATGCAGGATCGGCCGCTGCTCATTAAAAACAGCTTTAGCCGGCGAGTGGATTTCGTCTATTGCCACACGGTGCTCTCATCCGCAGAACCGGTGACGATCGTGCATCGCTGGAAAAAGGGCGATAACGTCGAGTTCGAAAAGAGGTTGCTGGTGAACGGCCGTTCCTGCCGTTTGTGGAGCCGGCGACAGAATTTGCTGAAACAACCTGGAGTCTGGAGCGTTGAAATAGTAACCGAAAATGGAATAGTTCTTGGTCAGGCGCGGTTTCAATTATTGTAACGCCCGGATGTTTTGTTTGCAACATCATGGAAATATGAAAGATAGTTCTGGTGAAACTTTTTGAGTCTTTCTGAATCTAATAGATAACAACATGGAGGAGACTGGTCATGTTTTTCAGTATGCAAGATTTGATATTATTATTACCGGCGTTGGCATTAAGCCTGTATGCGCAATTCAAGGTTCGCAGCACCTTTAACAAGATGAGCCAGGTGCGTTCCGGTTCCGGAATGACCGGCGCGCAGGTCGCGGAAAGCCTGCTGCGTCGCAACGGCATCAATGATGTGCGTGTGGAGCAGGTGGAAGGATCCCTGACCGACCATTACGATCCCACGAAAAAGGTGTTGCGGCTGTCTGAGGATGTGTATCATTCCAACTCGCTGGCCGCTCTGGGTGTGGCGGCGCACGAAACCGGCCATGCCATTCAGCATCAAAAGGCCTATGGGCCGTTGTCCCTGCGCAGTTCCATGTACCCGGTTGCCAATCTGGGTTCGACGCTGGCATTTCCGCTCTTTATCGCCGGCATGCTCTTGCGCATGAGCTTTTTGATCGATATCGGCATTGTGCTGTTCATGGGCGCAGTGGCGTTTACGCTGATCACCTTGCCGGTGGAGTTCAACGCCAGCAGTCGTGCGCTGGCCCAGCTGAGCAATGGCGGCTATCTGCGAAACGATGAAGTGCAGGGCGCGCGCCGTGTGCTCAACGCGGCGGCGTTGACCTATGTGGCTGCTGCAGCCATGGCCGTGCTGCAACTGGTGCGGTTACTGATGATGCGCAGCGAAGATTAACATATTGATTATGGTTGACAAAGTTAATGCCACGTCTGCAGGGGCGTGGCATTTTTTTTATATCGGGGAAAACTGACAAAGTACGCCAATTTCTGCCATATTGACAGTTTATGCTTTTCGGACAAATTTTCCTAAGTTGATAAAAATTAATTGATTGTATTTATTGTGGTTTCTGGCATAGTAATTGCATAAAAATTTTGGTAAATTGGGCACAGGCCAGAATGAATAAAGATTATTATAAAATATTGGGTGTAGCAGAGGGGGCGAGTACGGACGAGATTAAAAAGGCGTACCGTAACCTGGCCAAGAAATTTCATCCGGATGCGCACCCGAACGACAAAAAAGCGGAAGAGCGCTTTAAGGAAATTTCCGAGGCCTATGCGGTGCTGAGTGATGAGAGCAAGCGCAAGCAGTACGATCAGATGCGCAAGTTCGGCGGTAATTTTTCCGGATTCGATTTCAGTCAGTATCGCAACAGCGGCGGCCGCGCGTCGACGTCATACCATTTTGACGATTATAATATCGGCGATATTTTTTCCCAGTTTTTCAACAGCGGGGTTCGCTCGACGCCGTTTTCCGACGTAGAGGAAAATCTGGATCTGCACGCCGAATTGCAGGTGCCGTTCGACGTGGCGCTGCACGGCGGCCGCCAGATGATCACCATCGACGGCGAGCGCAGGCGCAAACTGGCGGTGGCTGTTCCGGCCGGGATCGAAGACGGCAAAAAGATCCGTCTCAGCGGGCAGGGGCGCACCTCTTCGTTTCAGCAGCGCACCGGCGATCTCATCGTCACCGTGCGCGTGCAGCCACACCCGCTGTTCCGGCGACAGGGGCTGGACGTGTATTACGATGCCGCCATCAATGTGGTGCAGGCGGCGCTGGGTTCCACGATTCAGGTGCCCACGGCCTACGGATCGACGGTGGAGATAAAAATTCCGGCCGGCACGCAAAATGAAAAGCTGTTCAAACTTAAAGGCCTGGGTGTCAAAAGCAGCCAGGCGGTCGGCGATTATTATGTGCGCATGCTCGTGCAAATCCCGACGACCCTGAGCGAAGGCGCCCGCGAGCTGCTGCGAAAATTTGCCGCGGAAACCGGGCTGCATTTCTAATAATTGTGTAAAAGGTGGAACCTCTTCTCATTGGTTTCGTTATAAAGCCAAAAGATGAATCCAACTTTTATTGAAAGGATGTCGTATGAAAACGCGCAGTCACATCATGATGATCTTTGTCGGTGTCTTCATCGGTGTGGTCACCATGCTCATTGTTTCAGCTAATGTCGATGGCCTGGTCAGCCGGGTGGTGGCCGGCAAGCCGGAAGCAGTGGTGTTGGGATCCAGCGAACCGGTTCCGGATGATCTGCAGGGATTGCAGTCCTTGAGCAAGGCGTTCGCTCATGTCGCCAAGATCGCCAGTCCGGCGGTGGTAACCATCAGCAGTTCCACCACGGTGCGGCAATCGGCGCATCCGTTCATGCAGGATCCGTTCTTCCGCCGCTTTTTCGATATTCCGGATCAGGAACAGGAGCGTACCATGAACGGTCTGGGCTCCGGCGTCATCGTTAACGCCGGCGGCTACATACTCACCAACAACCATGTCATTGAAAACGCCGATGAAATCACGGTAAATATCGATAAAAAGGATTATGATGCCAAAGTGGTCGGCCGCGATCCGGCCAGCGATCTGGCGGTGATCAAGATTGAAAAGACCGGCTTGCCCACCATAAAGCTGGGCGATTCGGATCAGCTGGAAGTAGGCGAATGGGTGATGGCCATCGGCAATCCCTTTATGAGCACGCTCAACCAGTCCGTCACCGCCGGCATCGTCAGCGCCAAGGGGCGCTCGCTCGGCGTCATCGGCGGCAAGCGGCTCACCTACCAGGATTTTATTCAGACCGACGCCGCCATTAATCCGGGCAACAGCGGCGGCGCCCTGGTCAATCTGCGCGGCGAGCTGGTGGGCATCAACGCCGCCATTCTCGGCCAGGCCAACGTCGGTATCGGCTTCGCCATCCCGGTGAATCTGGCCAAAAGCGTGATGGATCAACTGATCAACAAAGGCAAAGTGTCGCGCGGCTGGCTGGGCGTCTATATCGAACCGGTGGATGAAGACCTGGCCAAAGCCATGGGGTTGGGTTCTGCCAGGGGCGCACTGGTGCGCAGCATTGTTGATAACGGTCCGGCCGGCAAGGCGGGCCTGCAAAAGGACGACATTATTCTCAAGGTCAAGGATATGGCTATTGACAGTCCGGACCATCTCACCAATTACATCGGCACCCTGGCCCCGAACACCTCGCTGGATGTGGTCATCTGGCGCGATGGCAAGGAAAAAACCGTGACCGTCAAACTGGGCGAACGGCCCTCTGATGAAGAAGCAACCGAAACGGAACAACCGGAAGCGACCACGCAAAAACTGGGTCTGAGCGTTCAGGATTTTACCCAGGACCTGGCCGAACAGCTGGGCGTCGATTATGTCAAAGGCGTGGTGGTCAGCCGCGTGCTGGCCGGTTCGGTGGCGGATCGCAAGGGCATTGAAAAGGGCGACATCATCACCTCGGTGAACAACAAGCCGATCAGAAACACCCGCGAATTCAATGCGGCGATCAAAAGCGCCAAGGCCGACGATGTCGTGCTGCTGCGCATCACCCGCGGTGATATCAGTTTCCTGCGCGCCCTGCGCGTGCCCAAAGATAAGGACAAGTAGAGCGGTTCGCGCCTGCTGTCCCTGGTTTGTAATCAATCTGAAACCTGGCAAGGATAATCCTTGCCAGGTTGTAGTATTATAGAGCGAGTTATTGTGAGGAGAAGTACGCTATGCCAACCTATGACTACCGTTGTGAAAAATGCGGGCACACGTTCGAAGCGTTTCAACAAATGACCGCGGCACCCCTGACGGAATGCCCCGCTTGCCACGGTCCGGTACAACGACTCATAGGTGGCGGCACAGGGCTCATTTTCAAAGGCTCCGGCTTTTATATAACGGATTACAAAAAATCAAACAGCTCCACCTCTACGGCGGCGAATAAAGATAAACCGGCCGAGACAACGGCCGCTGCGGCGCCCGCAACTGAGAAAAAAAGCGAAAAGAGCGAAAGCAAAGAAAAACCGGATAAAAGCGACAAATCCGACAAGGCCGCTGCATAGTGTCAGGAAAACTGTCATTATGGCAGAATATCCGCGTTTTGACATATATTGATCTTTAGCAGGCACATGAAGGTTTTGTTTTATGTGCCTGTTTTATTTATAATTACATAATTGCTCGTTTTTGCTGATTAGTGGCACGAGTTTTGTAATCAATTCTGCGAATATAGCAAAAGGAGATTTTGCAATGGGTAAGATAATCGGCATTGATCTTGGAACTACCAACTCTTGCGTATCCGTAATGGAAGGCGGCGAACCGGTGGTGATCCCGAATTCCGAAGGCGCGCGCACCACACCATCGGTGGTTGCGTTTACAAAATCCGGCGAGCGGCTGGTGGGCCAGGTGGCCAAGCGCCAGGCCATCACCAATCCGCAGAAAACCGTCTATTCAATAAAACGTTTCATGGGCCGCCGTTATAACGAAGTGGATCGGGAGCGCGGTGAGGTGCCCTATAAAGTGAGCCGGGGACAGAACGATGTGGTCAAAGTACAGATCGATGAAAAAGAATATACGCCGCAGGAAATATCGGCGATGATATTGCAGAAAATGAAACAGACCGCAGAGGATTATCTGGGTGAAAAGGTTACGGAAGCGGTCATCACGGTTCCGGCCTATTTCAACGACAGCCAGCGGCAGGCCACTAAAGAAGCGGGCGAAATCGCCGGCCTCAACGTCCGTCGCATCATCAACGAGCCCACAGCCGCGTCGCTGGCCTATGGCCTGGACAAGAAGAAAAATGAAAAAATCGCTGTCTATGATCTGGGCGGCGGTACCTTTGACATCTCGATTCTGGAAATCGGCGACGGCGTCTTTGAAGTAAAATCCACCAACGGCGACACCCACCTGGGCGGTGACGATTTCGATCAGCGCGTCATCGACTGGATGGTGGACGAGTTCATCAAACTGGAAGGCGTCGATCTTTCCAAAGATCCCATGGCGGTACAGCGTTTGAAAGAGGCGGCGGAAAAAGCCAAGTGCGAATTGTCGACTACGGCACAGACCGAGATCAATCTGCCTTTCATCACCGCCACGGACACGGGCCCGAAACATCTGAGCATGACGCTGACGCGCGCCCGCTTTGAACAGCTCTGCGATGACCTGTTCCAGCGCAGCATAGATCCCTGCCGCACCGCCCTCAAGGATTCCGGCCTGTCTGCAGCTCAGATCGATGAAGTGGTGCTGGTCGGCGGTTCGACGCGTATGCCCAAGGTGCAGCAGCTCGTGCGTGAGCTGTTCGGCAAAGAGCCGCATCGCGGCGTCAATCCCGATGAAGTGGTGGCCGTAGGCGCCGCCATTCAGGGCGGGGTGCTCGGCGGCGATGTCAAGGACGTGCTGCTGCTGGACGTGACGCCGCTCTCTCTCGGCATCGAAACCCTGGGCGGTGTGGCCACCAAAATCATTGAGAAGAACACCACGATTCCCACGCGCAAATCCGAGGTGTTCTCCACAGCCGCCGACAGCCAGACGACCGTCGAGATTCACGTGCTGCAGGGCGAACGCGAGATGGCGTCCGACAACCGCACCCTCGGTCGCTTCCATCTCGACGGCATTCCGCCGGCGCCGCGCGGCATACCTCAGATTGAGGTGACGTTTGACATCGATGCCAACGGCATTCTCAACGTTTCGGCCAAGGACAAGGCCACCAACAAAGAGCAGTCGATCCACATCACCGCTTCCACCGGCTTGAGCAAGGACGAAGTGGAAAAGATGGTCAACGACGCCAAGTCCCATGCGGCCGAGGATAAAAAGAAACGCGAGCTGATCGACACCCGCAACCAGGCGGATCAGATCGTGTACCAGACTGAAAAGCAGTTGAAGGAAACCGGCGACAAGCTGGACAGCGACACAAAGAACAAGCTCGAAGCCGCGATCGGTCGCGTGCGCGAAGCCGGCAAGGGTGAAAACGTCCAGGAAATGAAATCCAGCATCGAAGCGCTGACGCAGATTCTGCATTCCGCCGCCAGCAAGATGTACGAAGCGACCGGTGCGCCGGGCGCCGGGCCGCAGGACGGTCCCACGCCAGGGGCGGAAGCCGAGCCCGCTGCGAAAAAGCCGGACGCGGAAGAAGCGGATTATGAAGTGGTGGATGATAAAAAGTAACGGTTGAACTCTAATTGATGATCATACCGACGCGGCCAGGATATTGCATTCTGGCCGCTCGAGTTTTAGGCGTTGACTCTTTCGTGGTTGCGGACCATGTGGACGGAACGCCAGGATGTTGAGCTGGAAAGGAGAAAGAATCCTTTATGATATCCATGGATAAACTGACCGTAAAATCGCAGGAAGCGCTGAACCGGGCGCAACAGGTCGCCTCGGAACATCATCAGCAGCAGATCGAACCGGTACACCTCTTGTACGTCCTGCTGGAGCAGGCGGACGGCATCGGTCGCACCATTTTGAAAAAAATCGGAGAGGATCCGGATCTCATTCGCAATCGGGCCCTCGCAGCCGTCCAAACCCTGCCGCAGGTCAAGGGCGGAGGGCTGGGACAGATGTTTGTTTCCAGGGCCGTCCATGACCTGCTGGAAAAAGCGCTCAGAGAGGCCGGGCGGCTCAAGGACGAGTACATCAGCGTGGAGCATATATTGCTGGCGTTGTGCGAAGACCAGACCGTCGCCGGGCAGACGTTGCGTGAATTCGGCATCCAGGGGGCGGCGATTCTGAAGGTATTGAAAGAGTTGCGCGGTTCGCAGCGCGTCACCGATCAGGCGCCGGAGGACAAATACCAGGCCCTGAAAAAATATGCCCGGGATCTTAACGACCTGGCGCGCAACGGCAAACTGGATCCGGTCATCGGCCGCGACGATGAAATCCGTCGCGTGCTGCAGGTGCTGTCACGTCGCACGAAAAACAATCCGGTGATCATCGGCGAACCCGGCGTCGGCAAGACCGCCATCGCCGAAGGCATCAGCCAGCGCATCGTTCAGGGCGACGTGCCGGAAAATCTGAAAATCAAACGCATTATGGCCTTGGACCTGGGTGCGCTCATTGCCGGCGCCAAGTACCGCGGTGAATTTGAAGAGCGGCTGAAAGCGGTCCTGCGGGAAATCCAGGAAGGCGAAGAGCAGTACATTCTTTTTATCGACGAACTGCACACCCTCGTTGGCGCCGGCGCCGCCGAAGGGGCCATGGATGCCTCCAATATGCTCAAACCGGCCCTGGCGCGCGGCGATCTGCACTGCATCGGCGCCACCACGCTCGACGAATATCGCAAACACATCGAGAAAGACGCGGCCCTGGAACGACGCTTTCAGCCCATTCTCGTCAATCCGCCTTCGGTGGAGGACACGGTTTCCATACTGCGCGGCCTGAAAGAGAAATACGAAGTGCACCACGGCGTCCGCATCCAGGATGGGGCGCTGGTGGCGGCCGCCACGCTTTCGGATCGCTATATCAGCGACCGCTTTCTGCCCGACAAAGCCATCGATCTCGTCGACGAGGCGGCTTCCAAGCTGCGGATTGAAATCGACAGCATGCCGGTGGAACTGGATGAAGTGGAGCGCAAATACAAACAGCTGGAAATCGAACGGCAGGCGTTAAAGAAAGAAAAGGACAGCGCATCCGCCAAACGATTAAAAGAGGTGGAAAAGGATCTGGCGGAGCTGAACGAAAGCAGGCGGGAATTAAAAGCCCACTGGCAGCTGGAAAAACAGGCGATCACGGAAATCCGCACTTTGAAGGAACAGATCGAGCGCGGCCGCACCGATATGGCGGCGGCCGAGCGCGACGGCGATCTGGCCAAAGCGGCGGAGCTGAAATACGGCCGTCTGGTGGAACTGCAAAAAAAGCTGGAAACCACCAACACCAAACTGGTGGAGCTGCAAAAAGATCGCAAGATGCTGAAAGAAGAGGTGGACGAGGAGGACATCGCCGAGGTGGTGGCCAAGTGGACCGGCATACCGGTCAGTCGCATGCTGGAAGGGGAAAAGGAAAAACTGCTGCACATGGAGGAGCGCATCCACCGGCGCCTGGTCAACCAGGAAGAGGCGGTCACCGCGGTGGCCGACGCCATCCGCCGCAGCCGGGCCGGCCTGCAATCGCCGCAGCATCCCATCGGCTCCTTCATATTTCTGGGCTCCACCGGTGTCGGCAAAACCGAACTGGCGCGCGCACTGGCGGAATTTCTCTTTGATGACGAACACGCGATGGTGCGCATCGATATGTCGGAATATATGGAACGGCATGCCGTGTCGCGCCTGATCGGTGCGCCGCCGGGTTATGTGGGCTATGAGGAGGGTGGACAGCTCACCGAGGCGGTTCGGCGCAAGCCCTATGCGGTGGTGCTGCTGGACGAAATCGAAAAAGCCCATCCCGAGGTGTTCAATGTCCTGCTGCAGGTGCTGGATGACGGCCGTTTGACCGATAACCAGGGGCGGACGGTCAATTTCAACAACACCATCATCATCATGACCTCCAACATCGGCGCTCAGCTCATCATGGAGCGGACGCAGTCCATAACGGATGAGAACCGGGATCAGGTCCATCAAGAGATTACCGGCGAGGTGTTCAAGCTGCTCAAAGCCACCTTGCGGCCCGAGTTTCTCAATCGTGTCGATGAGGTGATCGTATTTCACGCTCTCAGCAGCGCTCATATCAGGGAAATCGTCCACCTGCAGCTGCAACAGCTTGGCCGGCTCCTGCAGGGCAAGGAACTGAAGCTGGAGCTCTCTCGCCGCGCCGAAGAGTGGCTGGCGGAAAGGGGGTACGAGCCCGCTTTCGGCGCCCGGCCTCTGAAGCGGTTGATTCAGAAGGAGTTGATAAATAAACTGGCCATGCAGCTGTTGCAGGGCGAATTTG
Organism: uncultured Cytophagia bacterium; assembly: GCA_964541895.1. GTDB lineage: Bacteria > Zhuqueibacterota > Zhuqueibacteria > Residuimicrobiales > Residuimicrobiaceae > CAZISM01. Next base: position 30,858 of record CAZISM010000006.1, read on the forward strand.
AGCCTGGCTCCGGCATTCTCGTCGATGTCGAGGATAATAGTCTTGCTTTTAAGAAAAAAAGTGAATAAAATTAGGTTTTTAGGAACTAATTCAGGCGTTATCGCGTTGATGAGACACAGCGGTTGATCTGTCCAGTGCATGATTAAAAGTTGATAAACCTGTTGGCTTATTTACCCGTTCGGAGTGGAGGTCCCATGAGAAAGTACTATCCCATGCTGCTTTTGGTTGTAGTCATGGCTGTCATCTGGGGATGCGGCGAGAAACTCACCGAAGAGCAATTACGCGCCAAGGCATTGGATTTTGAAAACAAAGAGCAGTGGGCCGAAGCGGTCAAGATGTATGAGCGTCTGGTCAAGGCTTATCCGCAGTCCACCCGGGCGGCGGAGACGCTCTATCGGCTGGGCATCACCTATGCCAATAATCTCAAAGATTTTAAAAAGGCGGTCGAAACCCATGGCCGTATCGTCAAGGAGTATCCCGGCAGCAATTTCGTCAAACAATCCACCTTTATGATGGGTTTTCTCTATGCCAACGATTTAAAGGACCTGGAAAAGGCCAAATCCGCCTACCAGGACTTTCTGCAAAAATGGCCCACCCATGAATTGGCCTCCTCGGTCAAATGGGAGCTGGAGCATCTGGGGCAGGACATCAGCCAGATCGACCTGAATTTGGGTGAATCCCAGCCCGCGGCCGACACTCCGATAAAGTAAGCCACATTCATCGTTTACGATTTCTCAACTTTTGCAAAGGAGAACGTATGCGCGTTGCGGCTTTACTATGCGCGGTCAGCATGTTGTTCGGCGTCGGCCTTGCCGCCCAAACCGCGGCCGACCAGGGCCTGAACGATGAAGGCATCAAGGTCACGGCGTTTGCCGATCGTCCGACGGTAGCGCTGAACCGCACCGTAGTGCTGACGATCCGGCTCGAGTGGTACGGGGATCTGGACCGCTACGAGGTCACGGATTTTGAAAATCCCACGGCGCAGAATTTCGAAATTATCAGCAACGCTTCCGCGAACAAAGTGGCGGCCGTGAACGGCCGCGCGGTAGCCATACAGGACTTTCAATATACCCTAAAGCCGGTCAGCCTGGGCATGGGCTATGTCAACGGCTTGACCATCAAATACAAAGATGGCGCCACAGACAAGGCCTATCGGCTGTGGACCAACCGCGTCGAGATCAAAATCCTCGACCCGGTGGCGGAACCGGGTTCGTATCTGTGGCTGGTTTATGTGTCATCCGCACTGGTCGTGTGCGCCCTGGCCGGTTTCTGGTTGCGGCGCCGTTCCCTGCGCAAACGTCAGGAGCGTGAACAGGCGCAGGCCGCCGCGGCTATGCACAAGAGCCTGGAGGAGAGTTATCTGGAGCAGCTGAAGCAGCAGATACCGTTGCCGGGCGGCGATACGGATCCGGCGTCGGCGCTGTCGCTTCTCTCCAGAATGATCCGGCGATACTGGGCGGAGAAATATACGCTGCCCGGGCTGGAGGCGACCAGCGAAGAGTTTATCGCACGGCTCAAGGGCACGGCTCTGGATGAACGCATGGTCCGCGAGGTGGCGGAGATTCTGCAGACCGCGGACGTGGCCAAATTTTCCGGAACTTCTGTCGATCGTTCGACGTTGGAACGGTTGTACACGCTGTTCGAGTACCATCTGAAATCGTTTTTGAACCAACCCCAATCGTTAGCCGTGGAGGTGAAATGAATATCGATATCCAGGCGATTCATGCCAGAATTGAAAAAGAGAGCGCATTTGTCGATAAAATTTCCGCCGAGGTGAGCAAAGTCATCGTCGGCCAAAAATACATGATCGATCGGCTTTTGATCGGCATGCTGGCCGACGGCCATATCCTGCTGGAGGGCGTGCCCGGCCTGGCAAAGACCATGACCGTGAAGACGCTGTCGTCGGTGATCAGCACCAGGTTTCAGCGCATCCAGTTCACGCCGGATCTGCTGCCCGCTGATATCGTCGGTACCATGATCTACGATCAGCGCTCCGGCCAGTTCACGGCGAAAAAAGGGCCTATCTTTGCCAACATGATCCTGGCGGATGAAATCAACCGTTCTCCGGCCAAGGTGCAGTCGGCGCTGCTGGAAGCCATGCAGGAGCGCCAGGTCACCCTTGGCGAGCAGACGTTTGTTCTGCCGGCGCCGTTCCTGGTGCTGGCGACGCAGAACCCCATTGAGCAGGAGGGGACCTATCCGTTGCCGGAAGCGCAGGTGGACCGTTTTATGCTCAAACTGTCGGTCGGTTATCCGGAGCGCGATGAAGAGCTGGAGATCATGCGCCGCATGACGCGGTCCGAGTCGCCGCAGGTGCAGCCGGTGGTGTCGCCGGAAGAAATTGTGCGCGCTAAAAAAGTGGTGCACGAAGTTTATATCGATCAAAAGATCGAAAACTATATCGTTGATATCGTGTTTGCAACGCGCAAGCCGAAAGAGTTCGGACTGGACGACCTGGCCGATCTGATCGCCTATGGTGCGTCGCCGCGCGCTTCCATCTATCTCAGCATGGCGGCCCGGGCGCATGCGTTCCTGCGCCGCCGCGGCTATGTCACGCCCGAGGATGTCCGCTCCATCGCCATGGACGTCCTGCGCCACCGCGTCATCGTCACCTACGAGGCGGAGGCGGAAGAGATTTCGGCCGAAGAAGTGGTGCGCAAGATCATCAACAAAATCGAAGTGCCCTGATGAGCGGGCCCACGCTGACACGAGTCTAATTGCAAAGATACGATCGTGATTCCGAAGGAAATATTAAAAAAAGTCAAACGCATCGAGATTCAGACCCGCGGGCTGGTGAACGACGTGTTCTCCGGCGAATACCATTCGGTGTTCAAGGGCCGCGGCATGGAATTCTCCGAAGTGCGCGAGTACCAGTTCGGCGATGATATTCGCACCATCGACTGGAACGTGACCGCCCGCATGGGGCATCCGTTCGTCAAGATTTTTGAAGAGGAACGGGAGTTGACCGTGGTTCTGCTGGTGGACGTCAGTTCCTCCGGCGAGTTCGGCACGGTGCAGCAGATGAAGGGCGAAATCGCCGCTGAGATCTGTGCGCTTCTGGCCTTTTCCGCCATCAAGAACAACGACAAAGTCGGCCTGATCGTTTTTACCGACGAGGTGGAAAAGTTCGTCGCTCCGAAAAAGGGCAAGTCGCACGTGTTGCGGGTGGTACGGGAAATTCTCTATCACAAGCCGCAAGGCCGCGGCACCGACATCGGCAAGGCGCTGCAGTTCCTTTCGCGCATCACCCATCGCCGCGCGGTGGTGTTTCTGGTTTCGGATTTTATCAACACCGATTATGAAAAGGCGCTGCAGATCGCCAATCGCCGGCACGACATCATCGCCATCAGCATCACCGATCCCCGCGAACGGGAGCTGCCCGATGTGGGATTGATCGAGCTCGAGGATGCCGAAACCGGTGAATCGTTTCTGCTGGATACGAGCGACGAGGCGGTGCGACGGGACGTGTCCCAGCGTGCCAACGCCAATACGCTGGCCCGGCAAAAGCTGTTTCGCTCCATCAACGTCGATCACATCGACATCGGTACACAGTTTTCCTATATCGAACCGCTGATCCGGTTTTTCCGGATGCGGGCCAAACGGTTCCGTTGATCAACCCCTCACCATGGTCAGCCTATGAAAAAAATGATCACCCTATTAGCCGCCATCGCCGTCCTGGCGGCGTGCCAGAGCGGAAAAAAGAGCGCCGCCGACGGCGTGCGCAGCCGTGAATATGCCGCTGATCTGCTCAATCGCTCCCTGTTCAAACAGGCGATCGCCCAATATGAAGCCTATCTGGCCGGTTACGAGGTGGACGAGACCGAGCAGGCCAACATCACCTTCATCATCGCCAACACCTATTTTGACCGGCTCAAGCTGTACGACGAGGCGCTGGCTCACTATTTGAAAATCAAGCATCTCTATCCCGACGCCAAGGTAGTGGAGCAGGTCAACAAACGCATTGTCGCCTGTCTGGAGCGGCTGGATCGCTCCAACGATGCGCAGCAGGCGTTGGATGAGACCGTTCAGGCTGATCCCGCCAAGGTCGTGAAACAGCGGCCGGGCGCCGTGGTGGCCAAGATCGGCAACCGGGACATCACCCAGGGCGATCTGAATTTTGAAATCGATCAGCTGCCGCCCACGGCGCGCGAGCAGTTCCGCTCCAAAGAGAAAAAGCTCGAGTTCCTCAAAGAGTTTGTCGCCACCGAGCTGTTGTACGACACCGCCAAACGGGCCGGTCTGGAAAACGATGCCCAGGTGGTGGAAGGGGCGTTTCAGGCCAAAAAGATGCTCATGGTGCGCCGCCTGATGCAGGACAAGATCGCGGCCAGGATCAACATCGCCGAGTCCGATCTCGATCTCTATTATCAGGCGCATAAAGAGGATTATGCCGAAAAGGACAAGGACGGCAACATCAGCCGCGAAAAGCCGCTCGCGGAAGTCAAACAGCAGGTCGCGCAGGACCTGTACCGGCAAAAGTATCAGGATGCGTTTCAGTCGCTGATGACGCAGATGACGCTGGCAGAAAACGTACAATTTTTTGAACACCAGGTGCAATGAGCCACGGATGGCTGCTGGTGAAATCGGTCGCACGCATGAACAGTATCGGAAAACCATTGAAGGCAAGAATCGGACACTCTATCGCTCTCGTGATCCTGCTGCTCGGCCTGGCGGGAACGGGCGTTTCCCAGGTTGCCATAGAATCCAAAGTCGATCGCAGCAAGATCCTCATCGGCGATGTCATCACCTACTCCGTGGTCATCACCCATGCGCCGGATGTCAAGCTGGAACGGCCGTCGCCGGGGAAAAACCTGGGGCAGTTCGAGATCAGGGCGTACCAGGTCCAGGAGCCGACCAGGGTCGACGATCAGATCGTCAGCCGGACCGATTATCAGATCTCTACGTTTGATGTGGGCGATTACGAAATTCCTTCGCTGCAGGTCTATTATCGTACGCAGCAGGATACGACGCTGCACGAGCTGAAAACCGAAGTGATCAAGATCCATGTGACGAGCCTGAATCCCAATGAAAAAGGCGACATTCGCGATATCAAGCCGCCGATGACGCCGCCGCGGCCGTGGGGCCGCATCATCGCCGCCATAGCGGCGGCGGTCGCGCTCCTGGCTTTGGCCGGCCTGGGCTACTGGTACTGGCGCCGCCGTCGCAGCGGCCAGTCGCTCCTGCCGATGCGGGAAAAACCGACCCGGCCGCCGCATGAAATCGCCCTGGAGGCCTTGCAGGCTCTGGCGGCCGGCGACTGGCTGTCCACCGGCCGGGTCAAGGCGTATTATACCCAGGTTTCTGAAATTTTGCGGCAGTATGTGGAGGGCCGTTATTATATCGATGCCATGGAAATGACCACCCGGCAGTTGTCGGAAAAAATGTCCGCCGAGCGCATCGATTCGGATCACATTCAGCACCTGCAGGGCATTCTGGATCTCAGCGATCTGGTCAAATTTGCCAAGTTCGTGCCGCCGGAAGCGCTGCAGCAGCGCGCCGTGCCCGATGCCATCGCGTTTGTCGACAAAACCAAACTCATCCTTTCCGAACCCGTTGAACCCGCGGCCGTGCCAACGCCGGCCGAACCGGAACAGGAGGCCTGACATGTTTCGTTTTGCCGATCCCGAGTTTCTGCTGTTGCTGCTGATCATTCCGGCTCTGACCTACTGGTACGTACAGCGGCACCGCCGCTCGCAGGCCAGCTTAAAGTATTCCAATCTCGACCTGGTCAAAAAAGCGCCCTCTTCGCCGGTCAAACGCTACCGGCACGTGCTCTTTGTGCTGCGCATGCTGGCGCTGGCCCTGTTTGTGGTGGCGTTCGCCCGGCCCCAGTCCGGCAGCAAGTCCCAGGAAGTGCTGACCGAAGGCATCGATATCATGCTCTGCATGGATGTGTCGACCAGTATGCTGGCAGAGGATTTTCAGCCCAACAACCGCCTGGAAGCGGCCAAGATCGTGGCTGAGGATTTCATCAAAGGCCGCGCCAACGACCGCATCGGCCTGGTTATTTTTGCCGGCCAGAGCTTTACCCAGTGCCCGCTCACCCTGGACTATGGCATTCTGCTGAAATTCATGGAGCAGATCGAATGCGGCATGGTTGAGGACGGCACCGCCATCGGCAATGCCCTGGCGAACTGCGTGAATCGCCTGCGCGACAGCAAGGCCAAGAGCAAAGTGGTGATCCTGCTTACCGACGGTCAGAACAACCGCGGCGAGATCGATCCCATCACCGCGGCGCGCGTGGCCAAGGCCTACAAGCTGCGCGTCTATACCATCGGCGCCGGCACGCGCGGCGAAGCGCTCTATCCGGTCAACGATCCGATCTGGGGCAAACGCTATGTGCGACAGCCGGTGGACATCGACGAAGGCCTGTTGCGGCAGGTGGCGCAGATCACCGGCGGCCGATATTTTCGTGCCACCGACAAATCCAGTCTGGAAAAAATCTATAAGGAAATCGGCGAGCTGGAAAAGACCAAAATCCAGGTCAAAGAATTCACCCGCTACGAGGAGCAGTTCGTCCGCTATGCGCTGGCCGGCCTGCTGCTGCTGCTGGCGGAACTGGTGCTGGCGCATACGCGCTTCCGCAAAATTCCGTAATCCGGTCAGAGTGCCTGTCGCACCGGCCGGCGTCGTTTCGTTAAATTTTGAGTGACGTGACCTATGCTGCGTTTTGCTGAAACCTATTATTTTCACCTCCTCTGGCTGGTGCCGGCCCTGATCCTCTTTTTTATATACGCCTTTCGCGCCCGTCGACAGGCGATGCAGCAGTTCGGCAATCTGCTGCTGCTGCAAAAGCTGGCCGCCGGCGTCAGCCGCAAACGGCAGATCGGCAAACTCGTCCTGCTGGTGCTGGCAGTGGCTCTGCTGGCGCTGGTGCTGGCCCGGCCCCAGATCGGCACCAAACTGGAAGAGGCCAAGCGGGAGGGCGTGGACGTCCTCATCGCGGTGGACGTCTCCGTATCCATGCTCGCCCAGGACATTCCGCCCAGCCGGCTGGAAAAAGCCAAGCACGAAGTGGATAACCTGATCAACCGGCTGCAGGGCGATCGCGTCGGCGTGATCGCCTTCGCCGGCACAGCGTTCGTCCAGTGCCCGCTGACCCTCGATTACGGCGCCGCCAAAATGTTCCTTGATATCCTGGAACCAGGCCTCATTCCCACACCGGGCACCAACATTGAGCAAGCCATCGCTCTGGCTCTGAATGCCTTTGAAGGCAAGGAGCGCAAATTCAAGGTGCTCATTCTCATCACCGATGGCGAGAACCATGAAGGCGATGCGATGAAGCTGGCGGAAGAGGCGGAGCGGCAGGGCGTGATCATCCATTGCGTAGGCATCGGATCGCCGGAAGGGGTACCGATTCCGCAGAACGCCGACCAGCTCGGCAGCAGCGGCTTTAAAAAGGACCGGCAGGGCCAGGTGGTGATGAGCAAACTGGATGAAGTAACGCTGGAAAAAATCGCGCTGCAGACCAACGGCAAATACTATCGTGCCTCCAGCGGTGAGAGCGAACTGGAAAAAATTTACGACGAGATCGCCAAGATGGACAAAAAAGAGCTGGGCTCGCTGCAATATACCCAGTTCGAGGATCGCTTTCAGTATGTGCTGATTTTCGTCATCCTGCTGTTGATCGTTGAAGTGTTGATTCCCGAACGTCGTCAGGTGGCGCGGGAATGGCGTGGTCGATTCAATTAATCCGGTAAGACAATGAAACCTATCTCCATCATCATCGGGGCGATCGCTCTAGCCGCTGCCGCGGCTGCGGCGCAGAGCGCACGCGGCACCATCGTGCAGGGCAACCGACTCTATGACGAACAAAAATACGATGAGGCGTTGACCAAATATCGGGACGCTGAGACACAGGCGCCGGAATCCCCGGTCATAAAGTTCAATATCAGTGCGGCAGAGTACAAGAAGAAAAATTATGAAGAGGCTCTGAAACAGAATCAGGCTGCGCTGAATCAGGAAGAAACTCTGGATCAGGCCAAGGCCTATTATAACATGGGCAACACGCTCTTTCGCATGAACAAATGGCCGGAGAGCATCCTGGCGTACAAACGCTCGCTGGAGCTGAATCCAAACGACGAGGATGCCAAGTATAACCTGGAATATGTGCGCAAGATGATGAAGGACCAGGCCTCGCAGCAGAATCAGAACCAGCAGAACCAGCAGCAAAATCAGCAGCAGCAGCAACAACAACAGCAGCAGAATCAGCAGCAGCAGAATCAGCAGCAGCAGGATCAGCAGCAGCAGGATCAGCAGCAGCAGGATCAGAAACAGGAGAACAAGGATCAGCAGAACGAGCAGGATCAGCAGGAACAGGAACAGGAACAGCAGCAGCAGGAGGCGCAGCAGCAACCTGCCTCTCAGGACGATATGTCCAAGGAGGATGCCGCCCGCATCCTGGAAGCCATGAAGGAAAATCCGCAGAATTTATCCGACAGCCGAAAAATGAAAATGAGCGGGAACCGGCGCGTGCTCAAGGACTGGTAACCTTGTGTCGCTGCCGCTGAACCCGTGTGCTGGCATACCGATTCATTCAACGATCATTCTATGAAAAAAATCATTTTAGCAACGCTCCTGTTGGTTCTGAGCACCGGCTCCGGGCTGTTGGCCGAGTCGCTGACGGTCCGTGCTTCAGTGGACCGGACCAATCTGGCCGTGAACGAGCAGCTCGTGCTCACCATCGAACTGCAGGGCGAGGGCGCCAACTCTGGTCTCCAGCCGGCTTTGCCGGATGTGAGCGAGTTTCTCAATTTTCTCGGCAGCGGCGGCACCTCGCAGAGCATCCAGATCATCAACGGACGCATGTCGGTGCAGCGCTCGCTGACCAACTACTATCAGGCCATCAAGGAAGGCACCTTCACCATACCGCCGATTACGGTGTCTTATAACGGACGCAACTATGAGTCCCAGCCCATCACAGTGACCGTCAGCAAGGGCGCCGCTGCGCCGGCTGCCGGATCCGCAGCGCCGACGCCGCCGGCCGGGCAGCCCCAGCGTGTCGGCGAAGGTGACGAACAGCTGTTCATCCGGGCCATCATCAACAAACGTCAGGTCTATGTCAACGAACCGGTGATTGTGATCTATCGCATCTACACCCTGGTTCAGGTGGCTGGCATGGGACAGCCCAAGATCGCACCGTCGCCGGGATTCTGGGTCGAGGATTTCGATATCGGTCAAACCCTGCAGCAGCGCGAAGAGATCTATAACGGCCGCAAATATGTGGTTGCTGACATAAAAAAGGCGGCCTATTTTCCCACTTCGCCGGGCCGGAAAACCATTCAGAGCATGGTGATCCCCTTTGATGTACGCACCGCTTCCCGGCGCCGCTCCAACGATATATTCGACAGCTTTTTTGACGATCCCTTTTTCAGCCGTGTAGTGCGCAAAGAGGTGGCAACCCGTCCGGTGGACATCGATGTGCTGGCCCTGCCGGACGAGGGTAAGCCGGCGGATTTCAACGGACTGGTCGGCCAGTTCAAGCTGGATGCCGAGATCGATAAGCAGGCGGCCAAGACCAACGAGGCGATCACGCTCAAGGTGCGTTTCAGCGGCACCGGCAACGTGCGCACCATGCCCAAGCCGAACCTGGCGATCCCCAACGACTTTGAACGCTATGAACCCAAGGTGACGGAAAACATTGTCCGCCAGGGGGATGCCATCAGCGGCAGCAAGACCTATGAGTATGTGCTCATCCCGCGCTTCCCCGGGCAACAGCGCATCCCGCCGTTATCGCTTTCTTTTTTCGATCCGCAGTCCAGGAAATACCGCACGGCGAGTTCGCCGGAGTTCAGCCTCTCCATCCAAAAGGGTGAAGGGACCTTTTCCGCTGCGCCCTCGGGATTGAATAAAGAGGAGGTCCGCCTCATCGGCCAGGACGTCCGCTTTATCAAAACCGCCATGCCGGTGTTTCGTCGCAGCGGCCATGCCTTTCACAGCAGTTCCACCTTTCTGCTGCTGGCGCTGGTGCCCTTGCTGGCCCTGGCGGCGGCGTATGGCTACAAACGGCATTTGCAGAAATTGAGCGGCGATGTGGCCTATGCGCGCAGTCGCAGCGCCAACCGCATGGCGATGAAGAAGCTGGCCAAAGCCGGCAAGGTGCTGGCAGAGTCGACGCAAAAGGAATTTTATGCCGAAACGTCGCGCGCGCTGATCGGTTTTGCCGCGGATCGTCTGAATCTGCCGGAAGCCGGCATCATCACCACGGAACTGGAAAAACGGCTGCAGGAACGCCACGTCGACTCCGGCCTGATCAACGCCTATCTGCAACTGCTGCAGGTATGCGATTTTCAGCGCTTTGCAGCCGCTACGGTCAAAAAGGAAGAGATGGAGCGGTTCTTTATGCAGGCCAAAGAGGCCATCATCAAACTGGAAAAAGCGTTTTAGCCATGAAGCGAATCCTATTGTCCGTCCTGCTTGCCGGCGCCCTGTTGGCACAACCGCGTGCCGAGTATGAAAAGGGCAACGCCGCCTATCAGAAACAAGATTACAGCCAGGCGATCGCGTCCTATGAAGCCGCTCTGCACAGCGGCTATGAGGCGTTTGAACTCTATTACAATCTCGGCAACGCCTGCTATAAAATGAACCTGATCGGCAAGAGCCTGCTCTACTATGAAAAGGCGAAAAAACTGAATCCCTCTGATCCGGATCTGCTGTTCAATCTGGAGCTGGCGCAGCTGCGGGCGGTGGACAAGGTGATCACGCCGCCGGAATTTTTCTGGAACAGGATGTGGCACGCCGTCAAATCGCTGGCCAGCCTGGATCAACTGGCGGTGTACACGCTGATCTTTTTGTTTCTCGCCGTGCTGCTCAGCATCGGCAAAATGTTTCTTGAAAAAGAACCCTGGCGCTCCTTTGTCGGCTATGCCTGGATGCCGGTGTTGATCCTGTTTGTGCTTATCGGCGCTTTTTTCCTCTGGCGCGCCAATCAGGCCGGGCATGAACGCGAAGGCATCATTATGGTGGAAAAGGTGAGTGCGTTCAGTTCGCCCAGCAGCAGCGGTACCGAGGTATTTGCGCTGCACGAAGGCAGCAAGGTGCGCATCCAGGATCGCAGCAGCGGGTTTATCCGCATCGTCCTGCCGGACGGCAAGGTCGGGTGGGTGGCGGTGAATTCGTTGGCGGAAATTTAACCCCCCACTCCATATAGGGGGTGAGAATTTAGGTGGAAGCGGCCGCTGTTCGATCCGATTGCGCGGGTACAATTATCGGCAACCGGGCGGGTATTTGGGCGCTCTGCGCTTGCAAGATCGAAGAGTTCCTTTTGCTGTCATTCGTAACCAACACATTCAGCTAAATCATATCACCTGATTGGTTCAAACCTGCCGGCACGCCATCCCTGAACATTTTCCAGAAATGCATTGGCCCATTTTTTCATCCTGCCGAACCATGGGCAGGGCATTTGATAGTATGCCGATTTTCTGATTCCCTCAAGCCATGCTTCGTCCTTACTTGATTAATGAAAAAGAACCGGTAAATCGTTGCCGGGTATCCCCGATGAGAATGAAATAACGGCCGCTGGCCAGGTGTAATCCTCGCAAATCGAAATACCACGGTGATCCAGCGTACATGGCCGACCATTCCGCTACCTGCCGTCCTACGCTATCAAAAATCCTTATCTCTTTTTCGCCTGCCGGCATGGCAGACTCCAGCCAGAGCACTTGTTTAGCCGGATTAGGATGCGCCCGTATCTGCCAGGCTCCGGGAATGGCCATAGCGGTCTTTGGGATTACTGTGGCGATGTCTATCTGGCGAGACATCATGTCAAATGACAGTCGTTCGTCATTGGCCAGACAATGCAATCGGGCGTTAGCACATGCAGCCGTCTGTCGAGGTTTCGGGCTGCCCATGTAGCGAAATCGTGACGTATCGGAGTATGTGATATGTGCTCCGTCCAGTATCAGTATGCCCGTACGAGCATGATTTTTTATCCGATGGGACTGCAAATACCAATCGGCGTCAGAATCCGTCAACACAGCCAGGCGATTCGGACTGGCCACAAAGTTCCAGAAAAATCCTCCCAGCCGGTTTTCAAGATAATCATCCTCCTTAAACGCCTCGGACACCACGCAAGCGCCGTTAAGCAGATTGAGACCCATTCCGGAACGCAACTGACCATCCTGTAACGCGTAGGTTGTGGATTCCGTATTCACCATCAACCGCTCACTCCAAGCCAGCGCCATGCTCCCCTGCAGAAGGATCCTCGCCTGCTTTTGTGCACATTTTTCCGCCAGGGCCTCGCCCACCTGGCTGTGAGGCTGAAATTGCTGCAGCGTTTCGTCAGTGTTCAGTCCGGCCACGATGATATGGTCCGAATCCCGTATCTGTGTTGCCAGTCCCTGATCGTCGGCGTCGATGCGTGCAGGATCCATGGTGATGGTCACGACCTGGGTGCATCCGAGTTCGGTATGCAATATCGGAGCCGTGCTGTTGGCGGATTTTTGAATGACCAGAATCTTGGCTCCGTCCGCTTCCTGGGCCAACCAGCGCATGGCAGCCGTGGCCTGGACAGGTGCGTTCGTACCATCTATCCGTATGACGGCCCGAGCCGAGTCGGAAGCCACGTGCACAGGGTGGCTCAAACTAGCGCTGGCCGGGATGCCGGTTACTGTTCTGCTGTAGAGATGGTAGCGAAATCCGGCGGTCAGGCTGTGCAGAGTCCAGTCGGTAAAACTTAGGGGCTTTCCAGGCGCACAGGTTACCTGACTGGCAGGTGTACGGTGCACGATAAAAGCGGCTCCCGCACCGGACACCGTCGCTTCTCCGTCTGGTGCGACGCAGAGGGCGGTGTGCTCATCCATTCCGATGCCGATGATATCTGTTGAATGGGTCGTATTCCAGTTAGCGATGAAGGCCAGCAGCCGGCCCAAGCGGCCTCGACGGGTAAAATGGCTATCCAGCAAAACCTGTGGTAAAAAAGGCAGAAAATCCTCTGCCAGGGTGATGTCCGCATGGTGGGGATTTTGCAGCGCCTGTGCCGAAACAGCGGAATTCCGTTGCGCAATATAGTCGACGCCGCCCAGTACCGCTAATCCTGCACTGGTACCGCCGATGACGCCACCGCTTTGGTAGGTTTCGCGGATGGCCTGCTCGGTCAGGGTATTGCGCCAGAGTTGATAATACCTGTATTGATCGCCACCGCGCAGGAAAATGTGTCGTGCTTTTTTAATGGTACGGTAGACCGCCGAGTCATTGGCCATGGTTCTTGACGGAACCACCAGACTGGCTGCAGAGCCGGCGCCAAAGGACAAAAAATATTTTTCCAGCCAGGTCGATCCTTCACTGTAATGCAGGATCAGCGTCGGACCTTTGCCCGATTTTTCCACCATCCATCGGTACGATTCATCGGACCACGAGCCATAATTTTCCGAGCCCCCGCCGACGGCACAGAGATATCCCTGCGCCTGCAGCGGCAGCCCGGCAGCAGCAAACATCAATACGAGGTATTTTACTTTCATGATTCACCCATCTTGTGAGAGGTGGCGAGATGTCGTCGGATCCAAAGTGTGCTATGATAGCAGAGGCTATGCAAGGCCTTATCAGGCTGATCACCTCGGCCAGACCTTTTGTGCCATGCTTCGCCCCCACGGAGTGTAAAACAATTCCGGAATGGGCGAGGTGACGGTCCATTGCCCGTTCCAGGGAAACACCATGCGGTGACAATGCAGCATCAGGCGGGGATAGTTGCTCTGTAAATTTTTATCGCCATAGCGCACATCGCCGATGATGGGATGACCGATGCTGTAGAGATGGACACGGATCTGATGCCTGCGGCCGGTGTGGGGCTGTACCTCCAGCAGCGAGACGTCATGTCGCTGTTCGATGGTTTTGTAACGGGTCAGGGAAGGTTTGCCGCGGCGATCGTCTACGGCCATGCGGCCAGAGCCGCATTCACGGATCGGTCGTTCGATGATGCCGGAGGAAGGCTGTGGGTGGCCGTGCACGAGGGCGATGTAGGTTTTCTGCACCAGACGGCCGGCGAAGAGATCGTTGAGTCGACGATGGGCATCGGCGGTACGGGCATAGAGAATAGCGCCGCTGACCTCCTTGTCCAGCCGGTGCACCACGTAGAGCTTTTGGCCGAACTGTTCGCACAGCTGGTGCAGCAGATTTGGGATACCCAGGTTTCTTTCCGCGATCGCAGCCACCCCGATCGGTTTGTCCACGCAGATGAGCTCTGCATCCTCGTACAAAATCTTCGCTGCCACCAGATCCTCACGAACCTGTTTTGGCCGGTGGCACGCTCTTGCGGCATGCCGGACAGGGCACGGCCACTGTGACCTGGCCGACCTCGACTTTGAATTTTTTCCCGCAATGGGGACAGACTCTCATCAGCAGATGATGCCTGGTATGATGAATGACCCAGTTCCAAATGGGATTCATAAACGGCCTCATAGACCTAGTAACGTCCAAACTCCAGCACCGCACGGTAGATGGCTTCGATATTCTGCGGCGGCACATCGGCCTGAATGTTGTGAATGGTGTTAAAGACAAAGCCGCCGCCCGGGGCCAGAACTTCCAGATTGCGGCGAACGTGGTCGCGGACCTGATCGGCTGACGCGTGCGGCAGCACATCCTGGGTATCGATGCCGCCGCCCCAGAAAACGACGTCGCGACCAAAATCCTTTTTCAACTGCTGCGGTTCCATGCCCTGCGCCGTGATGTGCACCGGATTGATGATGTCAATGCCCATGTCGATGAAATCGGGCAGCAGGTCACGGATATTGCCACAGGAATGGAAAAAGATGAACGAGTTCGGCGCCCGCTGTTTCATAAACGCGATGAGCTCGGCCTGACGCGGTTTGATGATCTGGCGAAACAGGGTGGGAGAGATGAGTTGCGATTGCTGAGTGCCAAAGTCATCGCCTTCCGCGATCACATCCACCACGTCGCCCAGTTCGGCCAAGGCCATCTGCCAATAGTCCAGCTTGACCTGCAAAACGCGGTCGAGCAAACGGCCGGCTTGCGGCGGATCCAGCACCAGATCCATCAAAAAGTGTTCCATCCCGCGCAGCCGGATCGCCATTTCCAGCAGTCCGGCGCAGATGCTTTTCAGCACCACGGCATACCCTTCCTGCCGGAACGCCAACGCCTGTTCGCGCAGGCCGCGGAGGCGATGGCGGTCGCCACCCGCAGGCCATGACAGGCTGGCCAACTCTGCATCGGATAATTCACGATCGGCAAGCGGGTGCCGGTAGAGATCGTACCACAAGCCATCGCTTTTGTTGAGCCGATAGCTCAGTCCCCATTCGTCGACGTGGGAAAGGTAGTGCCCGTCGTCTACATCCACAAACGTGTTATGGCTCGTAGCCGGCCACAGGCCGCGCGTGTCGACGCCATAGCGCTGCATAATAAAAGGCGACGGCAAGCAGATGTTCTGAATGCGATCGCAGATCTCTGGCTCGGCCTCGTCCTGTCCGAGAAAGGTCAACAGATTCCGATAGGCATGCAGTGAAATACCAGTGACCTGGGTGCCGGCGAGATCGACCGGCACCCGATCCGGTTCCTTGTGCTGTAACGCGGTGAGCAGACGCTGTCGGGATGGCATGATCATATAGGGGCGGTCGTCCGGTCAGATCAGTCGTTCGGAAATGGATTTGGCCTGCATGAACAATCCCAGATAGTCCATGCCGCCGGCTTTAGAGTCCGTGCCGCTCATATTGAAACCGCCAAAGGGGTGAGCGCCGACCATGGCACCGGTGCATTTGCGATTGACGTAGAGATTGCCGACGTGGAATTCGTTCTTGGCTTTTTCGATTTTGTAGCGATTTTTTGTCCACACCGCGCCGGTCAGACCGAACTCGGTGGCATTGGCGAGTTGCAGGGCGTGATCATAATCCCTGGCTTTGATGACCGCCAACACCGGCCCAAAGATCTCTTCCTGATCCAGCCGGGCGCCCGGCGCAATGTCTGCGAAAATAGTCGGCTGAATATAATAGCCGTCGCCCGCCGCCTTGCTGCCGCCGGCGACCAGTCGGCCCTCCTTTTTGCCGATTTCGATATACTCTAAAATCTTTTTTTCCGAAGCGCTGTTGATGACCGGTCCCATATAATGGGCCGGATTTTCAGACGGTCCCACGGTCAGCTTTTTGGTTTTTTCGACAATACGTTCCAGCATCTGGTCATAGACCTCTTCTACAAAAATGGCTCGTGAGCAGGCGGAGCATTTCTGTCCCTGGTAGCCAAAGGCGGAAAATACCACGGCGGTTGCGGCCTCATCCAGATCCGTATCGCTGTCGACCACAATGGTGTCCTTGCCGCCCATTTCCGCCACGACGCGCTTGACCCAGATCTGGCCTGGTCCGCATTTGGCGGCCAGCTCATTGATGTGCAGGCCGACCTCCTTTGAACCGGTGAAGGAGATAAAACGGGTTTTGGGGTGTCCCACCAGATAGTCACCCATCTCCCCGCCGCTGCCGGGAATGAAATTGAGCACGCCGGCGGGCAGGCCGGCTTCCTGCATAATGTCGACGAACTGCCAGCCGATGCAGGGCGTATCCGAAGCGGGTTTGAGCAGCACTGCATTGCCGGTGACGATGGCGGCGCTGGACATGCCGGCGAGAATGGCCATGGGAAAATTCCATGGTGGAATGATGGCGCCGACGCCGAGGGGGATATACTGCAATTGCGGATACTCGTTCGGGAATGGAATGGTGCCTTTGATTTCGCTCCAGCGAATGGCTTCACGGGCGTAAAAATCGAGAAAGTCGATGGCTTCGGCTGTGTCCGCTTCGGCTTCAGGCCAGGTCTTGCCGGCTTCCGAGATCATCCAGGCGTTGACCTCGAGTTTGCGGCGTCGCAGGATCTGGGCGGCCTTGAACAGGACGATGGCGCGTTCCCTGGCCGGCACGCGCTGCCACTGCGCCTGCGCCTTGAGGGCGGCGGCCATGGCCAGATCCACTTCAGCCTGGCCCGCTTTATGAAACGTGCCGACAACCTGATCCTTGTGGGAAGGATTATATGATTTGAAGGTACGTCCGGTTTTGACTTCGCGGCCGTCGATGAACAGACCATATTCCCGGTTAAACTGGGCCGCCGCTTTTTTCAGGGCCTCTTCCTGAGCCTGGCGGTTTTCCGGTTTGGTGAAATCCAGATAGGGTTCGTTGCGGAAATCGGACATCATAACTGCACCTCCGTTAACGTTTATCGTTCCGGCTTTGCCGGCTTTTATATTCGTTCACTTCGTTATAGTAGCAGCTGAAGCAGCTCAGGATCAATGCCTTGAGCAGCTCGGGTTCCATGTTCTCTTTCATCATCTGTGCCAGGCGATCTTCTTTGGTGGCCATGGTGTAGAGCAGCAGCATGGCGAGCGCCATGCGCAGCGGCAACATGGTGACCAACTGGTTCAGCGCCTGAGATTTTATGGCCTTTGCTTCCACCTGGAACACGGCTGCAAATCCCTCCAGGTGTTCCAGTTGCAGGGCCAGCGCCAGGCGGGCCAGCTCTTCATAGGCGCCGGCATCGAGCTGTTTCAAACCTTCCAGGCCAAAGCGGGCGTCCTCCTCGTTGCGGGCGAACGCTTCAAAGACATCACGGCATTTTCCGGCCGCTTCGGCGACAGTAAGGTGCCCCGGGCCCATCAACAGATCGACGAGTTCCTGGGCTTTCTTCTTTCGTTTGTCCGCCGTGGTGGCTGTATACAGTTCATAGACATAGATATTAAGATTGAACCAGCGATTCTGAGGATTTGCCTTTCCTTCGAGAATTTTCTCCTGGCTGTCCAGATAGATATGTTCAAAATCGAGAAATTCAGGGCCCTTTAATACATGCTGCACGATGAGGGAGATGGGATCTTCGTCATCCCAGTCCAGGCCGGCTTCGATGGCTTGCGGCAACCGCTCAACGGCCTGGCTGATATAACCCAGAGAATAGTCGGTGAGCGCGGCCAGAAAGAGCAGATCGGCATGGTCGGGCGTTTTGTTCAGAGCGGTCCTGATGATCTGGGCAGCCTGGGGCAGGTTGTTGAGAAAGAGGGCGGCTTCGGCGCGGATCCCCGGCGGATGGGATGCTTTTTTGAGCAGTTTTTCATAGATTTTGCGCGCTGCGGTGAACTGCTCGCCGGCCAGCCGGCTGCGCGCGAGAATGGTGAGGAGTTCGGGTTCGTCGGGCTCGCTTTGCAGCAGCTCTTCGGCCAGCTCTGCGGCTTTGTCATAGTCTGCATCCTGCAAGGCGTCCCAGGCATCGTCGACCGTAAAGGCTGGTTTCTTTCTTTTGGTCATGGTTTCCCTTGCGTAGTAGTGATGACTTGCTCATAGACCAGACGTGATATGTGGGCGATGATGTCGTTGCTGCGCTTCTGGTCGGGAATGCCTTTGGTCAGAACGACCAGGATGTAACGCCGCCCGTCCGGCAGCATGACGAGACCGGCGTCGTGGTTGATGGCGGTGATGGAGCCGGTTTTGTGCGCCACCCTGATGTTGGCCGGCAATCCGGCAGGAATTTTATCGCGATAGTGCTGCTCGCCGAGGATGGCGATCATATCGTCGCAGGAAGAGGCGGAAGCGGCTTTATGGAGGGCAATGGCTTGCAGCAGCACCAGCAGGTCGCCGGCGCTGGTTTCGTTGTTCCAGCCGCGACGATAGGCCAGCGAGTCTTCCACGCCCCGGCGGACGCGCATGCGTTTGGCGCCCAGCGCTGTGATGGTGTTCTGCACCTGGCCGGCGCCGACGCGATCGATGAGAATGTTGGTAGCCAGGTTGCTGCTCCAGGTGATCATGTTGTACACCAGCTCTCTGTAGCTCATCATGCGACCGATGCGGGCAAAGGTCGGGTCCTTCTCGTCGTCGTTGACCGGCAGAGAAAACTCGGAGCCGTCCACAATGCTGTGGAACCGGTTGATCGTCGGTATCGAGTCGGACATAAGAAACCGGCCCTGTTCGCTTTGACGATAGACCTCGATCATGACCGCCACCTTCATGGTGCTGGCGGCATGCATGACCGTTTTATCGCGAACGGAAAACGCGGCGCTGTTGTCGAGGTTCTTAAACGCTACGGCTACGGTGCCGGGCAGAGTTTGCAGGTAAGACGTCAGCGCAGGGCTGGGTTTGCCCCGGCCGGATGCGGGCGACGTCATCAGGATTAATCCAAGAAGAAACACGTTCATAGCATTTTCACTATCTCGTCGGCTGTAGGAAACCGGCCGCTGGCCTTTTTGGAATAGATGAGTTGGCCGTCCTTGAACACCTCAAAGACGCCGCCGCCGGATTTAATGAATTCAACGTCGAGTGTTTTTGCTTTTTTAAGCTCTTCAGCCAACCTGGCTGCTTTGGGGTAATAGTTTCAATCGTTGCAATATTCGATGGCGATTTTCATATACACTCCTTTAAAGATTGATTGAGAAAATGTTATCCTGATCTATTCCCGCCCCGGACCAGGCGGAACGAAATGTCGGCTCTCATAGGCGTCCGCCATGGTTTGACCATTGAGCGCGAAAAACCACTCGTAATACAATAAACCGCCGAGTGTGCAGATGATTATTATCCGCGAAGGGACGCCAATGAACGCCCATCAGGCCATTCGCGTCTATTTGCGTTTATTCGCGGTTTATGAGTAGATCCGGCCAGGTTGATGGGGTGACGATTTAGCCGAGCAATCGCTCCGGGTTGAGCGCCAGCAGATCTTTGCTGACGAACCTGCCGTCCTTCCGGATCAGCTCGCCGTCAAAGCGTATTTCACCGCCGCCGTATTCCGGGGTTTGAATGCAAACCAGGTCCCAGTGCACCTGCGAGCGATTGCCGTTGAAAGCGTTGTCATAGCTGTTGCCGGGCGTAAAATGAAACGAACCACTGATTTTTTCGTCGAACAGAATATCCAGCATGGGCCGGGTGATATAGGGATTCAGGCCCAGGGCAAACTCGCCGATGTAACGGCTGCCGGCATCGGTGTCCAGCACGGTATTGAGGTGTTCTGGCCGGTCCGAGTTGGCGCGGATGATTTTACCGTTACGCAGTGTTAATTCCACCTTGTTGTGCACCTGGCTCTGATAGATGGTCGGTGCGGTGAAGAATATTTTGCCGTTGACCGACTCTTTGACCGGAGCGGTGAACACTTCGCCGTCCGGCAGATTGTGCGAGCCGCTGCAGGGGATGGCGGGAATGCCTTTGATGGAGAAGGAGAGATCGGTGCCCGGCCCGGTGATGCGCACCATGTCGGTGCGCTGCATCCGCTGCACCAGCGCCTTCATGGCGCGATCCATCTTGCCATAGTCCAGCGTGCAGACGTTAAAGTAAAACGCTGCAAAGGCCTCGGTGCTCATGTTGGCCAGTTGCGCCATGCTGGGGTGCGGCCAGCGCAACACCACCCAGCGGGTTTTCGGCACGCGGATGTCAAGGTGGGTCGGTTTCCACCAGTATTGCTGATAGAGCTTCATCCGTTCCGAGGGCACATCAGCCAACTCCATGGAGTTGATGTTGCCGCGCAGACCGACATAGGCCTGCATCTCGCCCATGCGCGCCGCTTCCCAGCGGCCGACCGCTTCCATGGACTCGGCGGTGGCGTGATGGTACAGTTCGCGCAGCACCCGGCTCTGCTTGATGGTGACAAAGGGAATCGCGCCTTTGCGGCTCGCTTCGCGAACGAGCGCGATAACCATGTCGCTTGGAATGTCAACGGCTTCGATAAGAACACGATCGCCTTTTTTCAAACGGGTGGAATGACGGACGATGGTCTGGGCCAGTTTGGCATAGCGAGGATCGTTCACAGGGCACCTCATGAGTATACATCCGGCCAGGGCAGGGATACCAAGAGCCTGGCAATAGCCGCCACAAATATAGCAAATATTGACCCCATTGTCAACATTTGCCGGAGCCGGCTCCGAGTTTCCGCTTGCTATTTTGGCGGTTTATATATAATTTAAAATCCGATATGGTGTTATTTGTGCCGTACGCACAGAAGCAGGGGTAGGGATAGCCGGCGCCCGTCTGCATTGGACATTATCAGGAGCACGTCTATGAAAATGGAATGGATTCTCCTTTTTTGCTGTCTGTGGTTTGGCCTGGCTCTGGCCAGGGAGGTGGACAGCAAAATTTCCGATGTTACCGTATATGGCAACATGGCGATGATTCAAAGGTCTGTGACCGTTCCGCTTCAGGCCGGCCTGAACCAATTGCAGATCGGCCATCTGCCGACGGCGCTGATCGATGAATCGATGCACATCCGCCTGAGCAACGAAAACCAGGTGACCATCCAGGATGTAAAAGTGGAGCGCTGGTTTCTTGAAAAAGCGGGCGAGATGGTCACTAAAAAGATAGAAGCGCAGCTGGAAGCGCTCGAGCGCGAAGACAAGGGGCTGGACAACGAACTCAAAGCGCTCAAAAGCCAGGAAAAGTTTCTTGCTTCCATTCAGGTAGCGGCCGACGCCAAGAGCAGCCAGGAGCTGCTGGCGGGGAAAATGGATCCTGCCACCTGGACCTCCACACTGACCTTTTTGAAAAAAAATCTGACCGAAGTCTATAATCAGATGACCGATCTTGAATTTCGGAAAAAAGAGCTGGACGGCAAGCGGGAAGCGCTGAAAAAGCAGCTGCAGCAGGTGCAGTCCGCCCGGCCCAGAGAAGAAAAAGCCGTAGAATTGTCGCTGCAGGCGCGCAGCGCTCTGTCGGTGGAGGTGACCCTCACCTATCTGATGCACGATGTCTCCTGGTCGCCGACCTATGAATTGCGGGGCTTGCCGGCGGAGGATAAAGTGGAGCTGGTCTATTCGGCCGAGGTTCGGCAAAAGAGCGGCGAAGAATGGCAAGGGGTCAACCTGGTGCTGTCGACCGCGCTGCCGGCGATGGGCGCCCAGGCTCCCGAGTTGCAGCCCTGGTATCTGTATGTCAGCAAGCCGCAACCGCGCATGATGAAAGCGGCCATGGCGCCGCAGGTGCAAATGGCGCAGGATGCGGTCGCCATGGCGGTTCCGGAGGTCGAAGCGCCGCCGGCGCCCTCGGTGGTGGAAGCCAAAGGCGTATCAGCCAACTTTGCCATCAGCGGCAAACGGGACATCCCCAGCAGCGACGACGCCACCAAGGTGCTGGTGCAGCGGCATGTCTTTCCGGCACAGATGTCCTATCTGACCATACCCAAACTGTCGCAGCACGCCTACCTCAAAGCGACGTTTGAAAATAACAGCGATTATCCGCTCATCGCCGGTTCGGCCATGACCTACGTCGACGGCGATTATGTCGGCAAGAGCGTTCTGCAAAACCGGGCGGTGGGTGAAAAGCTGGAGCTGTCCCTGGGCGTGGACGCCAACATCAAAGTCAAATACGATTTGGCCAAACGGTTTGAACGCAATAAGGGCCTGTTGAGCAAAAAAACCGAACTGGAATTCGTGTACAAAATCACCTGTGAAAACTATCGCAACCGGCAGACGACTCTGCAAATCCTCGACCAGGTGCCGATCAGCCGGAACGAGGAGGTGGAGGTCGGTGATGTTCGGCTGAATCCGGAGCCGGCGGAGTGGAACAAAGAGAACGGGAAATTGACCTGGAACGTGGAGCTGAAGCCGAAAGAGAAACGGGAGATCACGATCGACTTTCTGGTCAGCTATCCGCGCGATGCCATGGTCAACGGAATATTCTAACGGAGCGAACAATGACTATGTCTCGAAAAGAATTTTTACATACCACCGGCAAATCCATTGCCGTCGCCGGAGCCGCGGCGGCGGTTCCCGGCGCAGCGGCTGAAAAAGCGAAAACACTCAGCCCGGGCGGCTTCAAGGTCGAGATCAAAACCAAACGGCTCGATCTGCGCCACGCCTGGACCATCGCCCGCAACACCAGCACCTATAAAGAGTATGCGTTCGTACGGATCGAAAAAGACGGCGTCTTTGGCATCGGCGAAGCGGCGCATAACGTGCGCTATGGCGAATCTCTGGAATCGACCGTGGCCACCATTGAAAAAGCCATCCCCATTCTGCAAAAGAGCGACCCCTGGAAATATGTGGACATCAACGCCGCCGTGCAGGCGGTCTGTGAAGGACAAACGGCGGCCAAGGCCGGCATCGATATTGCGCTCATGGACTGGTTGACCAAATGGCTGGGCATCCCGCTGTACCAGTTCTGGGGCCTGGATGCGAAAAAGGCGCCGCAGACCACCTTTTCCATAGGCATCGACACCATGGATATGGTAAGAACCAAAGTGCAGGAAGCGGATCCCTATCCGCTGTTGAAAATAAAAATGGGTAAGGACAATGACGAAGAGGTCCTGACCGCGGTGCGCAGCGTTACGGCCAAGACCTTGCGCGTGGATGCCAACGAGGGCTGGAAGGACAAAGAGCTTGCCCTGCGCAAGGTGGAGTGGCTGGCTAAAAACGGCGTCGATCTGGTGGAGCAGCCGATGCCGGCCGATATGCTGGAAGAGACCGCCTGGGTCAAAGAGCGGGCGCCCATTCCCATCATCGCCGACGAATCGGTCAAGACCAGCAAGGACATCCCCCGTCTGGCGGAAGCGTTCGACGGCATCAATATCAAAGTGGACAAGGCCGGCGGCCTGCAGGAATCCCTGCGCATGATCTGGATGGCGCGCTCGCTCGGCTTAAAGATCATGCTGGGGTGTATGGTTTCCAGCTCGGTGTCCATCACGGCCGCCGCACATCTGTCGCCGTTGACCGATTTCCCGGATCTGGACGGCAATCTGCTGCTGGCCGCGGATCCGTTTGCGGGTGTCAACGTGAAGGATGGCTGGCTGATCCTGCCGGACCGCCCGGGGCTGGGCGTTATCGGCGAATTCTGAGCGATTATGTTTTTCTCCAAAAAAGAACAACAGGTGCGCCGCCTCGTAGCGGACCACACCGAACAGACCCACCGTTGCCTGCAGAGCAGCCGCGAGTTGATGGCGCGCTATCTGCAAAACGATCATGACGCGTGCGAACAGCTCTGGCTGCAGGTCCGCGGCCATGAGCATCAGGCCGACATCGTCCGCCGGGAGATCTATGCCTGGCTGGATAAAGGGGCTTTTTTGCCGCTGCTGCGCGTGGATCTGCATCGCTTTATCGAAAGAATGGACGACGTCGCCGGCGTCAGTGAAGATGTGGCGGACACGCTGTTGTGCGAACGTCCGGTGTTGCCGGAGGCGATGATCAACGACCTGCAGCAGGTGTTTGAAAAAACTCTGGCCCAGATGCGCTTGCTGGCGGAGGCGGTCGCCTGCTTTGTTGAGAACGGCCAACCGGACGACGGGATACGCGATCACATCGTGCAGATCCTGGCCACGGAACACGAGATCGACGAACTGGAACATAGCCTGACCCGTTGGTTGTTCGGCTCTTCTCTGCCGCTGGCGGAAAAATTACATATAAAAAAACTGCTGACGCAGGTGGCCGATATTTCGAACCGCATCGAAGACGTTGCCGACAGCCTCAGTGAAATCCTGGTTAAAATGCAGGTATAGATCCGGATGTTCTGGCCATACGCTAGCGGCGCCTTTCTCGGCTGGGCGCTGGGCGCCAACGACGCCGCCAACGTGTTTGGAACCGGTGTAGCAACCCGGTTGGTCAGCTACCGCATGGCGGTGGTTCTTCTTGCCGTCTTTGTGATGCTGGGCGCTGCGCTGGAAGGACCCAAGTGTATGACGACGCTGAACGAGGTCACCCGTTTGACACCGTTGTATGCGGTGCTGGTCACCGCCAGCGCCGGCGTGGTCATGTTTCTGCTCTCTCTGCTGGCTCTGCCGGCCTCCTCATCGCAGGCCATCATGGGCGCGCTGCTGTTCATCGGTCTGGTGGAGGGTCAGCCACAGTGGTCGGTCCTCGCCAAGGTAGCGTTGTGCTGGGTATTGACGCCGGTGAGCGCTGCTCTGCTCAGTGCCTTTCTCTATCTGGCCCTGGGTCGGCTTTTGCGGCCGCTTCTCAGCCATTTGCGCTGGCGTACCCTGTTTCTGAAAAGTGCGGTTGTAGTGGCCGGCTGTTACGGCTCCTACTCTCTGGGCGGCAACAATGTGGCTAATGTCTCCGGCGTCTATGTCGGTGCCGGCCTGATGTCGCCGTTGACCGCGTCCCTGTTCGGCGGTGCCGCCATTGCGCTGGGCGCGTTGACCTTCAGCCGCAGGGTGATGGAAACGGTCGGTCAATCCATCATGGCCCTGGATGCGTTTTCAGCGTTTATCTCCATTCTGGCGCTGTCTGTTTCTGCACACCTGTTTACACAAATCGGCGTGCCGGTGTCCAGCACGCAGGCCGTGGTCGGCGCCGTGCTGGGCATCGGCCTGTTGAAGGATAGTTCAAAAATACACAAGACCACGGTGGCGCAGATTGTGAGCGGATGGCTGGCGACCCCGCTGGCCGGCGCGCTGGTCTGTTTGCTGCTGTTTCAACTGGTAAATATTTTGCCGTAAGGGCGGCCGACTTTAGCGCCGGTGCAGACGGCGAGGGCGGAATAGATATAACAACCTGGAACACTATTCATCGGAAGAGAACTATGGATCAAATGGACCTGTTTTCCCAGGCAGACGAGCATCTGGAAAAAGCCATGCAGGCGCTCCTCGAGACCGATTTCAGCGGTGCGCGCAAAGAGCTGCAAACGGCACGTTCCATCAACCCGTTTCTGCCCAATCTCGATGCGACCCAGCACATGATCGACTTTTTTCAGAAATTTCATAAAAAAGCGAAAAACACCGCCGAGGCTCTGGCAGAAGTGTACGAGGCCGTTCCGGAGGCCGTACTGAAGGGGTCGCTGCTGTTGCGCGAAGCGGAACTGATCGAGGAAACCATGGCGAAAATGGCGTTGCAGAACGTCAAGATGAGCAAACCGTTTCTGGACAGCGGCAAACGACTGCATTGGGGATACTGCCATTTGCTCAATCGCCAGTTTGGCAAAGCCGATAAAGTGTTCAAAGAGACGCTGAACGTGCCCAGGGAGCAGCGCGCCGATCTCTGGGGGTATTACGGTGACCTGTGCCACGTCCAGAACGACCAGCGCCAGGCGCAGAGCGCCTATATTCGCGCGCTGCTGCTCAATCCGCAGGAGCTGGATATGTATCGGTTGCGCCACAGCGGACTGAAACAGCTGTTCCGCGATCTGCTGCTGGATAAAAAAGAACCGGAAGTGCGCAGCCTCTTGCTGTTTGAAGCGTGGCACAAAGAGCTGTTCACCTTTATCAACACCGGCCGCTCTACGGACTCGCAGCCGGAAGGGTTGCAGGCGCTGCTGAAAAAACCGCTGCCCAAAGATAAACCGGGCAAATGGCACCGGTTCTCCATCCATTTTTATATCGATCAGATGAACGCCAAGGTGGATGTAAGCAACCGGGAGAGCATGCAGAAAATCGATCCCGAGCTCTTTCAACGCTATCTGCAGATTCTGAAAGAGCGGGCGCAGGCGTGATCGACGGCACCTGTTGTCAGGTCCGGCCGTGCCGAGAAGGGTGCGGATGTCACAATCCATTCCCGAGCGCCGACACGCCAAAGTGTGAACTCTGAACGGGAATGCCGTCTAGAGCCCGGCCGACGGGCGCAGGCAGATCGATGATTTTCTGCAGCAGACAGGCATGACAAATTATTCATTATAAACAATCTATTTTTCCCGGAGTTGTTATGAGCGCAAACTACAAAGGCATTGTGGTACCCCTTATTTCGCCCATTGATAAAAACGAACGAATTGACGAGCCTGCTCTGCGCAAGCTGGTCAGCTATCTCGTCGACGGCGGCGTGCACGGCATCTTTGTCAACAGCACCACCGGCGAAGGCTTGCTGTTGCGCGAAGCGGAAAAACAACGCATCCTCGAAATCGTCCTCGACCAGGTACACGGCCGCGTCACCGTCTATGCCGGCGTCAGCGATACCGGCACAGCCCGCGCGCTGGACAACGTCATCCAGGCGGATAAATTGGGCGCTGATGTGCTGGTGGCGCACCCGCCTTTTTATTTTCCGCCCAACGATCAGTCGGAATTGTACGACTATTTCGCCCGTCTGGCCCAAGCCAGCAGCAAACCGTTCATGTTATACAATATCCCCTTTACCACCAAAGCGTCCATCGCCCTCAATACGGTGGAAAAATTGATAAAGATCGACAATATCATCGGCATCAAGGACAGCTCGGTGGATTATGTCTATCTGATGAATCTGATCGAGTTGAAGAAGGAACGTGCGGATTTCACCATCTTTATCGGCAAGACCCACATGTGGGCGGCCGGAATCCTCTCCGGCGCCGACGGCGGCCTGGACGGCATCTCGAACCTGATTCCGTCCCATTGCGTTTCACTGTATGAAGCCATTGTCAACAAGGCTGGGGATTGCTATGAACGTCAACGGGAAATCAACGAGATCTGGCGCGTCTACGAATGCCGTTCCTTTCTGGGTGGCATCAAAGCGGCGTTGTCGTTTATGGGCTTGTGCCAACCCTATACCCTCAGCCCCGTTCTGCCGGCCAGCGAGGAAGAAAAGCTAAAAATCAAAGCCATTCTGCAGCAGCATCATCTGTTGCCCTGACCGCTTCATCAGCCGACCCGTTGATTCATCCTGTTGGCCAGAACCAAGGAGATGTTATGAATTCCAAAACGCCGTTCTATTCAGCCATCGCGATCGCCCTCTTTAGTTTGCTTATCGCCACCATCGCCCTCTATCAGGTTAAAAAGGTCCGCGCTCTGGCCCTGTCAGATCTTGCCATCGAAGAAAACAACTCGCTGGTGACGCCGTTGTTCGATGAAGCCACCGGCTCCTGGAGTTTCCTGGCGTTGTACGAGATCCATGTGAACAACCTCTCCGGTCCGGATGTGCGTTGGTCCGCCATCACCCAGGAACAGCAGGGCAGCGGCTTTCTCGTGGGATTGCGCAACGGAGAATATCTCTCTACCAGGCTGTCCTACAAAGCCTTTATCTGCGACCGCAATCTGGCGGAGTTACAGGCCGACCCCAAGCTGATTCGGGAATTGACCAGGAAGGAGATGCCGGCCAAAGTGGAGTTGTCGCACCTCATCAAGGCCGGCGAAAGCAAATCCATCCGGGTGGGGGTGCTGGTACAATCCTACGATCAGAACCAGAAGCAACTCGTCGATATGGTCCTGCTCTCCTTTGGTCTGGACTTTGATCAGAACCGGCATTACACCTTCCGTCGCGGATTTCCCGTCCCGGCGTTGAAATCAGAATAGTCACCCCATTGCGAGGAGCCCGTATGCGCGTGCAAGTCTGGTTAGTACTTTTTTCCGCCTTGCTGCTGGCATGTGCCGGTGGACGCAAATCCCTTTTGCCGTTGCCGGCGAATCTGACCGTGCTCACGGCCGCCGGCGATTCCACGTTTCGCGACCTTCGCTTCGTGCAGGTGCGCAAAGGGGATAAAATGGAATACGCTTTTCCGGAGTTTAAAACCCTGGCCGCCTGGGAAGCCTATCGCCAATCGCTGATGCAGCATATTCTCATCGCCAACGGCCTGGTGCCCATGCCGCCCAAATGCGAGCTGCGGCCGCAGCGTTTCGATAAAACCGTTCATACCGACTATGCAGTGGAAAAGGTCCAGTTTGAAAGCTATCCAGGCTTTTATGTGACCGGCAATTTATACATGCCGGTCGGCAAGACCGCGCCCTGTCCGGCGGTCCTGAATCCGCACGGCCATTGGAAAAACGGTCGCCTGGAGGATACGGATCTGAACTCCGGTCCGGGGCGCTGCATCAATCTGGCCCGGCAGGGATATATCGTCCTCAACTATGATATGGTGGGTTATCAGGACAGCAAACAGATTCCACATACGTACGCTAACACGCCGCAGCATCAGCTGTGGGGCATCAGTCTGATGGGATTGCAGTTGTGGAACAGCATCCGCGCCATTGATTTTCTGTTGACGCTGCCGGAGGTGGACGGTTCCCGCCTGGCCTGCACCGGTGAATCGGGCGGCGGCACCCAAACCTTTATGATCACAGCGGTGGATCCGCGCATCAAAGTGGCCGCGCCGGTCAATATGGTGTCGGCCCATTTTCAGGGCGGCTGTTTGTGCGAAAACGCGCCGGCCCTGCGGCTCAACACCTTTAACGTCGAGATCGCCGGCCTGACCGCTCCGCGGCCGCTGTTGATGGTGTCGACGACCGGCGATTGGACCAGGAATAATCCCGGCGTCGAATATCCCATGGTCCGTTCCGTGTACGAACTCTACAACGCCGCGGACCACGTTCACTGCGTTCAATTCAATTACCCGCACAATTACAACAAGGACAGCCGCGAAGCGGTGTATGGCTGGTTCGGACGCTGGCTGCTCGGCCAGAATGATGCCACTCAGCTGCGCGAAACCGCGTTTAGCGCAGACCCCAAAGAAAAATTGCGACTGTACACGGATGAGGAAAAGGCGCCGGGTGACATGACGGAGGAAAAGCTCACCGTTTTTCTGCAGGAGAACGCTCGAGCCGCATTGGCGAAAGAGCTGCCGCAAACGGAGAGCGATGTCGCTGCGTTCAAGAAAAAGTGGTCGCCCCTGTTTCAGGATGTTCTGGCCGTCCAACCGGTCCTGGCGGTGGATCGCCGACTTGTCCGCGAGCAAAAGAGCAGCCGCGTCGCTGTCTCCGGTCTGATGCTGAGCGTAAAGGGCGAAAAAAAGTGGATTCCGGCCACGCTCTGGCTGCCGAAAACCGTTCGCGGAGCGGCGCTGCTCGTTCATCCCGGGGGCAAGCAGGTTGTGGCAGAGGAGCAGATGGCTCTGGTGCAGCAGCTGCTGCGTAAAGGACAGGCCGTGCTGGCCATTGATGTCTTTAACAGTGGCGAGCATACGAGTTCAAGAATCGTGCGCGACACCGCGACAAAATACTTTACCACGTTCAATCGCACCGACGCTCAGGAACGAATTCAGGACATTCTGACCGCCGCCGCCTTCCTGCGCGACTATTCGAATGTAACCGTGTACGGATTGCAGGAAGCGGGCGCCTGGGCCATGATGGCAGCCGCCGTCTGCAGCGATGTAGACGAACTGGTTATAGACGGCATGAACGGAGCCCTTGACCGCGAGAGCTTTCTCCTGCAAAACGCGTTTATGCCGGGCCTCGCCCGCTATGGCGATGTGCAAATGGCTGCCGCTCTCTATGCGCCCAAGCCTCTGCATCTGTTCAATGCGCCGGCCGGCTCGTTAACGGACACGATGAACAGGATTTTTCAACTTTATGCCGGCCCCGCCCGCTTGACCATCGACACCGGTGCGCAGATAAAATAATGGCAACGCGGTCGATGCGGCTCAACGGACTGTCCCGCAACGTTGTCGTCCTGGGAGTGGTCAGCCTGCTTAACGACGCCAGCAGTGAAATGATCTTTCCGCTGCTGCCGGTGTTTCTGACCACCGTCCTCGGCGCCAGCACCGAGCTGCTGGGATTGATCGAAGGGGTGGCTGAAACAACAGCGGGCGTGCTCAAGCTGTTCTCCGGCTATTTTTCCGACCGGTTGAAAAAGCGCAAGGGTCCGGCAGTCATCGGCTATGCGGCTTCCGCCGCCACGCGGCCCTTGCTGGCCCTCGCCACCCAGGGCTGGCACATTCTGCTGGTCCGCTTTGGCGATCGCGTCGGCAAAGGCGTGCGCACAGCGCCGCGGGATGCCCTCATCGCCGATTCCACCGACCCCGGCCGGCGCGGGCTGGCGTTCGGTTTTCATCGCAGTATGGATCATGCCGGCGCCGTCATCGGGCCGATGCTGGCGATGATCGTACTGTACTGCAGTCCGGAAAACTATCGCCTGGTCTTTGGGCTGGCCATTTTACCCGCCGTGGCCGGCGTGCTGGTTCTGCTGCTGGCGGCCCAGGAGATCCCTCCGCAACAGCGCGGCCCTGCCCCTTCGTTCCGCCTGCACCAGTTCGACCGCTCCTTTAAAACATACCTGATCACCGTATTCCTGTTTACGCTGGGCAACTCCAGTGATGCCTTTCTGCTCTTGCGCGCCAAACAGGTGGGGATTTCAACAGCGATGATTCCGGCGCTGTGGCTCTTTCATCACCTGGTCAAAATGGTGGTGTCGGTACCTGGATCCGGGCTCTCCGATCGCATCGGCCGAAAACGTGTCATTCGCATGGGCTGGTTGGTCTATGCGGCGGTTTATGTCGGCTTCGGTATGGCGCAACAGGCGTGGCAGATCTGGTTGCTGTTCGCCGTGTACAGTATTTACTATGGTCTCACGGAAGGAACCGAAAAAGCGTTTGTCGCCGACCTGGTCCGGCCCGACCAGCGAGGCACCGCGTTCGGCATTTATAATTTTGCCATGGCCATCGGCGCCCTGCCTGCCAGTCTGATCATGGGCGTTCTCTGGCATCGGGCCAGCCCGCTGACCGCTTTTTTGTTCGGCGTAACCATGGCTCTGCTGGCGGCCATAGCCTTGTCGGGAGTGAAAGAGCATGAAACCGTGGCTTAGCGCTGCGCTCATTATTCTCGGCCTGCTGTCGCTGCTATCTGCCGGCCTGGTGGTCTATCCGTTTTGGGGCTATCCCTTTAGTGCGCAACGACGCACGCAGGTGCCGCTGGTGCCGGCCTGGGCGCTGGAACCGTGGCTCTGGGAAGATGATCACAACACCTCGACCCGCGTTGATGAACTGCTGCAAGGGTATGCAGAGCACGACATCCCGGTCCGCACCATACTCATCGACAGTCCCTGGAGCACGCGCTATAACGATTTTGTTTTTGATACGCTGCGCTATCCAAACGCAGACCAGTGGCTCCGGCAACTCCAGGACAAGGGCTACCGAGTGGCGTTGTGGATGACCTGCATGGTCAACAGCAGAAATAACGACACGTTTTTTCGTGCCAGTCATGATTGGTATGAGGCTGCTGGAGAGCAGGGATTTCTCGCCGGCAACGGCCACCAGATCCCATGGTGGAAAGGTCGCGGCGGCTTTATCGATTACACCAATCCGCGCGCCATGGCGTGGTGGCGCGCGCTGCAACAGCCGCTTTTCGATCTTGGACTCGACGGCTGGAAACTGGACGATCCGGCCACTTTTTTTTCCGGCACCCTGGCTGGTGTGCCGGTGCCTTACCAGCGCACCAGCGGCGGCCTGATGACCACGCGTGAATACATGGATCACTATTATCGCGATGAGTACCGTCATGGCCTGAAACAGAATCCGGAATTTGTCACCCTGGTGCGTTCCTTTGACCGAACCTGGACCCATCCGGAAGGTTTTGCGCCGCTGGACGCAGCGCCGGTGTGCTGGGTCGGCGATCAACAGCATATCTGGTCCGCTGGAGTTGAGACCCATCCTGATACAACACAAACCGATCTGGTATTAAAGGGAACGCGCGGTCTTGAAGAGGCCATGCACGATATCCTGCATAGTACGGAACGCGGTTATGGCGTGGTCGGATCGGACATTGGCGGATTCAGCGGAAGAATCATCCCGGACGATCTGTATATTCGCTGGACGCAGTTTTCGGCGTTTTGCGGGCTGTTTCTCAACGGCGGCCATGGTGAAAGAGCGATGTGGAAACGCACGGCCCGGGAACTGGCGATCATCCGGCGCTACTCCTGGCTGCATCAGGAGCTGATCCCCTACATGTACAGCCATCTGGTCCGTATGCATAAAGGGGGCTCGCCGCTGCAGCAACCGGCCGGCGATCATTACGAGTACCTGTTTGGCGATGACCTGTTCGTGGCGCCGATCTACCGCCCGGCACTGTCGCGCACTCTGCAACTGCCCGAAGGGGGCTGGCGTTATCTTTATCAGGAGCGGGAGCTGCTGCAGGGTCCGGTGCAGGTGACGCACGAATTTACTCTCGACGAGTATCCGGTCTATATTCGTGACGGCGCGATTATCCCCATGAATATCAGCCGCTCCTATACTGGCCTGGGCGACCGCACCCATGCCGGCTACACCACCTGGCTGATCTATCCCAGCGGTCAGAGAGCGTATACTCTGTATCACAATTCGCCGGTCCGCAGCACGGTTTTGTCATATGCGAAAAGCAACGAACGACTGCGTATCCAGCTTAACGGAGAGCCTACGCCACATATATTACGCATTTTGTTGCCTGCAGCGCCGCGACACATAGTACTGGATGATGCGCTGCTCCTCCAGGGCAAGGCGTGGACCTATGATGACGCCAAACATATACTGGTGATCCGCACCGCTGAATACATGACTGGACGGTATGCAATCGAGATGTAGGGCCGCTATATAATTCCTGTCATTGCGAGCGCAGGCGCAGCTGTTGTGAAAGGGAGGGTGCTGTTATGCAGCGAAGCAATCTCCTGCGGAAGAAGGTGCCCCTGAATCAGGAGATGGCCATCAATTTTGCTTGCATTGTACAGAAACCGGTTTTAACTTTAACCATCAGGGGTTTACTCTTTGCGTCCGGCAGAGACCCTGACGGTATTTCTTCGATCGTCGCTTTGCACTCATCAGACCTCACTCATTCCAGATCCAGTCCGGCCCGACCTGTAAGTGTCCCGTCGCAGTGAACCTTTTTTCGAGGAGGACGCTATGGAAACCCTGGAACCCCTGTTGAAACAACACCCCTTTTTCAAGGACCTGCACCAGGATTTTATCAAGCTTATTGTCGGTTGTGCATCCAACCGGCATTACGCGGCTGGAGCCTTTATGTTCAGAGAAGGCGAGCAGGCCAATGAATTTTTTCTGATCCGACAGGGTCTGGTGGCGCTGGAGCTGGTGGTGGTGGACGGCGAAAGCATTGAGCTGGACACGGTCGGACCGGGCGAAATACTCGGCTGGTCCTGGCTGCTGCCGCCCTATTTCTGGCATTTTAACGCCCGTGTGCAACAGGATGTACGCGTGTTTGCGCTGGACGGGCTGTGTATTCGAAAAAAATGCGAGGAAAACCATACCCTGGGCTACGAAATGCTGAAACGGTTCGCCCAGATCATGGAAAAACGGCTGTACGCCACCCGCCTGCAATTGCTGGATCTATATGCCAAACGATAAGGTCGCTGCTTGTGTCCAGCGGCCGGCTTGCCGTCAAAAGTTATGATGGCCCATTTTTATACCGCAGGACTCTCTTGTTCTGGCCGGTGAGGCTGAGATACGTCGAAGCGGATCAAGAAAAAATCATTGACTGACGATCGAATTATATTTATTATCCAGTGATCACCAAATTGGATGTGGTGATGGTATCGAGAAAGGAGTCCTCATATGGCTGAAAAAGCGGCAGGCTGTGCGCGACCGACCGGTGCGGTGGTTGGCGAACAGACCCCTGCAGAAAAGCAAGAACCTGTAGCAAAGGAGATAAAAATGGTAACAGCAAGGGTTGCGGCAAAGGCTCCTGATTTCACCGCTCCTGCTTATTACAAGGGTGGATTTACCACGGTCACGTTGTCCGAGTTTCTCGGCAAATGGGTGATGCTCTGTTTTTACCCCGGCGATTTCACCTTTGTCTGAGCGACCGAAGTGTCAGCGGTCGCTGCCAATTACGAAAAATTGCAAGAGCTCGGTGTAGAAGTGATTTCTATCAGCGTGGACAGTCAGTTCGTTCACAAAATGTGGAACGATATGGAATTGTCGAAAATGGCCGGTAAAGATGTGCCGTTTCGCATGGCATCGGACGGACCGGGAAACGTCGGTAAAATTTACGGTGTTTATGACGAAGCCGCCGGTGTTGAACTGCGAGGTCGCTTCATCATCGATCCGGATGGCGTCATCCAGGCCATGGAGATGCTGACTCCGCCGGTGGGGCGGCAAATTGGTGAAACCATTCGCCAGGTACAGGCCTACCAGCATGTTCGAGCAACCAAAGGCGCCGAAGTCTGTCCCGCCGGATGGGTGCCGGGCAAGAAAGTACTGAAACCGGGTCCGGATCTGGTCGGGAACGTCTGGAAAGTCTGGAATCCGCACAAAGACCATTAATCGAAACAGATCACCACATCCAGTTTTTAAGCAATTCAGGTTTTTTTGCAGCATTTCATTTTATGGGCATGCAGCGCGGGCAGCCGGCTCGCGCTGCGGCAAGCCCGCGTTCAATGAGGAAGATGCAATTTCTGGTAATCACACATGACGTCGGAGAGATCGATTGGGCCAGCCACACTCCGCTGCTGGAAAAAGAGGCCGGGGCGGTTTGGGCTTTGATCAGCGCCGGGTCTCTCCGCACCGTCTGGTTCACGGAAACCAACGATGCGGTGCTGCTTTTTGAAGAACAGAATTTGGACCAGGTAAGAACGATCATGAATCGCCTGCCGCTGGTGGCGCACGGGCTGATCGGTTATCAAATTCATCAATTGACCCCCTATACCGGTTTTGAAAGGCTGTTTCATGGCACAGACAGATGATCTGGAATTGCAGGACGAACGGGTTTATCCGGACGAAGCGGTTCTGAAAAAAGTGCTGGGGAGATCCTTTGCCGCCTACCAGAGCCTGCTCAAGCTTTTTGCGACCAATGGCATAACCCATGAATGGAGATACTACCGGGACGGCAAAGCCTGGCTGTGCAAGGTGCAAAAGAAGAAAAAAACGATTATCTGGATGTCGGCGCGGACCGGATTCATCAAGGCGGGAATCTATGTGCCGGAGAAATATCTAGCCGACCTGCTCAAGCTGGACATCGATACAGACACTAAAGAGAGAATTACGAATTCAAAAACTATAATGAAATCCAGGCCCTGTGTATTCGATGTAAAAAACAAAAAGGTGCTGAAGGATCTGGAGACGGTTATGAAATTCAAGATCGGTCTGAAATAGCCATCAAGTTAATTCCCCCCATAAAACACCGTGTCACAGAATTTAATCCGATTGGTCCAGCGGTTGGCATTGTCATCGTGCGTGCCTGGATTGATAACAGCAATCTGGTTGGCATTGGCCATTCCTAAAAAGGTTTTCACCCGTGCGCAGACCGTGTCGAGATTCTGCCGGGTGCCATAGTTGTTGGCCCAGGCATCGCCGGCTGCCTGGTTGCAGAGAATAGAACGGCCCTCCAGGAGCGCAAACAGGGCGCCGGTATCCACGGGCAGACGGTTGACATTGGTGCCCCGGAAATCCAGCAGTTTGTCGGCAAACCAGCTGGACAAGTCGCCGCTCAAGATGATGTCGATGGTTTCGCTTGCGCTGCCGACTACTTTGAACGGAGCAGCACCGCCGATGCCGGAACAGCTGGGCATGGCTACGGTAAAGCGCTCGTCAAAGGCCGCCGCATACAGGGCCGCCTTGCCGTCCCGGGAATGGCCGCTGATGGCGATTTTGGCCGGATCGATAAAAGAGTACTTGGCCGTCAGGTAGTCGAGAACCACCATGGCCGAATAGCCCCACAGAGCAATGGCTCCCATATCTTTATCCGGATAGAGGCTGTATGGCGCCAGCTTTTTGCTCGCCGACTTGTCCGGAGCGATATCCTTTCTCGCAATGGTGACAAACGCATATTTCTCCTGCTCCAGCATGGCCAGTTCCAGCTCGTCACCGCTGTCGCCGCGAATTCTGTATTCATATCCGCTCAAATAATCCAGGCGAAACAGAGTTGAATATTTTCCGCTTTTTTTGGGAAACGCCACGCGTACATCCGTGGAAAAGCAGTTTTGCACGCCCCAGTTCAAGCGGAGTGTGAACATGGAGGCTTTGTTGTTCGCTATAGATTGTTCAGCCGCGATCATTTGCATGTTGATGTCGCTCAACGCCGGCTTGTCCGGAGTTGTGCCATAGATATAATGACTCAGCGCCGCTTTCAGCCATTTTTTCTGCGTATTCCAATCGGACAAGTACGTCACATAGGTGCCGTCCGGTTTTTTCAGGACATCGTTGATGCCTGGAACAGCGGGGAGGTTAGTGACTTGGGGAAAGGTAAAGCCGACCGGGGTTTCTGGCTCGGTCACAGCGGTTTTTTCAAATTCGCGATGGCAGGCGGCGAAAAAGGGCACCGACATGAGCAATACAAAAACAAAAATCAGGTTTTTCATGGGTTGGATGTATCCCTCATTATGGTTCATATCATGTAAAATAGGAGGACCGGAGCGGAAAAGCAAGCACGAAACAGAAAAGGGCACCGGTTCCTTCGGCAGCATGGTTGATCTAATAGAGTTCGTGCGTCGCTACGCGACGCCATTTTATGGTTGCCATGTCCAGGCGTTGAAACGCCTGGCTGCCATCGCAGGGTCGCTGCGCGACCAAAAGAGCGAATTTTACGGTTGAGGCTTTTGCGGGATCTGCATACCTATGTAATATCTATTGTGAATTTCATTCATTTTCCGTATGTTGACTGAAAATTCACTATATAATGATTGGCGCTGGCAAATGGGTTATGACTATGATTATCTGGTGATTGGTTCCGGGTTTGGTGGCAGCGTAGCGGCACTGCGTCTGGCAGAAAAGGGCTATCGTGTAGCCGTTCTGGAACGGGGTCGACGATTCCGTGACCAGGATTATGCGGACACGAACTGGCAGTTGTGGAACTGGCTGTGGGCGCCCAAATTGCTATGCACCGGCATTCAGGAGTTGACCCTGCTGAAAAGCACCCTGGTGCTGACCGGCAGCGGTGTCGGCGGCGGCAGTCTGGTTTATTGTGCGGTGTTGCTGGAACCTCCCAGGCCGTTTTTTGTCGATCCGCAATGGGCCGGCTTGCAGCCTGATTGGCAGGAAACATTGCGACCGTTTTATGCTCAGGCGCGCAGGATGCTGGGCGTGGCGCCCAATCCCCGTCTGTGGAAAGGGGATGAGCTGTTGCTTGATTATGCGCGCGAGATCGGCCGGGAGAGCTATTTCAAACCGACGGAAGTGGGCATCTATTTCGGCGATCCGGATAAGGAAACGGCAGATCCCTATTTTAACGGCAAAGGTCCGGCCCGCCGCGGCTGCGATCATCAGGGCCGCTGCATGGTCGGCTGCAAAGCCGGCGGCAAGAATTCGCTGGATCGCAACTATCTCTATCTGGCCGAGCAGCTGGGCGTGGATATTTTTCCCACTACCCAGGCTACACGAATCGAGCCGTTACCGGGTGGTGGATACAGGGTGCACAGCCGCTCTGCGCGCTCTGCTTTTGCCAGGCGCAAAACGTGGACGGCCAAAGGCGTTGTCGTGGCGGCCGGCGCGCTGGGCACGAACCAGCTCTTGATGCATTGCAGGAAAACCGGCGCGTTGCCCAAGTTATCAAACCAGCTTGGTAAAACCGCACGCACCAATTCAGAGATTTTGCTGGGCGTCACCTCTGACATCAAGAGCGATCGCTATTGCGACGGCATTGCCATTACCTCGAGTCTATTCGTTGACGATACCACCCATGTGGAGCCGGTGCGCTATCCGGCCGGATCCGATGCCATGTTTATCCTGGGCACACTGTTGACCGACGGCGGCTCTTTTCTGCCG
Organism: uncultured Cytophagia bacterium; assembly: GCA_964541895.1. Classification (GTDB taxonomy): domain Bacteria; phylum Zhuqueibacterota; class Zhuqueibacteria; order Residuimicrobiales; family Residuimicrobiaceae; genus CAZISM01. Next base: position 69,020 of record CAZISM010000006.1, read on the forward strand.
CGGCCGCTCAAATATCTGTACAATATTTTGCGTCATCCGTTGCTTTTTCTGAAAACATTGAATCCCAAAGGCTGGGCGCAGCGTTCGGTCATTCTGCTGGTCATGCAGACGCTGGACAACAAAATTGAATTTCTCTGGAAGCGACGCTGGCTGCTGCCCTGGCTGTTTAAGCTGGGATCCAGGATTCACGGTCGCACCGCGCCAACCTATATCCCGGCGGCCAATGCGGCCGGACGCGGCCTCGCCAGGCGCATGCCGGGCCTGGCCAAAAATTCGATTACCGAGGTGCTGTTCAATATCCCGATCACCGCACACATCATGGGCGGTTGCGCCATTGGTAAAGATATCGAACACGGCGTGGTGGACCACCGCTGTCGCGTGTTCGGCTATGATAATTTGTACGTGGTGGACGGCTCGGCGCTGCCCGCCAATCTGGGCGTTAATCCAAGTTTGACCATCACCGCTCTGGCCGAATACGCCATGAGCCATATTCCTGAAAACGGAAGGAACTGACACATGCCTCTGCCGGAAGTATTGGTGCCCTTATCTGCCGCCATCGACGACATCGTATCCATCAATCCCGCCACCGAAGAGGAATTAGGTCGCGTAGCGGTCATGCATAGAGCGGATGTGGATTTGGCGATCCAAAATGCCCGTCACGCGTTTAGGTCCTGGTCGCACATCCCGCTGGCCGGCCGACGTCGCTATTTGCAGCGGTTGATTGATCTGGTCGTGGAAGAAAAGACGGCTATTGCCGAACTCATCGCCCGGGAACAGGGCAAACCGGTGGCGGAAGCCTTGGCAGCAGAGATTGTCCCTGTGCTGGCGGTTTTACGATTCCTGGTAAAGCACGGCCCCGGGCAGTTGCGGAATGAAGCCATCGCCAACGAGATGATCCTCTTTGTTCATAAAAAGAGCCTATATCGTTTCGTGCCCTACGGCGTGGTGGCGATCATATCTCCCTGGAATTTTCCTTTCTCCGTTCCTTTGCCGCAGATCGCCGCTGCGCTGTTGGCCGGCAATACGGTGTTGTTCAAGCCGGCGCCGGCTTCGGTATTGATAGGAAAAAAGATCGCGGATCTGCTGTGTGCCGCCGGCCTGCCGGACAACACCATCCATACGCTTTTTCTTAACGATGGCGATGCACCCTATCTGACCGAACATGACGGCATTGATAAAATCATTTTCACCGGCAGCACCGAGGTCGGCCACAAAGTGATGGCCTCTGCCGCCAAACACGTTCGTCCGGTCATACTGGAACTCGGCGGCAAAGATGCCGCGGTGGTCGCGGCGGATGCCGATGTCGAACGCGCAGCCAAAGGCATTGTCTGGGGCAGCCTGTTCGCCTCCGGCCAGGTGTGCGCGTCTGTGGAACGCGTCTACGTTGAGAAGCCGATTGCCGAACGATTCATAAAGGCCTGTTTGCAGGAAATGCAAACATTGCGCATCGGCGATCCCATGGTCGAGGGCGTTGATATCGGTCCGCTTACGACACAGGAGCAACTCGACAAAGTCATAGAACATGTTCGGGATGCGGTACAAAAAGGAGCCAGGCTGTTGCACGGCGGGGCGCGTGTCGGCGAGCGCGGCTATTTCTTTCAGCCGACGCTGCTGGTGGATGTGAACCACACCATGAAGGTGATGAGCGAAGAAACCTTTGGTCCCATTTTGCCGATCATGGTAGTGGCTTCACTGGACGAAGCGATCCGCTGCGCCAATGATTCGGTATATGGACTCTCCGCCTTTGGCTGGACGCAGAGCCGCAAAACCGCCGAACGGCTGATGAGCGAACTGGAGGCCGGCACCGTGCTCATCAACGATTCCACCATGACCTGGGGGGAGCCTACGGCGCCCTGGGTGGGATTCAAACGCAGTGGTGTCGGGCTGACTCGCTCCCGCTTTGGCCTGCTGGAGATGGTGCAGATCAAGTATGTCAGCTACGACACCGGCGGCAACAAAGCCAATATGTGGTGGTTTCCCTACGCCGGCGGCATTACGCTGTTTTTAAGCGCGGTCGACCTGTTGTACAAGCCGTTGGGCAAAGCCAGGGCCAGGGGCCTTTGGGCTCTGTTGACGTCAAAACGATTTCTGACCTCAGCGCGCTGGCCGGCGCTGCTGTCGAAACTGCACAAGATATTTTAGCGTAATTGACGGAGGCGTTCTATGCCGGAACAATCATTTGAGAAAAAGATCCTTTGCATCGGCGCCGGCTATGTCGGCGGGCCGACCATGGCGATGATTGCGAGCAAGTGCCCGCAATACAAAGTGATGGTGGTGGATATCAATGAAGAAAAAATCAAGGCCTGGCAGAGCGATCACCTGCCGATTTTCGAGCCTGGACTGCTCGCGGTGGTTCAACAGGCCCGCGGACGCAACCTGTTTTTTTCAACAGATATCGAAGCGGGCATCCGTGAAGCCGACATCATATTTGTCTCCGTCAACACCCCGACCAAAACCTTTGGCGAAGGCGCCGGCAAAACCGCCGATCTGCAATACTGGGAAAAAACGGCGCGCACGATTCTGGCCGTATCCACTTCCGATAAAATTATTGTCGAAAAAAGCACATTGCCGGTGCGGACCGCGGTGGCCATGGAACGCATTCTCAATTCCAACGACAAAGGGTTGCACTTTGAAGTCCTCTCCAATCCAGAGTTTCTCGCCGAGGGCACGGCCATAGCGGATCTGGAAAATCCGGATCGGGTATTGATCGGCCGCCATAACAGCGACAGCGGCCGCCGCGCCTGTCAGGCCGTAGTGGACATCTATAACTGCTGGATCCCGCGTGACCGCATCCTGACCAGCAATGTGTGGAGCTCTGAATTATCCAAGCTGACCGCCAACGCCTTCCTCGCACAACGTATTTCTTCCATCAACAGTATTTCTGCGTTATGTGAACGGACGGAAGCCGATGTAAGCGAAGTGGCGCATGCCATCGGCACCGATTCCCGCATCGGCGGAAAATTTCTCAACGCCAGCGTCGGTTTTGGCGGCTCCTGTTTCAAAAAGGATATTCTCAACCTGGTCTACATTTGCGAATCCTATGGCCTGCACGAGGTGGCGGCGTACTGGGAGAGCGTCGTCAAGATCAACGAGTACCAGGAACGGCGGTTCGTACAGAACATGATCCGCGTGCTTTTTCATTCCCTGGCGGGCAAGCGCATCGCGTTGTTCGGGTTCGCCTTCAAGGCCAATACCGGCGATACCCGCGAAGCGCCGGCCATTTATATCACTAAAAAATTACTGGAGGAACATGCGCACGTCGTGGTGACCGATCCGGAAGCCCTGGACAATGCGAAAATCGATTTGAAGGATTTGCCGGTCGAATTTGAACCGGACCCCTATCGTGCAGCCCGGGATAGTCATGCTATCGCGGTACTGACCGAATGGGGCATCTATAAAACGCTGGATTACGGAAGGATTTATCGTTCCATGCAAAAACCGGCATTCCTCTTTGACGGCCGCAACCTGCTCGATCATCGTCAAATGTACGAGTTGGGATTCAACGTGTATCCCATCGGCAAGACCGGATTAACGCATTTTTAGCCGTTACTTCAATTTCTGTGTTGGCGCAGGAATTTCTCTGCCGACTCCTCCGTTTTTGATGGCATGCAAGGTCGTTCATTCATTGGAGGTGTCGGCATATGGGATTTATTAATCGAATTACCGTTGTCATGCTATGTCTCCTGTCGGCCGCCCCAGGGCAAAAAAGTGCCGTACTGCAAGGACTGGATCCGGTCGAACTGGTGCGCGGTCGCCAGGTGGCGGGTGATTCCGCCCTTGGCGCTGCTTTTGAAAATTTCTACTATCTTTTTAGTACGAACGACAATCGAGCCGCTTTTCTGCGTCAACCGGACGCTTTTGCGATCCAAATGGGCGGATCATGCGCTCGCATGGGACCCACCAGCGGTTTGGGAGACCCGGACCGATTCCTCGTTCATGATGCAAAAATTTATATTTTTGCTTCTGAAAGCTGCCGCAATACCTTTGGCAAAAACCCCGACCGCTTTATCGTAAAACCGGATGAGCCCCTGGTAACGCCCGCTGATCAGCCACAGGCGATAAAAGTCCTCGAGCGCGCGGCCGACGCGATGGGCGGCCCGGCGGCCCTCGGGCGTCTTTCCTCCGTCCAATTCACCAATCGATCCACCTATGAACAGGACGGGCAGACGCGCGAATATTTCGAGCACGATGTGGCGGTTTTTCCGGAAAAGTATGCCATTTACCAGACCTGGCACAGCGGCGAAGGACGAATCGTCGTTAACGGCGCCGGCGGCTACCGACTCGAGAGCGGCAAGCGGCTGCAGCTCAGCAAATCCGACCGCGATCATGTGATAAAGAGTTTTTATCATCGGCCGGTTATGATTCTCAAAGCGCGCCGGCGCCCGGATTTTCGCGCTGTTATGGATGGCTACGGCACCATAGAACAGCAACCAGTGACCTGGATAAAGACGCATGTCGCCGCCAGTACCACCCGTCTGGCGGTGAGCGATGCGGATGGCCGTATTCTCGCCTGTGAATACCGCGGCCGCTTTAAAGGCATGAACGCCCAGGTTCGCAGAACGTTCAGCGATTTTCGCAAAACAGGCGAACTGGAGCTGCCCTACACCAGCACGCTATCCGGAACCGATGAACCCGGGGACCCCAAGGTGACCACGTTGCACCGCATTACGGTCAATGATTTGCCTGACATGCCATTATTTGAACAGGAGTGAATATGAAAGTGAAAATGCATTTGGCCGTTGTCCTGGCCTTGTTCGTGGCGCATGTTGCAGTCGCGGCGACGCCCGCTGACCTTGTCGAACAGTTGCAGCCGTTCAAGCCCTATTTGAACAAAACCTGGAAAAGCCGGCCGCCGGCAGGTCAGGAAAAGCCGATGGTGGACGTGTCCCGCTGGGAGCGGGCCATGAACGGTCAGGCTATCCGGGTGCTGCATTCCGTAAACGACGGCGAATACGGCGGCGAGACCATCATCATGTGGGACCCGCAGAAAAAGAGCCTGGTGTTTTTTTATTTCACCACGGCCGGATTTTATACGCAGGGCACGATGACCTTTGCCGACAACAAGGTCACCAGCCATGAATACGTCACCGGCAACAAAAACAACATCACCGAGGTCAAGAGCGTCGGCGAATTTCTGCCGGACGGCACTCTGAAAAGCCAGGCCTATTATTTCCACAACGGCAAGTGGGAAGACGGCCACTCTTTTATCTATGTTGAGGATCCTTCTGCAGAAGTGAAATTCAGATAGCGGTCCTGGCGGTGCGCATGGATTGATCCGACGAGCATCACTTTCAGGTAAATTTGGTTGAACATTTGCCAGTTTGTTCGTATCTTTATGATTCTGTTCAAACCGGATATGTGAAGGATCAAACCATGTTGCTGCCACGCCTCTTTGTTGTACTATTGATTTCGTTTTCGGCTGCCTGGCCCCAAAAGAGTGTTTCAACAAAAACAGCACCTTCTGCCGCCGAGGCCGCTGCAGCCGGCGACGCCAAATCCACCCGGCCGCCCCGAGTAATACTGCACCATCGCCTGGGACTGCGCATCGAGTTCGATCCGGCGTCAAGCAGGTTGCAGATCTGGATTTCCCCCCGTGCCGGTCACACCCTCGATAGCCGCGATCGCAACTTTTCCAACCGTGACGACCATACCGTGCTGTTCGATGAGATTGCCTTTCCGCAGCTGTCCGGCCATGATTACGTGCGCAGTGAATATGATCCGTTTCAGACCGTCCTTTATTATAAACATCAAACCCTGCATTTTTTTAATCCCGTTCATCAACCCGCCCTGCTGGTTTGGTGTGAAAAGCCGGAGGTGCTGACCATAAAAGGGCACGGGTCCGACCGCTCCCTTGCCACATCGGATCGGACCTTCAGCCTGGAGCATTCGGAACGCGGACAGCTGTTGCATTTTGTCGCCGAGCTGGGAGAAGGCAACGGTCGCATCACCTACTCGCCCTGGCCGGCGGCCGGACGCAGTCTGTATGCGCGCCTGCAGCCCTCTGCCGGTCAGGTGGTGGTCCTTGCTGCCGCCACGGCGGCTGAGGATATCTCCGCCAGCGCTCATCGCCTGGCCACAACCTCTATCGGTGATCTGTTTACGGCTCAGGATCGGACGGTGCTGCAAGCCCTGCAAAAAGGGGTTATCGAAGTTCGTGACCGGCCGGGCCTGCAAAAAATCATCGAGGCTAATCGCTCCGTGCTCTTTAGCATGCAGGATGCCTCCGGCGCGCTGCATCAATCCCTGGCGGCCGAGGGCTATCTCCTCAGCCATCGGGATGGCAGCCTGGCCACGGTGTTGACGGCGAACAGCGGTTGGCTCGATCCGCTCACGCTTTGGTCGGCTTTTCAGCTTTCCAATCCGACGCGCACCCCGACGGCAAGCTATTTCGGCCACGTCGTCGACGGCGCGCTCAGCGGCCGGCAGGAAGATGGGCTCTTTTATGCCATCTGGTCCGCTTTTACGCACTGGACCCAGTCGGGCAGCCGGCGGGTTATCGACGAACAGCGGCTGGCCCTGCTGGAAGAGGCCATGAACGAACTGGAGCGCTATTGTTTCGACCCTAAACAGAATGCCTTTGGACGCTATTATATCGGCAACCAGGCGCTGTCAGCCTGTGCAGAGTACGGGTGGGACGGCCTCTCCGGCAGACCAGTGTTTGAGGCACCGCTCATGTGGCAGAACAAGACGGTCGCCCGTTCCTATGATCTCTATATCAATCAACTCGCTTACAGCTCTTATCTGATGCTGGCGGCGATGGCATCGGGCGCCAAAGCGGACGCCTATGGCAACAAAGCGGATAAATTGGAAAAGGTTCTCGAGTCGTTCTACAAGAAAGCCGATGTCCTGCCCGCCTTTGGCACGCTGTATGGCGAAAAGGGCAAGCTGGGATCTGCGGAACCGTTTCAGCCGTCAGCCGACGACTATATCCTGGCTTTGTGCATCTCTCCGTTCTATTCGGATTATCATGCCATTCACGGGATTCGTCAGGTGGCCTTGAGCAAGCTGGCTGGGCAAAAAAACAGGTTGTCCTGGTCGAGCTACTGGTCATTTCTCGCCGGCCTCGATCCCCTGTTCCAGAATGAAAAAGAGATTGCGCAAGCCATTGAGGATGGGATTAGCAGCGTCAGCGCGGCCCAACAGGCGCCGTTCATGGCTGAGGCGGTGAATGAAAGCGGCGAGATGACCGCGAGCCGTTACGGCGCGTACGCTGCTCCCATCGGCGGATTGTGCGCCGCCATCACCAACACCGGGCTGCGGCGCCTGCCCTTTGGACTGGCGTTTCGACCGTCGCGCTTTCTCAGTCGCCTGTCGCAATATGAATACAAAGGCCGCCTGCTGGACGTTCAATTCAAGGGCGATGGCGGTTGGGCAGCCGTCAGCGTCAATGGCCAACTGCTGTCCCACACCTGGCAGCTGCCGGAGGCTTTTTTGCAGGAGGGCGTTAATGATATTCAGGTCAGCCTGGGCCCGGAACCGGCCGCCACGAGCGTCCTGGTTTATTCCACCGTTCGTCTGGAAAATGTCAAAACAGCGGCCGCAGAGACTCTCTTTGAGATGGACGGGTATGGCAAGAACGTAACCGTGTTTAAAAACCTCACCGGCCAGGTCAAAATTCGTGCTGCGGACGGCACCACCATTCCCTATCTCACCAGCAAAAAGGGAGGATTCACCTATATCGAATGCTTTAATCGCGGCAAAATGGTGGTGAGTGTGCGATAAGGCGCCGGTTTGCCGCCGGAGCGCAGAGAAATTCAGTCAACGATCATAGATGGTATAATCCGTACAACATTAGGAGCAGTTGTCATGCGTATCGTGATTTTGAAAAACAGTGAAGAGATCGGCGAGTGGACGGCCGCTTATGTGGCTGAAAAAATCAACAAAGCCAATCCGACGCCGGAGAAACCGTTCGTCCTCGGCTTGCCCACCGGCTCATCGCCGATACCGGCGTATCGGCATATGGTGCGCCTCTACAAAGAAGGCAAGGTCTCTTTTCGCAACGTGGTGACCTTTAACATGGACGAATACGTCGGCCTGTCGGAAGAACATCCGGAAAGTTATCATTACTTTATGCGACACCATCTCTTTGATCATATCGATATCCCCAGAGAAAACGTCAACATCCTCAACGGCAATGCCACGGATCTGGAGGCGGAGTGCAAGCGATTTGAAACCAAAATTCAATCTCTGGGCGGTGTGGATCTTTTTATCGGCGGGATCGGCCCGGACGGCCACATTGCTTTTAACGAGCCGGGCTCGTCGTTGAACTCGCGCACCCGCGTCAAGACCTTGAGCTATGACACCATCGTCGCCAATTCGCGGTTTTTCGGCAACGATATCAACAAAGTGCCGCGCATGGCGCTGACCGTCGGCGTAGCCACGGTGATGGATGCCCGCGAGGTGCTCATTCTCATTCCGGGCTACAACAAAGCGCGCGCCTTGCGGCAGGTGGTGGAAGAGGGCATTTCTCACATGTGGACGGTTTCCATGTTTCAGCTGCATGCCCACTGCATCATCGTCTGTGACGATGCCGCCACCATGGAGCTGCGGGTCGCCACGGTGAAATATTTTAAAGATATTGAAAAAATCGCCGGCAATATCCTGCCGGATTTTTAAGAGCCTGATGTCACGAGCGTTGCAGCCGAAGCGTCTCGCTTCGGCGGCAGAGCGTGTACGAATCGTTCAGCTCGGGCCTATATCCATCATAGCAAAGGTACACACCTTTATCAGGCCAATCCTTCCATTTAATTCATGCCAACGTCCACTGCTTCGCCCGCCATCTGCTCTTGCCTCTTCGAGCATTCTCAGCAGGGGAGAAAACGTGCCAGGGACCGACGCAGGCGGGCTGCTCGCTCGCTGACCGCCTGCTTTTCATCCTGAATGTGCCGGATCACGGGATGTTCATCCATGACCCCGCGCACCGCGGCAAAATCCAGGCGTCGTTCTGTTTCTCCCCAACCCAGGCCGAAGCCGATCTGGGAAAAGGGTGCAAATTCCTTGCGGGCATTTTCCAGCACCAGAGCGTTGCCGGATTGTGTCGCTTCTTCCCAGCGTGTGACGAGCGTTTCCAGTTCCGCGGCTGTCATGGTGTGCGGTGTTATGCCGTATTCCGCTTGTATGGTCGCCGCCACATAATCCCACTCATCCTGTTCGTACTTTTCCCACAAAAGCTGAAACCGGCGATTCAGATCGGACAGATGGCTCACGGCGCCGGAGCGGACCTCCTGCAGCAGTTCGTTCATGCGCTCCTTGCGTACCAGCAATCCCGAGATATCCATCCAATCGCGGCCGGCGTTGTCCGAAGCGGGCGCCAGGGTTGCCACAATCTCAGGCCAGGTCAGCGCCGAGTTCAGCGCCGGTTGCAGCCGGGCCAGCAGGATATCGATCAGGTAGCGGTCGATGCCCAGGCCGTAAAATTTCGCACCTTTGGCCAGCAGCAGGCGATAGATCTGAACGCCGCCATAGGTTACGATATCTTTTTCTTTGGGCGTTTCCTGGTAGAGCCGGAGCAAAAGGTCGCGGCCGCGGCGCATTTTTTCCACCGTGTACGGCGACAGCGTTTGAAAATGAATCATGTCCCGTTTCAGGCCGGCCTGGCGGCGGTCGCGGCTGCGCCACTTGGCCGCATCACGAACCGTGCCGATGTGAAACAGGTTGAGGGCCGGCCGCAGCACTGAGGTTCCCTGATCCTCGGTGATGTAGGAAAAGGGCAGGTCGGCGAGATCGAGGCTGCCCAAATGTTTGCCGATGAGAATGGTAAACGGGGCCAGGTGGCATTCCAGCAGAGCATAGGAGAACGAACCGGTTTTGGTGCCGCGCTCCAGGATGCCCTGGTGCACCGGTCCCAACTTGTACATATGGTTGCTCTGGTTGGTGCCGCTGCCGGCGTTGAAAAAACTGGTCAGGCTGGCGATGAGCAAGGTGGAACGATGATGGGTGACGGTATAAGGACCGGCAAAGAGAGAGCAGACCTCGGAATGCAAGCCTTCGCAGTTGCAGAAGAGGAGGGTGTTTTCCGCGGAAAACTGTTTGCCCAGGCGTGTGGCCTGGCCGACAAACACCTTGTCCAGCATGACGCCGTCCTCCACATGCGCGCCTTCGGCCATGATAAAGTTGCGCGCAACGACATCAGTGCCCACTCGGGTTGGATCTTCCTGGCAACTTAAAATAGTGCCGTTTTCCAGCGTCGATACCCCCTGCAACTGGGCGTAGGCGCCGATATGGGTGTTGATGATGGAGCGGCAGCAGCGGATGACGACGCCGGTTTCGATGATGGCGTGATCGCTGCTGCGTTCACTGATGCGCTGCCGGACCAGCGACTGCAACCGTTCCTGCAGCACCGGATCGTGGCGATAGAGGGCTTGCAGATAGGCGTTCTGGCTGTTGAGTTCGTCGTGCAGGGCGATGGTGCGGCCGCCGGCTTCGTTCAGTACCTCCACCTTGACGCCCATGCCAAAGCCGGCGTTCTTTTCCGCTTTGAGAAGGTAGACCTCCTCGATGATCACCTGATCAGCGATGTGAATATTGTTCAGCAGAGAGCCGATGCGGTTGATAAAGACGTTGCGGCCGATCTGGCAGTCAGCGATGGCAGCGTGGTGAATGCCGGCCGGCCGTGACAGGCCGTCCAGCAGCACGGTGCCGTCGTTGCGGCCGATCTGAACGCGGCCGATAAAGGTCACGGCCTCAACCCGGTTCGCCACAAAGCCCTCTTCGACCGAAATCAGGGTCCAATCGTCAGCGGCGCAGCGGTTAGCCATGAGCGTGGCGATCTCTGTCGCGGTAAGGGAGCGATATGGAATCATGGCCAACCTCCGTGGGGCAAGGGTGAAACGGCGATATGAGAGTCGAATTCTCTAGCAATAATCTAACAACTATTGCGACGTGGTGCAAGGGAAAAGAACGGGGTGAAGGTGAACGAACCTGCCGAGGCGGCCAGGTCAAGAAAGTTGCTTGCCCGGAGCAAATAATACTAAAAAAGTACTTGAAATATAAAAAAATTGTATTAATTTTATAATATCGTTTGCGGCAATCGATTGCGTGACGGTTTTACCTTGACTTATCCAGTTAAATTGAAAGAAAACCAGTAGGTGACTCTACATCCAACCCTTAAAGATGTTGCTGCCAAAGCAGGCGTTCATCCCTCGACCGTATCCCGAGTATTGCGTGATAAAGAACATCCCCTGGTATCCCCGGAAACAAGGGAGAGGATCCTTGCTGTAGCTCGCGAGTTGGATTATCAGCCGGACCAGGTCGCCCGCAGCCTGCGTCTGCGCAAGAGTCACACCATCGGTCTAATCATTCCCGACATTTCAAATCCTTTCTTCGCCGAAATTGCGCGCAGCATCGAAGTCAAGAGCAATGAATGCGGCTACAGCCTCATCGTCTGCAACACCAATGAAGATCAGGGCAAGGAAGATCATTTCATCTCCAATTTGCTCAGTCGCGGCCTGGACGGTCTGATCATCGCACCGGTGCAGGATTCGGATCAGCACATCCGCGAATTGATCAGAAAACAATTTCCATTTGTTCTCATCGATCGCTGTTTTGAACACCTGCAAACCAACGCCGTGATCAGCGACAATCAACTGGCGGCGTTTCGCGCGGTTTCCTATCTGGTGGAGAACGGTCATCGTCGCATCGGTTTCGTCGGCGGTCGTCGCGGCCTTTACACCATTCAGAAACGGTTGCAGGGGTATCGCGAAGCGGTCGCGCATTTCAACCTGGATGACAATGAGGCGCTGATCGCCGGCACGGGTTTTACATTTGAGAGCGGCTATACGGCGACGAGATCGCTGATCGCTCTGCCGGAACCGCCGACCGCCTTGCTGGTCTCGGGCAATATGATTTCGTTCGGCGCCGTCAAAGCCATCCAGGACGCCGGCTGGTCCGTGCCTGAAGATATGTCGGTGATCGGCTTTACCGACCATTTTCTGGCTTCCATGTTGTCCAGTCCGCTCACCTCCATCTCTCATTCGCTGAAAAAAATGGGAAGCCATGCTTTTGAATTGCTGTTCGAACATATGAACGGCTCGGAAGTCAAGTCTTATTCTACCAAAGTGTTGGAGACCGAACTGGTGTTGCGTGCCTCTGTGGCCGCGGTGGACAGCCATCATCACCGACACGCGTACATCCACGAACCGATTCCTGAAGTATAACGTTTTTTAATATCGCCTCTCACCAGGCATATGTGTTCATCTCTTTATGAAGGAGTGGATTGCCTTATGAGTTTGAAGTTGAAGAGAACCACTATCTGGGCCGCCGTGTTTCTGTTCCTGACCTGGGCCGGACACGGTTACTCCGGCATCACCGGTAAAATTGCCGGCGTGGTAAAGGATAAGACCACCAAGAGCCCGTTGCCTGGAGCCAACGTCGTTATTGACGGCACGACGCGAGGCGCTGCGGCGGACCCGAACGGCGAGTTCCTGATCATCAACCTCAGTCCGGGCACCTATACCCTGACGGTGCGCATGATCGGCTACCAGTTCACGAAAGTGGCGGACATCAAGGTGTTTTCCGACCGCACCACCCAGGTGGAATGCCTGGTCGCCCAAAGCGTGATTGAAGGCGAAGAGGTCACCGTTACGGCCGGACGCGAACCGATCGAATTCGACCGCACCAGCAGCGCTTCGTACGTCCGCCAGGAAGAGATCGAAGCGTTACCGGTCTCTAATTTCTCCGATATCGTCCGCCTGCAATCGGGCGTTGTCGCCGACGACGGCGGCAGCCTGCACTTTCGCGGCGGCCGCGCCCGTGAAGTGGCCTACATGATCGACGGTGTGCCGGTCACCAACTCGTTCAGCCAGAGCGGCGGTTCCAACGTCAACATCGAAAACAACTATATCAAGGAACTGCAGGTGATCACCGGCACCTTCAACGCCGAATACGGATCCGCTCAATCGGGCGTGATCAACGTGGTGACCAAGACGCCGGATGAAAAGTACGATTTCAGCTTTGACGCTCTCAGCGGCGGCTTTCTCGCGCCCAACAGTCCGATGTTCATCGGCCTGGACAGCTATAAACCTTTCAATTCCCAGGAGTACAAAGCCTCTGTTTCCGGACCGCTGCCGTTTCCCAAGAGTCTGGGCCGATTGGGCTTTTACCTCAACGGCCGCTATGTCAACGACGACGGCTATCTGAACGGCGAGCGCCGTTTCATGCCGGAGGACGGTTGGGAAATCACCGTCTTTCGTGAATGGTACGAAGCGACCTACGATCCCCGGGATCCGCTCATCATTCCTATCCCCGACAGTCTGCACACCGGTGACGGCTCGGTCGTGCCGATCAATTGGGAGAAAAAATACAGCATCAATCCCAAGCTGGTCTATCAACCCAAACCCAATCTGACGCTTTCGTACAACCTGTTCTACAGCGCCTCGGAAAGTAAATCCTATTCCAACAGCTGGCGCTTTTGTCCTGACGCCCTGCCTTTCCGTTATTCGAACAACAGCACGCACATGCTCGTGGCCACCCACGCGCTCAAGGACAATTTCTATTACAACCTGCGCTATTCCTATCAGATGAATAATTACAAGGCCTATTCCTTTGCAAGCGCCAATGACCCCCGCTATCAGGTTACGGCCGTAAACGCCTGGGATTCGGGCAGCATCACCGGCTATGATTTCGGCGGTTTGTACGACTGGGGTCGCTATTACAACGACCGCAATGTGCACCTGGTCAACGGCGATCTGACCTGGCAGATTAACAAAACCATCGAAGTGAAAACCGGCTTTGAATACAAAAAACATAATCTCCATTACAAGAGTTCACCGATGCGTGAGCTGGAAGGGTACGAGTCGGTTCGATTTCCTTACAACCGCAGCGAGATCCGCGGCCTTGAGCTGCCCTATGAATACTTTAAACAGGCGGTCAGGGATTTTGAATTCGGTACGATCAAGCTGCGCCCGACGCAGCCCGACAGCGTCGATCATCTGTTTTATGTCGACTATACCCGCCAGCCGCAAGAGGCGGCCGGCTTTATGCAGACCAAGCTGAGCATGGGTGAAATCATCCTGAACGCCGGACTGCGCCTCGACTATTTTGCGCCGCATGATCGCTGGGCGCCCGATTATTCCATCGTCTATCCCGAGTTCGTCGGCGCCGATGAATATTATGAGCCGGCCAAGCCCAAATGGCAGCTGAGCCCGCGTCTGGGCCTCTCTTTTCCCATTTCGGAAAAGGGCGCCATGCGCGCTTCGTTCGGCCACTTTTTCCAGGCCCCCAGTTTTGAAAAAATGTACCAGAATCCGGTGCTGGAAGATTTCAACCAGTTCAGCATCAAGGATTCCCGCATCGGCAATCCCAACCTGAAACCGGAAAAGACGATACAGTATGAAGTGGGTTTGCAGCAGGAGTTGGTGACCGGTCTGGCCATGGAAATGACGGTCTTTTACAAGGATTTTCGTAATCTGCTCGGTATCGAGCTGCTGACGTTGAAAAACGCCACCACCTTCAGCCGGTATATCAACAAAGAGTACGGCAATTCATACGGTTTCACCCTCGCCTTCAACCAACGCACGGCGGATGACAAATTTTCTTCCAGCCTCGATTATACCTACATGACCGCCAAGGGGACCTCGTCCAGCGCCGAAGCCGCCCGAGATGTGGCCATCATGTCCGGAGCCAGCCGTGGCGCCTACTCTCTGGCGACCCGTCGTATCGATGTGCTGGAATGGGATCAGACCCATAGCCTCAACGCCTCGGTCAGCCTGGTGCCGCTGCAGAACTGGTATGTCAGCGTGATCGGTCAGCTGGGCTCCGGAACGCCCTATACCCCGTCGACGCTCTTGCCCATCGAGATCCCGGGCGGCTGGTGGACCAACGCCGACCGCAAGCCGCTGCGCTGGAATGCGGATTTCAAACTCTACCGTTCTCTCACGCTGGCGGATTTCAAGTTCGGCTTTTATCTCAACGTCTACAATATCTTTAATCATCTGGACGAACGCTACGTCAACGCCCTGACCGGCCGTGCGGGTCCGGACGCCTATTACCCCGAAATCGGCAAAAAGCGCTATTATCGATTGGAGCAAAACGGTGATTTTACCCGTGACGAAGCGGACTATAACCCGACTCACTATTCGCGTCCGCGCTTAATCCAGGCCGGCTTTTCAGTTGCATTCTAAGTTAGGAAAAAAAGCGTATGAGGAAGAATTTATTACTGATCGCGTTTATCACGGCGTTGGCCTCGCTCGCTCCCGGCGATTCTCATGCTCAAGTCAACGCGAAGGATTTACGTTATAATACCGATGTCAGCCGTCGCGGCACGGTCGCAGGCACGATGCTGGAGATTGGCGTCGGCGCGCGCGCCGAAGCGCTCGGCGGTGCGTTCGTCAGTGTCGCCGATGATCCGTCCGCACTCTATTGGAATCCGGCGGGCATGGTCCGGATGAGATCTTTGTCCCTGCAGGTTTCCAAAACCAACTGGTTTGTCGGCACGACCTTCAGCAACGTCGACCTGGTGGTACCGGTCCCCGCCATCAGTTCCGCCCTGGGTGTTCACCTGGCCATGCTCAATTTCGGCACTCAGCCCGTGCGCACCGTTAATCGCCCGGAGGGAACCGGCGAAGAGTACTCGGCCAACGATCTGGTGGTCGGACTCTATTGGGCCATAGGCATCACCGATCGCGTCAGCGTCGGCCTGGGCGCCAAATATTTCCAGGAAAACATCTGGCATGAAACGGCGAACGTGATGGCCGCGGACTTGTCCATCCTGTTTCATACGCCGGTCAAAGGCCTGGTGCTGGGTACGGCGCTGAGCAACCTCGGCCCCGAGTTCAGCATGTCCGGCCGCGACCTGTTCCGCACCATGGACGTGGACGGTCGCACCGATACCTATTTTAACAACGATGACGTACCCATCTCTCTGGGCACTGAAACCTATCCCCTGCCGTTGCTGTTTCGATTCGGCATGTCGTACACCCGCGATATCTCGAAAAGCAGCCATCTGCTCTTCGCATGGAATTTCAACCATCCCAGCGATGACGACGAATCCCTGGATCTGGGCGCAGAGCTCAAACTATACAACGCCGCATTTCTGCGCGCCGGCTATCATTCGCTTTTTAATTCAACAGCAGTTGACGGTTTGACACTGGGCGGCGGCTTGCGCTACAACGTCCGCGGATTTGCCCACATCACTCTTGATTACGCCTGGAGTGACTGGACCGTGCTTGATTCGGTGCACCGGTTCACTTTCGGCATCAGTGCCTATTAACAAGCCATTGAAAAGGAACAGACCATGAGATGTGGAATGTACAGCCATACCAATATAACCAAATTCATGGTTCTCAAGATCATTCTGCTGCTGCTGGTGATCTTGACGACCTACTCGACCGAAACGTTTGCTCAGGTCTCGGGTGCTCAATTTGATACGCACCCCATGCACTGGGCCCGATACTGGGCTCGCGGCCTTTTTGACCGGAACCTGGTCTGGGCGCCGATGTGGAACATCGGCAATGTCGCCGACTCCGGCGTGGATCCGGGCCAGCCCGTGTATTGGCCCGGCAGCTCCGCCGAAGGATTGAGCTATGTCGGCAACATCAACTTTTTCGTCGCCGGCAAGATTCATGACATGACGGCCTGGAAGGGGAAACCGGTTCCCGATGACGCCACCCGTACCGCCGCCGGCGCCAAAGAAGGCTATATCATCAGCGATTCCTTTTTGCCCCACATCGCCGTCGGCGCCGTGGCGCAGCTCTCCTATGATCGTACGCACCAGCAGATCTGGCAACCCATGCCGGGCTATTTTAACGACGGCAAGGATGGCTATGTCTGGGGCATCAATGAGGACATCAACCAGAACGGATCGTTGGAACCGGAAGAGGATATCAATTACAACGGTCAGCTGGATGTTCACCTCGATCCGCCGGAAAGCATCCTGAAAAGCATGGCCATCAGCACCGATAAGCGGACCTGGCCGGAATACTGGCCGGCCGGTTCCTATATCAAAGACGAACGGGAGGTCATCGGCCGTCCCCCCAAGGCTGTGGGCGTGGATTGGCGCGCCGGCCGCTGGAACGGCGAATACAAGGTGGCGCCCATCGCCGACCAGGAGACGCTCTATCTGATGGATGATCATGAAAACGACGCCCTGCAGGATTATCAGAAACCGTTGACCTACTGGCCGATGAAAAACGCCGATGGCTCGCCCAACACCACCAACTGGGCCAACGGCGGCAGCTTTGGCCTCGGTGTGGAAGTGGAAAACCGCGGCTATGCCTGGTTCCACCCGCTGGCCGAGGACCTGCTGGTGTCCGTTTACCGCGTGCGCAATTACAGCGATCATGTTCTGCCCCATATCATCACCGGCATGTATGCCAACCCCAACGTCGGCCGCGCCGAATACAACGTCGTGGATTATATCTTTTCCGACATCGAAAATATTGAAGACACCGGCGAACTCTCCTTCAACATCATGTACATGTGGCAGCTGTATCCGGAAGAAATTCAGACCTGGAAAAAGATCGGCACCTTCGGCCTGGCGTTCCTGGAAACCCCCGGCATCGCCTACAACGACCTGGACGATGACGCCGACGGTCTGCTCAACGAATCCATGAGCAACGGCATCGACGACGATGGTGACTGGAAGCCCTTTGCCGACGTCGGACTCGACCGCATCGGTCCGGATAGCTCGACCTACAAAGGGCCGGACAAAGACGGCACCGAAGGCAACGGCCGCTGGGACACGGAAGACGCCAACATGAACGGCGCCCTCGATCCGGGTGAGGACACCAACCAGAACGACAAGCTGGATATGGAACCGGTCAACGACGATCGCGGTCGCGACGGCATCGGCCCTGATGAAAACGGCTGGTTCGGCGCCGATCCCGGCGAAGTCAACGGCCGCCCCGATCTGGGCGAACCCAACTTTGACCTGACCGACATCGACGAGGCGGATCAGGCCGGCCTGCGCTACGCCTATGGCGACACCAAAAAGGACCGGCTCAAAGTGGACAAATCGTACTATGAGTCCTATCTGATGTTTGAAACCACGGGCGACGATGAAATCGAAGAGACGGACGAAGACATTCGCATTTCCTTCGCCTCGCGTGCGGTCATCCTCGAACAGAACGATTGGCGGCGATTCACCATCGCCATCATCATGGGCGAGGACCAGGACGACGCGATCATGAACAAATCGACGATGCAGAATATTTACAACAATAACTACCGCTTCCTGACGCCGCCGCTGCAACCGACCCTGGTATCCAATCCCGGCAATCACCGCGTCCACCTGTACTGGGACAAAGAAGCCGAATCGTCCAAAGATCCTTTTTACGGTTATGATTTTAACGGCTATCGCGTCTACAAGAGCACCAATCCCAAGTTTTTGGATATCAAGACCATCACCGACGCCTTCGGCAACATCATCCTCATGAAGCCGATCGCTATTTATGACCGGGCTGATGACGGCGGCCTAAAGGGCGCGCATCCGATCCCGTTCCCCAATCTCGGCGTGCACTATGATATGGGCGATAACACCGGCCTGCGCCACTCGTACAAGGATACCCTGGTGGACAACGGCCGCACCTACTACTATGCCGTCACCTCCATCGACGCCGGCAACGACGACGATTTTTTTGAGCGCGGTATTGTCAGTGAAAACTATCCGATGAAAGCCATGCCCAGCGAATCGCCGTTCAACATTACCCTCAACGAGCTGGGAGAAGTGGTGTATCGCGACAAGAACACCGCTGTGGTGATCCCGGCGGAACCGGCGGCGGGCTACACCGATCCGTATGTGGATTCCACTAAAGTCCGGCACATCTCCGGCATCGCCGCCGGCGGCGTGCTGCGCATGGAAGTATATAACAAGCACTATGCCAAACTGGGGCACGAATACGAGATCCAGTTTGAAGACGACGGTTACCTGGATTCGCTGACCGCCGCCTACAAATGGGGCAGCACCACCGCCATGCGTTGCCTGAATCTCACCACCGGCGATACCCTGTTTAATTACAAGGCCATGAGCGGCTATGATTTCAGTCAAAAGGCGTTTCCGGAGATCGAGAAGGGCATTTACGAGGGCCTCAAGTTCTTTTTCAGTTTCCCCGTCAACTCCCTGGATCGACGCCGCGCCATCACCGTAAACAAGCGCAATAAATACGGCCGCACCACCAAAGAGTGGCAAAACTGGCAAAACGAGACGACCTCCAACGTGCGTCTTGACGATGTGGCGATCAGCGGTGAGGGGTACGCACTTCCCTTTGACCTGGAGATCCGCACCGAAGACCATGTGGTGGATACGGCGCTGGTTACGTCGACCTGGACCGACAAGCCCTATCCGCTCAACTTTACCGTCTGGAATATAGCTGATCCGAACAAACCGGAACAATTGACGGTGAAACTGAAATACGGACACAAGACCTTGCCGCAACCGCCCAAGGCGCAGGAAGGCAAGCTGTGGAACGGCGCCGAGATCGTGGTGATGTTCAAGAACAAAAAGGGCGGCTGGGAAAGCGCCTGGCGTATGATGTTCGCACAGAGCGAATTCGAAAAGAACAATCCCACGATTCCGCCGCAGCCGGGTGACGTGATGCGGGTACGGTTCAACAGCAATCCCACCCGTTTTGATCGATATCGCTTCACCATCGATGGCGGCGTCTTTGATAACGAAAAAGCCAAGCTCAAAATGCGGGACATCTATGTCGTCCCGGATCCCTATGTGGTGTCCAATAATTTCGAGACGATTTATGAGCTGGCCGGTTTTTCGCAGCGAAGAGTGGATTTCGTCAATCTGCCGCCGCAGTGCACGATCAAGATCTTTACCACCGGCGGCAAACTGGTCAAGACCATCGAACACTCGTCGAATGTGGATTTCAGCCGACGTTCATGGGATTTGACCACCGAGGACGGACCGGAAGTGGCTTTCGGCATCTACTTTTTCGTGGTCGAGTCGAAAGAACTAGGAATTTCCCGAGGCAAGTTTGCGGTTATCAAATAAACCACTCTGCGGGATGGTGATGGCTGTTTTGCTGGCGGCGGGTTGTTCCAAACGAATCACTCCGCCGCCGGCCAAAACCGAGGTGATTCTGCTGCGCGTCGGCGATCTCTATGTGACCGCGCGGGAGTTCCGCACCTCCTTTGAAACCAGCTTTGCCCCGTTGCGTTCCGGCGAGCGGCCCCGGGAAACCTATTTGAATTATCTGATCAAGGAGCTGCTGCTTGCCAATGAAGGCTACCGGCAGGGACTGAAAACGCAATATTATGTAACCAGCCGGATGAAAAACCGGCGTTATCAGAACCTGCTGGAATCTTTTTATGAGAAACACGTCCAGAGCCGGGTCTCCATTCCGGAAGAGGAGCTGCGCGAGACCATAAAAAAAGCCACGGTAAAATTCAACCTGCTGGTCTGGCCGGTGCCGACGCTGGCGGAAGCCGAAGCGGCCTCTGCGGAGGCGAGTAAAACCGATCTCGATGATTACATCGATCGACAGCTGGCCAAGCAGGAAACGCCGCTGCGGGATAAGCGCCAATACACGCTGGCCGGATACGACTATCTCGATCTGCCGCCGCAGATCTTTGAGAAAATCAAAAACCTGAAACTGAAGCGACCGTCACCGCCCATTGCCTACGGCAACGGATTCGCCGTTTTTCAGGTGCAAAACCTGGAAATGCAGGCCATCACCGAATCGCAGCTGCTGGCCGGGCCCAGACGTAAAAATATCGAAGAGCGACTCTTCCGTATCCATACGGACAAGATCGCCCATGCGGTGATGGACTCGATCCTGACGCCGATGAATTTTCAGGTCAAAAGCCGCATCGTCGACCGGATGTCTGCACCGTTGTTCACCTGGATCCAGGATACGCTTCCTTCGGCTAAGCCGCTGCCGGAGCACGTTCGAGCCGCGAGCGCGGCATCCAAACCGTATCTCATAACGCTGCAATCGATCCTGGATGAACCGCTGCTCACCTTTAACGGCGGCAGCAAAAGCGTGGCGGATTTTCTTGGCTATATGAATTATCATCGCAAAAATCTGCAGCAGAGCCGTTCTTTTAAGGATTTTCAAAAGCGGCTGATACATCAGATCGGCGCCATGATCAAGAACGATGCTTTTGTCGACATCGCGGCTAACGAGGGATTCGACGACTCCTCGGCCGTGGTGCACGACCTGCGCCAATGGGAACAAAAATGGATCTATGATCTGTATCGCATCACATTGCTGGAAAATATCCGCGTCAGCGACGAGGAAGCTAAAGAGTACTTTAGCCATCGCTGGCGCGAACTGCGATTGCCGGATGCAGATTCGACGCGGTTCGACGAGTTCAAAGCGCACGTCAAAAGCGCGCTCTATTATGAAAAACATATGCAGCGGCTGCAGCAGGAGACCGACCGCCTCCGGGGCCGGTACGAGATCTATGTCAATCGCGCGGTCCTGGATACCCTCACCCTGGATGAATCCGCCAGGGCCAGGCAGATCACGTTCGTGCTCACCAAAACGTTTACCGGCGAAGAATTTGCGCCCACGGCAGATCCCCGCTGGGTACACTGAAAAAACAACACGGAAGTAACGCTGACCCTCAAACCGGAAAGGAGGCCTTAAACGGTTTTCTAATTAACTCTGGAGTTGTACCTTTAACAAGGAGAAAAACATGCGAATCGTTTACTATCTGGTCATCGTTTTGCTGGTGATGGTATCCTCCGTTTTCGCCCAGTTTTACATGGACGGCAAGGAGACCGATTGGGCCAAGGAACCTGTGCTGATCAGCGCACCGGATAACACTCCGGGCGGTTTCCCGGAAGTGGTCAAGGCCGCAGTTAACAATGTCGTTGACGTGAAATCAGTCAAGGCTACAGTCGTGAATGACATCATCTACACCCAGATCAAGTTCTGGGGCGGTCCGGCCTGGCCCAACAACGCCTATACGGAAGTGCGCAACGGCGTTCCCTCGGTTCGCCATCGCGGTTACTACCATCTGGGCATCGATATGGACAACGACGGC
>CAZISM010000007.1:0-5386 GCA_964541895.1 uncultured Cytophagia bacterium
CCTGGAGCTTTGACGGCGGAGCGCGCTATGTAGATTGGAGCGCATCTGAGGAATTATATGAAATTGGTGAACCCTTTTATTTCAAATTTGGCAGCAAACCCAGCTATGGCTGCAAGGCCGGGCTGGTGCGAGTGCCCGGCGGCATCGGCAGCGCCGGCGATGTGCTGCTTTACAGTATGCCGGACTGGAAGGGCGGTTGGCGTTTTCAGATGACCGTGTGGGCCTCTTTTAATGGCGCTGCCACCTGGCCGGCCAAGCGACTCATCGATGCCGGTTTCAGCGCCTATTCCTCTTTGGCCGTGGACAGAAATAAAACGATATACCTGCTCTATGAGGGCGGCGAAAACGCCCTTTATGATGAAACCAACGTGGCGGTATTCAATCTAGCCTGGCTGTTGAGCGGGGAAAGTTATTGATACTTTAGTCAATTCACGCCATGTATTATTTAGCCTGATCTGAGCGGGCATGGTGGCCGGATCGTCTCGCTTGGGCGCTGTGTTGGGCGTCAATCGCTCAACTCTGACATAACGAAAGAGAGATCATTTATGAAACGAAGAGAGTTTTTGACCCATGCCGGTGCTGCTGCGTTTGCCGGCCTGGCTGCCCCGTCCATTGTGCCATCTTCCGTATTTGGCAAGAATGCGCCCAGCCATCGCATAACTGTAGGCATGATCGGTACCGGCCGCCAGGCGATACATGTTAACCTGAAAAACGGATTTTTGCAGTTGCCGAACTGCCAGGTGGTTGCCGTGAACGATGTGGATTCCTGGCGAATGGATCTGGCCGCCACGGTCATCCAGGAGACCTATTCCAAAGCAGACAGCAAGTTCCAGGGTGTGAAAAAGTATCATGACTACCGCGAACTGATCGCTGATAAAACAATCGATGCAGTGATGGTCTCGACGCCGGACCACTGGCACGCACCGGCCGGCATCGCCGCCGCCCTGGCCGGCAAACATGTGGCCATGGAGAAGGCCTTGTCCATCAGCTATTCGCACAGCAAAGCCTTGATAGAAGCGGTCAAAGCCAAAGGCGTAGCCAATCGACTGGACAGCGAATTCCGTTCGTTGCGCGCCTTTCAGAGAGCGGTCGAGATCGTTCATAATCGGATCATCGGCGAATTAAAGCATGTCACCGTCGGCGTGCCGGGCGAACTGAACGGCAGCGCAGTAGGACCGCAGCCGGAAATGGCCATACCGAAAGCGCTGAACTATGACATGTGGCTGGGGCCGGCGTTTGTGGCTGCCTATACACAAAAACGGGTGCACGATCCCGGCACCATCGATACCCGTCCGGGCTGGCTCAGAATCGACGACTATTGCAACGGCATGATCACCAATTGGGGTGCTCATCTGGTCGACATCGCCCTCTGGGGCATGAAGCGGGAGTATGAACTCCCTGTCACAGTGAAAGGCTCAGGCAGCTTTAGCAGGGGATTGTGGAACACCATCGAAGTGTTTGAAATCCAATACACCTATCAGGATGGCTTTGTCATGCATTATAAAATCGATGAACCCTATGTACTGTTTGAAGGATCCAGCGGCTGGGTCAAAGTCACCTACCCCGACAAACTGCAGGCCAGCGATCAAAAGATACTGGATTACAAACCCGCAGCGGGTGAAAAAAATTATACCGCTACGTTGACCGATAAAGCCGATTTTTTAAGGGCGGTGGAAACCGGTGGAAAATCGCTGGAACCCCTGGAGGTGGGGCATAATGTTTATTTCACCACGCTCATGGGCCTGATCTCGGTGAAACTGGGGTGTGAATTGACGTGGGACAAAACGAATGCAAAATTTGTCAACGATACGGCGGCCAACGCCATGCTGATACGGCCCTTCCGCGAAAAATGGCTGGATCGCCATGTGGTGGAATGGATGAATAAATACCAGGAGATAACACTTGGCTAGAATATTAATGCATATCGTCGGTTTATTTTTTGGCTCATTGCTGCTTTTTTGTTCACCCGGCAAGAAACTGGACAATGTGTTCTATTGCTTTAACAACGCAGTGCGCACCCTGCCCAACGCGCCACAGGGACATGAAGCTCAGGCCGCGCTGGTAAAACGGTTGGGCTATGACGGCCTCGCCGGCCATGTGGAAGAGACCTATTACTCGTGGCGGGCGGCTATGGACAAGGTCAGCCTGGAGATGCCGGAAATGTACATCGCCATGAACATCGTCGCCGGCAAAATCTCTCAGCATCCGGACCTGCGCAACATACTGCAGGATTCCCGCGACCGCAATCTCCTAGTGACGCTGCATCTTCATGCCGACAGCAGCGTGACCGCCAGGGCTATGGGAGATTCGCTTTTTGTGCGCGGCATTCGCGACCTGGCTGATTTCGCGGCTCCCTTGCATATCCGCATCGCCGTATATCCCCATGTCGGTTTCTATTGCGAAACGCTGCAACAGGCTGTGGAGCTGGCATCAAAAGTAGGCAGAAAAAATGTCGGTGCGGTGTTGAATGTGTGCCATCTCCTCAAAGTGGAAGGGGAGGAGGGCTGGCAGCAAAAGGCGATCGACGCTTTACCCTGGCTGTTCATGGTGGGGATCAACGGCGCGGACAGCGGCGATACCCGTACCATGGGCTGGGATCGACTGATCCGGCCGCTGGGCGAAGGCACCTTTGATGTCTATAAACTCGTCAAGCTGCTCAAAGACAACGGCTACAACGGCCCATTCGGCCTGCAGTGCTACAACATCCAGCAGGACTGTGAAACCGCGCTGACGAATTCGATGCGGACCTGGCAGGACTATCAACAGAGGTATGCCAGAGGGGAGTGAGGTCATTTATAAATAGCAGCACAACCAGAAAATTTTTTGTTGTATGTAGCGCGACCAGTTTGGTCGCGCTCTTGGGCATCTACCCAATCCCGCCACTCATCGCAAGATTTTCCGCAAATAATCTATACCACGCGGTCTCTCGAGATTGGGAACCAGAGGAAGGAGAAACCTGTCAAAGGCTTTTTGAAAGTTTTTCTAAAAGAGGTATTATCGATGGGATATCTTCCATGGCTGTTTTCCATACCACATCAATGTCGACGCCAAAATAATCGTGAATCAATTTATTCCGCATTCCAGAAATTGCACGCCATGGGATATCCGGATGCTTCTTTTTGATACTGGCAGGAATTTTATTAGAAGCTTCTCCGACGATTTCCAAGGCACGTATAACCGCAAATTGAGTCTTCTCATCTTTTGAAAAGGATTCGAAATTATCATGTAACAAAAAAGCCTGAATTTTGCCTGCCGCATCCAGCATATCATCAACGTAATCCCGGAACTCGGCTTTTTTCATATAGGAATAACCTCTGCTAATATCTGCTGGCCGATTTTATTTTTTAATGCACTTGGCATTACCAAATCAACATGTATACCGAGCAGATCGCTGAGATAATTCTCTAAAGCGATAAATTTGAACAGACCTGGCTTTGTACTAAAAGTAACCAGCAGATCGAGGTCGCTGGTTTCGCGTGCTTCGCCACGGACATAGGAACCAAAAATGCCTATAGTGTCGACACCATATTCTGCTTTCAAATACGCTCTATGATCGTTCAAAGTTTGTCTGATCTTGTCAATATTCATGTTAGCCTCTCTCATGATAAAATATATACAATTGAATGACGAAATTCAACTGTTTAATCATCATGATGACCACCCTGAGGCTGGGATTCGCTTTAGGATCAATTTTTTATTTCTTTTGGTTCCCAAGCTCCAGCTTGGGAACCAAATTGTGGTCAGAAGCTCTGCTTATGTCAGGGGCTTGCAGGTCTGGTAAAAAAGTGCGGCATAAAGCACAGAGATCGGGCAATCATCATGTGAATTGATTTGCAATACACTGTAAAAATCCCCGCCCACGATCTCTTTCACGCAAGCTCTCGAGCTTTCGTACGAGAGGGTATACGAGACGCTCCGATCATCGCTGAGAAAATGAAAAAAATTAATGAAAATAAAACCGCACGCCGAAGGCGGCGTTGATGTCAAAATCTGTGTCCGGCACAATATCCAGCATGGGCACGACTTCGACGAACATATCAATGGGTACCTTTGCAAATATGTAGGATACACCCAGCGGCATGCGGAAGCTGATTAATACATCGTTGGTATGGCGGCCGTTGCCGATGTTTTCGTTCTCCAGCCTGAGCCGTCCGCCAATGCCGTAATAGACCGGCAGTTGGCCTGAACGGCGATCTGTATTGAAAACATTGAACTGGTGCATCAGGTAATCGGCGTGAAGCTGAAAATTGTGGTTTTCTGACGTCGACCACGCAGCTGCGGCATCGACGGCGTGACCGTGGTCCAGCCATTTCTTGACACTGAGGCCGGTGGGTTCGCCGAGAATCAGGCCGATGCCGAATTCGTTTTCCATGGCCAGGGCAAGGTTTGCTGTCAAGGATAGCAGAATAAACAAAACAACTTTTTTCATAGGCCTGTTCTATTGATGTGGTGTTAAAGTTGAATGCGATTGCTTGTGTCAATCGCGACCAAACTGGTCGCGCATCAAGTAAGGCAAATATGATAATTGTAAACAAGCGAAAAGAGCCAGTTTCTTCCCATGGCAATATGGTCTTTTTTATAGCGCGACCAGGTTGGTCGCGCTCATGGAGCATCTGCAAGATCCTGTTTCAGCTAGAGCCCGTACAAATCTTTTTTGACATAACTCCACGGCCATTTTTGCCAATCATCGGCTAGACGAGTCTTAACCGGATTGTCCAGGACATAATGGATTATTTTTGTCAGTTCACCCTCCCTGCGCACTACATGGTCATAACTTTCATGTTGCCAGAATGGTCCGGACAAATGCAAAACACGATTGCATTGCACGGCTGTATACCATTTTAAACGTTCCATTATGGCGGTTGCTTTGTAAATTGGCCTGTTACCCGATGCATGGGGAGCGATATTCCTGATATCAAAAAGCAGGTGGACATGATTAGGCATTATGGTATAGGCCAACAGATGAAATGTGTTTTCATCCCGATGGTGCAGGGATTCTTTTACAATGGACGCTATTTCCTCTTTTTACAACCAGTGCGGCCCATGCTCAGAACGGTCCAACCATTGATCGAATTTGCCAAAATAGCGCTTTTTCAGGTTGTAAACTGCATCCCGTCGATTTTTATCTGGTTTCTGCATGATCCTGTTTAATTTCACACTGAAATCTGATTTCAGCTGTGCAACGACGCTTTGCGGCAGAGAATTGGCCAGGCGAAAGGTTATGAAATAGGTCGCCTCCGGTGGCTGATAATGGGGTAATCGACGCTGATAAAAGACAGGATCAGACATGGCCAATCCTTTTGTACTGGATATATAGGGGCGATGTGCTGTAGCGCGACCAACCTGGTCGCGCTACACGCCAGATTACTGCTGGACCTTGCCGTCG
>CAZISM010000007.1:5486-20098 GCA_964541895.1 uncultured Cytophagia bacterium
AGCGCGACCAACCTGGTCGCGCTACACGCCAGATTACTGCTGGACCTTGCCGTCGCCGTCCAGGTATTTGATCTCATACCCCAATTTGGCCAGTGGGGCTTCCACCTGCTGGCGGTCGCCGACCACCACCCAGACGTTGTTTTCCGGCGTCAACACTTTTTTCGCTGCTGCGTTGATGTCGGCCAGCTTGATCGCCTTTACCTTGCCGGCATAGGTAGTGAAATAATTTTCCGGCAACTGATAGGTAACCATTTCGCCAAGGGATGAAGCTACCGAGCGCATGGTTTCCCAAAGCCCGGCCAGGCCTAAAATTTGCACTTTTTGAACTTTGTCCAGCTCATCTCCAGTAAAGGGCTTGGCTCCTAATACTCCTTTGAATTCCTTACTGATTTCCTCAACCGTTTCTTTGGTCTTGTCCGCTTGCACTGGTGCAAACGCTAAAAAAGTGCGCTGCGACTTTGTGTCCAGGACAACGGAACTGGCGCCATAAGACCAGTGCTTGTCTTCGCGGATGTTCATATTGAGCCGGGAGGTGAACGTACCACCGAGAATGTTATTCATGGTTTCAATGGCGAGGTCAGAGGCATCTGACTTGGGCGGGGCAAGGTGAGCTGCAATTACCACCGATTGCTGAGCCCCCGGTTTATCCATAAGGTAAATGGTGGATTTGCCGGCGGGCGCTACATTGCTTACGTTCTTTTTTGGTACAGAGCCTGACTTCCACGATTTGAACGATTTTTCCAGCAACGGTTTCAGCTCCGCCATGGCAATGTCACCCACGACAACCAGCGTGGCGTTGTTGGGTTTGAACCAGGTTTGATGGAATTTTTCCAAATCCTGCCGAGTAATGGTTTTTACGGTCGCTTCATAGCCTGAACCTGTGTACGGATTGCCGTAAGCATGCGAAGGACCATAGATCAGGGAAGGGACGACGCGCAAAGCCATTGTGATCGGTGATGCCTTTTCCTGCTGAATTTCCGCCATTTGCTGCTTTTGCAGTTTGACAAATTCGTTTTCAGTAAAAGACGGATTCAGGATGACATCGCTATAGATGTCCAGTGATTTTTCCAGATTCATTTTCAAGGCATTTAGCGAAACAATGGACATGTCCAAACTGGAACCGCTGCTCAGGTTGGCACCCAATAATGCCAGTTCATCGCTGATTTGCAGCGCATTGCGCGTCCTGGTGCCTTCGTCCAGCATGTTCATGGCCAGCTTGGCCGTGCCTGGTTTGGCAAATTGATCCGATGCATATCCGGCGTCGATGATCATGCTGGTCAGGACGACCGGAATATTGTGTCGTTCGGCGAGAACGATCGACAGGCCGTTACTCAGGGTCGCACGCTGAATAGCGGGAAATTGGGCATCCGGCGGTGTCGTGGCTGCCGGCAAATTCTTGCGATCGACATCCGATGTCACTATGTCATAGGTGGGGAACGGATGCACTTCGAGTATATAGACGCCGTCGCTTAGCCATTTTTTCGCTGTGCTCCATATCTGTTCCGTGGTGCTTTCTTTGACCCGATTGAACTTTACTTTGTAATGGCCGGCATCGCCGGCATATACTTCATTGCTGGCGAGAATATCCGACTTGCCGCCAAAGCCGCCAATGCGCTCCATGCCACGAATAAAGCCTGCCATGTATTGGGTCTTTACTCGCTCCAACTCCTGGACGGTCGGTCCTTTGGCAAGGAAATCTGCCAGTTCTTCATCTATCGCTTTTTCGATTTGCGCTAATTCGATACCCGGTTTGGCCATGGCGTCGATGTAGAATTGACTGCCTATTTCGCGCGTATCAATATAGGCTGAAATCCGTGTCGCAATCTGATCTCGATAGACCAGGCGGTTGTACAAACGGGACGTCTTGCCGGAGGCGAGGATGTCACTGGCCAGATCCAGATAGGCGGCTTCAGCAGAACTCCATTCCGGGACGTTCCAAACTTTGAACAAACGGGCCTGCGGTACGCGATCTTCTGTCACCTGTCGCTGGGTGCCGGTGCGCGGGGCAATCCAGGATTTGAATTTTTCCACAGGCGGTCCAGAGGGAATATCACCAAAGTATTTTTCTACTTTAGCCTTGGCCGTCTGGGGATCGATATCACCGGCCAAAGAGATAACGGCGTTCGCCGCGCCGTAATAGGACTTGAACCACTCTTGAACATCCTGCAACGAGGCGGCGCTAAGATCAGCCATGGAACCGATTACGGTCCAGGAGTAAGGATGCCCGGCGGGATAGGTGGCTTTGGTGATCAATTCCTCGGTGATGCCATACGGTTCGTTTTCGCCCTGGCGTTTTTCGTTTTGTACCACGCCACGCTGTTCGTCCAGTTTAGCCTGATCGATGGCACCCAGCAGATGGCCCATACGGTCCGATTCCATCCACAAGGCTACATCCAGGGCCGATGTCGGTACATTCTGGAAATAGTTGGTGCGATCGTTGTTGGTGGTGCCATTCAGGTCCGTGGCCCCGAGAGGTTCAAGCACCTTGAAATAATCCGAATTATAATTTTCACTGCCGTTGAACATCAGGTGTTCAAAGAGGTGCGCAAAACCGGTGCGGCCGGGTTTTTCATTTTTTGAGCCGACATGGTACCAAATGTTGACCGCCACGATCGGTGCTTTGTGATCTTCATGCACCAGGACGGTGAGGCCGTTTTTCAGGACAAATTTGCTGTAGGGGATTTCGATTTGGCTTTGATCGGCCATTACAATGCCGGAGAGAACCAGACAAAGCGCCAGCCAGATAGATGCGAAACGGTTACGCATGCATAGACTCCTTTCATGATAGGTGGAATTCAGCAAAATGCAAATTCCTTGTTGTTTTAGCCTGAAAATTTATTAATTTTTACATGGAATTCCAAGGATGAATTAAGCGGCACGTCCATGTCACGTGTAACATCGGGGTATGAGCGCAAGGTCATTGGACACAGTACACGGATGTACGATTTTAATACTGTGTTTTAGGTAGATTTGTTTCATGTTTTTTGTGTGCAGTGTATTAAAATCATGTGGTGTTTATGTATAGGTCAAAGCGTTTTTTCTGCACACGCGGAGCAGGTCCACATTTAAAAGAGGCTGCACAATCCTTTTTATGGAGAGCGTACCATGCTGACAAAAAGAGTTTCAACTTTCGCAATTTCATCGTATATTTTAATTATCTTGTTCACGATCACTGTTGCTGCAAAAGATACTAGTCAAGGAGTCCTGCAGATGAATTCGAAACAAAAAGTTATTTTTTCCTGTCCAACCAACAATCTGAAGGAGTTTCGTCAACTGGCCAAACAGGCGGCTGATCTGGGTGCCACCCACGTGTCCATCAGCGACCTGCCCAAAAGCCGCTGGCAGTGGGAGCTGGATTTGAACGATCCCTATCCCAATTGGGGCATGATCGTGACCACCATTTTCAAAGTCATCGTGCCTGAA
Source organism: uncultured Cytophagia bacterium (assembly GCA_964541895.1). GTDB lineage: Bacteria > Zhuqueibacterota > Zhuqueibacteria > Residuimicrobiales > Residuimicrobiaceae > CAZISM01. The sequence goes on from CAZISM010000007.1 coordinate 8,910, forward strand.
GAGTTAAAGCCGTATCTGCCTGCGGACTATGCCAGGAAGAATTTGCAGATTGTAAAGGAACGATGCGCCATATTAAAAGAGCTGGGATTAAAAGCGGCGTTTTTTGGCAAAGAGCCGGCCTGGCTGCCGGAGGCGGTATATCAGGCCCATCCGGAATGGCGCGGCCCGCGCTGCGAGCATCCCCGGCGTGCGCGCCATACCTATTACGCGCCCTGCATCGATCAGCCGGAGGTCTTGGCCATGTATCGCAAGGCCGTGGCCGAGTTGTGCCGGCAGGCGCCCATTGAGACATTCTCGCTGCTGACCAATGATTCCGGCGGCGGCATCTGCTGGAGCGTGAGCCTCTATCCCGGACCGAATGGTCCGTCCTGGTGCGAAAAACGATCCTATGCCGACCGGGTCGTGGGATTCATGTCCGCCATTCAGGATGGCGCGCAGGATGCCGGCCTGCAGGCTGAGGTGTCCATGAACTATGGCTCCGGTTATATTTCACAGGCCGAGGTGGCGTCGGTGATCCCGCGTCTACGGCCCGGACAGGCGCTCAACTTTAAAACCCGAGACGAGTCAGTGCCGACGCGGCTCATCGGCTACAATTTTTACGATTCCGGCGTCGGGCCGGTATTGGGCATTCCCCAAGTCTTTCGCGTGGCTGAACAGCTGCAGGACGCCTGGGGCGATCAATCGACCAATCGCACCTTCCTGATGGACGATCTCAACTGGCCGGAATATTTCGAACTGGTGCACCAGTTCCGCACCCATCCGACCACGACCATGATCGGACGCATGCAGAATATTCTGGCTACGGCGGAAACATTTGCCGGTCCGGAGGGGGCGCATCACCTGATGCAGGCCTGGGACAAGATCAGCAGAGCGGCCCTGATGGTGCGCATCCATGGCGGCGATCCGGTCATGCTCGTCGGCACCATCAACCAGCGCTGGATCACCCGTCCGCTGGTGCCGTTCCCGATGGAGCTGACGGCGGAAGAAAAAGACTATTATCGCAAATACCAGTTCCAGGCCAATTCGGAAGAAGAAGCGGCAGACCTGATGAACCTGCAGGGCTTTGAGCTGATCAACGGTTTTTCAGGCTCGCTGATCACGGGCAACCTGTTCACGCAGGCGATCACGCTGCTGCAATCGGCCATTGATGATATCGGTAAACTGAAAAAATCGCCGGACGATTCCTGGGCTGTGCTGCAGACCAGACTAAAGACGCTGATCTGCTTTTATCGCAACGCGCTCTATACCATTCAGTATCAGGACATCCTCGATCGTTCCGATTATTCGCAGCCGCCCGTGGAACAGAATATCTATCCCATGGACGGCGATCAGAAACTGCGGGAAATTCAGATCGTCACACGTCACGACATTGACAATACCAATGAGCTGATTCAACTGTTGGAGAACAGCAAAGTGACGCTGGTGCAAACAGCGCCGAGCAAAGAGGAAGAGGATATTTTTATTCTCGGTCCGGATTTTATCGAGCAATTGAAGAAAAAGGTGGCGATCACCTTAAAGCACGAGTTGGATGTGCACCGGCTTTATCATCGCCGGCAAGGGTAAGAATCGGCGCAACGAACGCATCTGTAGGAGCCGGCTCCTGCCGGCGATGGGGGTGGCAGGGCGGCGCTACGAAAATCGCCGCTGGGAAGTGGCTCCTGCAGGACGCGAATGCCGTAAGCTTTTGCAGGCGGCGAATGCCATAGATTAAAATCGTCGATAAGCATCATGCGGGCGAATGTGTAGATAGGCGCCACGAAAATCGCCGCTGGAAGCGGCTCCTACAGGCGGCGCTGCGCCTGCCCGCTTAATCCTGGTATAGCCGGCGGCCCAGGTAAACCACACTGGCGCAGCTGAATCCATGCAAGGGCACCACATCGTAGCGTTCCCGCGGCAGCGACAGGTTGCCTTCGACGACGTTGTATTTTTCCCAGAGCTTGCCGGTCTGTTCATGAATGGCAAGTTGCAGGTTCAGGTATTTGGAAGCAATACGTCTGGCTTCCGTTTCATAGCCGTATTTCATCAAACCCTGATACAGGATAATATGAAACGGCGGCCAGCCGCTGGGATAGTCCCACTGCAGGTTTTCAAATTCAGGATGGGGACTGGCATATTTTTCCGCCGTTTGCGCCACGCCAAACGCGTGCTCAAAACGTTCCAGATGGCCCACCAGGGCTTTGGCCTCATCGACCGTCGCCACACCAGACCACAGGGTCCAATAAGCAGCCAGCGTCCAGTACGGCAGCTGCCGCTGCCGGGTGTACTGGTATTCAAAATACATGGACTCTTTTTCATTCCAGCCGTATTGCCGGATCAAGCGGCTGCGCCGTTCTGCTTCCTGCAGCCACCCGGCTGCTTCCTCAGCGCGGCCGATCTCTGCCGCCATCCAGGCCAGATCCCGAGCGTAGCGAACCAGGGCGCAATTGGTCTGCAAAGGCGTGCACTGGCGGATGTCGCCGCCAAAGGTAGAGGTAAAGTCAGCCACCTCGGCTTCTGAGGCCAGCTCCGGGCGCAAGGACTCGTCTACATCGTATTCCGCCTGCGGGATTCGTAATTCCGTCAAATCGCGGTTGGTAGCCAGGCCGACAGGTGTGCGGTGATGGTCGGCATTCCAGTAATGCAGATATTCCTGTTTCAGAGCCGGGTAAGCGCGCAACACCATATCGCGGTCGCCCGATCCTTCCACGTAAAGCCGGACGCTGCCGCTGTGCAGCGGCGTTTGCGATCGTCCCAGGTAATAGGTTCGGTTGCCGTTGAGCACCATGCCATAGCGCTCGATCATGAACAGCTGGTTCATGATCTGGTGACGAACGATGTCATAGCGGTCATGGCAGGCCAGGGCCATATTGATGAAATAGGTGTCCCAGCAGTACATTTCCGGGAACGCGCTTTCGCCCCCGCCGGCGGTGATATAGGGATAGGGCAGGTAGAGCAGAGACGGCGGTTGCACCTTGTCTTTTTTTCGCGCTTTGTGTTCTTCGCTCGGTGACCATATTTCGTTGCTGGCAGGATCGTGCAGTTGCTCTTCACGGGCCAGGCGGATCTCCTGATCCCACCAGGTTCGGATCTGGTCGTCCAGTGCCTGCCAATACGATTGGGTGTTGTTACGCATAGGGGGCTCTTTGCAGTTATAATGTTAATGGAATATGCCGTATTCGGCAACGTGTGTTGACAACAGGGAGGAGGCTATGCCTGCACAAAAAATGACGCTGGGCATTGATTTTTGGAAAGAGCTGTTTGCCAAACTGACCCCCAAGGTTCTGGCGGTGTTGATCGGACTGGCCATGATTCTGCTGGCCGGAGTTCTTGTTCTGGCTGTAGTGCGCGGATCGGATGTTTCGTTTTGGGGTGTGCAGATTTCACAGCCCTCTTCCGCCCTGAAAGCAGAGCTGGAAGCAGTCAAAGCGGAACTGCGCTCTGCCATCACGTTGAACGAATTGGGTGGCATCATCGACAGCACCTCAAGTAAAAAGGCCGCTCTCAGTCAGATTACAGCTCTGGCACGGCAGTCGGAGGAAGAGAGAGAGTGGTCAGGCAAATTCAGCTACAAGCTGTTCAAGCTGGAGCTTCAGATTGCCAAACACGGCGATGTAATAGCAACGCATGTGGCGGATCCGGCCCGGAGCGAGGCCTATCGGTTGATTCAATCGGTGCTGGCGGACGTCGGTTTTTTTGATGGCCCTGTAACCGGAGATCCGCAGCAGACCAGAGCAGCGTTGATCGCGTTTCAGACCGACTATAACACCCGGGTGCCGGAAAGCGCTGCCATTCAGGCGGAAGGGTATTTCGGTTATAAAACGCTGGAAGCGATTCGCAGCCGCTATCGGCTGATGTCGCAGGGCTGAAGCAGCGGGCCGCTGGTTTACGCCTGCAGCCGTTTGTACAGCTGATGCAGGAAATGGCGATTGTCCATGGCCACGTACTGCATCGCCCCGCCCATTCTGGTAAAAGATTTTAAAAAGCGGAGATAATAATCCGGCGAACTCTTTGGCGGTTCGCCCTGTCGCCAATCCCAGGTCATGGGCTGCAGATCGTTGACGATGATGGTGTGATCGGTTATCTTGCGGCCCGAGGGCAGTAGCAGATTGTTGGCGAACGACATGGCTTTTTCGAACACCTGCGGCGCCATGATGGCAGAGCCGACAGAGAGAAAGACGCCGCCGCTGAGTTTCATCACCGAGTCTACAAAAATACGATAGTCGGTATGGCTGGCGCGGCCGATGGCGGCGCCGTTGGCATACGGGGTGTTGTAGATGATATCGTACCCTATGCCGGGATGAATGGTGATCGGGACGCGCAGGCGAAAGGCGTTGCCGACAATGGAATATTTTTTGTTAGGATGGGGTACGGCCAGGCGGCCTGCGGGCAGTTTGAACCTTTCCGCCACAGCCAACCATTCACTCCAGGCGGCAATCGCCGGATCGTCGTCCTGCAGGCAGCGCTGGATGTTTTGCTTTACGGCTTCAAGGTCCGGCACCTCCGCCGCTTCCTGATGGATCAACGCGCCCAGAGATTCCCCGTAGCCCATGCCTTGCAACCCGCCCAGCAGAACGGCCAGATTGATATAACGGCTGGTCTCTTCCCAGACGCCAAAGGTGCCGGTGGCCACATTGGCCCGCACATCCTCTTCAGAACGTCCCCAATAAGAAAATTCCCAATCGTGAATGGTACCGGCGCCCTGGGTGGCCAGGTGTGTGATCCATCCCTGCTCCATCAGGCGGATCAGAATCGGCGCAATGCCGTTTTTGACCAGGTGCGCGCCATAAGCGAGCATGACCGAAGCCTGGTTTTTGCGAGCCTGTTTGATCGCTTGTGCGGCGGATTCCACCACCGCGGCCAGATCGCCGGCGGGCAGTGCTTCTGAATCCGGATCAATGGCGATATCCATGATACTGCTTTTGCTGTTACGTTGAGACAGAGTCTGGACGTGTAAACACCCGGGGTCAGCTTGTTGGTATGACATCAGAGTTCTCTTTCAAAAAATAATCATATAATGTAATAATAAATATGGGCTAATTCAAGTTAAATTATTGACCTGGACCATTCAACCCCCATCGGTCTACTGGTCCAGAACGTGAATTTCTATAAAGCGTCCGTGAATGCTATAGGTGTTTGCTTTCAACCAGGGCAAATCCGCCACCGCCGCCACATACATCTCCATCTGTTCCTCTGCGTAGGTTTCACCGGTTTTGTAGTCAATGATCTCGACGACTTTGGCTGCTTCGTCGATCATCAGTCGATCGATTCGCAGCTCGCGGCCGGCTGCAGTAAAGACGGTAAATTCCGTAAACACGTGCCAACGGGCGGCATAGATATCGGCATGATGAGTCCGAAGCTGTTCATCCACCTGATCCAGCAGGGTCAGAATGGTCGGGGGAGAAATCAGGGTGCCGTAGAATTGCACGGCTCGCTGCCGCGCCTGCTGCTTTTCCGTTTCTTCGCCATGTTTGACCATGGAGAGATAATAATGGATGAGATTGCCGCGATCGGTGCTGCGCTTTTTCAGATACATGCTTTTAAAATCTATATAAGCTTCCCGTTCCGCTTTCGCCGGATCCCGCAGCAAATAGGATGTTCGCTCCGGATTCCAGGTTGCCGCGGCAGCGTCTGCGGCTGGATTTGCGGTCTCTACATCCGTGCCGGCCATCGGTTCATCGCCTATCCGCGCCAGCGCCAGATCGCTGTCCTGCCCCTGCCAGGCTTTTTTGTCATTGAGGTCGTGATACAGCGTTCTAAACACCATTTCTGACGCCGAGGGATCTGCTTTTTCTTCCAGCGAGTCCAGAAAGGCTGCAAGTCCGTCCTTTTTGGCATACAGCCCATAAATAAAAAGATGATGCCTGGCTCTGGTCATGGCCACATAGAGCGTGTTCAAGTCTTCAACGATTCGTTTACGGCGATCGGTTTCATAGAGATCGCGTTTGCTGCTGTGGGCCAGGATTTCCTGGCACTGGTAGGTCAGGCCAAAGTCGGCCACAGCACTGAAATCCGCTGTATAGTGCAGATATTCCTGCAGGGCATCGCCGGCATGAGAGCCGCGCGGAGAGATGTCCCAAAACATAAAGACCGAATCAAATTCCAGCCCTTTGGATTTATGGATCGTCATCAGGTTGATGACATGGATTTGATCCAATGCCACCTGTTGGGCGATTTCGTCCTGGTTGTGTTCTTTTGCAAAGCGCAGCAGACCGGCCATGGTGGCGGGATAACCTGGGAAACGGTAGGGCAAGGTGGAAACCAGTTCCAGAAAGAGGTTGATGTTTTTCAGATCATGATCGGTGGCAAAGCGGTGGCGAATGCCGAATAGATCCAGGGTTTTCAGGCAGAGGCTGAACAGATCGAAATGATGACGTTGGGATACGAATTCGAGCGTCGCTTGCACCGCTGGAATATCAGCGCAGGCTTTCAGCCAATTGTGCGCCGGTGCGGTTTGTGCCTTTAGCGAATCGGCTCTGCAGGCCTGGTAGGCGAGAAGGACTTTTTTCAGATCCGGGCCATCGATGAGAAACAGGTCGGAACGAAAGAGCGCCAGCAGATCTGTGATGTCGTGAAAGGTCAGATAGCGAAAGAGGTAAAACAGCGGTTTGATCGCCCGATGTTCGAACACGGACCGGGAGCTCTGCAGCATATAGTCCACTTTGTATTCGTCAAGCACCCGGGCAATTCGATAGAGATCTTCATTGCGGCGGGTCAGGATCGCCGTTCGTTCCGGGCGTACACGGCCCTGGCGGATGCCGGGCAAAATCCAGTCGCGCACGAATTCCGCGATGCCGTCGCCCTTGTCCGTCACGGTTTCGTCGCTGGAGCCGGGAGCGTGATTGCGCAGTCGCACCTGGACGTGGCCTGCTTCGCTTCGCTGGGTGCGGCCGGCCTCGAACGGCCAGGTGATGTTTTGCTGTTCGAGCTGTGCGTGCAACAGCGGATGGCTGAACAGGCTGTTGGTCATGGCGGCGATGTGGCGGCTGTGCCGGAACGATGTCGACAGCGTTATCTCTTCGCAGGGCTGTAAAAAATGCGGCATGGCCAGAAGCAGGTTGCGCTCGCCGCCGCGCCAGCCATAAATCGATTGTTTTTCGTCGCCCACAATGATGACGCCGCCGTACTCGCGTACCCCGTAGCCGCTGCAGAGCTCGCGGATGATCGGTCGCAGCAGTTTGTATTGGATGATGCTGGTATCCTGGAATTCATCGATCAGCAGGAAGCGAATTCGGGTGGTCAGGATTTCATAAAAACTGTTGCTTACTTCATCGCCCTGGATCAGGGACAAACGGGGATCGTACAGATGTTGAAAAGTATAGTGCAGAATATCGCTGTAGTTGAACCGTTTTTCGCGCAGGATGATCTCGTCGTATCTGTTCAGCAGCAGTCTGGAGAAGCGCAGCAGGTCTTCCTGTTCATGCAGAAACACGGTCTGGTAGAGGTACTCCGCCAGGGTGCGTCCGGCCGTTTCGAGACGTTGGCTGAGATCAAGGCGCCGTTCGGCGTGGGCCGCCCCTTTAAGGATGCGGTTGCCGTTCCAGAACGTCGGCCCGCCGAGAAAGAGGTCGGCGTTAGTGCGCAGAAAGTCGACATCGCGCAGTTTATTGCGGAGATACTGCTCTAGGGCCGGCCAGTCTGCCGAACGGCCGTTGGTGATGGCATCGTGAAAGCCCTTGCGCAATACCTCGGCCGGAGAACCGTTGAGGCTTTTTTCTTTCAGCAGCGGCAGCAATTCACCGTAAACCGCTTCGAACTGATGCACAAAGGTATCCAGCAGGATTTGCGCCTGCGCCGGATCCGCTGCCGGTGGATCAACGGTCAGCAGCGAAAAAATCCAGCGTTTGTTAAGGATATCTTTGATCAGTCTTTCATAGGTGTCGAGATTTTTGTGTTCCGTACGGGCAAAGAGCCGGCGAACCTGTTCAAACCGGCCGGGGTGCAAAACCGCTTCATACAGCTCTTCCAGATAGTCACGAAACGCCGTGGGATCTATGGTATAATCCGTCAAGCCGATGAAAGGAGAGATCACGGTTTTAAATATCTGGTTGGTAAATGAATCGATGGTGCTGATCTGCACCCGTTGCTTGTCGGTCAGCATGTCCCGATACACGGCCTGCAGCTGCTTTCGTTCCGTGTCACCGACGCGGAGCCGGAACAGGGACAGCAGCAGGCTCTCCAGCTCTGCATGCTCGCCGCTCTGCTCGGTGAGCGCTTGCAGATGCTGAAAGATGCGCTCCCGAATTTCAGCCGTCGCCTTTTTGGTAAAGGTAATCACCAGGATTTGGCTAAAGTGCAATCCGAGTTTTTGATATTTCAGGATCAGGGCGATGTATTCCAGGGACAGGCGAAAGGTTTTGCCGGTGCCGGCGCTGGCTCGAATCACTTTGGCTACAGGTTCATTCATCTTTTTGCTCGCGGCCGTATTCCCTCAGCAGATCCTGTCGGAGGATGTTTTGCCATTCGTTTGGTATGAATTTTTTTTCGTGGATATCATAACCGGTTTGCGCGAGCAGGCTGAACATCGTTTGTATGTTCTCGGCCAATTCCAGCAACAGTTCGTCCTTCCGCACCGGTTTGCCCCGTCGGAACGTCAACTGCTCGAGCTCCTGAATGCGCGCTTTGATCAGGTCACAGCCATAGGATTGAATAACAGCGGCGGAGGTGTTCTGGCCGGAGCGGTAGTACAGCCATTCGTAGAACAAAAGCTGCGTGGCGTCGATGCTGCCGGTTTTGTAGTCAAAGATCAGTTTGCATTCCGGCGTCTGTGCCTCCAGGCGCAGGTCTGCTCGTCCGGCCAGATGGATGGCCAGCGGCGCCGCGGCGAACTCGACAGTCACAAACGGCCGGCCATCGCTTTCCAGCCGGCTGGAAAACGACGCCTCGGGATACACCCGTGTCTGTCCCGGATCCAGTTTCAGGTCTTGCGCCAGATAGGTGAAAAAATATCTCATGCCGCGTTGCAGCATGGGCCATTGCACCTGTTCAAAGTAGGTTCGCGTATAATTCTTGGGTATGCGATAGCGGGCGAACTGTTCGGTATTCAGAACCCGATGATACGCCTGTTCGGCATAGCGCTGATAGATGTGCGGCCAGGACTGCTGATCCGGCAGGCCGGTGGTGTCCTGCATGAACAAATACCACATGGTGTTGAGGAGTTCATGTGCCAGCCGGCCCAGCAGCAAAGGGGTGAAATTCATTTCCACATCCGTGTTTCTGGGTTGAATCCGGAGCAGATGGCGAATGTAATAGATGAACGGCTGTTCGCGCAGCGATTGATATTGATAGAAAGAGAGGGTCTGCCGCTCCGCCGCCAGGTCCAGGCGGCGATCGAAAGGCATGGCAAAAAACGCCGGCGACAAAGGCGTCGGCAGGTGCCGGGCCGGCTGCGCCAGCAGGCGGGCATACACAGACGGATAGTGGCGATCCGACAGCTCCTGAAACTCGAGGTGGTGCGCACTCCAGGACAACCTGACCTCTTCGACGAAGGAGCTGACCTCGACATCGCGTTCGGTGTTCTTTATGGAGTAGAGATCCACGAACGGCGTGGTGCACAGCAGCCGGGTGAAATAATATTTTTCGCGTAGACGAACCTGGTCGTAGGTTTTCAAACCGAGGAGACGACGCTGGCTTTCATTAAAGAGAAACGGTGTCTGCGGCGCTCGCGGCATGACGCCTTCCACCATAGTGACGACGGCGACGTGCTCATAGTCCAGGTTGCGGGTGTCCAGCAGATTGGTTATTTCCACACGGGGGCCGCGCAGTTCGCGGGTTGAAAAATGGATGCGCTGCGGCTTTAAATACTCCAGGAAAAAGCGAAGCCAGCTTTTACTCTGCATCGCCTCGCTCGCCGACACCTCCCCGTTCAGACACTCGGACCAATCGTCCACGAGTCCGACGCTGTCCAATGCGGCAAAGTCGGCGAGGGTCTGATAAAAAACGTCCAGGATATCGCTGTAGGAACGCTCGTACTCGTTGATGATCGACTTGACGTTCACCCCGAGCGGCTGGTCGATCACCTCCAGCAAACCGGCCATGGAGCGAACGCCGGTCACTTTCATCATCAGCTCCAGCAGCGGCGCCAGATAAGGGGTTGCCGCTTTTACAGCAGGATGAGGCATATGGAACAGGCGACCTTCCAGATCGATATATTTGAAATCCTGCTCGACGAGATCGTAGAGAGATAAACAGCCCTGTTCACAAAATGCGTTACGGGAATCATGTTGCTGGTCCGGGCTGAAATAGCCATAAAAATCAGAATCGGTCACCACGTCCATGATGGCCTGGAGGGGCAGCAGCAGAAAATGGTCATTGGGATCGTGCAGCAGGCTGTCGAGCAGGTGATAGAGATGGGTAAAAAAACGGTATAGCGTGGTCTGTTGAAACGGGACGCTCATGTGCAGGCGGAGCCGATCCAGGGAGAAAAAGCGATAGTAGGGATTCATCTGCGGGTTGGGATCGATGATAACCAGGTCGCTGTCGTCAGCCAGATCATCGGCCAGGGCGGCCATCATGGAAAATTCATTTTTTGCTTCCCGAATCCTCAGCTGCCGGTTCCGTTCGGGTTGCAGCTGCGAAAGTGAAAAGGGCTGCGGCTCCATCCCGGGCCAGGAGATGAAGCGAGCGGGCATCTGATAATAAATCACCGTCGCCCTGGACGCCCGATCCAGTTGCGCAATGAGCGCCTTCTCTGTGGCGGTGTAATAGTACTGGTTGATAAATACAAAGCGATCGTAATCGGCAAAAGCACTCCAGTCGGTGGTTTCGCTGCGCCGGCTGAACAGGATGTCTTCATAGCCGCGACGGTGGACAAAATCGCCGTACTGTTCTTTGATGGCCACCAGATCCATAAACAGCTCTTTCTGCCAATCCTGCAGTTCGCAGCCGCTCCGTTGCAGCGTATCGATCACCGTCTCTTCCGCAAGGTTCTCTTCGTTACACTCTTCCCAGAAGGAAAAAAAGCGATGGGCCCATTCTATGCTTTGGAAATAGTTCTGTATTTTAAAACGCCTGCGCATGGCGGGCTGCAGGGACGCATAAAACGCCAGCGTTCGTTTTTCTTCTTTAAGCAGCGGCACGGCAGAGGGGAAACAGAGCTCTTTGAACTCTTCCATGGTCAGAAACAGAGTATCCGTACCTCGCCACTGCTTTTGAAACAGGCGTTGCGCCTGCTTTTTGCTGATTTCGGCAGGAAACACAAAGACCGTACCCGC
>CAZISM010000007.1:20198-81531 GCA_964541895.1 uncultured Cytophagia bacterium
GTGCGGCAGAAAAATCGTCCGCTGGTTCGTGTGAATGACTATGAGATTCTGGATCATCCGGTTACGAACGGCGAGTACAAACTTTTTATCGATGCTGCCGGCTATCCGGCACCCCTGCACTGGCAGAACGGGACCATTCCCGCCGGCAAGGAGAATCATCCGGTGATTTTCGTCAACAGGGATGATGTGCGCGCGTTTATGAACTGGCTGAGTCGCCGTGATAACCGCGTCTATCGTCTGCCGACTGTTTCGGAGCTGGAATATGCCCAGCGTGGCGGTTTGAAGGATAACCGCTATCCCTGGGGCGATGCGGAGGCCAGGGGCAAGGCCAATTACAATGCCAAAGGAGACCGCTCCTTTGACAACTGGAGCGAGTATCTGCAGCCGAGCCGGAGCGGCAAACCGAACGGGTACGGCTTATTCGGCATGGCCGGAAACGTCTGGCAAATGGCCATATCGCGCAACGACCCGGCCACCGTCAGTTTCAAGTACAGGATCTATGATACCGACAACATCGAAACGGCCATTATGGGCGGATCGTGGGCCAGAGCCGATGAATACCTCCGCTGTGGTTACATCCTCGGACTGGAATCGGGGATCCGCTACCCCGACACCGGGTTCCGCCCGGTGCGTGCGCCGGCTGATGCCGATTGGACCCTGCAGCCACGGCAACTCGTGGTCCTGTCTCAGGGAAGCGCCGGCAATTTCCTCAGCTGGGCGCAGCTGCATGGAGATCGCAAAGGGACCGGCTTTAATATCTATCGCGCCGGCACCCGCGACCACGACGGCTTTCGTATCAATGCAGAACCCGTGCGATCGGGTTCCACCTACCTGGATGCAGATATCAAAACAGGCATCCGTTATCACTATTATGTCAGACCTGTAACCGCCAACGGCCAGGAAGGCCGGCGCTCGGAGTGGTGCGGCTGCACCAGCAAAGAGGCTGACAGTAAAAATATCATCACCACCTTTGCGCCGCTCTATCGCCAGGGCAACCTGATCCCCATTTTCGGCGATCTTTCCGGCGACGGCGTCATGGATTGTGTGATCAAGCTGGATAACGGCGTTTCCGAAATGTCCCAGGATCCCGGCGTTCCCGTGCAACTGGAAGCCTTTAGCAGCTATGGCCGCTCGCTCTGGCGCAGGGATGTGTGCCGGCACGACCACTGTTACGGCAATTCCAACAATGTGCCGTTCAACGTCTGGGATATGGATGGTGACGGCCAGGCCGAAGTCATTACCATGTTGCAGCAGGGCGACGATCTTTATGTGGCCATCCTCGACGGTATGACCGGCAGAGTGAAAAAGAGCGCGCCCTGGCCGGCCCTGGTTTCAGATTTTCAAAAATCTTCCACGCGCATCCACCTCTCCGTGGTATATCTGAATCCGAAAACCCCGGCTGTTATCACCCAGTCCGGATTGTATGAAAACGAAATTTTTACCGCATTCGATAACGAGCTGAAACAGCTGTGGCAGTTTAATAGTTTTGCCGAGACCAGCGGCAGCGGCGGCCACAAAATCGAAGCGGCGGATGTGGATGGCGACGGCTGTCAGGAAATTTTCGACGGCACCACCTGTCTGAATCATGACGGCACCATGCGATGGTCCATCTATCGTCAGCATCCGGATATCGTTTCCATCCATGATTATATTCCCGAGCGACCGGGCTTGGAGGTGTTTTACATCGTAGAATCCAGCGTTCACGCCGGTGTGTACATGGTGGACGCCAATACCGGCACTGTTATCTGGAAACACAATCGGGAAGAAGATCCGGTGTGGACTCATGGACATTCCGGATGGTCGGCCGATATCTGGGAGGGATCAGCCGGCATGGAGTGCATTTCCAATCGTGCCGGACATGGGGATAACCACTTTTTGCTCTTTTCCGCCATGGGCCGGGTGCTCATGCAGCCGTTTCCGGCCGGCTATCGGCCCCTCGAATGGGATGGCGATGCCACCCGCGAGCTGGAGAGCAACAGCGCCAAAATCATCGGTGATTTTGACGGCGAAAAAGTGGCAGCGAAAAATCAGCCACCGGCGAACCGGATCGACGACGGCCGTCTCGTCATGGTGGCGGATGTGTATGGGGATTTTCGCGATGAATTGATTCTTAACGTGCCGACAGAAAAGGGTGGGCGCGCCATTGCCGTCGTGGCGGCTGCGACACACATCCCCTATCGTTATCTGTCCGCACTTTCGGACCGGGAATACCGGCTGTGGATTGCCCGCAATATGGGCGGAGGATATGCCTCGGTGTACGATAGAGAGCTGAAACCGCTCCCGTAAAGTTGGAATCGGATATACGGCCTGGTCTTATACGAATTGCTGTTGCGTTCTCGAGTATTGCGGATAGCTCAGGCCGTACAGTCCCAGCAGGACGTCCATCCAGAGCAATTCCTGATCCAGTCCGGTGCTGTATTTTTTTTCTGTCTCTTTGACCAGCCAAACGGCCAGGCCCAGCGGCTGATTATGATACAGCGCAAAAGCGATCAGGGACTCGTCATCCCCACCGGCGTGCGGGTAGAGCCTCCGCACCAGATAGGAGTAAAAGCGGGACAGGTGCTGCAACGCCGGACCAAAGCGATCGTGTTCCAGTTCGGAACGAATCAGGCTGACATAGGTATCGGCGTTCATGGCCGGCATGCGCGATTCAGCCGATGCGGTTTCTTCTTCAATGTGCTGGCCGACCTGGCGCACGCGCTCGTACAGCTGCTTGAGCAATGTGATTTGATTGATCCGGTCTCCGGTAAGATAGCGATAGAATTCTCCGGGTTTGCCGAGCAAATTTCCCAGAGCGATGGCCAGCTGTCTGCGTAACACTGGATTTTGCGTTTGATGCATGCGGGGAAAAATCTCCCACACCGCTTCCAGCACGCCATGGCGGGATACCGCTTCGGCTCCCAGTCCCATGACCCGGTCGCTGCGGTTTTCATTGAACAGCTGCAACAGACGAGAGATGGATTCCTTATCGCCCATCTGGCCGATGGCCTGGACACAGGCTTCCTGCAACTCTTCCGAGGCGCTGTTCAGCAGCGCAACCAGATAGGGCAGGGCGCGTCGGTCGCCGATCTGGCCCAGACTGCGGGCCGCCTGCACGCGAATGCCGGAAGAGGGATTGTTGAGGTGTTTGATGAGCGGCTCCACAGCTTCCATGGCCCTGATGCGACCCAGAGCCCTGGCCGCCTCTTCGCGGACTTCGGCATCCGGATCATCCAGCCGGGGCAGGATGTCGCGAACAGCCAGCGTGCTGGACTGGCCTTCCAGCATGCGCAGGGCGCGGGCCACCCGATGCGAATCTTCGGGTTTGCCGATCACGCCGATGCTGCCCATGGTGCGGAAAATGGATACCGAAGTAATCTGTTGCAGCACCACCCCTACCGGCGTTTCGCCACCCTCCCTGATGCGGCTGATCAGGTAAAAACTTAGCAGGCACAGCGTCATATAGACCAGCACGACGATGTGAAAACTTTTAATGACCAGGAACTGTCCCAGCGGATAGTGCAGAGCAGCCAACGCGTCGGACAAAAATCCGCCCAGCAGGGCGCCGCTGGCGTTGGCAATGCCGATTAGGGCAAAATACCAGGCGATATAAGTGGTGCGATTTCGTGGCGGGGTCAGCGTCATCATCAGTTGATTGGCGCCTTCAAAAATGGCTGGACCGAGAATACCCATGAGCACGGCCATGACCGGAATGATAAACACATAATTGCTCGGAGAAATGAAAAACCAGCCGATGCCGGAGAGAAAATAAAGGCTGCCGATCAGCACCACCGGCTTGCGGCCGAGCCGGTCCATGATCATGCCCCAGTAGGACACACTGGCCATATAGGCCAGTTGCGCGTTCAAGGTCAGAATACCCAACCAGATGTTGGGCGCACCGATGCCGTCCGGCGCGGTCAGATACGGACCGATGAAAGGCGCCAGCACATTGGTGGAGAACATGAACAGACCCAGTCCGAGGAGAAAACGTCGAAAATTGCCATGGGTAACCGGCTCGAGGACCATACGCCAGGAAAGCGGAACATTCACCAGCGCGGATTTGGGTTCCGGAATAAAAAGAAACATGCTGACATCGAAGACGCCGCCGATGCCGGCGAGAAGGAAAAAGACGGCAAACACGACGAACGCATGTTCGTGAAAGATGTCCAGCGCCAGGGTCATGACAAAAAAGATCAGCATGCCGACAGCAAACACAATGGCGCTGCGGCGGCCGAAATAGGAGGCGCGCATGTTTTCCGGAATCAGGCTGGTCATCCATGCAAACCAGCCCGACGTGGCGCTGTTATAAAACACCCAGGCAATGGCCAGACAGATCAGGATGGCGTTAATGCCCGTATGCTTGTCCCCGCCCATCAAAACGTAAAGAGCGACAAAAGCGGGCGCGGCGCCAAGGATACGGGCGATGAGGTGGTTAACCCACCAATAGGCCTTGATGGAAGAGAGCCGATTGTAGATAAAGATGGAAACCAGGTGCAACACGGCCGTCAGATTCACAAAAGCCACCAGCATGCCGAGAGCGCTGGCAGAGCCGCCGAGGTGGTTTTTAAAAAAAACGTTCACCATGTTGCCGGTGACCCCGTTGGCCATGGGCGACAGAAGAAAAAACCACGAAATGCCAAAGGTGCCGCCCAGGGTGTTCAACGTGAGGGAACGTTGCAGCTGGCTGGGTGATATCTCTTGCGAATACGGCTTGAAAAGCGAAGAAAATCTGGCGAATGTCGTAGAAACTTTCATGTTCCCGAGAAGTCTGGATTTTATCCTGTTGGCAGCAGAGTGACCACACTATTTGACCTGTAAAATAGTATATAAACGTTTTTGAAGCAAATACTATTTCATATCCGGCCTAAAAATCGTTTTTAATTTGCCAAAATTTTGCTATTTTTCACAAGTGCACTAATGAAAGGGATGGACCTATGGCATATCCATTGGAAATCAATCCGGATCGCTATTTCAGCTCTAATCCGGGCGAACGTAAAATAGCCCGGCATCTGTACGAGCGGATCAAAGATTTACCCTTGCTTTGTCCGCACGGGCACGTCGATCCACGTCTGTTTGCCGAAAATAAACCCTTTCCCGATCCTGCCGAACTGCTGGTTATACCGGATCACTATCTGTTCAGAATGCTATATTCCCAGGGTATCCCTATGGAAAACCTGGGCATCCCGCATCAGGACGGACGTGTCATGGAAGAGGATCGCCGTGTCATCTGGCAACTGGTGGCGGAACATTTTCATCTTTTCCGGGGTACACCCACCGGTATGTGGCTGAAACATGAGTTGCACGACGTTCTGGGTATTCGCCAGCGCCTTTGTAAAGAGAGCGCCGATGAAATATTTGATCAGATGGTCGCTGTTTTGGCAAAACCGGATAACCTGCCCCGCGCCATGTTTGAGCGGTTCAACATCGAGGTCCTGTGCACCACGGATCCGCCCACCGACACTCTGGAACAGCACAAGAAAATTCAGGCCAGCGGCTGGAAGCGAAGGATCATACCCGCTTTCCGGCCCGATAATGTCACCGATTTCGCCGCCAACAACTGGCGCCAGAACCTGGAAAAGCTCGCTCACATCACGGGCGAAGATACCACCACTTATAAAGGTTTTATCCGGGCCCTGGAACAGCGACGGGCGTTTTTTAAAGAGATGGGAGCAACTTCCACCGACCAGGGCGTATTGACGCCCTTTACCATCGAGCTCAGCCCTGAGCAGGCGGCAAAACTTTTCAGCAAAGCCATGAAAGGCCAGGCGACAGCAGAAGACGCCCGCTTATTCACCGGCCATATGCTGATGGAAATGGCCCGTATGAGCAGTGAGGACGGTCTGGTCATGCAGATTCACCCGGGTGTTCTGCGCAACCACAATCCGCAGTTGTACAGCCTGTTCGGACCGGACAAGGGCTGCGACATTCCCCTGGCCGTAGATTTTGTCCACGATCTCAAACCGTTGCTCAACCGCTTCGGCAATGATCACAAGATGACCATCATTGTGTTTACCATCGATGAGTCCGCCTATTCCCGAGAGCTGGCACCGTTGGCCGGACATTATCCGGCGATGAAACTGGGGCCGGCCTGGTGGTTCCTGGACAGCCGCGAAGCCATGCTCCGCTTTCGCAGATTGACCACAGAAACAGCCGGCTTTTATAATACGGTCGGATTCATTGACGATACCCGTGCGTTCCCATCCATCCCGGCGCGGCATGATTTGGCCCGTCGCATCGATTGCCGCTATCTGGCTGAACTGGTGGCTGAACATGTGATCGATCTGGATGAAGCGGAGCAGGTGGCAGTGGATCTGGCCTACAATCTGGCCAAAAAGAGTTTTAAACTCTAGCAAGGTATCTGTCCATGGCAACATTGAATCGCAGATCTTTTTTCAAAAAGACGCTGGCCGCCTCTACGTTGACGGCCATGGGATTGTCCCTGGAAGAACGTATTCTGCTGGCGAACAGCTCGGCAGCAGCTGTCCAGGGTGCGGCGGCCTTGCCAAAAGGGAAAATCGGTGATCTGGCCGTCAGCCGGGTCATCGTCGGCGGCAACCTGACCAGCGGCTTTGCGCACAGCCGTGATTTGATCTATGTCTCGCCGCTGTTGCGCCACTATTTCACGGACGAAAAAATATTCGAGACCTGGCGGCTGTGTGAAGCCAATGGCATCAACACCGCCGTTTTGCGATTAGATGACAAGGTGTTGAATCTCATCAACACCTATTGGCGCCAACGAGGCGGCAAACTGCAATGGATCGCACAGATCAAGGTTTCAGAGAACAATCTGACTGAAATCGATCGCGCCATCGACAACGGCGCCCATGCCGTATTTGTCCATGGCGGAGTGTCGGATGAATGTGCCGCCAAAGGCAAAATCGACCTTTTGGCCGATGCGCTGGAGCGCATTCATATGGCCGGCATCCCCGCCGGCCTGGCCGGACATGCGCTCGAAGTGCCCATGATGGCGGAGCGCCACGGGTTGCAGCCGGATTTTTACATGAAGACCTTGAACAGCGGCAATTACTGGACGGCCGGCCCACGCCTGCCGAAGAATCCCAAATGGAAAGCGACTGATGTTGAACTGGTGGAGCCGGAGTATGCGCAGCCCGACCAGGATAATATGTGGTGCACCACACCGCAACAGACCATCGCTTTTATGAAAAACGTCCGCCGGCCCTGGATTGCCTACAAGGTGCTGGGCGCCGGTGCCATTAATCCCAAAGATGGATTTCAGTACGCTTTTGCCAACGGCGCTGATTTTATCTGTGCGGGTATGTTTGACTTTCAAATTCAGGAAAACGTAATCGTGGCCTCGGCGGTGCTGTCCGGTCAATGGGCACGTTCGCGGCCATGGTGTGGTTAATGCGAAGGAAGGAAAGAGGGTATGAAAAGGTTGTTCTGGCTCGCTATGGTTGCACTCGCCTTTACCAATTGCTCACTGATATCGCCGGAAAAAATAAACGTCGAGATACGTTATCTGGTTCCCGAACCGATTGAAGGCTTGACCACCGGTTCGGTGGTCAGCAAAATAGATGGCGACACCGTGTATGTCTACCAGCGAGTCGAGATCAATAACAGCGATATTACTGAAGCCCAATCCACGACCTATCGGGTTCACCCGGCTCTGGTGCTGGTTCTCAACGAAGAGGGCGCTTTGAAATTCAGCCAGACGACGCGAGTGAATCAGGGACAATTGTTGGGCATCTTTTTTAACGGCAAGCTGATTGCCACACCTGTTATCGGCAAGGCGGTCTATTCCGGCAAGGTGATCATTTATGGGGAATTCGATCGCCGCCAAATTGACAAGTGGGCAGCCGGCATCAACGCCGCGTTGAAAAGCAATCCTATACCGCAAAAACAATCATGACCGATCCCAGGGCCGTCCCGACAGAACTCTTTTCAGAAAAGACGGAACTGCGCCGACAATTGGGTTTGACCGAAGCTTTTTCCATTCTGATCGGACGCATCATCGGCTCCGGTATTTTCCGGACGCCTGGGCCCATCATGCTGCTGGTTGGATCGGTGAGCGTGTTTTATGGCGTCTGGATCCTCGGAGGCCTGGCCACTCTGTTGGGCGCATTCTGTTACGCCGAAATGGCGGCGATGATGCCGCGTTCGGGAGGGCCCTATGCATTTCTGCGCGCCGCCTATCCGCCGGTCTGGGCTTTTTTGCGCGGCTGGGCCATGTTTTTTGTCTCGGAAACCGCTGCGATCGCTGCCGTTGCCATGGTATTCGCCGAGTACACCAACTCGTTATGCAACGTGGCTTTCGGTTTTGTCTTGCCACGTTATCTGGAAGTAGTGGTGGCGCTGGCCGTAATCTGGCTGCTGACGCTGATCAACTGCTTCGGCGTCGGCTTGAGCGGTAAAGTGCAAAACGTATTGAGCCTGGCAAAGCTCCTGGCCCTGGGAGTTATCCTCGGCGTATCCTTTACCCAGAGCGGTCACTGGGCCCATTTCTCGCAGCCCTTCTGGCCTGATGAATTCAGCTGGGCCACGTTTATCGCCATGGGCGCTTCGTTGCGCTATGCGTTCTTTGCCTTCAGCGGTTGGGAAGGCGCCACCTATGTGGCTGAAGAGGTGCAAAATCCCCGCAAAAACCTGCCGCTCTCTCTTATACTCGGCATCACCGGAGTGCTTCTGATCTATCTGGCCATCAACACCGCTTATCTCTATCAGATCCCGGTGCAGACCATACAGGAATCGAAATGGGTGGCCGTGGATGCCATGCAGGCGGCCATCGGCGGTCTGGGAGGCGCACTGGTTTCTCTCGCCGTCATGCTCAATACCTTTGGCAGCGTCAGTTCGCAGGTGCTGGTAAAGGCGCGCGGGGTTTATGCCATGGCCCGAGACGGTCTGTTTTTTCCTGCGTTCGGCAAAATCCACAGCAGGTACAAAACGCCGAATAACGCGCTGCTGGTGCAGGCGGTGTGGGCATCGGTGCTGTTGATGGGCGCCGCTTTCGCAACCCATGTCTATGAAACCATCATCGATTTTTTCTCGTTTACCTCGGCCATTTTTAATATTTCAACGTTTGTGGCGGTTTTCATTTTTCGCAGAAAATTCCGCAATGTGCATCGACCCTATCGAGCCTGGGGCTATCCTGTGTCGCTGGTGCTGGTGTTGATCATGCAGCTGTGGCTGCTGATCACCACGCTGATCACGGCGCTCATTCCATCGTTATGCGGGCTGGCCCTGACGCTGACCGGATTGATCTACTATTATCGTTTTCGCATTTTTAAAAAAATGAGGTGAGCCATGAAGCGCAACAGATTCATATCCCTGCTCGGGCTGATTACCCTATGCCTCGGGCTGTCCTTCGTTTACAGCCAGAGCAGGCCCGAGTTTGTCAAGGTGCTGGTAGCGCCGGATCATGCTGATTGGCAGTACAAGCCGGGTGAGCAGGTGCGCTTCCAGGTGCAGGTCTATCAATTCGGCCGCCCGCTGGAAAACGCAGCCATTCGCTATGAAATCGGGCCGGAACTGCTCAAGCCGGTGTTGACCGGCAAGCAGGTGCTGAAGAACGGCACCGCTACGCTCGATGGCGGCACCATGAAACAACCCGGTTTTATGGACTGCAAAGTAACCGTTTCACTGGACAACGTCGATTATTCCGGCATGGCGGCCGCGGCATTTGCGCCGGATCAGATTCAGCCCACTACCACGTTGCCTGCTGATTTCAAAGAGTTCTGGGACAAAGCCAAAGCCGAAGCGGCCAGGATTCCCCTGGACACGCGCATGACGCTGGTGCCGCAAAAGTGCACGGAACTTTTAGATGTGTATCATGTGAGCGTGCAGAATTTTTCCGCCGGCGCCCGCCTCTACGGCATGCTGTGCGTGCCAAAAAAGCCGGGCAAATACCCTGCTCTGCTGCGGGTGCCCGGCGCCGGGATCAGGCCGTATCAGGGCGATGTGGCCAATGCGGCCAAGGGCATGATCACCTTGGAAATCGGCATTCACGGCATTCCGGTCAACCTGGAACCGTACGTCTATGATGAATTGCGCGCCGGCGCCCTGGTCAATTATCCATTTGTCAACCTTGACGATAAGGACCGTTATTACTATAAACGCGTATATCTGGGTTGCGTGCGCGCCATCGATTTTATCTATTCGTTGCCCCAGTTTGATGGAGAACGACTGGCGGTGACCGGCGGCAGTCAGGGCGGCGCGTTGACTATTGTGACTGCCGGTCTTGACAGTCGCATCAAATGGCTGGTGGCGTATTACCCTGCCTTGTGCGATTTGACCGGTTATCTCCATGGCCGGGCCGGCGGCTGGCCGCACATGTTCAATGAAGCCAATAAAGCGTTCAACGTAAAGCCCGAGAAAATCGAAACCAGCAAATATTATGATGTGGTCAATTTTGCCCGTTTTGTTAAAGCGCCCGGATACTACTCCTGGGGCTATAACGACAATGTCTGCCCGCCGACCTCGATGCATTCGGCGTATAACGTGATCACCGCTCCCAAAGCGTTGCTGGTGGCCAACGATACCGGTCACTGGGCGTATGCGGAACAGTACGGCAAAACCGATGGCTGGCTGCTGGACAAATTGCTGGGTGCAGCTGAAATAGCACCCAAATAAGCAAACGTACCTGGAGGAGGTCTCTATGGTTAACCATCAAACGACCAGCCGACGCGGTTTTCTGGGATCTGTGGCTGCCATGACGCCGCTGCTGCTCGCCGCACAGCAGAAAAAACAACGTTTGCCTTTGCCGGCACGAATTTCGGGCCGCAAGCCCAAAAACGTCATCTTTATTCTCAGCGACGATCATCGCTACGACGCCATGGGTTTTATGGGCAAAATACCCTTCCTGCAGACGCCTAATATGGATCGAATGGCGCAGGAAGGAGCCCATATCCGCAACGCCTTTGTTTCAACAGCTCTCTGCTCGCCGAGTCGAGCCTCCATTTTTACCGGACAATACGCCCACAGCCACGGGGTGGTTGATAACAACACCGACATTCCGGCCGATACTATTTTTTTCCCCAGCTATTTGCAGCAGCTCGGCTATCGCACGGCGTTTTTCGGAAAATGGCATATGGGCAGCGACAGCGATGAGCCACGACCGGGTTTTGATCGCTGGGTCAGCTTTCGCGGACAGGGTGTTTACCATAATCCGGAATTGAACGTCGATGGCGCCAAGGTGCAGCGGCCAGGCTATATCACCGATCTTCTGACCGAGTATGCGCTGGAGTGGATGAAATCGCAGGAGAAGCAGCCGTTCTTTCTCTTTTTATCGCACAAGGCGGTGCACGCCATGTTTGAACCGGCGGCTCGCCATAAAGGCCGCTACGATAACGTTCCGCTGCCCTATCCGCAGACCATGGCGGACACGGAAGAGAATTATCGCAATAAACCGGCCTGGGTGCGGCAACAGCGCAACTCCTGGCATGGTGTCGATTATATGTACCACGGCCAACTGGACTTTGATACCTTTTATCGTCGCTATTGTGAAACCCTGCTGGCGCTGGACGAAAGCATCGGCCGGGTTCTGGATCATGTTCGCCAGGCCGGCCTCGAGGAAGAGACGGTCGTGTTTTATATGGGTGACAATGGTTTTTCATTCGGCGAACATGGTTTGATCGACAAGCGGCACATGTATGAAGAATCCATGCGCGTGCCGTTTCTGGTGCGGGCGCCCGGCCTGGTTCGCTCGGGCATGCAGATTGATCCACTGGTACAAAACATCGACATCGCACCCACGATCCTGGAACTGGCCGGTTTGAAGACCCCATTGCATATGCAGGGCCGCTCCTTTGTGCCCTTACTGCAGGAAAAGCAGGTGGAGTGGCGCGACGCGGTTCTGTACGAATATTACTGGGAACGCAACTTTCCGCAAACGCCCACTGTGCACGGCGTGCGCACGCAGCAATATAAATACATGCACTATCACGGCATCTGGGATATCGACGAACTGTACGATATTCAACAGGATCCGCTGGAAACCAATAACCTGATCCATAGTCCGGCTCACAAAGATATCGTCAAGAGCCTGAACAAACGTATGTTCGATATGCTGGAAGCGAGCGGGGGGATGGCCATTCCACTGCGTCGTGACGCCGGCGGGCAGAACAACAAGCGAAAACCTTAGAGGAGAACACCATGCCATCAAGTCGCCGCGACTGGTTCAAATCGGCCGGTGCCGCCTCTGCTTTGCCGCTCACTCTGTGGGGATCAGGCCCGCTGGCCGCTTCGCCGTTGCCTAACAGCAGCGAAACAGCACACTATGCGAAAAAAACGCTGGCTTGCGATATCGTTGTCGCCGGTGGCGGCCTGGCCGGAGTGTGTGCCGCGTTGGCGGCAGCGCGCAACGGAGCCCGCGTGGCGCTCATCCAGGATCGTTCCCGTTTGGGAGGTAACGCTTCCAGCGAAATTCGTATGCATGTGCTGGGCGCCAACAGTCATAGTCCTCTGCAACGCTGGCGGGAAACCGGAATCATTGAGGAACTCAAACTGCTGGATGCGGCTTATAATCAACAGCGCTCCTTCGAAATGTGGGACTTGTTGCTGTATGACAAGGTCATTTCCGAGCCGAATATTGCGTTGTGGCTGGATACCTCCGTGATCGGCGCCCGGGTCCGCCGAGGCCAGGTCCGGGAGGTTACGGCGATCAGCCCCTTGCTGGAACTGGTGTTGAAAATAGAGGCCAGCTATTTTATTGATTGCACCGGTGACAGCAGCCTGGCGTATTATGCCGGCGCAGAGATCATGCGCGGTCGTGAGGCGAGTAATACGTACGGCGAATCACTGGCGCCGGAGCGAAGCGATCTCAAGACGATGGGAAACAGTATTCTGTTTTTCAGCAGGAATCATGACCGGGTTATGCCGTTCATCAAGCCGGCATGGGCCAAGAGCTACAGCGAAGAGGATTTCAGACACCGGCCGATTCGTTCCTGGGAGTATGGCTACTGGTGGATCGAGTGGGGCGGAGAGATGGATACCATAGCCGACAATCGACGGATCCGCCATGAATTGCTCGCTATGGTGCTCGGGATCTGGGATTATATAAAGAACAGCGGTCGTTTCCCGGAATCCGCGACCTGGGCGCTGCAATGGGTGGGCATGATTCCCGGCAAACGGGAGAGCCGGAGGGTGCGCGGCGGACACGTGTTGACTCAACGGGAGGTCGAATCCGCCGAGTTGTTTCCCGACCGGGTAGCGTATGGTGGCTGGCCGATGGATGACCATCCCCCTTGCGGCATGGGCTGCCCATCGGAGCAGCCGTTTCGTTCCATCCAATTGAAGCAACCCTATTCCATTCCCTTACGCGCGCTCTACAGCCGGACTATCACCAACCTGTTCATGGCCGGTAGAAATATCAGCGCCTCCCATGTGGCCTTTTCATCTTCTCGTGTCATGGCCACCTGTGCCGCTCTGGGGCAGGCCGCCGGCACCGCCGCTGCCCTTTGTAAAGAGAAAAACTGCACACCCCGCGAACTGGGCGAGCAGGTGAACGTGTTGCAGCAGCGCCTGCTGCGGGATGATCAATCGCTGCTGGGAGTGTCCAACACGGATGCAAAGGATCTGGCGCGCCAGGCTGCCGTTCACGCTTCCGGCGCCACTTCCGAAGGTCCGGCAGCAGCAGTCATTGACGGCTGGAATCGTGATATCGGTGACGACCAAAGCCATCAGTGGCAATGCAGGATGGAGCCGGCGGGAGTCTGGATAGAGCTCTCCTGGCCGGCAGAACAGCTCCTGGGTGAAATCCAGGTAACGTTTGATACCGGTCTTCATCGCAAATTATATATCACCGGCCAGGATAACGAATACGCTCAGCAGATACGGGCTCCGCAGCCGGAAACCGTGGCAGACTATGCCGTGTCTGTTTTTTCTCAGGGTAGATGGCTGACAGTGGCGGAAAACCGGAACAATGTCCTGCGCATGGTCCGACATCGATTCAATGCGGTGCGGGCTTCACGTGTACGTCTACAAATTCAGCGAACCAACGGGGATGATTTGGCGCGCATATTTGAAATTCGCGTGTATCAACCATAAGGAGGCAGCGCATGTCTGACAGGACTATGAATCGCAGAGAATTTGTGCAAGGGGTTGCAGCCGGAGCTACTGC
The DNA here is from genome assembly GCA_964541895.1 of uncultured Cytophagia bacterium. GTDB lineage: Bacteria > Zhuqueibacterota > Zhuqueibacteria > Residuimicrobiales > Residuimicrobiaceae > CAZISM01. The sequence continues at coordinate 34,252 of CAZISM010000007.1, forward strand.
GCTTGGTACCGGCGCCCTTTGGGCGGCTGAGGCTAAAAACACCCGGCCTGTTCGTTTGGGTGTGATCGGCACCGGCAATCGCGGCCGTTCGCTCATGTCGGTGCTGCTGGGCATGCCCGGCGTGGTGATCCCGGCTCTGTGCGATATTAATCTGGACAACCTCGGCAAAGGCCAGGATCTGGTGGTTAAGGCCGGACAGCAGAAACCGGAAGGTTATTTTCGCGATGAAGAGGCGTTTCAGCAGCTGTTGTATCGCGACGATCTCGACGCGGTTCTGATCGCCACAAGCTGGGACTGGCATGCGCCCATGGCCGTGCAGGCCATGCGCTGCGGAAAATATACGGCCGTGGAAGTGCCCGCAGCCCTCAGCATCGAAGAGTGCTGGGATCTGGTCAACACCCACGAGGAGACGCGTGTACCGTGCATGATGCTGGAGAACTGGAGTTTCCGTCGAGATAACCTCGCGGTCTTGAACATGATCCGCAAAGGCATGCTGGGTGAAATCGTGCATTGTCATTGCGCCCATTCCCACGATTGCGTGGATCACTGGTTTTTCTCTCCCGAAGGCGAGATGCGCTGGGGCGGACGATTTCTGCTGAAATACAACCGTGACCAATATCCGACGCACAGTCTGGGCCCGGTGTGGAGCTGGATGGATCTCGGCTATGGAGACTATTACGACACCATTTCCTCGGTCTCGAGCCGATCGCTGGGCATTAACAGCTACTTTCGCCGCAAATTCGGCGCCGATCATCCCAATGCCAGGCTGAGCTACAAACAGGGCGATATCGTCACCTCTACCATTAAAACCAAAAAAGGCAACACCCTTATCATCAATTACGACATGCAACTACCACGGCCGTATGACAACCGCTGGACCATCCAGGGCACGGAGGGCTTGTATAATGAACAGCGTAATGCGGTGTACCTGAGCCGCTTCAGTCCCGAGTACCACGAGTGGGAGCCGTTCCCGCCGTATCAGGAAAAACATGATCACCTCTGGTGGCGAAAGCACGGCGAAGCAGCGTTGAAAGCCGGCCACAGCGGCACCGATTATCTCGAGCTTTTGCTGTTCCTCGACGCCGTGCGAAAACGAACCGCGACGCCCATCAGCGTGTATGATTCGGTTCTCATGAGCATGGTGGTGCCGCTCTCCGGACTGTCAATCGAAAAGAACGGCGCGCCGGTGGAATGCCCTGACTTTACGCGCGGGCGCTGGAAGACCACGAGACCCGGATTTGCGCTGGACGCTTGAGACACACAGGTAAGAATAGATAGTCACTTTATTTTTTAAAGGGCCTGATAAATCAGCAAGGGATGCCAGGACATTGACTTCGAAAGAACGATTGTTGGCCGTGCTGCATCGGCAAAAGCCGGATCGCCTGCCTACGTTTTTTAACGCCACCCCGGAAGCGGCGGCCAAACTGTACCGCCATTGCAACGTCGAAGGCTATGAAAGCTTTTGCGATGTGTTGCACATTGACAAGTATGTTTATGTGGAGCCGCGGTATATCGGACCACCCTTGCCGGACAGGACTACCGTGTGGGGAGCGCGCTATCAGGATATTTATTACGACGGCGGCACCTATTCGGGGCTGGACGGCGTCATCGATTACCATCCTCTGGCAACATGCAGGAGCGTGGAGGATATCATCGCCGGCTACCAGTGGCCTTCAGCGGACTGGTGGGACTATTCCGTGCTCAGGGAGCAGATCAGGGGCAAGGAAGAGTGGGTGATCGTCGGCGGCGGCTCTGAGCCGTTCATGGATTATAAAGAACAGCTGCGTGGCGTCGAGCAGGCGTTTATGGATCTGCATGAGCATCCGGACATGGTGGCGTACTGCCTGCAAAAAATGTACGATCTGGCCTATGAAAAAACCTGCCGCATGTATGAAGCGATTCCTGGCCGCATTCTCGTTTCTTGGGTGGCGGAAGATATGGGTACGCAAGAAAGCATGCTGTATTCGCCGCGCCACATTCGCCAGTTCTTTCTGCCGCACATGAAACGCATGATCGACCTGGTCCACCAGGCCGACGCCTATGTGTTTCATCACAGCGACGGCGCGGTGCGGGACATCATTCCCGATATGATCGAGCTGGGCATCGATGTGCTCAATCCGATTCAGTGGCGTTGTCCGGGCATGGAGAGGGAAGGGCTGGTGCAGGACTTTGGCGAGCGGGTGATTTTTCACGGTGCGATGGATAATCAGTATACGTTGGCCTTTGGCACCGTGCAGGAGGTCCGCCAGGAGGTGCTGGATAACGTGCAGATTCTTGGCAGCAAAGGCGGCTATATTCCGGGTCCGTGCCATAATATTCAGGTGGTCAGCCCGGCGGAAAATATTGTGACCATGTATCGGACCATTGAAGAAATGAGTCTCTGAGATCCAAAGGCGAGAGGTCTTCCCGGCTGAGCAGTGAGAGCCACCCGGCGGATGTCCATCGCCCGGGGAAATAACCCCCGGGCGATCATGATCTACTCCTGCACAAAAATCACTAGTACGATCCTAGAAGGTAAACCCGACCGAAAAATACTGATTGGCATCGAACAGCTGCATATCGCGATAGGCATAATCCACCATCACGGAGCTGTTGCCTACCGGTATGCGCATTCCCAGTCCCAGGCAGAGTCCGTATTGATAATCATCGCTTGTACTGCCGGGATAATCTTCCGGAAACAGCGCTGCCGAATAGCCGCCTCGCAAAAATATCATATCTTTAAAACTGTATTCCACGCCGGCTGCCAGGTGGTCGAGGTTAAAGCTGTTATTGGCATAGGTTCCGGACACGTTGATATGCTGCTGCGGACCCAGCTGATAGCGATACCCCAGGCCCATTGACATGCTGGTAGGCAATTCGCCGGCCGACATATCCAGCTTTGTTTTGCGGGTTGTAGCATTCGGATTGGCCCAGGGCACGCTGGAGTCGAATTCGATCCCTGTGCCGCTGAAAGCCATCTCACCACCCAAATTGCGCAGCACCACGCCGAAATAGACGTTCCAGGGCGAAATGTACTGCAAGCCCAAATCAAAGGCAACAGAGCTGGCGCGCATGTTGCCGATGCTCTCCGAAATCATTTTGGCGTTGGCGCCGAAATTGATGCGATCGGTAAAGCGGCGGGCAAACGTGGCGCCGACGGTGATGTAATTGGGCTTTAAGGTCTCGCCAGTGCCTTCAGGCGCCTCAATGGTCGTGATCGGAATACCGCCGATATTCAGCACCTGGACGCTGACGCCCAGCGCGCCTAGACGGCCCGCCTGGATACCGGCTACCAGGTTGGTAATTTGCATGTCCGCAAAATAGTTCATATAATTGAAGGCAATTTCACCGCTTTTGATTACGCCGAGGCCGGCCGGATTCCAGTAAATAGCTTCCACGCCCTCTACATGGGCGATATGCCCGCCGCTCAACGCCACGCCGCGCGCCCCGATCGGGATCTGCAACTCTGGAGCGGCATTGGTGCCGATTTTTGGACCGCTGCCGAATACCAACGGCACGCCACCGATCAGCAGGAGGCACATAGTGGCAACCAGTACTTTTTTCATAAGAGATCTCCTTTGTTCATCGCGTTTCAGTACAATAGCACCTCCCGCTCCAGGGGGAGAGGTACTTGCATGATAACATACAAGGGAGCGGGAGGTTATGTTGTCAATACGTATCCAATCGTTCGTTCGGTGCAAAAATCGCCATTTTGCCTGTTTTTTGACCTATTCCCGGCGCCTGAACATGATAGACATAGACGCCGCTGGCGACAGGTAATTGATACGCATTCTGGAGATCCCACCGCAACAAGGTAGTGGACGGATCGTCTTTTTCCAGCTGCCGGATCAAACTGCCGGCGAGATCGAATATGCGAATGGTGCATTGGGCCGGCAGATTGGTAAACTGGACCCATCGTTCAAAAATGTTCATCTCGCCGCTGTGATAGCCATAGTATGGATTGGGCACCACATTTATTTTGCCGATATCCGCGACCTGGTCTTTCGGATCCAGCGATACGCCCGGTGCTTTGAACTGAAAGAGATCGTGGACGCCGTTGGGCTTGGTCGTGCTGATGCGAAAGATCGTGCCGATTTCCGGCATCTCTTGATTGTATTCCCCGCCAACGACATCGCCGCCGTTCCAGTTGATAAACACCATTCGTCGCATGACGTCTCCCCGGGTACCATCCATATAGGTGTAGGCGTCCGGATTTTGCGCCATCAGGGCGACGAGGTCGTTATAGCCTTTTTCACCCGGCGACAGATCCAGTGGAAGGACCCAATAAATCCAATCGGTATAGGGGTCGTTGGCGCCGCCAGACACCGAATGGTCGGCTGTGTCGCCATACCCCAGCGCATCGAGGCTCGCCTGCCGCAGCAGATTGAAGGCATGATTCTCATCGATGTCATAGACGTACGGAAACAATCGATAATCGTCGCCGGGATCAGCCGGATTTCCGATATTCCATAATTCGTACGATACATCCACCAGGTAGCCGCCCTGGTCTGCGCCTGTGGTAAAGGCGTTGGGCAGGTAGGCTTTGCCGCCTCGCTCCGTGAAGCGGATTTCAAAATCGTTGGGGATGATCAACGGCCAACGCGCTCCACCCTGGGTGACGCGGTTTTTAAAATAATCATAGGTGCTGTTGTCCGCTGCGCCGACTTCGCCGGTATGAATCAGCCATTCCGCCGCTCCAACCTGCTGGGCTTCCGTCGGCCGTTGTGAGGGAAATCCCGCCATGGGCGACGTCCAGTTGCCGGCGGCACCTTCCACGGGACTGAGAGCGCCGTTGGCGTTCGCGACGGTCGAAAACTCTTTGAAATCATTGGCCGGCCCGCGGACCTGAACCAGCAGCCCGTCGACCACATTGTAAGCCAGATCGCCGCGCTGGTTCGACTGCTTCTTGAGCAACGTATCGACTTTGGCGAACGTTGAATCGCTGGCCGATACCAGGTTCCAGGTGGCGTCGCTGTTAAAAGTGACCCGATAATGCTTGCCAGTCGTTTTTCTGGGATCTACGACTGTGGCAAAAACAGCGCCGTCGCTGCTGCCGAGATGGCGGACGGACAAGGTGTCATTGGCCGCAGCGGCGTATCGCTCGCCGGGATAGTTCTGCGGGATTACCGTCACCACCTCCACCGAACTGGGGAAAATCTGCGGTTTGGCAAATTTGCAATAGGAATTGGCAATGACGCCAAAATAGTATTCCTTGCCGTTGATCAGGGGGTCGCCGACGTTGCCGACCTGAGGATGTTTGTTGACGGTCAGCCGTACATAACGGGCGTCCGTATAGGGTTGCGTGTCGGCAATTTCTTTGACGCCCAGGGAAGCATACAGCACCGGATCCTTGCCGGAAGCATCAGAGAATTGATAAATGGAATATCCGGCAAAATCGTAGGTTCCGTCCGTCACCTGGGTATATTCGCCCTCCACCACCATCATCTGACCGACCAGACCGTTGGCGACAATGTCCGGCACCGAGTACGGAGTGACGCCGTCGTTCATGAATTCCGCGCGGCCGTCCCAGGTAAGCACACATCCGTTGGCCAGAGTAGAGGCGGTGATAACCGGGGTTTTGGGCGGTTTGGGTAAAGCGAAATTTTTATCATACGCCAGCTGGGCGATCTGATCGATCGCTTTCAGGTAGCTGACGCTGTTGAGGTTGTTTGATCCGCGGCCGATGAGCACGCCGGCGACGATTTCCTGGACGCCCGGTTCGCCGAAATCCGGCTTGCCGTTGCTATTGGCATCCTGCCACTTTGACATCCGGTACGGACCAGTGGTCATCATGAATCTTCGGTCCGATTCCTGTGAGTCCAGCCAGCCTGTGGCGGATTCCGGGTCGCCGGAGAACATGAACGCCGTAGGCGGCGAGCCGGCTGTGGTGCCGTTTCCGCCAAAGGTAATGGCGGTACCATCGCGCCAATAGCCGCGCATGAAATTCCACATATCGCCGCCGGTCTGCGGATTGCCCTGCGGCGAATCATCGTTGTTGTAATAGATGAACGAGGTCATCTTTAGCATTTTCTTGTTGGCCACGCGGGTGCCGTCCGGCAGCTTTACCGTATCGCCCGGAGAATCCACAATCGGGCCTTGGAAAAAATCGATACCGGTGGCCGGCGGAGCTGCGCCATAGTCCTGATCGTTGTTGGTGGCATTATAGGTATAGCCCAGTCCCAGGGTGGTGTCGCAACCGACAAAATCATCGCGGCCGCCGCCGATGTCCATATCGGTCCAGATGACGAAATAGGTGTCATCCCAATCGGTCGCGCCTTTGTTGACGATGGTCCATTTTATGAACGCCATATCGCCGATAGCATCCGCCCGGTTGAACGCCCAGACCAGTTGATGGACTTCGGCGCCCAGTTTTTGCGTACCGAACAGCGTGTGATCGCCGGCGTCATTGTACACACAGTAAAAGGTTTGATCGCCGATAAGCAATGGCTTCCCCTCTTTGTCCAGCGGGGCTCCCTGATCCACGGGCCAGGTGGCCCAATCGCCGCTGCCGTCGGAGCGCAATTCATACCAGCGGTATTTCGCGTCCAGTCGGCTGTCGGCCTGCAGCGGTTCGATACCGCTGCTGAGGATCCTGCCGGGTTGAAATTCCGTGGCGTCGTGGATAACGCCGGCAATGCGCGGCGTGCCGTTCACCATGGCGCCGATCATCTGGCCGCCGGCGTACACAGGGCTCAAGCCGGAACCTTTCGGCCATTCCAGCCCCCAATCGTGCAGAATATTGTCATAAAACCAGGTGCCGTTGTTGCGCATGATACCGTTCATGCGGTTGATGTTGAGCCATACATCCTGATTGATCGTCGTTTTCGACATCGGGGCCGGTTTTTGTCTGCTGTCCCGTCCTGCCATAGCCGATACCGCGACGATGAGCAACAGTGCTCCTATAAGGGTAATTTTTTTCATTGCCTGCCTCCAGACTCGCCTAGTTAAATTTCCCATTGTACGCCCAGACGGATTTGTCGCGGTACACCGTAATTGTTGTAATCGATCTCTCGCATTTTGTATAATTTTTTAGCTGTGTCGTCCAGTCCCCTCCAATACTGCTGACCGGCGCTGGTGCGCAGATAACCGGTATCGTCCGCCAACCCGGAGGTCCACCACACCTCCTGCACGTTTTCCGTGTTCAGCAGGTTGATGATCCAGGCATAGAAGGTGAACTTGTTTCGCATGATCTCGAACTGTTTGTCCACGCGCATATCGATTTTATACATCCACGGTGTGGTTTCCCTGTTGACGGCGGTAGCCGGGATTTGCGACAGGTTGTTGTTGTCATAGCGGCCGGAGAAGGGGAACTGTCCGGTCAGGGCCATGCGCGTATACGGATTGCCGGAGTTGAAGGCCAGGACCATATTGACGCCGCTGTTGCGCAGCCATTTGGGCGCATCCGTTTTGCCAAAGCGATAATCGATGTTCAAGCTGCCGGTGTGGCGCTGTTCGAAATCCAGTGGCATGGAGAATTTGGGATACGAACCTCGCGTGCCGCGTTGCCAGGCGATGTCGTAATTGGAATTGGATGCCGATCCGGTGCCGTCGGCAAACTGCAGTTCATAGTTTAACTGCGCGCTCAGATTTTTAAAACGGCGCAGCGTAAAAATTATATCCAGTCCTTTGACGGTGCCGAAATCGCCGTTTTCACGAAACGCGATGGTTTTCACGTCCGTAGTGATGGGCACCAGCTGGATGAGATCCTCCGTTTCTTTGTAAAAGGCCGTCATCTGGATGGAGGCATAATCGCTCAAGGTCTGCTTAAAGCCGATCTCATACGACGTTGTTTTCGGCGGCCGGATGTTGGGATTGTTCAGCCAGGTAAAGTAACCCTGCGAGCTTACATAGGAATCCATATAGAAGGGACTGAGATACAGATCCTGCAACGGCGGTGCCTGATAGAATTTGCCGAATTGGGCATGGAACACCGTTTTGTCCGTTACCGGGAAGCCGACGCCGAGCCTGGGGCTGAAATAGTAATAGGCTTCCGATGTCTTTACGTCGCGGTTGTCAAAGATCTGATCGCCGCCGAACATGCCGGTGCCGGCGATGACGGTGCCGTCCGCATTAAAGCCGGCCGCCAGTTGTTTGAACATCCAGGCATTGGGGTCGATGTAATCCCAGCGCAAGCCGAGATTAAGGATCAAATCCTCAAATTCGATCTTGTCCTGAACATAGCCGTTCATGATGATCGGGTGATACGGCTTTTGATTTTTAAAACCGCTGAGCGGCCGGCCGTCGGCATCACGAACCACGTCGGTCAGGTAATCGCCGCTGTCGATTTCACGGCCTTCCACATCATAGCCGTACATTCGCACGTCGGCGCCGCGATATTTTTCAATTTCCGTCGCCCAATCCGGATCCGACAACCGGCTGGGCGTACTGAGCTGAAAATAGCGCAGCGTATGGTATTTGTATTCGAACCCGGCTTTGAGATTGTGATACCGGCCCATTTGATGGGTGATATCGAAATCGATGCCCCAATGCTGACTGCGCTGTTTGCAGTAGGCATCGTATTGGGCTCCGGGCTGGAAAAAGTCAGGGGACAGCCGTCCGGTGTAGGCCTCGCCGAGATATATGGCAGAGTCCGGCCAGGGATTGTAACGGGGATCGCCGTATTTATAAAGATCGTCCTTAAAGGTGGCGTCATACACTTTGCGGCCGGTGTCGAACAGATTCAGTTTAAGATCATAAAACGTTCGCGTCGACAACAGTTGCGTCAGGGTAACGTTGACGGAGCGTGAGTGGGTATCCATCAGAGGCCGGTGCCCGGTATTAAAGAACTGTACCGGCTGGATGCCGATGGCGGTGCCGAACCAATCCGAGCTGAAAGTACGATCCGTCTGGATGATGCTGGCTTTGAGCTCCAGCTGTTTGGCCAGCTGCAGTTTTATTTTGCCGGTGTAGGACCAGTCCGAGCTTTCGTTGCCCGGAAGGCGGGCGTTGAAGGCATAGTTGTGCTGCAGCGTGTCCACCAGCAATTGGCCGCCGGCGTTACGGCGATTGGTAATCAACGGCTGGTTGTAGGTGTAATTCTTGACTTTGTATGGATTTTCAGCCCAACCCCATGACGGGGTCCAATCCGCCTGATAGTTCCTGGTTACGCTGGCGAAGAACGTGTGCTGTTTTTTAGGCCAGATCGGACCGCTGGCGGAGGCGATGTACTCGTTGAATCCATAAGAATAGGTGCCGAGGTTTTTACGCTCTGCGCTCAGGAATTCGTCAGTGACCGCCTCGAGTGAGAAGGTATAGCGATCCTTGCCCGCGCGGGTGGTCACAGCCAGGATACCGGACATGGCTTCGCCATATTCGGCATTAAAGCCACCGGTCTGGACGCTGATCTCCTCGATGGCCTTGGTGGGGATATAGAGTCGCATGGCTGCATTGTAGGGATCGGTAACCAGGACGCCGTCTACGTAGGTGGCGGTTTCATTGGCGCGACCGCCGCGTACGTTCATGGCGCTGGAGTTGTCCTGTTTAATCACACCTGCGGTCACACTGGCCAGCTCCTGCACCCCCCGTACGGGCATGGACTTTATCTCATCGACCGTTCGAATGATGTTGGTGTTGGTCTCGTCCTTGCGAATCAACGGTCGTTCCGCGACCACGACGACCTCTTCCCCCAACGTTAGGGTGGTCGACACCATCTTTATATGCAACGCTGTGGTCAGATCAATATTCACCCAGATATTTTGCTGAACCTGCGTTTGAAAGCCCAGGCAGGAAAAGCGAACCTCATGCGCTCCCACTGGCACATTCAGAATCGTATATCTGCCTTCGAGATCGGTCACGCCGCCCATCATAGTGCCGGTGATCATCACGTTGACGCCGACGATCGCTTCGCCGGTTTCTTTGTTCGTAACGACGCCGGCAATCTTGCCTGTGGTACCGGCGATCACGAGATGACAAAGCAGAATCAGCATCAATAGGCCTAACAGCCCGACTTTTTTCATGTGTAACCTCCTTTGCCAAGTATAATGCTGCTAGTATGGTATAAAGATACGAGAATTTTGATGGAAAACACCTACAGGGCCATGTTGTTTTTGCCCGGATACCAGCGTTGTTGTGCAGTCTATACCTGCATATCTGTGCAGGCTGGCGCGTTTCCGGCAAAATGGTGAAACAAAAACAATTTATTAATCGTAACACTTTTAGTATGGTGTACCTCGCCCATTCCGGACCCTTTTATCAACGGAGCTTTGCACGCGTGTGAATGTACGGCTTTCATGGTGTGCTGTGTGCGGATATCTGCTGTGGTGGATGTCTGCCGACCTGTCGGCACAGATAAAAATATTTACCAACATCGGCGCTGACGAAGGATTGTGCCAATCCCATGTCTTCTGCATGTTGCAGGATGGCCAGGGCTACATGTGGTTCGGCACCTATGACGGTGTCTCCAGATGGGATGGCCAGCAATTTTATAACTATCAGGCACGAGACGGTCTGGCGAGTTCATCAGTGTTTTGCATGGATTCGGCGCCGGACGGCACGATTTATTTCGGCACCGACAAGGGGGTCAGCGCGCATCGCCATGGACGCTTTTTCTTCCTGCCTGCGCTGGATTCGCTGCGCGAGGAAATGATCAGTGCCCTGCACGCCGCCCGCGACGGATCGCTGTATCTCGCCGTGCTGCAAAAAGGCTTATTTGTTTATCACAACGGCGCCCTTGTGCGCATCAAGCCGAAAGACAAAGAATTTTCCGGCCGTATTGCCGCTCTGCATGAAACGCGCGACGGTTCCCTCTATATAGCCACCCTGGCCGGTCTCTATCGTCTGCAACAGGGCGTCATCACGCCGGTTCCGGAGCTGGCTCGGGGCCGTTTCAGCGACGTTTGGGAAGGACCGGATTCGACGCTGTATGTCGGCAGCGTCGATGGCGGTCTATATATTCTCAATCGCTTCGGCTTGCGAAATATCGGCGTAGCACAGGGTCTTTCGGACAACCGCGTCTATGCCGTGCGAACCGGGCTGGACGGTCGCATATTGGTCACCACATTCGGCGGCGGCGTCAATATCATCCACAACGGCGAAATCGAAACGCTGACGGAAAAGAACGGCCTGGCGCACAATAATGTATTCTGCTGTCTGGTCAGCGACGATGGTACGGTGTTTTTCGGCACAGTCGCCGGCATCAGTCTGTATCACAATTCTGTCTTTAACGTGTACAACAAAAAAGCGGGTCTGTCCAATAATTACGTCGTGAGCGCTCTGGCCGACGGCGATCAAGTTAATTATTTTGGCACGTATGGCAGCGGGGTGGACGTGGTTGAAAATGGACGGTGCACCAACCTGTCAACCAGCGACGGTCTGGGTGATGATCATGTCAACACCATCGTTCGCTACCAGGAGCATGTTCTGTTCGGCACCTGGCGAGGTATCTATGCCTGCAAAGATCAGATCGTCACGCCGTGGCAGTACAATTCTTCCCTGCAGAACCGACATATATCGCACATGATGGTCAGCCGCAGCGGCGTGTTATGGATCGCGACGCCTTCGGCGATTGTGTACGTCAAGGATAACGAACTCAAGGTGCTCACCGAAAAAGACGGCTTGCGACTGGCTGATCAGGACTATATATATGAAGGCCGCGACGGCACCATCTATTTTGCCTCCAAAGTCGGCGTCCAGACATTTCGGGCCGGCAGAGTTGATACCCTGGCAGGCGCCATGGGCTTTTGCGTGCACTCTATTTACGAAAACCGCAGGCGACAACTGCTCCTCGGTACAGACCATGGCCTGATCATTCGTGATCAGGATCGGTATGTTCGTTTTGTCGAAGGTTTGACCCATCCTTCCATCTATGGCATGATTGAGGATGATGCCGGCCGGTTGTACCTGGCCAGCCAGCGGGGCATTACGGTGCTGGACAGCCTGCAGGGCGCCGTCCTGCAGACGCTGCGCTATCGCGATGGCCTGGCCAGCGATGAATGCAGCGAAAATACCTGCTTTAGGGATCATGAAGGACGGCTCTGGTTCGGCTCTATCCGCGGCATAACCTGCTATAACCCCGCGCGCGTCATTGAGAACAATCGGCCGCCGTCAGTGCACATCAAGCGCTTTCGGCTTTTTGAGCAGGACGGCCCGGTGCGAGAGTCGATTGAAGCGCCGTTTCACTATGATCAGAATTATTTTAAATTTGATTTTGTCGGCATCAATTATTCAGCTCATCACAAAGTGCATTATCGATATCGCATGTGGGGGGTGGATCCTGATTGGGTTGAAACAGATAAGACGTTTGTGCAATATACCAACATGAACGACGGTCGCTACCGGTTCCAGGTTATGGCGAGAAATGAGTCCGGACCCTGGAGTGCGCCGGCGACGCTCGCTTTTGCCATTCAGCCGCCGTTTTGGGAAACCTGGTGGTTTATGGCCCTGGCCGTTTTGCTCGGCGCGGCTACGATTGCCGGCGTCGTGACGCTGCGCTATCACAATCTGCTGGCGATTGAAAGACTGCGTACGCGCATCGCGGCAGACCTGCACGACCGCATCGGCAGCGGCTTGACGGAGGTATCCATCCTGAGCGAAGTGCATGCCAGGTCGGGCGACAATGCGCCGGCCGTGCTCACCAAAGTCGGCAATATCGCCAAAGGTCTGCTGGATAACATGTCGGATATTGTCTGGTTGATCAATCCGCGACAGGATTCACTGCTGGATCTGCTGCTGCGTCTCAAAGACGGTTATGAGGATGTCCTTTCCTGCCTGGGTATCACGCTGCACACCGAGCAGCTAAAGAGCGTCGAGTCGGTCCATCTTTCGATGGAATATCGACAGAATTTGTATCTGATCATGAAGGAGGCGATCAATAACTGCCTGAAGCACAGTCAGTGCCGCGAGATCTCTCTGCAGGCGCAGGTCCAGCACAAACGGTTGTCGGTCACCCTGCGCGATGACGGCCGGGGATTTTATTGCGATCGCGCCGGCCGGGGCAACGGCTTGTTCAATATGCGGCATCGGGCCGCGGCCATAGGTGGTTCTCTGCTGATTCTCTCCGAACCCGGGCAGGGGACGGTGATCCAGTTTACCGGAAAGGTTTAAGGTTCAAGCATGATCGAAGTCGTTATCGTAGAAGACAATCCTATCATCCGCGAAGGGCTGGAAGCCTTGATCAACGGAACCGAAGGCTATTGCTGTCTGGCGGCATTCTATGACTGCGAAACCCTGCTGGAAAAGTTGTCTACTGTGGCGCCTGATATTGTCCTGATGGATATTGTGTTGCCGGGCATGAACGGCATAGAGGGGGTTCGCCAGGTCAAGGCGAAATGCCCGGATGTAGAGGTATTGATGCTCACGGTGTACGAGGACAGCGATCGCATCTTTGAAGCCTTGTGTGCCGGTGCCTCCGGCTATCTCAGCAAGAAAACACCGCCGGCGCGATTGCTGGAAGCGCTCCGGGAGGTGTATGAAGGCGGTTCGCCGATGAGCTCCCAGATCGCACGCAAAGTGGTGCACCTGTTCCGGCAAAAGACCATGCGCAAGAGCATGCAAAACAGCGAGATCTCCCTGACAGCCCGGGAGCGGGAAATTTTGCAGGGTCTGGCGGAAGGCAATACCTATCAGGCGATTGCACTCAATCTGCATATCAGTATCGACACGGTTCGCTTTCATATTCGCAATATCTATCGCAAACTGCACGCGCATTCGGAATCGGAGGCCGTGGCCAAAGCATTAAAAAGTGGATATTTATAATCCGCTGCACTTCCATCCCAACCCACTGGGGCCGCAGCGATTTTTCCTGCCGCCGCCGGCTTTCCCGGCGCTGCCATTTCTCAAATTTCCTTCTGATAGTGCTGTTCCTACTCTACCTTTGCGGCTATCCGGCGCCGCGATTTTGTCATACGAGATCGTGTCCCGGATGCACTGCAGATAAATATTTTTCTTGACTATATGATGCATAACCGATATTTTACTATTTAAAAGAGCGGGAAGTGTATCTGGAACGACATCTTGCTGTGGTCGGCTGCGGACCATATCGTCGTCATGTTGCGGGAATCCATCCGCGCGCAGTGGTTAAAAAAACCGCGTCCGGTATGGCTGTTATGTTTCAATAACTTTTGCCAGGTGAGAGACTATGAAGTATCACAATCTGCTGTTATGGAGTGTGGCGATGCTGGTGCTGCCGCTGTTCGGTCAAGAGGTGCAACAGGTGGTGAAAGTGACCGTTGACGGCTATGCCTATATGGGGGACACGGATACCATACAGGCGGCTAAAGAACGCGCTATAAAGGATGCCGAGCGCAAAGCGGTGGAACAGGGCACCGGCGTGTACATCGAATCCTTCAGCAAGGTTCACAACTATATGACGGTGGAAGACGAAATAAAGAGCATGGCCACCGGTTACATCACCAGCAAGAAAGTGCTCGTGGACGCTCTGGAAAATAATCCGCCGCGCTACCATGTTCAGATCGAAGCGGATGTCAAATGTGGCGATTTGGCGCAATTGATTGACGCGCGCAAAGAGGAAGTGAAAAGCGAAGCTGCGCCGGTAGGTTTTTCCTATGAGATACAGGTGCAGAGCAAAAGCGCCGACGGGTCCTGGAAATCCGCCAGCCTGCAGGACGGCGGATTAGTCCACGCCGGGGATCGGTTGCAGGCTGTGATTCGTCCCGATAACGACTGCAATCTCCTGATGATCGTAGCAACCGCAAAAAACAGAATAGTTCGTCTGTTGCCGCAGCGGGGGCAGGACAAAGCCTTTGCGACCGCCGGCAGCGAAACACACGCTCCGGGCAAAGATCAGTTTTACACCATCGAATCCGGCAGTACCGGCGCCGCCGCCGTTCATCTCTTCGTTTCGGCCAAGCCGATGGTCCATCTCAACTGGATGTTGGAAAGACTGGAAAAATCCGGATCAGAGGGGGACTGGCAGGCTTTTCGCAATTTTATGCAGTCACGTCTGCGCCCGCAAGCTGCGAAACGCCCGTTGTTGGCCAACCGTCCGGGACGGCGAAACCGGCTGGCCAACTACGATAGCGGCAACGGATTGATGATAAAATCGGTCCGATTTCAAATGCAATAACGCGACCCGCAGCCATGCTCCCACAAGGGTCCGGGAGCGCACAATTATTCATCATCATTACAGTCGAGCTTCTGCTATGCCCCATGTTAACCGACGCCAGTTCATGCAAACAGCCGCAACGGCAACGATCTCTGCCGGTTTTATTTCATCCTGCGCCCGGTACGAGTATGATCTTATCATTCGCCATGGGCTGGTATACGACGGTTCCGGCCGGGAGCCGGTAAGGCAGGATCTGGCGATCCGGCAAGGCGTGGTCGTGGCTATGGGCGATTTGAGTCAGCGTTCGGCTACGCGTGAAATCGATGCCAACGGGCTGGCCGTGGCGCCCGGTTTTATCGATGTGCATACCCACAGCGATATGACTCTGCTGGTGAATCCCAAAGCGGAAAGCAAGGTACGACAAGGCGTAACCACGGAGATTTGTGGAAATTGCGGAGATTCACCTTTTCCGCTGGACGATGTGCTTTCACTGGAAACCATCACTGCGCTGCGCAACGAATACAAAATGAACATCAGTTGGCGCGACTTTGCCGGCTATCGCCGGCTGTTGGAAAAACTGGGCTGCAGTATCAACGTGGCCACGCTGATCGGACATGGCAGCTTGCGTCAGGCTGTTATGGGTTCGGAAAACCGCGCACCCACCGCCGGCGAACTCGAGAAAATGAAAGCGCTGGTGGCGGAGTATATGCAGCAAGGCGCCCTTGGGCTGTCCACCGGATTGGAGTATATCCCCGGTATGTTCGCTCAAACAGACGAGCTCATCGCCTTGTCGCGCGTGGTCGCCCGCTTCAACGGTGTATATGCCAGCCATATGCGCAATGAAGATGTGAGGGTAGAGGAGGCGTTGGCAGAGGCGCTGACGATCGGCCGCCGCTCGGGCGCACGCGTCCAGATTTCACATCTCAAAGCCAGCCAAAAACGCAATTGGCATAAAACGCCGTTATTGCTGGCCGCCATCGAACAGGCACGGGCACAGGGTGATGCGGTCCATGCCGACCGCTACCCCTATACAGCGTACGCCACCTCGCTGAAAATGGTCTTTCCGGCCTGGTCCCGGGAGGGTGCCTTTGGCGATTTTGTCAAACGACTGCAAGCCGAAGAAGAGTGGCGCAAGATCCGTCCGTTTGTGGAAGATAAAATAAGCGCACTCGGTTCGTGGGACAGCATTCTCATCACCCGTTTGACCGGCGCAGCCCGGCAATCCTGGCAGGGCAAGACCATTTCGCAGCTAACCGGCGATCAGGATCCCTTTGAATTTGTCCGCCGGCTCATGATCGATGAACAGGGCCAGGTGAGCATGTGCGGCTTTGGCATGAGCGATCAAGATACCGAGGCGATCCTCGCTGCACCCTATACCATGGTGGGATCGGACGGCGATGCCGTAGCGCCATATGGGCTTCTCGGCAAAGGTACGCCTCATCCCCGTTTTTACGGTACGTTTCCACGCTACCTGGGTTTGTATATCAGGGAGAAAAAAATCCTGTCCCTGGCAGAAGGGATCAGGCGCATCACCGCCCTGGCGGCGGAAATGTTTGGATTACAAAAACGCGGCGCCATTAAAATCGGCTACCATGCCGATATCGTCATCTTTGATGCGGAAAAGATAATCGATCAGGCCACTTATACGCAGCCGCATCAATACCCGGCGGGCATCCCGTACGTGGTGGTGAACGGAATGGTTGTGGTGGACAAGGGCGAGCACAGCGGCCGCCTGGCTGGAACGTTTATTACCAAAGCATAGCCGGACACTGAGGCAACGCAGGTTGTGGCGAGCGTCCGTTTTTTCCAGGTGAGGCATTATTTTAAAGTGGCTATAGTTGGTGCGATCCGTCCGGTCGCACTCGCAGATTTCGGGTATTCAAGGCAAGAGAGGAGGCGTGCCATGTTCTGGTTCCTGATTATCATTGCCCTGGCGGCACTGGCCGTGATCGGATTGTACAACGGGCTTGTTAAAAGGCGGACCACGGTGAAAGAGGCCTGGAGCGGCATCCAGGTGCAGTTGAAGCGGCGTTATGACCTCATTCCCAATCTCATCGAGACCGTCAAAGGATATCGTCAACATGAGCGTGATGTTCTGGAACAGGTGACGCTGGCGCGAACCAGATGTCTGGATGCACAGGGTGTGAAAGCCCAGGCCAATGCCGAACAGGCGCTGGGTCTGGCGTTGAAAAACCTTTTTGCCGTGGCGGAAAACTATCCGGATCTCAAGGCCAACGTCAACTTTTTGGAGCTGCAGAAGCAGCTGGCTGATGTAGAGGAACAGCTGCAATTGGCGCGCCGGTATTACAACGGGACGGTGCGCGACTATAATATCGCCGTACAAACGTTTCCCGGCTTGCTGGTGGCCGGATTCTTTTCTTTTGCCAGCGCCGAATTCTTTGAGGGCGCTCCGGAAGAGGCGCAGACTCCGCGCGTGCAGTTCTAACTCCGTCGGATCGAACAGAGCCACATCGCCAGGATACCATGAAAAAGAAGACGTTGTTCCGGACAACAGGTTTTATTCTGTTCCTTCTGTCCACCCTTGCTGGTGCAGCAGGAGCGTCAGAACGCATACTGTACTATCACAGCGATATTTTAGTGTTCAGCAGCGGCAGGATGCAGGTGTCGGAAACCATTCGCGTCGTCGCTAATCGTGAACAGATCAATCACGGCATCTTTCGCACCTTTCCGACCCGATACCGTGATCGCCAGGGCCATCGCTACTTTGTGCCCATCTCGGTCAAGCAGGCGCTCCGCGACGGCCGTACCGAAGAGTTTCATCTGCAGGATGTGAACAACGGCGTTAAAATTTATCTGGGCTCCGAGGAGGTCTATCTCGATCCCGGCATCTATACCTATACCTTGACCTACGAGACCGACCGGCAGCTTGGTTTTTTCAGAGACTTTGACGAGCTTTACTGGAACGTGACCGGCAACGACTGGGAATTTGCCATGGATACGGTCCGTGCCACGGTGACCCTGCCTGCAGAGGCAGCCAGTCGTCTGCTGGGCTGGGACGGATATACGGGCCCGTCCGGAAGCAGCGGCAAGGATCTCTCTTTTCAGCGCTTGCCGGATGGGCGGTTTTATTTTCAAGCCAGCCGGCCGTTGGGCAGCAACGAAGGCATGACCATCGTGCTCAACTGGCCGAAGGGCGCGATCGCGCGGCCCGACAGCAGGACCAAAGCAATGTATCTCATCAGGGACAACGCCGGCCTGGCCGTCGGCGTGATGGGATTCCTGATCATCCTGCTGTACTATTACTGGCAGTGGGCCAAAGTCGGCCGCGACCCGGAAAAAGGGACCATCATTCCGCAATTCAGGCCTCCGGACGACCTGGCGCCGGCGGCTGTACGATATTTGCAGCAGATGTCTTTTGATGACAAGTGCTTCAGCGCTTTTCTCATCTCCATGGCCGTGCGCGGTGCCATCACGATACACGATGACAATGATGGGTATTCCCTGGAGAAGAACAAAAACGCGACGGATATCTCTCTGGATGAAGGCGCCGTGCTCAGCGCCCTGTTCAACAGCTCCAATAACCTGGCGCTGAAGAACACGAATCATGCTGTCATCCAGGCTGCCATCCAATTGCTGAAGAAACAGCTGGTCGGCACTTATCATGGCCACTATTTTCGCGCCAATCGCCTCCACTTCTGGCCGGGCGTCGGCCTCTCCTTTATAGCCATCATCGCGGCTTCGCTGCTGTATTCGACCGGCGCTGTTTCTTTCCTGTTGCTCTGGCTTTCGTTGTGGAGCCTGGGCGTCGGCGTGCTGGTGTATCGTGCTTTTCTGGCCTGGAAAACAGTGTTCGACAGCAAGAGCATCAAATATGCCTCGATCGGCAGCGCTCTTTTTCTCTCCCTGTTTTCGCTGCCGTTTATCGCCGGAGAGCTGGCGGGTCTCTTTACCTTCGCCATGGCCACCAGCTATTGGATGATCGGGCTGTTCATAGCTCTTGTGTTCATCAATTACCTGTTTCATCATTTGCTGAAAGCCTATACAGCCCGCGGTCGAGAAGTTATGGATCGTATCGATGGTTTTGTCATGTATCTGTCTGCTGCAGAGCGGGAGCGCTGGAATGCGCTGTTTCCGGCGGACAAAACACCCGAGCTGTTTGAAAAATACCTGCCCTATGCGCTCGCCCTGGGCGTGGAACACGAATGGTCAGAGCAGTTTGCCGGCCTCCTCAATGACGCCGGTCAGGCGCAACGAACCATGACCTGGTATGCCGGGTCCCATGGCTATAGCGGCGGATTCAGCGAGTTTACCTCATCGTTCAGTTCCTCTTTTTCGTCCTCGGTGTCATCTTCATCTGTAGCTCCGGGATCCAGCTCAGGTTCCGGCGGCGGCGGATCTTCCGGCGGCGGAGGAGGTGGAGGCGGCGGAGGCGGATGGTGAGAGGCGAGAGAGTGACCAGGACAACGCGGATTTAGTGCTAATCAAAATGCTTCCATCGACATGATAGTATACCACCTTACCAGCAAGGACAGTCTCAAGCGTTATCTTTCCAGCGGATTGCTACGGTCCGACAAACGGTTTTATGTGTTCGACCGT
Source organism: uncultured Cytophagia bacterium (assembly GCA_964541895.1). Taxonomy (GTDB): domain Bacteria; phylum Zhuqueibacterota; class Zhuqueibacteria; order Residuimicrobiales; family Residuimicrobiaceae; genus CAZISM01. The sequence continues at coordinate 53,789 of CAZISM010000007.1, forward strand.
TGGGATCTGATCGAGATCATCCTGGAGGCGCTTATCCTGGAATCCTTACAGCCGGATTCCGCCTATGAGGATTCACGCATCCTGGTGCTGGACGTCGACCAGGATATCCTGCTGGCCAGTCCGATTCCCGCTGCGCAACTGCCGGTCACCATTACCGAAGCCGGGCACACTCTTTTGCAGGCCCATTCTTATTATCTGGAAACCGATCTGCTGCCCAATCGTATTATCGCGATAAAGGATGCGCTGGGTAACAAGTCGGAACCGGTCCAGGAGGGCACGGTAAAGCGCTACAGCCCTGTGCTGCGTTTTCTCAGCTATGCCAAACCGTACTGGCGTTATTACCTGGTCGCTACGCTGGCCGGGATCGGCAAATTTCTCAGCCCGTTGATGTTTCCCTACCTGCTGCGTCTGGTGCTGGACGAAGTCGTGCCCAACACGATGATCGGCGTTGCCGAGCAGAGCCGGGAAATCACCCGGCTGGTTTTGATACTGCTGGGCGTAAACATCTTTTGGCTCGTTGCCTGCTACTTTCGCGGCTGGTATACGGCCAAGGCCGGCCACAGCATGATCAGGGATTTGCGCGTCGCTCTGTTCAATCACGTGCAGCGCCTTTCGCATCAGTTTTTTGCCCGCCGCCAGAGCGGCTCCATCGTTTCCCGGGTGGTGAATGATATTGCCCAGGCGCAGAATTTCGTCGGCTCGGCGCTCACCAATGTGTGGATGGACGGTATTCTGCTGCTGGCGCTGTTGTTCGTGCTGTTGAATCTGCATCCGCAATTGACGCTGGTGTCGATTGCGCTGCTGCCGATCTATCTGTTCTCCATCAAAAAGCTCGGCGGCAAAATACGCATGGCCAGCCGGGAGGTGCAGCAGCGGGTGGAGGTCATCTCCGGCGGCCTGCAGGAAAAGATCGCGGGAGTGACCATCATAAAAGGCTTTACCCGCGAGTCGGAAGAGTCCTATGCCTTTAATTCGCAGGCCACCAAATTGTATCATCGCGTGCTGCGTTCCATACAGTACTCTACGTTTAATGAGATGCTGGTGGGATTTGTCGTATTGACCGCGCCCGGTCTGGTGCTCTGGTTTGGCGGCCACCAGATTCTGCAAAAACAACTCACCATCGGCGAACTGACCCAGTTTTTGCTTTATTTGGCCATGTTTTACGGGCCGTTGCAACGTCTGTCGGATCTTAATGTGCTCTTGTCCAATTCCCTGGCAGCGATCGAGCGAATTTTCGAGTACTTTGACATGCAACCGCAGGTCCAGGAATCGCCGAACGCCGTAGCTCCCCAACGGCTGCAGGGTGCCATAGAGTTCCATCAGGTATCGTTCAGCTACGATGCCGACCGGCCGGCTTTGACCGGCATCGATTTGAACATCGCCGCCGGAGAGACCGTCGCCTTTGTTGGCGCCAGCGGTTCCGGCAAATCAACCATGGCCAACCTGATTCCCCGATTTTACGATCCCACCTCAGGATGGATCTCGCTGGATGGTACAGACCTGCGCCGGCTTAAATTGGCCGGCCTGCGCGAGCAGATCGGCATCGTGAATCAGGAGACCATTCTTTTTTCCGGAACCGTGCAGGAAAATCTGCTCCTGGCCAAACCGACCGCCACGGCCGCTGAATTGCGCGAAGCGCTGATCGCGGCCAACGCCTGGGAGTTTGTCATGGAATTGCCGGAAGGCTTATGGACGGAAATCGGCGAACGCGGCGCCTCCCTTTCCGGCGGACAAAAACAGCGCCTGGCCATCGCCCGTGCTTTTCTCAAGAATCCACGCATCCTCATTCTCGATGAGGCGACCTCGGCGCTGGATTCCAGATCGGAACATCAGATTCAAGAGGCGCTTTCCCGGCTGTTGAAAGACAGAACATCCATCGTCATAGCCCACCGCTTGAGTACGGTCGTCAACGCCCACTGCATTGTGGTGCTGGACAAAGGGGCTATCATCGAAACCGGCACCCACGCCGACCTCTTGGCTCGCAACGGTCTCTACCGGCAACTCTATGATGAACAATTTTTTCATCTGCAAACCATATAGGAGTGACTTTGTTCGAATCCAAGCACATGACACCCGATGAATTCAGAACCTGCGGCCATGCTCTGGTCGATTGGATCGCCCGTTATTACGAAACCGTGCAGGATAGACCGGTGTTATCGCAAGTGACGCCCGGTCAGATTCGAGCGCAGCTTCCTGACCATGCACCGATGCAGGGCGAACCTTTCGAGCAGATGCTGAAAGATGTTGATACTATCATTATGCCCGGCATCACCCATTGGCAATCGCCCAACTTTTTTGCTTTTTTTCCAGCCAACACCTCGTTTCCTTCCATACTGGGTGAATTGCTCTCTGCCGGGCTGGGCGTGCAGGGTATGCTGTGGGCCACCAGTCCGGCCTGCACCGAATTGGAAACACAGGTTATGGATTGGATCGTTGAAATGATGGACTTGCCTCAGGCCTTTCGATCTACATCCACCGGCGGTGGTGTCATCCAGGACTCAGCCTCCAGCGCAGTGCTCTGCGCCATCCTGGCAGCTCGAGAGCGCAAAAGCAAACTGGTCACAAACGAAGCGGGCTGCAACGGCGCCCTGGTGGCGTACGCGTCCACCCAGGCCCACTCGTCCATCGAAAAAGCCATTAAAATAGCCGGTATCGGCCGGAAAAATCTCTGCCTGGTGGACGTCGATGAAACCTTTGCCTTGCGGCCGGAGCTGCTAAAAGAAAAAATCGGGCAGGATCGGCGCGCCGGCAAAATTCCCTTTTTCGTCGCTGCCACCATCGGCACCACCTCTTCCAACGCCATGGATCCATTACCGGCCATCGGCCGCATAGCCAGAGACGAAGGGCTGTGGTTCCATGTGGACGGCGCCATGGCCGGCTCGGCTGCCGTCTGTCCGGAATTTCGTCGCTTTCAGGCCGGCCTGGAATATGCCGACAGCTATGCCTTTAATCCGCACAAGTGGCTGTTCACCAACTTTGACTGTTCCTGCTTTTTTGTCGCCAACCGGGCCGACCTGATCAACAGCCTCAGCATACTGCCTGAATACCTGCGGAACAAAGCCACCGAGTCCGGCGCTGTGTTTGATTATCGCGACTGGCAGATATCCCTTGGCCGCCGTTTTCGTTCTTTAAAACTGTGGTTTGTCATCCGGCATTATGGTGTGCAGGGACTGCAGGAGCACGTCCGCCGCCATGTGCAGCTGGCGCAGGACCTCGCCAGACAGATCCAGGTGGATGCACGCTTTGAACTGGTATTGGAGCCGCCGTTGAATCTGCTCTGCTTTCGGCTGAAAGGAGGGGACGACCTCAACCAAAAGCTCATGGACCGTCTCAACCAGAGCGGCAAGCTCTATCTCACCCACACCAGGCTGGCTGATCGAATGGTGTTGCGGATGTGCATCGCCTCGAGCCAGACCGATGAGGTTCATGTAGACCAGGCCTGGCAGCTGATAACGGCCACAGCCGCACAATTGGCAAGTTAGAGTTTTATTATTATTGGAGTTGAATATGAAAGAATCCGGCAAAGGACCGAAATCGTCGAAAAATGATACCATCACCATGGCCGTGATCGGCATCAACGGCCAGGGCAAAAGCCATTTGCAGTGCTTTAGCGCTATAAAGGGTGTGCAGATAAAAACCATATGCGAAGTCGATGAGCGCATCTGGCCGGCTGCCGGGGCTTTTGCGGAGAAATGCGGATCACCTAATGTGAAACTTGAAGCAGATGTCCGCCGCGTTCTCGATGATCCGGACATTGACGCCATCTCGGTGGCCACTCCCAACCACTGGCATAGCCTGATGGCTATCTGGGCATGCCAGGCCGGCAAGGACGTCTATGTGGAAAAGCCGGTTTCTCATAATATCTTTGAAGGCCGGCAGGCTGTCAAAGCGGCACGCCGTTACGGCCGCATTGTGGTGGCCGGCATGCAACAGCGGAGCTTTCCACATGTGCAGGAAGCCATGCGCCTGCTGCGGCAGGGGGTGATCGGAGAGGTCCATCGCGCCAGAGCGCTCTGTTTCAAGCCAAGGGGCGATATCGGCAGAAAAGCGCAACAGCAAGTGCCTGCCGGGCTGCATTACAACTTGTGGCTTGGCCCGGCGACCTACAGACCGTTTACAGAAAACTATGTCCACTATAACTGGCACTGGTTTTGGGATTTTGGCAATGGCGATATCGGCAATCAGGGCGTTCATGAAATGGACACAGCCCGTTGGGGGCTTGGCAAAACCTCGCTGCCGCGCAAGGTCTATTCAAGCGGCGGCCTGTTCAGCTATGATTGTGACCAGGAAACCCCCAACTGCCAGATCGCCACGTTTCAGTGGGAAGACGGCAAAGTACTGAATTTCGAAGTTCGTGGCCTGGACACTAACGAAGAACAGGGCATGTCCATCGGCAATCTGTTTTATGGCTCTCTGGGGTGGATGAAGGTCGATATAGACGGCTTTCAAACCTTTCTCGGCCGACACAACGAGCCCGGGCCGGCCATGAACGCTGTGGTGGATCAAAAGCGGACGGCCATCGGCGGGCCCAAGGGTTTCATCGAAGGCAACGCCCATGAGACTTCCCGCTTTATGCATCGCGAGAATTTCATTCAGGCTATACGCCGCCGCACAGCCGATTCTGTTTTTGCCGATATCGAGGAAGGACACCTTTCATCGGCGTTGTGCCATCTGGCCAATATTTCCTATCGCCTCAAACGTCAGCTGCTGTTCGATCCTGGCCGGGAACGATTTGTCAACGATGACCAGGCTGACCATTATCTGACCCGGTCTTACCGCTACCCCTTCACAGTACCTGACGAGCTTTAGTGTGTCAACGCTATGGTAAGGCGGCTGTTTTTTTCATTCCTGGCATGTTGTTGAAAGGATTAGTATGATTAAAAAATGTGGGGTGCTGCTGATTTGGGCCGGCATGGCTCTGACCCGTCCTGTTCAGGACATCAACAGCTATATCGAAAATCCGGCCATGGTGGCGGAGAACCAGGAGCCGGCTCATGTTCCGCTGATGCCTTTTCCTGATGCACAACAGGCGAAATCTCTGGATTGGAGCACATCGCCCTTTTATCACTCTTTGGACGGTCAATGGGCGTTCAAATGGGTTCCGCGGCCGGAACAGGTGCCATGCGAATTTTATCAAGCCGATTATCCGGATCAGGGGTGGGATCGCATTGCCGTTCCAGGCACCTGGCAGATGCAGGGCTATGATCATATCATTTATCGAAACATACCCATGGAGCTGACCCCCTATGACCCGCCGCGGGTGCCTGATGTTTTCAATCCCACCGGATGCTACCGCCGCACGTTTAAGGTGCCGGAGAGCTGGCAGGGAAGACAGATTCTGCTCCACTTTGACGGCGTGCAGGCGGCGTCCTTCGTATGGGTGAACGGCCGCTATGTCGGCTATGATGAAGACGGCATGACCGACAGTGAATACAACATCACCCCCTATGTCAAATCCGGCGACAATACCCTGGCAGTGCAGGTGCTGCGATGGTGCGACGGCAGTTATCTTGAAGACCAGGACATGTGGCGCTTTTCCGGCATCTATCGTTCGGCCTATCTGTTCGCTGTTCCCAGCCTGCATATGCGTGATTATTTTATCAAAACCGATCTGGACGCAGAAAGGCGAAAAGCGACGCTGTCCATCGACGTCGAGACAGTCTCTTACAGCGGGGCCATGCCTGATCTCTATGCCATCCAGGCCGAGGTGATCGACCCGGATGGTAAACCGGTTGCGCAATGGAAAACGACGGTTCGTCCCAAAAGCGGGCCGGTCAGCAAACATACGCTCAAGCAGGCTATCGACGCCCCCAAACTCTGGTCGGATGAAAAGCCGTATCGCTACACCCTGATTGTAAGCCTGCTGTCGGCAAAAGATGAAATTCTGGAAGCGCTCAGCCAGAAATTCGGCATTCGTACCATCACCGTGGCTAACGGCCAGTTGCTGGTCAACGGGCGCGCAGTGGATTTCAAGGGTGTGAATCGCCATGAACATCACCCCGACCTGGGCCGAACCATGACCCTGGAGATGATGCACAAAGACGCCCGGCTGATGAAGCAGTTCAACATCAACGCGGTGCGGCATTCTCACTATCCCAATGATCCGCGCTGGTACGAAATCTGCGATGAATACGGCATCTATATCTGCGACGAAGTGAACGCCGAATGCCATTATGGCCAGGAGTATCTGGCCGATACACCGGGCTGGGAAGCCGCTTTCATGGATCGATTCGAGCACATGGTGCAACGGGCAAAAAATTCCTGCAGTGTCATTTTTTGGAGCACCGGCAACGAGTGCGGTCTGGGACAGGCCCATTATTTGATGGCCGACTATGCCCGTCGGGTGGATCCCACCCGTGTTCTCTATCATCAGTCCAACCGGCCGGATGGAGAAGCGCCGTTTGTAGATGTTCTCGGGCCGCGCTATCCTACTCCCGCTTCACTGCGTTTGATCGGCTCAGGCCCTGGAAAACCGGTGGTGATGGGCGAATACGCCCATGCCATGGAAAACAGTCTCGGCCATTTCGATGAATTCTGGCAGGTCATTCACGATTCACCCAGACTGCAGGGCGGTTTCGTTTGGGACTGGGTTGATCAGGGTTTGCGTCAGACGCGCGTCACTACGCCAAATCGCGGCCATGCCGCCACGGAGGCGGTGTACTTTGGCCGTCCGCAGACGGTGGCTGGCCAGAGCGGCCAGGCCATAGCGTTGAGCGGCATCGACGATTGGGTGGAGCTGTACGATGATCCGGCACTCGACATCACCGGCAGCCAATTGACGGTGTGCGCTCGGTTGTATCCGCGCGGCTTTTACAGCTCCAATCCCATTGTCGCCAAAGGCGATCATCAGTTCGGCCTGCTGCAGAGCGACGAAAAGACACTGGAATTTTATATTCAGGATCAACAAAAGCGCATCGCCGTGACCGGGCCGGTGCCCGCCAACTGGGATTTCAACTGGCATACGGTAACAGGCGTCTATAACGGCTCCGCGCTTGTCTTGTATCTGGATGGCAAGCCGTTGGCCGAACAGCCGTACGCCGGCCAAATCACCTCCTGCCGTTTTCCCGTCAATATCGGACGGAATGCCGAGCTGCATCACGAACAGTTTCAAGGCTGGATTTCCAATGCCATTTTTGACCATGTGCGCCTGTACGACCGGGTTCTGACCGCAGAGGAGATAAAGGCACTGCCGGTTGCGCCTGATGCGCACACACGACTCTGGCTCGATTTCGATGAATCGGCCAGCCAGGGCGATTATTTTGGTTATGGCTCGAGCAATTTCCTGATCAACGGCGTTATCTTTGCCGACCGTACCCCGCAACCCGAATTGTGGCAGATGAAAAAAAGCCATGAGCCGATCTCTGTCCGTGCGGTGGATCTGCACCGGGGCGAACTGGAGATTACAAATCGATTCGCCTTTACCTCGCTGGAAGAAATCGATGCCGGCTGGCGTATTGAGGCGGACGGAGAGATCCTTCAGCAGGGGACTCTGAGTCTCAGCGCAGGGCCGCAGAAAAGCCAGCCTGTTCGCGTGCCGTATGCATGGCCGCAGGCACAACCGTCTACAGAGTACTGGCTGATGCTCACTTTTCGGATCAGGAAGGCGCAGCCGGGATTAGAAGCCGGTCATGAATGGACCTTTGCCCAATTCAAACTGCCCACGGCGGCGGTCGCGGCGCCGGCTGCGCCGGCTGCGAAATCATCGGCGAAAATCATCCGCGAAACACAGCGACTGGTCATCGCCTTTCCGGACCGCCAATACGTTTTTGATAAAAAAAGCGGCCGCCTGATCGATCTTTCGTTTCAAGGGCAGGATCTGCTCGACGCGGGGCCGCAACTCAACCTTTGGCGCGCCCCCATTTCCAATGAATACGTTGATTGGGGAACAGCCGAAGTCCGCGACATGTGGGCAGCGGGGCTGGACCGGATGGAGCATGAACTGCTTTCCATAAACAGCGAAGAGCTGGAGAACGGCCGCATCCACGTCATCGTCAGCACGCGCAGTCAGGCTAAAGGCATTCCCGAGGGTTATGACAATACCTATTCCTATCTCTTTATGCCCTCCGGAGAGGTCTGCTTAACTCACAAAGCCATACCCTTTGGCAGATTGAACGTTGACTGGCTGCCGAAGATGGGGCTGCAGCTGCGGATGCCGGAATCATTCCAGAGTCTGTCCTGGTATGGCAAGGGGCCGTTTGAAACCTATCCGGATCGAAACAGTGGCGCAAAAATTGCCGTTTATTCCGGAACCGTGGCTGATCAGTATGTTCCTTATACACGTCCCATGGAGCAGGGTAACAAAACAGAGGTGCGCTGGCTGGCGATGACGAATGAAGCCGGTTTCGGTTTGGTCTTTGTTGCCATGCCGGAGATGAACGTCAGCGTGACGCTGTTCGACAATTGGGATCGCGCCCGGCATCCATTTCAACTGCTCAAGTGTGGTGCGGTGATCGTGAACCTGGATCATCAGGTCACGGGCGTCGGTGATACGCCCAATCCGGTCCTGCCGCAGTATCGTACCTATCCGCAGGCCTTTGAATATAGCGTGAAAATGGCGCCCTTCTCACTGCAGCAAATCAAACCGGCGCAATTGGCAAAACGCATAATCCCATTGCTTTAAAACGCCTGATTTTGCAAATTGTCTGATTACGTAAAGGAGACCGTCATGCAGCTCAAGGAAGCGATTGAACAGAGAGCCAGTATCCGCAAGTTCACTTTTGAAAAAGTAGCGCCGGACGATTTGGCTGAAATGGTGCGTCGTGCCGGATTGGCCCCCAGTATCAACAATGAGCAGCCCTGGAAGTTTATCGCCATTCTCAAGCCGGAGCTGTTGCAGGCCATGGCCGATGCCGTGCAAGCCAGGCTGGATGAAATGTTCCCGGATGCGGGAAAGAGCCAGGATCGGGGCATAAAATCCACCATCGAATACTATTCGACTTTTTTCAGGGAGGCGCCGGCGTTGCTGGCTGTGCTGAGCAAGCCTTATGAAGCCATGATCGACAAATTGCTGCTGTTCCGCGGTCTTGCCCATGAGGACGTCAACGAGACGCGCAATCATCCCGATGTGCAGAGCATCGGCGCCGCTGTGCAGAATTTGCTGCTGTCCGCCGTGGATCTGGGATACGGCGCGTGCTGGCTCAGCGGTATGATGGTGGCGCGCCGGGAGCTGGAACGGCTGTTGCAGATCCAAGCGCCCTGGCATCTGGCGGCCTTTGTTGCCGTAGGCAAAGCGGCCGCCCCGGCCCGGCAGCGGGACAAAAAATCGATCGATGAAATTTTTACAATCATTTCCTGAAACGCCCATGTCATCAAAAGGGAGGCTGGATGAAAATTCATGAATACCAGGCCAAGGAGCTATTGGGCCGACACGGCGTTGCCATTCAAAAAGGGCGCATCGCCTTTTCCGCTGCGGACGTAAAACAGATCGTTGATGAATTGCAGCTGCAGCAGATCGTGCTCAAGGCGCAGATCCATGCAGGCGGACGCGGCAAAGCCGGCGGCATCAAAATGGCCAAGGGTGCGGCAGAGGCGTTTTCGTTGGCGGAAAAAATGTTCGGCATGAAGCTGGTGACGCCGCAAACCGGTGCTGAGGGTCGCATCGTTAAACGCATCCTGGTCACAGAAGCCGCTGACATAAAAAAAGAGCTGTATGCCGGCCTTATTCTGGACCGGGCCAAATCGGAACTGGTGTTCATGATCAGCACCGAAGGCGGTGTTGAAATTGAAAAAGTTGCGGAAGAACATCCGGAAAAAATCGTCAAGGAATATATCGACCGGGCGGTCGGTTTGCAGCCGTTTCAAACCCGCCGCATGGCCTTTGCGCTGGGGCTGGAAGGCGGACTGCAAAAAGAGGCTGCTAAAATGTTCAAGGCCATGTATGAGGCCTATATCGCTGACGACGCCACCCTGGTGGAGATCAATCCGTTGGTTGTGACCGGCGACGATCATCTGCTGGCGCTGGACGTCAAGGTCAATATCGACGACAACGCCCTCTATCGCCATCCGGATATCGCCGCTATGCGCGACCTGGATGAAGAAGCACCGTTGGAGGTGGAGGCTTCCAAATATCATCTCAATTACATCAAGCTGGACGGCAATGTCGGTTGTATGGTCAATGGCGCCGGTCTGGCCATGGCCACTATGGATATCATCAAGCTCGCCGGCGCCGAGCCGGCCAATTTCCTCGACGTGGGCGGCGGTGCGTCCGTTGAGACGGTCGAGAACGGATTTCGCATCATTCTTTCCGATGCCAAGGTCAAAGCCGTGCTGATCAACATCTTTGGCGGCATTGTGCGCTGCGATCGCGTCGCCAAAGGGGTCATCGAAGCCGCCAACAAAGTGGGCGTTAAAATACCGGTGGTGGTCCGGTTGGCAGGCACCAACGCAGACGAAGCGGCCGTGCTGCTGCAACAATCCGGTTTGAAATTTCTCGTTGCCCACGATCTGTCGGAAGCGGCGAATCACATCGTCCAGGCCATGGCCCAATAGAGGGAGAACTTATGAGCGTACTCGTCAATAAACAGACTCGCGTGGTGGTTCAGGGTATCACCGGAGGTGAAGGATCGTTTCACACTCAGCAGATGCTCGATTATGGTACCCAGGTGGTGGCCGGTGTCACGCCCGGCAAAGGCGGGCAGAAATTTGCCGTCGTACCCATCTTTAATACGTTGTCAGAGGCGGTGCAACAAACCGGCGCCAATGCTTCAGTCATTTTTGTTCCGGCCGCTTTTGCCGCCGATGCGGTGATGGAAGCCGCCGAAGCCGGTGTCGAACTGGTGGTGTGCATCACCGAAGGCATTCCGGTCACCGATATGCTGAGCGTGAAAGAGTATTTGCAGTCTAAAAAGACCCGTATGATCGGGCCCAATTGTCCCGGCATCATCACGCCTGAAGAGTGCAAAATCGGCATCATGCCCGGTTTCATTCATAAAAAGGGCGGCGTGGGCGTGATTTCGCGCAGCGGCACCCTCACCTATGAAGCCGTACACCAGTTGACTCAGGTGGGGCTGGGACAAAGCACCTGCATCGGCATCGGCGGTGATCCCATCATCGGCACAACCTTTGTCGATGGACTGGCCCTGTATAATGCAGATCCGGAAACCGAGGCGGTGGTCATGATCGGCGAGATCGGCGGCACCGCAGAAGAAGAGGCGGCGGAGTATATCAGGCAGAACATGAAAAAGCCGGTGATCAGCTTCATCGCCGGTCAAACGGCGCCTCCGGGGCGTCGCATGGGACATGCCGGCGCCATCATCGCCGGAGGTAAAGGCACAGCGGCGGAAAAAGTCGCCGCCTTGAAGGCCGCCGGCGTATATGTATGCGCCAGCCCGGCGGACATCGGCCGAACCGTAGTGCAGGCGCTGAAATCATGACCGAACCCCTGACCTATGAAATGATGCGACAACTCCTCCTGCATAGCCCGTTCTGGCACGAGGAGGAAGTGCGCGATTTGCAGCAACGCAATCCTGCGCTCATGCTGCGCTACGTGCAGATGCCGGTTTCGCCATCGCGCCTGCAGGAATATCACAACGCCCTGCACGGCCCCAAAAGCAGAAGGGGGGAGATAGCCCTGGCTATAGAAAACGACGCCGGCCAGATCCTTTTGCATACGAAGGCGTTTTATCCCGCTGGTGTGTTCCGCATGATGACCGGCGGGATTCATCAGGACGAGACGGTGCTGCAGGGATTGCAGCGTGAGGCCATGGAAGAGACCGGAGCGGCGTTGCCGCCGGCTACTCCCGTCGCCGTGCTGTTTTATACGTTTCTTCACGAAAGCCGGCGTGTGCCGTTCCTGTCCTATCTGTTTCATGTGCGCGTCCCCGATTTGAATCCGCAACCTCTGGATGCGGAAGAAAACATCGCCGCTTTTCGCTGGGTCGACACGGACGGCCTGCAGCATACCATCGATCAACTCTTGAGTCTGCCGGACGAATGGGAAGATTGGGGGCGCATGCGATCGCTGTGTCATCTGCTGTTGCTGGAATGGAAGGCCAACGCCAACCGCTGCCGCTGCTTCCACTAGCGCTGTCCTCTTGCCATATTTCCCTTGTTTATTTTCATGTATTTTATTAAAATACACTTTTCCTGCGCTGCATAGATCCGCTGCGGATGAAGCGGAGCGCACGTTTCACATTCCTTGACCATGTTGTGCAACATAAAAACCCGCAAGACATCGCCTGAATGGTTCGACCAACAGCTTGGCGGGCTGGCCGGACAATCTGGCCGGTAACAAATTACCCAACAATAGATAAATGTGTGGCCGCGGCCGCCGTGGCGCCACATCTGTACGGAGGAGCAATACCATGAGCAAGAAAGTAAATAAAGTGGTGTTAGCCTATTCAGGCGGACTGGATACGTCCATCATTATCCCTTGGTTGCGGGAAAATTATGGTTGCGAAGTCATCGCCTTTGCCGCCGATCTAGGGCAGGGGGAGGAGCTGGAAGGTTTGGAAGAAAAAGCCATCGCCACCGGTGCGAGCAAGTGCTATATCGAAGATCTGCGCAAACCGTTTGTGGAAGAATATATCTGGCCGACGTTGAAAGCCGGCGCGATCTATGAAGGCCGCTATCTGCTCGGAACTTCATTTGCACGCCCGCTCATTGCCAAGCGACAGGTTGAAATAGCCATGGCCGAAGACGCCGAGGCCGTGGCGCACGGCTGCACCGGCAAAGGTAACGATCAGGTTCGCTTTGAATTGACCTACAAAGCCTTCAATCCCAAACTAAAAATCATCGCGCCCTGGCGTGAATGGGACATCCAGTCCCGCGAGGACGCCATCGCCTATGCCGAATCGCGCAAGATACCCATCAAGGCCAGCAAGGAAAAAATTTACAGCAATGATCGCAATATATGGCATATCAGCCATGAAGGCGGTGATCTGGAAGATCCATGGAATGCGCCCAAAGAAGAGATGTATCAGCTGAGCGTTTCTCCGGAAGCGGCGCCGGATACGCCGACCATCGTCGAGATTCATTTTGAGGAAGGCATGCCCGTCGGGTTGAACGGCAAGCGGATCGGTGCTGTGCCGCTGGTGCACGAGTTGAACAAGATCGCAGGCGCCAACGGCATCGGCCGTGCCGATATCGTGGAAAACCGGCTCGTGGGCATGAAGTCCCGCGGCGCCTACGAAACCCCCGCCGGCACCGTGCTCTATTTTGCCCACAAAGAGCTGGAGTCGTTGGTGCTGGATCGCGAGACCATGCATCAGAAAGAGATGCTGGCGCCGCGCTACGCGGAACTGGTCTATAACGGGGCCTGGTTCACGCCTCTGCGCGAAGCCCTCGATGCGTTTGTGCAGGTTACCCAGCGCCATGTCACCGGAACGGTCCGTCTCAAACTGTACAAGGGCAATGTGATCAGCGCCGGCCGCAAATCGCCTTTCTCGCTCTATCGCGAGGATTTCGCTACCTTCAGCAAAGAGGATGTCTACGACCAGAGCGATGCCGAGGGCTTTATCAACCTCTACGGCCTGCCCTTGACGGTTCGCGCCCTGGTGCAGAACGAGTGGAAAAAGATCGAATCCTCAGGTGATGCGGGATTCAAATTCAAACGAGACTGAGCATGAGTGAAAAGATATGGTCGGGCCGATTCAGCAAGGCGACCGAATCGGTGATGGAGCAGTACAGTTATTCGCTCCGCTTCGATCAGAAACTGATTTGCGACGATATCGAGGTGAACAAGGCCTGGGCTGAAGCCCTGGTCGACGTGGGCGTGTATACGCCGGAAGAGGCGGCACAGGTTGTGGCCGCCTTGCACTCCATTCTGCAGGATTTCCAGTCCGGGCAGCTCGAGTTCTCGCCTCTGGATGAGGACATCCATTCGGCGAACGAACGCTGGTTGACAGGGCGCCTCGGCGATTTGGGCGCCCGCATTCATACCGGCCGCAGCCGCAACGATCAAGTGGTGACGGATCTGCGACTCTACGTTCGACGCTGGCTGCAGCAACTGTCCGCGGCTGTATATGATGTTCAGAACGCACTCCTGGAACTGGCGCGGCGTCACGTCGTGACGGTGATGCCGGGCTATACCCATCTTCGCCAGGCACAGCCGCTCTCGTTTGCCCACTATGTGCTGGCGCTGTTTTTTCAGTTACAGCGGGATGACGATCGCATCAAACAGGCCGGGCAGCGCTGCAATGTGATGCCGCTGGGAGCAGGTGCACTCGCTGGTGCCGCGTTTACGATCGATCGCGTGAAACTGGCGATACGTCTCGGCTTTGATGCGCCCAGCGAGAACAGCATCGACGCCACCTCTGATCGCGATCTCTACTGCGAAGTGACCTATATCTGTGCACAGATCATGATCCACCTCAGCCGCATCGCGGAAGACTTTATCATCTGGTCCTCCGAGGGGTGCCGGTTCATCGGCATCGATGACGCCTATGCGACCGGCAGCAGCATGATGCCGCAAAAAAAGAATCCCGATTCGCTGGAATTGATACGCGGCAAGACCGCTCGCGTCATCGGCGATCAGATGACGCTGATGACGTTGATGAAAGGCATTCCCACGGCGTATGTGCGTGATCTGCAGGAAGACAAAGAGGCCCTTTTTGACAGCCTGGAGCAGACCCTGATGTCCCTGCAGGTGTTCGAAGGCGTGATCAGGACGCTGCAGGTGCATACGGAAACCATGCGGTCTGCACTCGATCCGATGCTCTATGCCACGGACATGGCCGATTTTCTCGTTCGCAAAGGCATGCCGTTCCGCAAGGCCCACTCTGTGGTCGGCCAGGCCGTGCGGTTTTGTGAAGAACAGGGGATCGCTCTGTCCGCTGTGCCCCTGGCTGAATTGCAAAAGCTGTCGCCGCTGTTCGATGCATCGGTAAAGGATCTGTTTGACCCGATCAGCTCTATCAATAAACGCAACCTCTACGGCGGAACCGGTGTCGATTCGGTGCGTCAGCAGCTGGAACAGGCGCAACAATGGCTCGACCGGCGCAGCCGATAAAGGGGGGCGCCGGCCAGGATCATGCAATCCTCCATCCTGAAGACGCAAAGGCTAATGACTGTCGTTTGCATATGGATCTGTCGCCCTTATATGATTGTACGATGGACGCTGCTTTTATTTATTTTGTTTGTTCTGCCCCAGGGGACCATCCCGGGCCTGCTTTCAGCGCAGCCCTCAGAACTGCACATCTTTGTAACCGGTGATCTGCACGGTTTTCTTCTCGCCGATTCAACGGTACATCACGGCGGCATCGTCAGCCTTGGCCGAACCCTGCGCGAGACCACGCGATCGTTGCCGGACAGCTCGTTTCTCATATTCGATACCGGCGATGCCCTGGCCTATCATTATCTGAGCAAAGTGGACAGCGGACGCAGCGTGTTCAAGGCCATGCACGATTTTAATTTTGCCGCTCTGGTGCCGGGAAATCTCGATTTTTCATATGGCCACCAACACCTGCAAAATCTCGCCAACGCGGTTCCATCGCCAGTATGGTTGGCCGCCAACCTGGTGGACAGTTTGAAGCGTCCCATTTTTCCTCCCTGGCATATCTTTCGACGCCATACCCTGCGCGTGGCCGTGATTGGAATCTGCGATCCACAAATGCGCGAGACTGTTGCCGACGGGCATCTCGACGGGCTGCTGCTGCTCGAACCGTCTGCGGTCCTGCCAGGACTCTTGCAGGAGTTGCGCGGCCGCTATGATGTCCTGGTTGTGCTCTCCAATCTGGGCGCGGAGCGTACTAGCCGGCTGGCCAGGTCTTTTCCTGACATCGATCTTGTTCTCGACCATCCCCAGGAAGAGGTGCCGATGGAACTGACCAAGGTCCGCTTTGACCAGGGCCACCAGGCCGTCTCTATCGTGCCGGCTCCTGCCAACGCTTTGTCGGTCAACCATATTGTTATGCAGATCTCCCGGGATAAAGACGGCTCTCTCAACAAACTTGTCCGCGTCGCCAATGAAAAAAGCACATGCGGCAGCCGCCAGGATCAATGGCACCAGCAAGAGCAGCGTCTGCAAGCCGCCTACGAACGGCAGTGTTTGGCGCGCTATGGCCGTTCGGCCGATGCACCATTGGCGGTCTGTGACGGCCATACATCGGCAGAGGGTTTTATTCAGTACACGCTCTACATGCTGCTGAAATCCACGCATAGCGAAATAGCTCTGCTGAACAAGGGCTATTTCCGGCAACTGGAACGCTTGTCCGGCCCCCTGACCATCCGTGACATCGATCGTATCGGCTGGAGCGATGACCATGTTCGCATTATGCGGCTGCGCGGCAAGGCGTTGAAAGGATTGGCCGGCCGCAGCCAGCGGTTGTCGGAGAACAGCAAAAGACGATTGTACTATATGGCCATCCAGAACTATGACTGGAGTGCGCAGCGCCAGGCTCCCTGGAACGTGCACGGCAAGCCGCTGCAGGACGAGGAAGAGTACGCCGTCGTCACCAGCCATTTTCTGGGCAACGGCGGCGATGGGTATGCGGAATTCTCCCAAAAGCGTTACAGCAAGAGCCGCTTTATCGGCTATCTGCGTTTGTTGAGCGATAATGCAGGATCACAGGTTCCTATCAACGATCTCATCATCCGCTATCTCTGCGCCGGCCAACCCGGCAGCCTGACCGAATGGAACGCCGGCCTTAAAAACGATGGCTTTATCAATCAGCCGCTTTGGCAGCTCTATATCGCCGGCATCGATCTGAGCCTGCAGAGCGTGAAGGTGAGCCATACGCAGAATTATACCGGCGCCACCGAGGTCCGAATCAATCAACAGGCCAAGCAGAGCCGTGACCATGCCATGAATCTCGATCTGCGTCTGCTCCGTTCCGGCCGTAATCTGGTCTACCTGTCCTCCCTGTGGCTGAAATACAACTCTACGACCATCTGGCCGGACCACGGCCGGCGCCTGAACAGCAAAGAATCAAATCTGGAGCTGGCACAGACCATCGATATGCGCAAGGCGTGGCGGTTCTCGCCCTATCTGGGACTGCGGCTGGACTCTGACATGGAACTGGTGCAGCGGGATCTGGTGCCTTCCCTCGGTCTCAAGTGGGGGCAGGAGGATAATATGATCAGGCTGGCGGGCATCGGCAAATGGGATGGCCGTACTCATCGCAAAAGCGGTGGCGTGGAAATGAACGGCCTGTATCATCTTGGTTCTTCGCCCGTGCAGATGGACGGACGCATCCGCATGCGTTATCTGTTCGGCAACAGCACCCTGGCCATGGTGGAGGAGCGATGGACGGTCGAGTGGCGGCATGGCTTCAAGATACCACTGTCCGAACACCTGGCCCTCAAGCCGCAATTCGAATGGTTTTTATTCAAAGGCCGGCGGCAACCGGACATTGCGCGCAACTGGCAGGTCGCGTTCCAACTTTCATACAGCCGGATCTGGAAGTTCCAGTACCAAAAATTTTATCGCCGCGAAGAGCGATAAACCTTGTCTTTTTTATTTACATTGTGGCGGCTGTTTCGTATTTTTTTTATCATTGAGACCTATTCGATGTGAACGAACAATGACCCTGAATCAGGAGAGGCACACATATGAGTAAATGGTTCAGTATCCTCACTCTATTACTTTTGGCGGGGAGCAGTATGAAGGCCCAGTCCGGAGATGATCCGTTTTTGTGGTTGGAAGAGGTAGACGGCGAACAGGCCATGACCTGGGTCAAAGAGCACAATCAGAAAGCCCTGTCTGTATTGCAGCAGGAGCCGATGTACGCGTCGATCTATGACCGCTTGTTGGCCATTTATAACGCCAAAGAGCGGATCGCCTTTCCCGATATGGTGGGTGATTATATTTACAATTTCTGGCAGGATGAAGAGCACGAACGCGGTGTCTGGCGACGCACCACCTGGAACGATTATGCCAAGCCGTCGCCCCGGTGGGAAACCATACTGGACATCGATTCCCTTGCGGCCGCAGAAAACGAAAAGTGGGTCTTTGGCGGCGCCAGCTGGCTCTATCCCGATTATGACCGCTGCCTGCTGCATCTCTCCAGAGGCGGCGGCGATGCCAAGGTGATTCGCGAATTCGATGTTACAGCCAAAGCGTTCGTCACGAACGGATTTGAATTGGCGGAAGCAAAAAGCCAGGTGTCCTGGCTCGATCGCAATACGCTGTACGTGGGCACAGACTTTGGCTCCGGTTCCATGACCACGTCGGGGTATGCCCGCGTGGCCAAACTCTGGCGTCGCGGCACACCGCTGACACAAGCTACCTGGATTTTCCAAGGTGAGCTGGAGGACATGGTGGCCCGCGTACATGTGATTCATACGCCGGAACGGGCCTATGTCCTCTGTTCTCGACAGATGACGTTTTATTCCAGCGAGAACTATGCCCTGGAGAGCGGCAACAAGATCAAACTGGATCTGCCGGCCGATGCTCAGGTGGCCGGTCTGTTCAAAAACCAGCTGCTGGTGGAGTTGAAAAGCGACTGGACCCCGGCTGGAACAACCTATCGTCAGGGCGCCCTGATCGCCATCGACTATGATGCCTTTTTAAAGGGCAGCCGTCAGTTCGCCGTCATCGTTCAGCCGGATGCGCGTTCCAGCATTGTGGCCGTTTCGAATACCAGAAATTATCTCCTTGTCAACATGCTGGAAAACGTAAAGAGTTCGCTCTACCGCTACAGCTTTGCGAAAGGCTCCTGGCAAAACGTCAAAATGCAACTGCCGGAGATCGGCTCCATCAGCGTGGTCGCCACCGATGACTTTAGTGACCGCTTTTTCATCACCTACAGTGATTTTCTCACGCCCACCTCGCTGCATGCCTATGAGCCGAAAAAGAAAGCGTTTCAACTGGTAAAAACGTTGCCATCCTTTTTCGACAGCAACGGTCTGCAGGTGGAACAGGGCTCTGCACTTTCTGCCGACGGAACAGCCATTCCCTATTTCATGGTGCATAAAAAAGATATGGTATGGAACGGCGAAAATCCGACGTTGCTGTACGGGTATGGCGGATTTGAAATTTCCATGCTGCCGTCCTATTCCGCCGCTTATGGAGCCGCCTGGCTCGAACAGGGCGGCGTGTATGTGGTAGCCAATATCCGCGGCGGCGGTGAATTCGGGCCGCAATGGCATCAGGCTGCGCTTAAAGAAAAACGACAGCGCGCTTATGACGATTTCATCGCCGTGGCTCAGGATCTGATCAGCCGCCAAGTGACCTCTGCCCGCCACCTGGGCATACGCGGCGGCAGCAACGGCGGCCTGCTGGTGGGCGTCATGTTCACACAACGGCCGGACCTGTTCAATGCTGTGGTCTGTGAAGTGCCCTTGCTGGATATGAAACGCTACAACAAGCTGCTGGCCGGCGCCAGCTGGATGGCCGAGTACGGCAATCCGGATATTCCCGAAGAGTGGGCATTCATCAGGAACTATTCGCCCTATCAGAACCTGAAGCCGGGCGTCACCTATCCGTTGGTGTACTTTACCACGACCACCCGGGATGATCGCGTTCACCCCGGGCACGCACGAAAAATGGCGGCGAAAATGGAATCCCTCGGTCTGTCCTTCTACTATTTTGAAAATACCGAAGGCGGACATTCTGCCGGCAGCACCAACGCGTTGCGCGCACTCAGCAACGCCCTCAGCTTTACCTACTTGCACAAACAACTGAAATGATGACCGCCGGCCGAGCGGATAATCCGGCGGCCGGACGATCCTGTTTGGTCATGAACGGTGGACAAAATTCGTCTCGGGAGCTGGAGATGATCGGTTCCATAATCAGACTGTCCCTTTTACTGCCACTTGTGATCGGGCTTGTCATCCCCGTGCCCCTCGCTTGCGGCGGTCTGCTCTATGGCCAGGATTCTGCTTCGCCGTTCCTTACCGTCAACGGTCAACATATTCGGCTGCCGGTTCCGGTCAGCAGCGCCAGAATCAGGCAGGCCACGCTCGCGGATACCATTGCCTGGTATCTGCAGGCCACGCTGCGGGAGAGTGAACGCGACGATATTCTGGTGGCTCTCTATACGTCTGCGGACGACAGGCATCTCTCTCGAGCGGTCAGGCCCGGCGAGCCGCTGACCAGAGCGCAAACGGCACTCTACAACGAGGCGTTACTTGTCGCGGACGTCACCCTGTTCCAGGAGCGGACGGGAAAAGCAGAGCCTGTCTATTTTGATACCGGTCCGGAATCCAAACGCTCCCCACGATCCAAATCCTTTCGCCCCTTCTTTACTACAGAAATTTATGCGCATATCGATTACCTGGATCTCGCCGACGGCCAATTCCTGGGCGGCTCCACCATTACGGCGGCTGACAGCAACGCTTCGGCGCTAAAGTCTGAAGCCGGTGCTTTCGATCAATTGAATCGGCAACTCAGACTGGAAATGGCACGCGTATACGGCCCTTCCGGAGATGTCGAACGGTCGGGGCCGGATTTTCTGCTGAAAGGCCATTACGCTAAAGATTTCCCCAATCGGCAGATTTTCGCGCTGGTCGCACCTGCATCAAACCACAGCAGCGATCTGGCCGGATTTGCCATTGCCACGACATCACGCGAAGAGGAAACCGTTTTGCAGGTCAGCCGGTTGTGGCGGGATCTGTCTCCCGGCAGCTGGGCGATGCCATACACGCAACCGGTTTTTTCCCTCTATCTGCATCTGCAGCCACCTCTTTTTGGATCGTACAGCCAATATGGTCTCTACCTGCAGGGTAATCCACTGGCCAGAACCGATTGGGGATTTGGCCTCAATATCATTCGTGCCAAGGATTCCTTTGACGATCTCGACTATGGTGTCGGGCTCTCTGCCTTTGGCCGTTATCGAGTCAAAGACGGCACCCGATTCGATCTAGGGGTAAAACTTGGCGCTGATATGGATATCCCGTTTCGCCACGACGATGCAGATAACTCTGTCAGCACACTGCTCTTTTCCTGCCAGGCGGCGATGACGGCGGATGTGCTGTTGACTCCTTGCACGGATCTAATTTGGAGCGCGGGCTATCGGATCAGCAACCGTGCCAACAGTTGGGACTATTCCGATGACGAAGAGAGTTATCCGGCGCAGTGGCAGGGAGCGGCTCCCAGTATCAGCAGCAGCGGTTTTTTTATAGCGGTTGGTTTCAGGTACAGCCTGCTGGAATTTGTTTTTTAATCACCAGCTGTAAGGTGCCCATTCAGGTCGCTGTAAAAAACATCAACCCTGCTTGAATCATCGCCCATAACCGCCGGCGGCCTAAAGTCAAGGGCCAGGCAGACGATAATTAAAAGGATGAATAACATGCTCACCAAAAACCGTTGCTTTCTACTGCCTCTGCTCAGGGCCGTAGCTGTGGCCGGCTTGATCTTCTCGACGTTGACGCCCTGCCGTGCCAATGAGGCGCCCGTCCTTCGTTGCGTTCACCAGTCCACAGATTCGACGGCGGACCTGACCATCAACGGGCTGAAACAGCCGCTGCGTATATTGCAGATCACCGATGTCCACATCAGCGTGATCGACAGCAGCGAAAAGAAATATCACGCTTTCAGCCGACGGATGGATAATGCGTTCATTACCCGCGAGCACTATCGCACAAAAGAACCGGCGGCGGCGCTGCCGCGGTTCCTGGGCCTCCTCCACAAGGCAAAACAGGAAAAAGTGGATCTGATCGTGTTGACCGGAGACATCGTCAATAATCCTTCCCGCTCCAGCGTAGCCTTTGTGACCAGAGCGATTAAGGAATGTGGTATTCCGGCGCTATATATCCCCGGCAACCATGACTGGCACTATGAAGGAATGGAAGGCTCCAGCGAAAAGCTGCGACAGACCTGGACAAAAAAAAGCCTGAAGCCGCTGTATGGCGATCATAGCCTGATGGCCTATGCCGTCGACTGTAAGGGCGTGCGTATTATTGCCATTGATAATTCCACCTATCAGGTCAACGAAAAACAACTGGCTTTTTTCAAAAGAGAGGCCGGCCGCGGCGGACCGGTTGTGCTGCTTTCGCACATCCCCTATTATATCCCTGGCAGCGAACGCGCTTTTGGCTGCGGCAATCCCAATTGGGGCTGGGATCAGGACCGGGGCTTTGAAACCGAACGGCGTCAACGCTGGCCCAAAAGCGGCAACAGCCGCTCGACCGTGGAATTTGTCGAACTCCTTGGCCACACGCCAAACCTTGTCGCTGTGCTGGCCGGCCATATCCATCACAATGTCTCGCAAAAAATCGCCGACCACGCCTGGCAATACAGCACGGCCGCTGCGTTCGCCGGTGCCAGCAGACTGATCACGATCAAGCCGGAGTGGCAGGGGGTGATGCTCAATTACGATTGTACCGATATGTTTTTCAACTCGCCGCCGGATCAGATCAGCGGCGAGGTGATTGACGGCCAGGTCGACAGGGTGGCGGAAGCCGGGGTCTCCATTTTCATGTGCAACACCAACGCCCAGCGCACCAACTATGCCAGCCAGGCCTTTGAGCCGTTCTGGAGCGGCTATGATCCCAACGGGCCGGATGAGCAGCCCTTTTTGCTCGACATGGCGCCGGAGAGCAGAAAGAATTATCGCAGCATGGTGGAATCCATGATGGTGCTGAGCCGGCAGGGGGTGGACTATCCGGCCCGGGTCATTCAGCGTTGTCGCTTTCATGGCATCTCGCCGTGGATCAGTCTGCGCATGAACGATATCCATAACAACGACGAACCGGATCACCCTATTCACAGCACGTTCTGGAAAAACCATCATGAATGCTGGCGGGTGCCTGATCGACGGATCGATTATTATGATCGCGCTCTTGACTACAGCCATGAATCTGTGCGTCAGCGCTATCTGGGGTTGATCCGGGAGACGCTGGAACGCTACGATATGGACGGGCTGGAACTGGATTTCATGCGCGAACCCTATTTATTCAAACCCGGACATGAAGCCGAGGGCAGCCGAATTCTGTGCGAGTGGCTGAAACAGGTGCGCGAGCTGGTCGTGCAAACCGCAGCCCGGCGCGGCCACGGCATTAAAATCGGCGTGCGCGTGCCGGCCAATCCGATCACGGCTAAAAACCTGGGACTTGATGCGGTGGAGTGGGCACGACTGGGATTGATCGATCTGGTGGTGGTCACTCCCCGCTGGGCGAGCATGGACACGGATTTGCCGCTGGCGGTCTGGAAGGATCTCTTGTCTCCCTGGCCGGTGACACTGGCAGGCGGGATCGAAATCCGTGAACAGGCTTTTCCCGACGGTCCGGCACGACTGACCGATTCTGCTACCGCTGTTGCAGCCGCCGCAACCATCCTTAGCAGAGGCGCGGATGCCGTCTACCTGTTCAACTATTTTCCCTCTTTGATCAAAAACGGCTGGACGCCCGAAGCGTATAAAAACACCCTGTCGGCCATGACCTCAGCCGCAACCATGGCAGGCATGACGCGAAGGCACATGCTCACCTTTCGCGATGTGTTTGCGCCCGGGGAGGCCAGGGACAACGCCTTGCCGGTGACAGCGCGGCGCCCCAGCTTTCGCCTCGGCACGGCAGCGCGGCCACAAGGGCAGGCCGTAACTGCGATGGTGCGGCTACGGCCGCAGGACGATGCGTTGGCCCCCGAGTTGTGGATTAACGGCATACGCTGCCCACTCCTCTCGCAGGTACAAAACGAGTACACGTTCACTGTGCCGGAGCAAGCGATGATGGAACAGGTGCAGGTGGTGGAGGTAGCGGATAAAGGGGGGCTATCGATCACTGTTGAACACGTCGAGATTACCATAGCGGCGGCGCCCATCCAGCAGCGCGTCAAAAGGTAGCGAGGCAAGAAAAAGCTGCACGGCGGGGCGCGGCAGCCGCCGTGCGTTCAAGCGTTAACGGGTTGTCCGGTTCAGGAAGTATACCCGAATTCTTTTTCCACTTCTGCGATGGACTCTTCGATCATATCCAGTCCCATGGCCGCATAGTGCTCATCCATGATGAACGGCGGTGACATGCGCAGGATATGGCCGGCCGGAATCCAGGCCAGCCCTTTGCGAAACGCCTTCTGATACACCAGTTTTCCAGCTTCGGGGAAAGGCTCCTTGCTGTTTTTGTCCTTTACCAGCTCGATGCCGAGCAGGAACCCTTTGCCTTTGACATCGCCGATGATCGGATGGGCCGCCTGCATCTCCTGCATCCGGCGCATGAAAAAGGCACCCACCGTACGCACATTGTCCAAAAGGTTTTCTTCTTCAATGACCTCGATCGAGGCCAGGGCGGCGGCGCAAGCCATGGGATTGCCGCCGTAACTGGAGGATGCGGAAATTTTGTTCAACGCATCGGCGTTTTCCTGTTTGACCATCATCGCCGTCACCGGGAACCCGTTGCCGAAGGATTTGCCAAAGGTGATAATGTCCGGCAATACGTCCCAATGCTGTGTACAGATCCATTCTCCTGTTCGCCCCATACCGGCCAGGACCTCATCCGAAAAGAGCAGGATTTTTTTTCGATCGCACAGCTGTCGCAGTTTTGGGAAAAAATCATCAGGCGGAAAGATCGATCCGGCCCAGCCTTGCGCCGGTTCCAGAACGAACGCGGCGATGTTGCCCACCGTTGCTTCCTGGATAAACTCTTCGTAAAAACTGATGTAGCGATCGCTGTCGATCGTGCCATCGGCTTTGGTCCACAAGGGACGATACGGGTCCGGCCGCGGCACCATGTAGAATCCCGGCGCACGGGAGGGGCCATAGCTGAACACGTCGCCGCGGGTCATTTGCGCCAGGCTGACCGCACCCATGCTTTTGCCATGGAAATCACGGTAACAGGAAATGAACTCGTGCCTGCCGGTGATGGCCCGCGCTGCGCGCAATCCCGCCTCGACCGCGGTGGTGCCATCGCAGTAAAATTGTACGGCGTTGAGACGGCCGGGCATGATCTCGGCGATTTTTTCCAGCAGCTTGTCCTTGACCGGCGTGGTAAAATCATGACAGTTCATCAGCGTGTGAGCCCAGTGGGCGACCGCCTCTGATACTTTGGGATGACAATGGCCGAGGGAGGTCACATAGATGCCGGAGGAAAAATCGAGATAGCGATTGCCATCCACATCCGTCAGGGTGATGCCGTGTCCCTCGGCGAAACAGACCGGAAACAGGGTTACCTGGGAACTCAAGCCTTTCATATATCGCGCCGAACTCGCATGCATGGCTTTTGATTTTGGCCCCGGCGTTTCCGTCGCGAAACAGGGGATGTGCTGAGCACTCGCTTTCCACCAATCTTTTGCCATAACGTCAAACATCCTTTCTCTTGTATATTACAATGAATCGCTGCAAACCAATTCCTGGCGGCAGAACGGCGCCAGGGTCTGATACAGCTTTTGATATCGGCGAAACAGGTTCGCATAGACGGCCGTGGCCGTTGCCTCCGGTGTGTAGCGTCGGTTCACGCGCACCAGATGATGGCACCCCTCCTCGAGATTTTCGTAAACACCGCTGCCGACGCCGGCCAGAATAGCCGCACCCAATGACGCTGGTTCTGCAGAACGAAATGTGATAAACGGTATGCCGGTGCTGTCGGCGTTGATCTGAGTCCAGAGATCGCTGCGCGCACCTCCGCCGAGGGCGCGGATTTCTTCGATAGCAAGGCCGGCGTTCTGCAGCACCTGCAGGTTGTTCATGATCATATAGGCCACGGATTCGAGAATGGCGCGAATGAAATGTCCCCGGCCCATGGCGGGAGTAATGCCGTAGAAGGCGCCTTTTATTTTGTCGTCGAATTCCGGTGACCCTGCACCCATCAGATGAGGCAGCATGAGCAAGCCATCGCAGCCGATAGGGACGGGCGCCGCCATAGAGTCGAGGAGGCGATAGACATCCTCGCCCCTGGCTTTGGCGCGACGGATTTCCTGCTGCGCAAAGGTGTCCTTGAACCATTTCAGCACCATACCGGCCGTTTGCCCGTAGGGCAATATAAAATATTTGCCGGGGACCGCATGACATTGACACGGCAAATTCAATGCGGCCGTTGCCGGCGCCTGGTCCAGCGTCACCACCATCGCCATGGAAGCGCCGGTCGTTTCGCTGACAATCCCTTCGCGAAGGTTGCCGCAGCCGATAGCTCCGGCTGCGTGGTCATAGGCGCCGGATACCACAGCCAGCCGTTCCGGCAAGCCGGTGGAGCGGGCAAGCTGTTTTCGAATGGTGCCGATTTTTACGCCGGAGGGCACGATGGCGGGCAATTGATCGATGGTGATGCCGAGATGGTTCAGCATATCCGGCCACCACTGTTTGCTGACGATATCAAATAACAGGGTGGAGGATAGCATGGATTCATTGGCCGTGAAACAACCGCAGAGTTTGTGGATGAGAAAATCCTCCACCAGCAGAAACCGGGCGGTGTTGGCAACACGTTTCGGCTCATTTCGCTGCAGCCACAAAATACGGGTGGCAGGCCACATGGGGATTATTTCCGGCTGACCGGTTCTGCGAAACAGAGTCTCTGCGGCAAAGCGGCTTTTAATTTCATCGGCTTCCTGCGCCGAACGATTGTCGAGCCAGACAATGGCTTTGCGCAAGGGCCGGCCTTGCTGATCCACCGGGATGATGGTTTCGCCCTGGCTGGAAATAGCCAGGGCGGCAATCCGGCCAGGCTCCACCTTGCTCCGGCGCAACAGGGCGCGAATTACATACAGCGTGCTTTGCCAATAGATTTCCGGGTCCAGCTCACACCGGTCAGGCGCCGGATAGTCCAGGCTGTATTCGCGGCCTGCGCTGCAGACGATCTGGCCGCTGCTGCGAACCAGGATGCCTTTCACCGCGGTGGTGCCGGCATCGATACCGATCAGGTATCCTCTTTTCATTATTCCACAACCCTCATGCCTAACAGTTTGGCCACCTGTTTCACCGCAGCGATGTGGTCTCCATAAGCGATCAGATAGTGCTGGCTGATAATTTTTTCCACAAACTGTTCCACCGGAACGGGGAGCAGCAGCTCCAGGCCGGGGAATTGCGGTGCCGGTGCATTCCAGCCCAGCTCTTCCCATCGTCTTGGTTTCAAACCTTCCGCTTTAATGACATGAATGAAATAGTCGTCGCCGCGATAACCCACACGCGCGACCGTGACCGGTCCGGTCTGCATGGCTGACGTGCTCATCACGCCGGCATTGAGTCCGCCCCAACCGCCGTAGACGGAAGCGCACTTGGCACCACAGACATAGCGGCCGGGGACAAATCCGCAGACACCGACCAGAATCCGATCCTTGAAAAACTCGTAGGTTTCGACAAAGGTGGTGGCCTGCCCGGTGAGCGAATTCAGGATCAGTTGCGTCACCAGGCCGAGTGCATCGTCTTCACATATGGCCGGAATCTTGTCGCCGAGAATGGATTGAACCAGGCAGGGCGGAAATTGCATATATTTTTTCATGCCTTCCACGCACTTGAACGAAATGGCGGCGTACCCACGCTCGTCGATGAGCTTTTCAGCTGCCAGGGTTATTTTTCCCAGCCGCTCCAGAGTCACATCGGCCACCGGCTGCTCGAACTGCCACTCGCGGCGAACCGTGTCGATAAAGTGGCGCAACTCTTTTTCATTCACCTCGTCCTGTTTCTGTATCAGCTCCAGCATATCAAAGACCTCGACCTCAGGACCGAGTTTGGCGCGAAGCGAAACGCCGTCGAACATGGTGGTGTAGAGCCCCATGTCCGCATAGCCCATCATGCCGATGCGGCTGTGCGACAATTTTTTAACCGTCTGAACCGCCAGGGCGAACTCGCGGATGCGGTGCGGCCGCAGCGGCGAATCCGGCCACTCGTAAATATGCTGGAAGCGAATACCAAAACGGTCCAGGATATCGCAGAGTGCCGAAGTGCCGGCCGGAGCGGCCGGCGAAACCAGACTGCCCTCTTTGCTGAATCCGCCCAGGCCCCAGA
>CAZISM010000007.1:81631-87052 GCA_964541895.1 uncultured Cytophagia bacterium
TTGTTTGCTGCGTCTGCCGCAGAAAGGCCTCGCTTGACCACGTCGCATAGAGCGGCCTGAAACTCTTGCGGACGGGGAACCTGCAGGGCGTTGCGGCCAAAAACCACGCCGCGGGCGCCGGCGGCAATTTCATCGCGCGCCAGTTGCAGGGCATCCCGCTGCGTCGGCTTTTTTTCAGCGCCCAGTCCGAAAATGGGAACCGGGCAACCCTGCGTGACCTTGGTGAAATCATGTGTGTAAAACGTTTTGATGACATCCGCACCCAGTTCCGCGATAATGCGGGTGCCGATCAGCACCTGTTCATGCAATGCTGCAGCGGTCAACGTATTGGTGTTGGCCGGGAAGCATTCGCCGATGACCGGTATGCCCAGCTGTCGCGCTTCGGCAGCCAGCTGTCCAAAGACGCTGACATTGGCCGCATCCACCGCCTCAGCGCCGGTTTTAAGGGTGAGCGATATGAGAACGATCTCTGCACCCAGACTGACGGCGTCCCGGACCGAGCACGCCGGTACGGTTATGGCGTTTTGATAGTTCCAGTGAAAGCAGTACACCGTGCTCCAGTTCACACGAACCACAGGAACCGGAGCGCCTTTGCCGGAAAAAAAATCCGTACACTGTTTCAGCGTACCCGGGCTCAGCAACACCGCATCCACCGCAGGATTGATCTTTTGCAGGGTCTCATGCATGTCGACCATACCCGGAATCGGGCCATCGAACATGCCGTGATCCACCGCGATGACAACCGCGTTTTCATTTCTGTTGAACAGCTTTTGGAGTCGCAATGATCGACCGGACATCCAGTATCTCCTTGATCTAATTTTATGGGATTGTATCCGCTCCTGTCTGCAGTTTCTCTTTTTCAAAAACCGTGGCCAGCAAGGTGCTGGCCAGCGCCAAAAGACCGCCGCAGATCATGAACCAGGACAAACGTTCGTCCAATATGGCCCAGGCGATGACCACGCCAAGAAAGGGAATGAGATAATTCATCAAGCCGGCCTGGATGGCATCCAGCCGGGATAACACCTGCAAAAAGATCACCATCGAAACGGCATATTGGAACACAGCCAGGATAAAAAGGCCGAGCCATACCGTACCGGTAAACTGGGGCAGACGGCTGAACCCCTGCGGCTCCAGGTACAGCGTGATGGGCAGCATGAACGCAAAGACGGCAAAATAGCTGTAGAGCAGAACCTGGAGCGGGGTGTAGCGCGTCAGCAATTTTTTAGAGTAGACGTTATAAAAGGCGGAGCCGTTGATGCTCATAAAGATCAACAGGTTTCCCCAAAAGTACCGTTTGTCGGTGAAATTCAACTCTTTGATGTCGATGCCGGAGGAGGCCAGCACACCGAGAATGGCCAGAACAAAACTGAGCAGACGCAGCCGGGTCATCTTTTCGCCGAGGATAAGAAACGCCATCAGGCTGGTAGAGATCGGCAAAGTTAAAAACAGCAGGGCGGCGTTGGAAGCGAGGGAGAGGCCTGTGCCCCAGGTGATGAACAGCTGCGCCACCACTTGACCCAGCACACCGATCAGCACAAATGCCAGAATATCGCGCCAGGGCATCCTGTTCGGTGCTGCCGTGTTCAGCCGTTGTTCGCGACGGACGATGGGGATGAGAATCAGCATCGCCAGGGTCATGGGAAAAAACGTGGCGAACACAGGTCCCATCTGCTGTTGCACCAGTTTTACCATGACGAATTGACTTGCCCAGATCAGATTGCACAGAATAAGCAGCAGCCAATCTTTGAACCGTTGAATCGTTGTCATAGTCTGTCCTTGCCGCGAGGAGGTATTTGCACTATGCATCACACCATGGTTATTTCAAGGCCGTGTTTTAAAAGCGCATCGCGCGGATCCTGGCCAAGACCGGCATCTGTGATCAGCAGATCAAACTCGTTCACCTGCGCATATTTAATGGAACCGACGCGGCCGATTTTGCCGTGATCGGCAACCAGCACGCTGGTTTCGGCATGAGCCATCATCGACCTGGTCACCTCGGCAGTGTAGAGATCGTTGGTGGTGACGCCGTTCTCGAGGGTGATGCCGTCGGCGCCGAGAAAAGCCAGTCTGGCGCGGAACTGTTCCAGATTTTTTTCCGTGATGGGTCCGCTGAG
The DNA here is from genome assembly GCA_964541895.1 of uncultured Cytophagia bacterium. GTDB lineage: Bacteria > Zhuqueibacterota > Zhuqueibacteria > Residuimicrobiales > Residuimicrobiaceae > CAZISM01. The sequence goes on from CAZISM010000007.1 coordinate 83,746, forward strand.
CGCATAATTCCCCATGCGATAGGTGCCGCCGAGGAGGATCAGATTCACCTCTCTGGCATAAGCGAGCTCTGCGAGAATAGGAATGGAATTGGTGACGATCGTGAGATCGGCAACGGTTTGCAGCGCCCGGGCGATGTGCTGGGTGGTGGTGCCGGTGTCGAGCAGCACGACATCGCCGCGCTGCACGAGAGCCGCTGCTGCCTGGCCGATCCGCTTTTTCTCTGCGTCCATGGTCCTGCTGCGTTGTTCGAACAAAAGTTCGGAAACAGAGGGTTCGCGTCGCCTGGCACCGCCACGATGTTTTGCCAGTAATCCCTGGCTAGCCATCTTGTCCAGATCCCGGCGAATGGTTATTTCCGAAACAGCCATGGCTTGCGCCAATTCCGCTATTTTGGCGTGGCCGTGATGCTCCAGGTACTCTAAAATGAGCCGAGTTCTTTTGAAATTGGATAATTCCATGACTTTTTGTTGATTATAATTGATAATTTAAGCTTCAAATTAGCAATTTTAAGCCAATTGTCAATTTAAATTTTCACATCAAAGGCAATATAAGAGTTCGGCTATTTCACGGACTGGAGTATTCTCCTTGCTATTCGTACTCTGGATGGCTATTTTGAACTGTTCGAGTATTTCTGCTACGTGCCCGGACCATGATGATCCATGGGATGAACCTATTGTTTATAAGGAACGACGATGAACCAAACCGGACCTTATGTACTCTTGCTTTGTCTGATCATTGTATTCAGCCTTTTCAACGGCTGCGACCCTGGTCAGCAAACGGATATGCTGTATCTGCAGAACGGGCAGATCCGGCTCGGCTTTGATCCCCGCACAGGGTCGTTGCGGCTCTTTCAGGATCAGGTGCGAGAGTACTCGTTTTTGGATGAAAAACACTCTGCCGCCTCTCCCTGGCACATTATAACCACAACGGCTGCCGGCAGTGATACCATCGATTTCACCGCGGCAAAGCAATTCGATTTTAAAAGGGAGGGCAGACTCGCACTGGTGATGAAATGGCAGCAGTTCCCTGCGGCTTTTTCAAACCTGGCGGTGACTGTAACCGTGAGCCTGGAGGAGAAAAAGCCCAATTCCAGATGGAAAATTTCGCTGCAAGGCCTGCGCGGTACGCTGACGAGCCAGGTCACGTTTCCCCGTCTGGCAGGATTGCTGGATCCAGGTAATGAAAAACTGGCGGTACCGCAATGGATGGGCCAAATCCTGGACCATCCCAGGCAGCATCTGTCAGCGCTGAACAATCCGGGTAAAAGGTTTGAATGGAGCTACCCTGGCCAGCTTTCCCTGCAATGCCTGGCGTTATACAATACTGAATGCTGTGGCCTTTATGCAGCCTGTGATGATACGTCGGCTTTTCTGAAAAATTTCAGCATCGCTTTGCAGGATAGCAACCAACTGCTGTATGCTGTGCATAACTTTCCCGCGCTGGACAGCACAGTCGACAGTTATGAACCGGCCTATGCCGCTATTATTGGTTCTTTCAAAGGGGATTGGCTGACAGCGGCGGAGCAGTACCGTGACTGGGGCACTCGGCAACGGTGGTGCAGGGAAGCCAGGTTCAAACGATCGATGACGCCGGACTGGCTGGAAAACACGGCGCTTTGGATCTGGAATCGTGGCAAATCACCAAACGTGCTACAGCCGGCTGCTGACCTGCAGCAGAGGCTGGGGCTGCCGGTCAGCGTTTTTTGGCACTGGTGGCATGGCTGTTTGTATGACGACGGATTTCCTGAATACCTGCCGCCGCGCGAAGGTAAAGCATCGTTCAAGTCGGCTATGGCAACTGCCCATGATCAGGGATTGCACGCCATGGTGTATATGAACCAGGTGTTATGGGGCACGTCGACACGCAGCTGGCATGAGGAACACGCCGCAGATCATTCAGCTCGAAATATCCAGGGTGAAACGATTTCCCATGTGTTCAACATCTTTACCAACCGGGCGCTGGCCTATATGTGCATGGCAACGCCGTTTTGGAAAGACAAATACGCCATGTTATGCGACAGCGTACTGAACGACTATCAGGCCGACGGCGTCTACATGGATATGGCCTGTCTGAGCCTGCGCTGTTACGACCAGCGGCATGGTCATCCGGTCGGCGGCGGCCGCTACTGGGTAGAACACTTTGGCCGACTAGCCGGCCAGATACGAGCACGGGTTAATGCAACACATCAAGCGATTTTGGCCGGAGAAGGGTGTGCAGAGGCCTGGTTGCCTTATCTGGATCTCTTTTTAACCCTGGCTGTGAGCAAAGAGCGGTATGCCGGTGTGGGGTCGTGGGAGACCATACCGTTTTTTCAAGCTGTGTACCATGAATACGGCATTACCTATGGCAACTACTCCTCGCTGGTTGTGCCGCCCTATGACGAGCTCTGGCCAAAAAAATATGCTCCCAAACAACCGCGTCAGCTGCTGGATGGCAAGTTCAACAAACAGTTCCTTATGGAACAGGCCAGATCATTCGTCTGGGGAATGCAGCCTTGTATCGCCAATTATTATCCCTTCCTGGCGCAGGAAAGAGCGCCCGAACTTTTATTTCTTCTGCAGCTGGCCAGGGTCAGGAATATGGGTTTGAAATATCTGCTGGCCGGCCGTTTCATGAGATCACCGGATATGCTGTTCCCTGAGCAAGAGTTTGACGTATCACGGCTCTCCATTTACGCCGGCAAAAGAGGTGAGAGCGTGCTCTCGTTTCGCAAGAGTTTTCCGCTGCTGTATGCCGGCACCTGGCTGGCAGGAGACGGGGATATCGCCATCGCACTGGCCAACATTGGTGACGAGCCGTATGACCTGGACAGCCGCCTGTCGGCCGCTGCCTATTCTTTGCCTGAATCCGGGAGCGTCTCGCTGATCACAGCCGATGGCAAGAAAACGTTGACCGACTATTCCCAGGGCCAGGCGCTGCTGCGGTTGACGGTGCCGTCCAGGTCGGTGTGTCTGGTGGAAATCAGCGGCAAGCGTTCTCGATAGGGGATGAGAGCCATGTGGCGCGGTCAACCTTCCGAGCTCGCTTTGTCGCAGGTGCCGGCGTAAGGATCGCACCGGCCGGCCACCACATTGTTGCCGTATGCCAATATCCATACAGTCATCACCATGCGATCTTTCCGATTTCACGCTTGAATCTTTGTATTCCCGCCGCGTTCCAGATTAATGTCCATGTTGGCCTGGTTGTTCTTCCAGGCGCCGGCGGTAAAATCCGGAATGGTGATCGAATTGGAACGGTTCAGCACCGACCACTGGCTCAGCGGTACAATCGAGCTCCAGGCCGCCGCATCGTACACGTCCTGATCCA
>CAZISM010000008.1:0-5946 GCA_964541895.1 uncultured Cytophagia bacterium
GCGACGGATCCCAGCTGTTTTTCCAGTACTGGGCCCGTTTGCTGAAATAGTCATAATCTTTGGTTTCACCAAGGGCTTTTGCCAGTTGCGCGATGCACCAGTTATCCCAGCTGTATTCGCAGGATTGATCGGGTCGGGCGGGCAAAAAGCCGATGCGGTCGTACCTTTCCGGCATCTGCAGCAGCGCCTCTTGCTTTATGTGCGGATAGATGGTGCGGATATCGAAATCGCACAGTCCTTTAAAGTAGCCGTCGATCATTGACATGAGCATGTGCTCGTGGCGGCAGGTCGAATGCACCTGGCGGCCGTTTTTTCCTTTGATCTGATAGAGGGCGCCGTGCGGTTTGTGGTCGCATTCGGGATAGGGCGACCAATCCTGCGCCTGCTGATAATGATCGCGCAGGGAGAACATAAAGTCGCGATAGAATTCCGGCAGCCAGATGGTATAGAGAGGCCAGGCGGTGCGAAAGGCATCCCAGAAGGCATAGTCGCCATAGTGAACATAGCCCTGGGCGTGATGGGTTTCCATGTCCAGTCCGGGATAGGTGCCGGCGACATCGGTGAGCGTGACCGGAAGAAAACAGCAATGGTACAGCGCCGTATAGAATATTGTTTTATGTTCTTCAGATCCCTGCACCTGGATGCGGGCGAGCTGATCGTTCCAGAGCGTTCTGGCCTGCTTGCGGATGCGGGCAAAATTGTGTTGCGGATTTTCCGCCTGCAGGTTTTGCTGCGCCGCTTCCTGGCTGGTCAGGGACAGGCCGATGCGCACCTCCAGCGGGTGATCGAGGGGGCCAAAGTCGCAGAGCAGTCCGCCCACTTTACGATCAACTGCGGCTGTGTTGTTGAGCTGCTGCCCGTCCCAGCTCTGACACCCTTTGATGGGATCGGCAAACACGATATGAAAGTAATAGGTGCCTGCTCCGGTGCTGAGAACGCCGGCCATGGTTTTGTCGTCGAGCTGCCGGCAGGAAAAGCTTTGTGAACGGCTCCGGTTGCCGGCAAAGATGAACAGCTGCGCCGCTTGTCCGGAGGTAAATGTGTAGCGATGCGAACCGGTATGGGCTGTGGCGGTCAGTTCGACTTTTATCTGACCCTGCTCCAGGTTCACGCCATAATAGCCCGCTTGGGCGCGCTCGCTGCTCTTGTCCATCTGCAGGACCGGATTGATATAAAAAGAGTCTGCTACGCCGGCCGGCACCGGCATAAAAGCCAGCAATCCGGCTCGATCATGGATCACAGTACCGCCGGAGCTGCCTTTGTGCAAATGGCTGAAACCGCGCACGGCCGCGTCGCTGTAATTATAGCCGGAATGAGCCCAATCGCCGTCTCCGGTCAAGCTGCTGGGATAGCTGTCGGGGCACAGTTCGATCAAACCAAAAGGAACCAGCGCCGCCGGCAACCAGTGGCCGTGATCGTCTTGCGTGCAGATAAAGGGATCGACATAATCGACCGGCTGCTGTCCGGCGTAAAACAGAACCGGCCAGAGCAGACAGAGAGAATAGAGTGCTTTTCGCATACTGTCTGAATGTACTCCGAATGGTTAGCTTTGCCCGAACAGAACAATTCGTGCTCAGAAAGCCGCCGAAGCGGGACGCTTCGGCCACAGTAATCGCTCGGTTCCGGCCTTTTCATGCACCGTCGAGAAGCGGGGTGCGGGGCACCCCGCTAGCGGTACCTTATTTAACAATCGGCGTCAGTACGATGTTGCGGTACAAAACCTTGCCGTGATCGCCTTGCAGGTACAGCGGACCCGGCGCGGTTTCGTCCGGCGACAGAGCGCCGCCGGTGCAGCCCATGAGCGGCTGATTGTTGATGATCGTTTTGCCGTTCAACACAACCGTGGTGTGTCGGTCACATAACGTCATTTCCAGGGTCTGCCATTCGCCGGCCGGTTTTTCCGCCGCCAGCGAGGGTGTAATTCGGCTGTAGACGGCGCCCATGTTGTGGCTGTCGAGGGGCTGGCCATAGCTGTCGGACACCTGCACTTCATAAAGGCCGCGCAGATAGACGCCGCTGTTGCTGCCTTTGGGAACGTTTACCTGCAGGGACAGCTTAAAGTCCTGATAGAGATCGACGGTGCGAAGGTTGCCATAGCTGACATGGGGCTGGCCTTCGACCTGAACCGGGTCATTAACCAGCACGCCGTTTTCCGCCTTCCAGCCGTTTTTTTGCGTGGCACTGGTCAGGGTCCAGCCCGTAAGGTCCTTGCCGTTGAAAATGGTAACCGGCTTGCCATATTTTACTTTGGCCAAATCCGGCGCCGGCGGCAGATCGGCGATGCGTTTGCCGTAGAAGCGGGTGGTTTTGGCGCCCAGGCCGTCGTCCTTGGGGGAATAGAGCGTACCGGCCAGGACATCGTTATAGATGTTGCATTCGATCCACTGGGTTATGGTTTGAGTGCGCAGCGGTTTGCCTGTGGCATCTTTTTGCCGATCCATCTTGCGGGTGCGGCTGATCAGCAAGGTCTCGCCGTTGATCATGACATGTTCGACCGGCACCACGCTGCCGCCGTACCAGAGGATGTCACCGTCGAGGTAGCCGGCTTCCTGGCGTATTTCCAGCCAGCCGGCGCCGCCCGGCAGAAACAGGGCCCAGCGGCCGAGATAGGGTTTAGCGGCGTCGCCGCTCTGGCCAAACGCAACCGCGGCCGTCCACAGCAATATGCCCCAGAGCATAATTTTTTTCATGTGAATTCCTTTCTTTTTCGTATATATTGGTTAATCAGCCTGCAAAAAAGAATTTACATAATTTCAATCATAAATCAACGGAAATTGTCCAAAGTACAATTTTTTGGAAATTCCGGGGCACTTGTTGCCTGTTATAACAGTGAACGTCATTATCGTAGCAGATGTCGGACAACTGCAAATTGTCCGACATCCAATTTAAACATGGGAGGTAATATGGCTGATCTAAAACCAGGAGACAAGGCGCCGGCATTTACGCTGGCTTGCAGTGATGGCGGCATGGTGTCGCTGAAAGATTTCAGCGGCAGCAAACGGGTGGTGTTATATTTTTATCCCAAAGACAACACGCCCGGCTGCACCAAAGAGGCGTGTTCGTTCCGCGATGAACTGCCGAACATCTCGGCGCAGGATACGGTGGTGTTCGGTGTCAGTGCGGACAGTCTGGAATCCCATGAAAAATTCATCAGAAAATACAGTCTTAATTTTCCCCTGCTCTCTGATCCGGACCACAAGGTGGCTGAAGCCTACGGGGCCTGGGGCGAAAAGAGCATGTATGGAAAAAAATACTTTGGTTTGATTCGAAAAACGTTTATTATTGGGAAAAATGGCAAACTGGAACATGTGTTCCATAAAGTCAAACCAGAGGATCATGCCAGGGAGATACTGGAGCTGCTGGCGTGAACGGTAATAGAGAGAGTGTATGCAGCTAGCTTACGGCCAAGATCAGATCGAATTTGCGCCAGACAGCCGGGTGCAATGGCAGGTGCTGAGTCGTACGCTTGCCGCCACCGACCAGGTGATGGCCATTGAACCGGCCATTGACCGGTTGACAGCCATGATCAGGGAGCGCATAGCCGGCGCCGGTGCGCGGCTGTTGCTGGTTATTCCGGATCACACCAGGCGGTGTCGGGTGGACGAGATATTGCGACGGCTGCTGGCCGGACTGGAGGTACTGGACTCGCCGGTCATCCATATTTTGGTAGCCAACGGCAGCCACATCCTGCAACCGGAGAGCACGGTGCGGGATCTGGTGGGCGCCGATATCTATGAGCGCTATGAGGTGCGCCAGCACGACAGCCAGGACCAGGCGTCGCTGCACTATTTCGGCCGCACCGATTACGGCACACCGGTGTACCTCAACAGCCTGGTGCGCGACGCGGACGTAGTCGTCACCATCGGCGGGATTCTGTTCCATTACTTTGCCGGTTTTGGCGGCGGCGCCAAGATGCTGCTGCCGGGCGTGGCGGGTTATGAGACTATTCGGGTCAACCACCGCCGCACCATCGACGAAGCCGGCGCCCATTTTCACAGCGGCTGCCGCGAGGGGCTGCTTGACGGCAATCCGGTGTATATGGATCTGGCCCAGGTGGATAACATGGTGCCTGATGTCCTTTCCCTGCAGGTGGTGCTGAATCCGCAGAAAGAGTTTGTCTTTGCTCAAGCCGGACCCATGCTGGCCGTACACCGGCAGGCCTGTCAAATCGTAAAGAGCACCTATAGTGTAGCCATTCCGGCTCGTGCCGATGTGGTGGTGGCCAGCGCCGGTGGTTTTCCATCTGATGTAAATCTGATCCAGTCCCACAAATCCATTCACCATGCCTTTCGTGCCGTCAAACCGGGCGGTGTGCTGCTGATGCTGGCAGAGTGCAGGGAGGGGATCGGTTCGAAAACGTTTATGTCTGCCATAGCCGCTGGTGATTCCGCGGCCATCGGACGCTACCTGTTGACCAACTATGTGATCAACGGCCAGACGGCGTTGGCTTTAAAAGCCAAAGCGGAACAGGTGCAGATTCACCTGGTCTCGGGGCTTGATCCGGATATCGTAAAACAGGCCGGTCTGGTTGCCCACGACTCGCTGGCGCACGCCTGGCAGGCGATACAAGCCGGCTTGCCAGCTGGAGCGACCGGCTATATATTTCCCAAAGCCTCGGTGTATCTGCCGGTAATGGAGAGCAAAGATGAATAGTGTAGAATCGCGACTGGCAGCACTGGCGGCTGAAGTGCCGGCCAGTCTGGTCAAAGATGTGTTTGTCGGTTTGCAGCACGTGCGCTACCTGGTAGGCTCCGGCGAGGGGCGACCCCTGGCTCTGGAATGGGCGGAAAAGATTAATTATGTGGTGCATAAAACGTTCATCAATGCCGTGAACGACAGCCGAATTTTTCTGCTGCGCCACGCCCTGGAGCCGGTGGCCATCATCATTGAAGAGTCGGCTCATCCTCTGTCCGGTTTTCCGCGCCTGTCATCGCTCTGTTTCCAGGTGCATGATCTGGCACCGGTGCGTGCGGCGCTGGCGCAGGCCCATGTCGGCTATGATGAAATTTTCAAGGGCATCGAGACCGCGCCGTTGCCCGGACTGGGCGATCGTTTTGTTTACACCACAGCCACCGACCTCGCCATGCTGCAGCATGAGCCCTTTAACAGCGCCAATCTCTGGAACGAGACCGTAGAACTGTCCTCAGGAACCCCTCTGTCCTCCATCGAAGAGCTGGATCACATGGCCTATCGAATCGCGCAGACGGATGTGGAATCGGCCGCTCGGCTGCTCATGACCATCACCCCATACCGGTTCGACACCTGCTATTCGGTGGAGGGTCAACTGGCAGAGACCATCGTCTTTCGCCTGGGTGAGCAGAAACCGGCTCTGGTCGCCTCCTATGGCTGGGATGAAACCTCTGTAGTACATCAGTATGTACAAAAATATGGCGGTCGGGTGCACCATTTAGCCTGGTACAGCCGGAAGGTGCGGGAACTGGTGCAGTTTCAAATGCAACGGGGGATTCGTTTTACCACAGAAGAAATGATCGGGACGGAGCAGAACGGCATTTTGCAGATATTCACCCAGCCATCGCCGCACAGTCATGAAATCAGCGAGTACATTGAACGGTTCAGCGGTTATCGCGGATTCTTTGATCCCGGTAACGTGGCGGCGCTGATGGGCTCCACCCGGGCCTTTGGCGCCACAGCCGAGAGCTAATAAGCAAAAAGGCGTGCATAATTTGCACGCCTTTTTTGCAGCTGTCCGGATGCGGGGATGAGTTGAATTCGTCTGGAAGCGCAGGTGCACGACCAACCTGGTCGCGCTGCATATTTTTTTGCTGGCTAGTGGGCCAGGAGTTTTTCCCGCAATTGCAGCGCCCAGCTCTTGATAAAAGCCCAATCCCTGGTATCTACGCTGCCTACAGTCGGTATTCCGGTTTTGGCCAGCACCCGCTCCATGAGCATCTGCATGACCGGATTCAATTTATCAAAATCGATTTT
>CAZISM010000008.1:6046-85625 GCA_964541895.1 uncultured Cytophagia bacterium
GCACCCGCTCCATGAGCATCTGCATGACCGGATTCAATTTATCAAAATCGATTTTCCCGCCAAAGGCTTCTATGCTGATAGGGTGCAGATTGGGATATCGATCCAGGATGTAGGGCATATAATCGTTTTTAACTTTATCGCGGCCGTCCTGGTTATTGGCCATGAGGCAAACCAGGAAGAAAGCGATCTTTTTCTGTTCCAGTTGGTGCCGGTGCAAAGCTAGAAAATCCATAACGTTAACTGTGGGGTGATCGGCCCGGACCGAGCTGCCGACTATGACGGCATCGAAATCATCTATAACCTCCACATCATCAATGGAGGCAACCTCTACCTGAATCTCTTTATCCTCCCGGAGCACCGTACCGATGTTGTTGGCGATTTCCTGGGTGGCACCATAGCCGCTGCTGAATAACACTAGAGTTTTCATGTTGGCGAAGCCTTCCTGGTAAAAGAGCTGGTAGATGACGTGAAAATTTAATATTTTATAGATAAATAGCAAGCAAGATTTAAGCGGGTCAGGCCGCAGCGTTCAGCTTCTCTGCGAGTGACCGGGCCCATGCTTTAATATCCTGCCAGTTACGGGCATCCATACTCTGGTCGGGGCTGACACCGGCCTGCTTCATGACGGATTGGACCAATTGCTGCATGACAGGGTTGAGGCGGTCGAAATCCACCTTGCCGCCAAAGGCTTCGATGCTGACAGGGCTGATGTCCGGATACTTGGAAAGGATTTGCGAAATATATTCCTTTTTGACCTTTTCCTTCCCCTCCGGGGTGCTGGCCGTAAGGCAGACCATGAACAGGGCAACTTTTTTCTGCACCAGTTCCTGGCGATGGGCAGCGAAAAAATCCCGGGTGGAGGCTAGCGGGTGATCGGCGCGGACCGAGCTGCCGATGATGATGACATCATAGGCTTCCAGGGATTCCTGATAGCTGATAGGTTGCACATCGACCGCCAATTTGTATTCGTCCTGTAAAACAGCGGCTATCTCCTGAGCGACTTCTCTGGTGGCGCCGTATCCGCTGCTGTAAGCGAGCAAAATTTTCATAAACTTGATATTTCTTATTTTAACATCACTATTAACAGTAAGACGACCCGATAAATTCCTTTACTTGATCAAACATGCGTGTTTTGTTAATACAACCGCCCATTGAAGACTTTTATACGACACCGATCCGGTTCTATCCCCTGGGCCTGCTGTATGTGGCTGCGATCCTGCAGGATCGCGGTCACGAGGTGGGGGTTCTGGACAGCCTGACGCCGTTTCGCAAGCGGCAGCGGCAGGTGCCGGCGGATTTGCGCGCCCTGCTGCCGCTGTTTCAGGATCGCCCCCTGCTTTTTAAACATTACTACCATTTCGGTTTGCATGAGGAAGAGCTCCTGGCGGCTGTGCGCCGCTGGCAGCCTGACCTGATCGGCTGGTCCTCCCTCTTTACAGCCTATTTCGATCAGGTGGAAACGCTGGTCCGTCGTACTCATGAAGAGCTGGGCCTGCCGCAGTTTATCGGCGGCCACCACGCTTCCGCCTTTGCCGGGCAGATCCGGGAACGTTTGCCGTTTCTGAATGCCGTTTTGACCGGCCCGGCCGAGTCTTCGCTCCCCGGCTATATGGCGCGCTGGGATGGCGGCGATGAAGATCCGGTTGAATGGCGTTCGCTGGTGCCTGCGCACGGGCTGCTGTCCGGGCCAGACTATCGCATCGCTAAAAAAAATTACGTTTCCATGACAGCCAGCCGGGGTTGCCCGTTTCGTTGCGATTTTTGCAGCATTCATGCCCTTTTCGGCACGCGCATCGAATATCGGCCGGTGCAGGCGGTCCTGGACGAAATGCGCTGGAATTATCAGCACAAGCAGGTGCGGATTTTTAATTTTGAAGACGATAATCTGGCCTGGAAGAGAGCGTGGTTTCTGGAGTTTCTGCGTGCGGTGCAGTCTGACCCGGTGCTGCAGGGCATTGAGCTGACCGCCATGAACGGACTGTGCCATGCTACCCTGGACGCGCAAGTGCTCGAACAGATGCGGCTGGCCGGCTTTTCTTCGCTGAATCTCTCTTTTGTCAGCAACGATATAGACATCCGGCGCCGCTATCACCGCCCGGCGCACCACGAATTTGCCGAGATTGTGAAGCAGGCGCAGCGGCTGGGATTTTTTATCACCGCCTATGTCATCATCGGTCTGCCCGAGCAGACTGATGCCGAGATCAGGGCCGGCATCGACTATTTGCTGGACTTGGGTGTGCTGGTCGGACCCTCTGTTTTTTACATCCCGCCGGCCAGTCCGCTGTATGAACGCCTGGCGCTGCCTGAGCAGCTACGGCAAAACTGGCGTCTCTATCGCTCGTCCGCCTTTGCTGTGGAGACCCCTCATTTGACGCGTGTGCAACTGGTGGAGCTGTTCCAGTACGCCAGAGAGCGGAACCTGCAGGCGCGAAAACCTGCCATCGAATATCCGGAGAAATGAAATGCGGAAATTGAGTTTTGACGAGTTGCAGAGATCGCGGGAAGAAGCGGCAAGCCGGCCGTCCCATGTCAAAATGCCGCTGTCGATTTTGTGCGACGATATCCGCAGCCTGCATAACGTGGGAGCCATTTTTCGGACGGCGGACGGCGTGGCGCTGCAGCACCTCTATCTGTGCGGCATCACCGGCACGCCGCCGCGCAGCGAGATTCGCAAAACCAGCCTGGGTGCGGAAGAGACCGTGGCCTGGTCCTATCACCCGGACGCCGTGGCGCTGGTCAAAACGCTGCGGCAGCAGGGACAAACCATTGCTGTGCTGGAACAGACCGACACCAGTATCGACTATCGTCAGGCCGACTATTGCTTTCCCATGACTCTGATTATCGGCCACGAATACAACGGCGTGCGTGACGACCTCCTGGAGTGGGTCGACCTGGCCATTGATATCCCCATGCTGGGCAACAAACACTCCTTGAACGTGTCTGTGGCGTTTGCCGTGGCGGCCTATGAAATTCGGCGACAATGGGAAGAAAGTGACAAAAAACAGTGTTTTATCGTCTAGCCTTATTCCATGCACATTATTAACAGGTGTGGAGGAGATGTGTTAACCCAAATAAAGGAGCGGTGGACGCAAGCCGGCCGATTCGGCAAGCGGGGCTTTATCTATATGGCGATCAGCCTGGCCGGCCTGGTGTATGAACTGGTCTGGGATGATCCTGTCAAATGGTTTGCGGTGATTATCTGGTTGATCATATTGGGTTTGGGTATTTATCTTCTCCTCTTTATGAAAGACGCGCCACGGTGACACGAATAAGGCAAACGATGGTGTGGCTGCTGCTGGGATTCGGCCTGGTATGGGCACAGGGCAAAGAACATGGTCCGGGCGGTACCATCCAGCCGCTGCGCCGGTTCGCAACGGTCAATCCGATCGATGTGCTCTCTTATGATGCGGCGTTGAGGCTGTCGCCAACCGCGCAGGATCTCGCCGGCCAGGTACATATCCGATTGCGGGTGGTGGAACCAGCCAATTTTTTTTACCTGGATCTGGTGCGCATGCAGGTGGACTCTGTGGTCAGCTCGGAACCGAGCCTGACATTCAAGTACGCCGATGACCGGCTCCAGTTTGTCTCTGCAGGCACAATAGCGACCACTGACACTATCGCAATGACCATCTATTATCAGGGCCGGCCGGGCAACGATGGCTTTGGCGGCATGTTTTTTACCGGCCGGTTTGCTTTTACCGTGGGCCAGGGCATCAACACCGATCCGCCCTCCATGACCAGGTACTGGCTGCCCTGTCATGACGAACCCTTTGACAAAGCGTTGTGGTCGGTAAAGATCACAGTGCCCAGGAATATGATGGCCGTCGCCAACGGTCGGCTGCGCGATGTTTACGATGACCACCAGTCGCTGACCTTTTCCTGGCAGGAACGCGATCCTGTTTCGTCCTATCTGATGGCGATCGCAGTGGGCGATTTTGCCACCTGGCAGGACAGCGTCCGTTCCATGAGCGGAAAAACAATCCCGCTGCATTACTATGTATACCTCGAGCATCTCGACCAGGCCCGGCAGGATTGGCGGCAGGTCGGTGAAATGATCACCTTTTTTGAATCCAGGTTTGGTCCCTATCCATTGCAGAGTTATGGCATGGTCGAATTGCCCATGCGCGGCGCCATGGAACACCAGACCATGACCGCTTTTGCCGGAGCGATGGTGACCGGGACGGGGCAGTACGAACACATTGTGGCCCACGAGTTGGCGCATCAGTGGTGGGGGGACTGGGTGACGGTGGCTGACTGGCGGGATATCTGGCTGAATGAGGGATTTGCTTCGTACGCGGAAGCGCTCTGGCAGGAGCATTTGAATGGCGCTTCCAGGCTGCAGAGCTATATGGAAGAGTTTCGTTCCACCTATCTGCAGGAGATAGGGCGCTACGGTTCGTTCGCCGTGTATGATCCCAAATACAGTTGGGGCGGCACGGTGTATGAAAAAGGGGCCTGGGTGTTGCATATGCTGCGGTTTCTGCTGGGCGATGCCAAATTTTTCGCCACCCTGCAAGAGTATGGGCAAAGGCACAGCTACGGTTCGGTAATAACCGAAGATTTTGTCATGACGGCTGAAGCGGTCAGCGGCCAGGATCTGACCTGGTTTTTCAAACAGTGGATTTATGATGCCGGCCTGCCAGAGTGGGAGGCCCGCTGGCAGTCGGAGCAGATTGCACCGTCGCAGTACCGGCTGGAAGTGGTGGTCGAGCAGAAGCAGCAAAAGGCGCCGCTGTTTCGCACCCCGGTGGAGGTGCTGCTCCAGTTCATGGACCGGACAGAGCTCGACACGTTATGGATACAAAATCAGTCGGAACGCTTTACCTGGAACACCACCAGCCAGCCGCTCGGAGTGACGCTGGATCCGCACGGTTGGGTTTTGAAAAAATTGAATATCAACGGTGTGGCGCTGCCGCCGGGTTTGCAGCCGGGCGTAACCGGCGTGACCGAGAGCTATCCCAATCCCTTTGCATCCGACCGACAGGAGCATCTGCGCTGGTTGCTGCAGGTGGTGAACCGGGAGGCGCCGATCCCGGTGCGCTTTGTCATCCATGATGTAACAGGCAAACGGGTGCGCACGGTCTATGATAAAAAATGCACCCCGGGCCTGTACACCGTTACCTGGGATGGCTGTAACGAACAGAACCAGCGCGTGGCTGCCGGTGTCTATATGTGCCGCGTTCGCATCGGCCGCGAAGAGTATAGCAGAAAAATAACGATAATCAGATAATACAAGAAATGGAGGATGAGCATGGGATCGTTACATATCAATCTCAAAGGTAAAGTTGCGCTGGTCACCGGTGGTTCGCGCGGGATCGGCCGCGCCATCGCTGTCCGGCTGGCCGAGGCCGGCGCGGATGTGGCCATCAATTATCTGCGGCAGCGAACAGCGGCGGAAGAGACGCTGGAGGCTATTCGCGCCCATGGCAGTCGGGCTCTGGCCATTCGCGCCAACGTGGGCGAGCATGAAAACATCCACACCATGATCGAAGAGATTAAAAGTGAATTCGGCCGGTTGGATATTCTGATCAGCAACGCCGCTTCCGGTGTTTTAAAGCCGGCGTTAGAGTTAACGGAAAAGCACTGGCATTGGACCATGGACATCAACGCCGGCACCCTGCTGCCGTTGACGCAGCATGCGATTCCGCTGATGTCTGCGGAGGGCGGTCACATCATCGCGGTCTCCAGCCTTGGTTCTATCCGCGCCATTCCCAACTATGCAGCGGTCGGCGCCTCGAAAGCGGCGCTGGAGTCGTTGATCCGCCATCTCGCTCTGGAGTTGGCGCCGAAAAAAATCAGCGTCAATGCCGTGTCCGCCGGCGTAGTGGATACCGATGCGCTCAAGCATTTTCCCAATCGGGATGACATGCTGAATCATTCTGCAGACCGAACCCCCACCGGCAGGTTGACCGAGCCGGAGGATGTCGCCAACGTGGTGCTGTTCCTGGTGAGCGGCATGGCGCAACAGATTCAGGGACAAACGATTGTGATCGACGGCGGCTATTCCATAATGGGGTGATGGTTTGAGGAGCGTCGACAGGAGAGAGTGATATGCTGTTCTGGAAAATCGCTTTTGCGGCCGTACTGGCGGGGATTGCTTTGGCGATTTGGCTGCCGCGTTCGCGGCGGCTGGCCGGCCGGCCTGGTATGGTGCTGGCCGGCGTGGTGGCGCTATTGAGTCTGTGGGCCATTCATTTCGAATCCCGACAGATCTCGCTCGTTATGCAAAAGCGTGGCTGGCCGCGCGCGGAGGCCATTGTGGATTCGACGCGCGTGCTGGGCAAAAGAGCGTTCCGGCCGCAGGTGTACTATCACTATTCCGTGCAGGAGGTTGAGTATCAGGGGGTCTCGGATCTGCATATGCCCGGTTTCGGCGGCCGGCTTAACCGCCTGGATTCGGCGGAGAAAATGGCTGCCGAGCATCAGCCGGGTCATCGACTGCAAATCTATTATAATCCAAACCGTCCGCAAGAATCGCTGCTGACGGTGGTGCCCTCGTTTGCCGCCTTTATCAAAATGGCTAGTGTCTGGCTGTTGCTGGTCAGTGCTACGGCGCTTTTGTTGTCGCCCTGGTTGGGGGCCGGTGTGACAAAAGCAGAGCGCTAGCTGTCAGGGCAATTCGCGGACAAGAATATTTCTGAACTCTATGGGTGAGCCTTCGGATTCCAGGCACCAGTATCCTGAGGCCGGTTGACAGCCGGTCCCGCCGGACACCTCCTCGCCGTTAACCCACAAGCGCACCTCGCCGTTGATACAGCGAACGTAGTATCGGTTCCAGGAACCGGCCCCTTTGCTTAATTGTTTTCGCGGAAAGCTGCGCGAGCCGTTGGGTGAGGTGGGTGGAAACGGCTGCATTTTTGATTTTCCCACGGCAAACACATCGCCGTTAGTGGTAAACCAGTCCCCTTTTTTGCCCGTGCGCTTGCTGTATTGTTCAGAATAGCCGTGGTCCAAAATCTGGACCTCGATGCCCTGTGACGGCAGCACATCGGGTTTCAAATCAGCCAGTGCCTCGGCGCTCACCCAGACAAACACGCCGGAATTCCCCGCCGCTTTGAGATGTCGCCATTCCAGCATCAGTTCAAAGTTGGTATACATTTTTTGTGTGCGCATAACGCCGATCGGCCGGCCGGAACAGAGCAGAACCTCTTTTTGCCATGTCCAGGTATCGGCGGCGCCGTTCACCGGCGCAAAATCATCGGCGGTCAGAATGCGCCAGCCCGGCTCCCGGCTGTCGATAACAGCCTGCAGCTTTTTCTCTTTGGCCGGCAGGGAATTGATGACGAAGAACAGCGCACAGGCGATGAGGCACCATCGGGTAGCGCGGCTAGATTTCATGGACAGCTCCTGAGCTTTAGGGCGACAGCGGCGATCGGCAAACCGGCCTGGATTGAACAAAGAGGCGTCGCTACTCCTGAAACCATTTGATCAAACCCGTTTCATGCTGGAAGGCGATGTCGGCATGATGGGGTGTTATACGTACGGAAAAGCCCTGCTGACCGGTCTGTTCGCAAGGCAACGCGGTCTTGAACCAGTAAACGTTGTTGGCGGCTTTTTTCTCGATCTCCATGGTCTGGGCCTTGCCGCGAATGATGAGACCGTCGGCATTGAGCGGGCCGTAGAACACCTGCACATCAAGTTCTTCGGGTTTAAAGCCGTCGAGATTCACCTGTGCCTTGACCTCATAGCTCTGGCCGACTTTGAGGTAAGCGCCGTCAGCAGCTTCGACGCTGATGATCTGGAGGCGCGACCAGTTTTGTCGGACCCGTTCTTTCCACTTGGCCAGGGCCTTGGCCGCCTGCAGCTGATCTGCGGTAAACCGGTTCCAGCGTTTCACCGCAGGTCCGTAATATTTTTCATAATATTCCGCCACCATGCGATTGGTGTTGTACACCGGGCTGTTGCGTTGAATGCTGCTTTTCATAACGCGTATCCACTCCCGCGGCAGGCCGGTGCCGCCGGAATAGAACAGCGGCACCACATCATGCTCGAGGGCATGATAGAGCGCATCGGCTTCGTACTTGTCCTGATCTTCGTTTCTGGCATACTCTTCGCCGCGACCGATGGACCAGCCCAGGGTGTTGCGGAACGCTTCATCCCACCAACCGTCGAGCACGCTGAGATTGATGGCGCCGTTGACCGCCGCTTTCATGCCGCTGGTGCCGCTGGCTTCGCGCGGGCGACGCGGGTTGTTGAGCCAGACGTCGACGCCCTGCAGCATGTTGGCCGCCACTTCCATGTCATAGTCTTCCAGGAAGACGATGTGCGACCTGAATTCTTCGCTGCGGATCAGACCGATGATGTCGCGGATGATGGCCTTGCCCACATTATCGCGCGGATGGGCTTTGCCGGCGATGATGATCTGAACCGGGCACTCTTTGTTGTTGACGATTTTATTCAGCCGTTGCAGATCATAGAACAGCAGTTTGGCGCGTTTATATTCGGCAAAGCGTCTGGCAAAGCCGATGGTCAGCGCTTCGGGATCCAGAACCTCTTCGGCAGCGGCGATGTCGCTGGGATTGGCGCCGGCATTCTCCAGCTGGCGGCGCAGCTGTTTGCGGGCATAGGCCACCAGGCGTTCGCGGCGGCGCTCGTGGGTTCGCCACAGCTCTTCATCCGGAATGGTCTGAACCCTGTCCCAGACGCTGGTGTTGGCCGGTTCATCGATCCAGCGCGGGCCCAGGTAGCGGCCGTACAGCTCCGCCATGTCGGCCGAAATCCAGGTGGGAATATGGATGCCGTTGGTAACATGGCCGATGGGCACTTCATCCTCCGGCAGTTCCGGCCAGAGATAGTTCCACATTTTGCGGGCCACTTTACCGTGCAACCGGCTGACGCCATTGATACCGCCGGACATCTGAATGGCAAAGATAGCCATGTTGAACTTGCCGCCGGTTTCCGCTCTGTGCACTCCGCCCAGACTGTGGAAATCATGCTGGGTCATATTGAGGCCGGCGTAATAGTCGCCCAGGTACGAGTCGAGCAAGTGAGGTTCGAATTCGTCGATACCGGCGGGCACAGGGGTGTGGCTGGTAAAGACGTTGCTGCTGCGCGTCGCTTCCACCGCTTCATTAAAGGATGTTTTAAATTCTTTCATGAGAATGCGCGCCCGCTCCAGAGCCATAAAAGCGGAGTGCCCTTCGTTCATATGGCACACCTGCGGCCGAATCCCCAGGGTCTCGAGAGCGCGCAAACCGCCGATGCCCAGAACGATTTCCTGTTTAATGCGCATTTCGGTGTCGCCGCCATAGAGCTGATCGGTGATGTCCTGATCTTTTTGCAGGTTCTCCTCAACGTTGGTGTCGAGCAGATAGAGAGGCACCCGCCCCACCTGCGCTTGCCAGATCTGGGCTTTCACCTCACGTCCCTGCATCTGCACTGAAATCATCATGGGCGCTCCGGTTGCATCGAGCAGCCGTTTGATGGGCATATTGTAAAAATCGTTATCGACGTAGGATTCCTGCTGCCAGCCGTCTTTGGAGAGATATTGGTTAAAATAGCCCTGTTGATAGAGCAGGCCGACGGCTACCAGGGGCACGCCGAGATCGCTGGCTGCTTTCAGATGGTCCGCGGCCAGTACGCCCAGGCCTCCGGAATAGGTGGGAATGCCTTCGGTGATGCCATATTCCATGGAAAAATAGGCGATTCTGAAATCAGCGTTGCTGCCGTATTTTTCCTGGAACCAGGTCTTGCGTTTAAGATAATCATCCAGTTTTTGTTTGGCGCGGTGGAGGTGAGAAACAAAGCCCTCATCCTTGGCGCGGATTTCCAGCCGCTTCTGATCGATGCTGCCCAGCAGGCGGATGGGATCGTGCCCGGTCTGTTCCCATAAATCGCGATCCAGACGTTGAAACAGATTGCGAATTTCATGGTTCCAGGTCCAGTACAGGTTATAGGCTAATTCGTGCAGACAGGCCAATTCGGTTGGTAACGAAGGGACGACTTTGAACGTGCGGACATTGTACATGTGAATGACACCTCTGGTTGGTAGCGTGACAACGGCAAGGATAAAAATAGGCAAAAATTGCATGACCTACAAGAAAATTTACTCGGCAGCTGGTCCGGTTACGTATTACTCTCTGGCATGCAAGTTGCAAAAAACAGTATAGGCCGTGGCAGTGCGGCCGCTAGCCAGGCATCAGCAAGCACGCATCGTTTTTCATCTCAGAATCTGCATCTTTAATAGATTAATAATTAATGAAATAGCGCATAGAGAACAAAAAGGAAAAATTTACGGATTTTGGCAAGGAGGTGAATGAGCAAAATAGTCGAGTACGATTCTGTATTGTACTGAGCACTCGTTTCAAGTAGAGACAAACCATACTCCATTTTACTTAATGTTCGGGAGGAAGTGATGAAGTCGTTATCCAAACGCCTGATCGTGTTGCCGGCTTTGGTGATTGCCTCCCTGCTGTGGCAGGAATCGCCGGCCGCTATCACGGGCGATACTCTGAAAATTGTCAACAGCAGCGGCTGGCCGGGGATGGGTGGTTATTCCATCCCCATCAGATTGAAAAATGCAACAACCTTGCGGGCTTTACAGTTCCGTTTTCAATGCAATCCGGACTCTTTGGTCATCACCGGTGTGAATACGACCGCTCGTACGGCCGGTTTTCAGGTTGATGCGGTGCAGATTCCCAAAGGGGCACGGGTCCTGTTAACCCCGACCAACGGCACGACGCCGTATCTGACGCCGGACTCGGCGGCTATCGTTAGCATCCAGGTATCGGTCAAAGCCAACACGCCGGGCGGCACCAAAGCGACCTTGAGCATCGACTCGGTCGTGGCGGCCAACACCACCAATCAGGCCAAGGCGCTGGGAACCAGGTCCGGTTATTTCTGGTTCGGCACCAAAGGTGACGTCAAGTACGATGCCGCCATCAATCTGTTTGACGTTTTGCGGCTGATCGACATCGCCCTGAGCATTCAGCCGGCGGCGTCGCTCTATGAATTGTGGGCCGGCGATTTGAACATCGTCGACGGCGCCTATGTCGGTGATGGTCTGATCGACATCATTGATATCAGTCTCGCCCTGGACATGGTCGTGGCCGGTGTTGCCAGTCGCCAGCCAGTGGCGGAGCCGGCCAGTTACTCCGGCAGTTTGCGTCTGGATGTGCCTGCTTTGCCGCAGAGCTATATCGGAGAGCTGGACGTTCCGGTTTATTATCGGGCTTCTGCGCCTGTAAACGGCATCGAGCTCGTCCTTGACGCCACCGAGCAGGAGTTTCAGGTCGCGCCGCCGAAAAAGACGGCCTGGAGCAAGCACATGACCCTGCAGACGGCGGTGCGTGACGGCGAAATGCATATCATTTTATGCACGACCAACGGCCAGCCGTTGCCGGCCGGTGAAGGGGAGTTGCTTGCCCTGCCGGTCAATGTAGTTTCCGGTCTGAAAGAGAGCAGAACCATCGAGATCAAACAGGCCGTAGCCGGCTCGGCCAAAGCCGCGCCGCTGCAAACCATGTTTGGTCAGAGCCCCGTCCTGGAAAGCCAGGCGCCGGAATCGTTCAGCCTGAGCCAGAACTCGCCGAATCCATTCAATATGTCGACGACGCTGCGCTATGAAATTCCAAAATCTCAATCCGGATCTGTACCGGTGCGCGTCCTGGTGTACAACACCCAGGGGCAGCTGGTGCGAACCCTGGAAGAATCGGTGCGCGCCGCCGGCCGTTATACCATCACGTGGAACGGTCAGGATGATTTTGGCCGTTATGTGTCCTCTGGTGTCTATTTTTACAAACTCATCACCGGGGATGTGGTGTTGACGAAAAAGATGGCGGTGATGAAGTAGCCGCTTCCATCAGGACTTTAGCGTGGAGAATAAACATGCGATACAAAACAGTTTACTTACTGTTGCTGATCATCATCGTCGGACTGCATTCCGGTCTCTGGGCGCAGACGGTCGATGATTTCAACCGGTCCACCTTGGGCAGCAACTGGACCGCTGATCCCGAGTATGTGATCGCCAGCAACACGCTTGACAATAATGCGACCACGGCCACGTGGAACTATCTGGCGGTGTTTAACGCGGTGGTGAATCCGATCGAAGTGTCGTTCAAGTGGGCGGCAGCGCCGCTGTGCGATACGGAAGGCGCCAACTCGGGCGGCATTGTCATTTATCTCGATAGCCCATCGGTGTCGGCGAACGGCTATTTTATTTTGCGACGTTATTCGGCGCTGGATCTGCTTCCCATCGTGAGCGGAGTCATCGATCGTGCGACGACGATACATTCTGTCACACCGACCCAGCCCAATCCCGCGGCCGGGACGACCATCAAGGTCGTAGCCTCGACCGATGCCAGCGGACACCATTTCGATTTTTATGTCAATGGCACCTTTGACGGCCGTTTGAACGATACCGCCAAGCGCTATGGCAACGGCACCTCGCTCTATGCCGGCGTCGGGCTCTATGGCAATCGCACCAACAACATCGATGATTTTACGGTCAAAACCTCGACCACCTCCTCGATCGTGGTTACTGCTCCCAACGGTGGTGAAACCTGGTATGCCAATTCGCATCGCAACATTACCTGGACCTCCACCGGCTTTACCGGGCCGGTAAAGCTCGAATTGTCGACCGACAGTGGCGCAACCTGGTCGCAGACCATCGTGGCTTCCACCGACAACACCGGCACCTATGACTGGACCGTGCCGGCGTTGGCCACCATGCCGGCCACCGGCTGCCGTATTCGGGTTTCCAATGCCGGCGGCGGCACGCCGCTGGATATCAGCAACAGCAATTTTTCCATTGCCGCGCCGCAGGTTCCGAAAGTACTGAAACCCAACGGCAGTGAACTCTGGATCGCCAACACGAGCCAACAGATCACCTGGCAGGGCTTCGCCTCCAGCAACGTCCGTATCCGCTATCGCATCAAGGACACCGATCTGTGGTCGGACATCACCACCAGCACGCCCAACGACGGCCTGTACGAATGGACCGTACCGGCGCAATTTACCGAAACGGCTAAAATCAGGATCAGCGATCCGGCCGAGGTGACGGAATCGGATGAAAGTGACAATTATTTCATCATCACCGCCCTGGCCAAGCTCTCTGTTCCCGACGCCAGCGGTGAGCCTGGTACGACCGGCAACGTCGTCTACCTGTGGATGAGCAATCAAACCAATATCCGCGGCGTCTTTTTCGATCTGGAGGACAGCCTCAATGTCATGACCGGCGAACGGGTGATCTCTACCGGTCGCGCCAGCGGCTTTACGGTCAGCTACCGGGAAACCGGCAGCGTGGTGCGCGTGGCTATGGTGCACATGTCCGGTCAGGTCATACCGTCCGGCAACGGCGCCATTGCGCAGATTAATTATCTCACGGCCGGCGGCGCGGTCATCGGCTCGCACGCCAAACTAAAGCTGCAGAACGTGACCATCAGCGACGCCAACGGCAATCTGGTGTCACCGCAGTTGGTGGACGGCAAATTTTATTTTATGGAACTGGGCAACCTCGATGGGCTTGCCAGCGTCGATCCCGCTGATCTCGATATCGCTCGCGATCTGTTGTTAAAGGTCAGGCCGCCCACGGGCTATGAATTGCTGGCCGGCGATGTGGATCATGACCGGGATATTGATCTGTTTGATTTTCTCCGCATTTTTGATATGATATACTGATCGTTGTGAATCCCGGTTTTTAGCGACGCGAGGCAATTGGGCAAAGGTGCAACCGGGTGTCGGGTCGTTCATTTCAGCAGCGACTAAAAACCGGGATTCCGCATTTTGTGGAAGGGAAAGGGATTTATGAAGAAATGGTTAATCATATTTCTGGTCGCATCGGCTCTGAGCGTGAGCAGGGCGGAATCGGTGCTGACCATGAGTGGCGGCAGCGGCGTGCCCGGGAGTCGGGACAACATTATCTCCGTTTCGTTGACCAACCAGGAGCCGGTCAAAGGCATGCAGTTGTGGGTCGCCGATATTCCCAACGCCTTAAAGCCGGATTCGGTCTGGCTGACGAACCGCTGCAGCGGTTTTGATGTCTTTTATAACGACGTCGACGGGCTGCTGAACATCATCATTGTATCCACCAATCAGTTTCTCAGCCCGGATACCGGTGTGGTTCTCAAGATCAGCTATTCAGTCGTTACGGAGCAGAACGCAGCCAATCAGCTCGAGCTGCAGTTTGCCAAGCCGCCCAAGCTGGTCGGCCAGAACTATGTGGTGCTGCCGGTACAGGCCATGAACAGCCAGTTTACCATTACCAGTGCGGCAGCGGTGGAGCAGACCACGAGCCAACCCGGCTCTTTTTCGCTTGGACAGAACTATCCAAATCCGTTCAATCCGACTACGCAGATCCCCTTTGAGATTGCAGCAGCCGGCTCGGTGCAACTGATCATTTATGACGTGCTGGGCCGCAGCGTGCGCACCCTGGTGCAGGGGCACTACACAGCCGGCGCTTACCGGATTACCTGGGACGGGCGTGACGACTCTGGAGAAGCGGTGGCGGGAGGCTTGTATCTGTGCCGGCTGGTCAGCAACGGCAGCAGTCAAACCAAACAGATGGTTTATATGAAATAAGCTGTGTTTTACATAGCGTTAAAATAGAAAACCCTCGGCGGAGATACCGAGGGTTTTCCATTTGGCATCAGTTAGGAGGAGGAGAGAGGGAAACTTGAACTAAAATAGATCAGTTGATTCGTTTTCGATCACTTTGCAGCTTTTTTTCGAGCTTGACTTCCATTCTATTATTATATTATGCAAAAAGCGGGCCACAATTTTTTTACACCGTTTCGTGTCTCCCTTGTTCTAAAGATTTAACGCGGGATGCGCTGCAGTTGTTCCTGAATGGTTTTAAAAGATTCGACATCAGCACGAAGGCCGGCGTGGGGTGGTGCGTCAACCAGTTCCTGGCGCAGTCTGTTGAGACGGGTCAGTCCCGTAGGGTGGGTGAGTCGGTACTTTTCCACCAGTGCCGGTTTTTCTTTCTCAGCCAGGCGGATGTTCTGGATCAGGGTGGCGAGGCCGTTGGGGTCGTAATTTGCCTTCCAT
This sequence comes from uncultured Cytophagia bacterium, assembly GCA_964541895.1. GTDB lineage: Bacteria > Zhuqueibacterota > Zhuqueibacteria > Residuimicrobiales > Residuimicrobiaceae > CAZISM01. Next base: position 21,035 of record CAZISM010000008.1, read on the forward strand.
AGATATTTTACCGCCTGCGCATCAGCGGCATATTCTGCTTCTTCCGGATAATCAAGGATAGTGGAGCTGGTGTAGAGGTTGTTCAGCACCTGTACCGCCAGTTGTGGATTCTGCCCGATAACCGATTGGGCCGCCAGAGCATAGGAGTATTTTACCGCCAGGCGGTTGACGCCGTCACGACGGGCGATGTGGGCGATTTCGTGGGCAATGGCCGCTACCACCTCTGTACCGTTTCCGGCCAGTTCGATCAGGCCGCGGCAGATATAGATTTCGCCCCCGGGCAACGAAAAGTGGTTGATATCGGCTTCGTTAAGAATAAAGACCGTATAGGAGATGCCGCTCCAGTCCGAGATGTCACCGATCTCTTTGGCCAGACGATTAAAGAACTGGCTGATCTCCTGATTGCGCACGACCCGGAGCTGTTTGGGCGTTTGGATGACCACCTCGCGTCCCAGAGCCAGCTCCTCGTCCAGGGTGACAAAATTCAAGGTGCCGACCTGGCGCGAACCGGTGCAGGCGGCCAGGAGCAGGAGGGGCACTGTCAGCGGAAGCAGGATGTTTCTCATGGTTGTCATGCAATGATGCTCTTAAATTCTTGTTCACTGATAATGGGAACGCCCAGCGTTCTTGCCTTGTCCAGTTTGGAGCCGGCCGCTTCGCCGGCCACGACATAATCGGTGCGAGCGCTGACCGAAGAGGTGGCACGACCACCCAGGCGCACTACCAGGGCTTCCGCCTCATCCCTCGTCATGGTGGTGAGCGTGCCGGTAAAGACGAACGTTTTCCCCGCCAATCGGGTGCCGGCTGGAGTTGCGCTCTGTTTCAGCACCACACCGCCCTTTTGCAGCCGCTTGAGCAGCTGCCTGTTCTCCGGGCTGGAAAAGAACTCGCTCACACTGGCCGCCACCTGCGGTCCGATGTCGTGCACGTTCAAAAGCTGTTCTGTTGTGGCAGCGGCCAGCTCTTCCAGGCTGCCAAAGGCTTGCACCAGAATCCGGCTGATATGCTCGCCGACAAAACGAATCCCCAGCGCAAACAGCACCTTGTCCAGAGAACGATGCCGGCTGTCATCAATGGCTTTGATGATGTTGGCAGCCGACTTGGCGGCCATGCGTTCCAGCGCGGCCAGCTCTTCCTGTTTCAGGAAATAGAGGTCAGCCACATTGCGGATAAGCTCTTTTTCTACCAGTTGATCGATCAGTTTTTCGCCGAGGCCGTCGATATCCATGGCGTGCTTGCCGGCAAAGTGGTGGATACGCTCTTTGATTTGTGCAGGGCAGGAGAGATTGATGCACCTTCTTGCTGCTTCTCCGTCCGGCCGCACCGTGTGGCTGCCGCACACCGGGCACTGTTCAGGAAGGGTAAACTGTTTTTCCTCGCCTGTTCGCCGGGAGGTGATGGGTTTGACCACTTCGGGGATAACGTCTCCCGCCCTCTGGATCAGCACCCAGTCGCCGATGCGAATATCCTTGCGATCGATTTCGTCCTGGTTGTGCAAGGTGGCGCGGCTTACTTCAACGCCGCCGATTTTTACCGGTGTCATGATGGCCACCGGGGTGAGCGCGCCGGTACGGCCCACCTGGACAACGATGTCGCGGATCTGCGTGGTTTCCTGTCGGGCCGGAAACTTGAAGGCGATGGCCCAGCGCGGGCTCCTGGTTTTGGCGCCCAGTCGATCCTGGTCCGCCAGGCGGTTGACTTTGACGACGATGCCGTCGATTTCGTAGGGCAGAGTCTCCCGGCGTTCGCTCATGTCGCGGTGATAGTCCAGGACCTCCTGCGCGCCGCGGCAGACGCGAATCAGAGGATTGACCTTGAGCCCCAGTTTCTTGAACGCCTGCAGCATGGCAAAATGGGAGGTAAACTCGAAGCCGCTGCTCTGGCCGATGCCATAGCAGTACATATCCAGCGGCCGACCGGCGGTCATTTGCGGATCGAGTTGGCGCAACGAGCCGGCCGCGGCGTTGCGCGGATTGGCAAACAGCGGCTCGTCGTCGGCCTGGCGCTCCTGGTTGATTTTGCGAAACGCACTGATCCCCAGGATCACCTCGCCGCGGACTTGCAGTCTGGCAACCGGCTCGAACAGCCGCAGCGGTACAGCTTTGATCGTTTTCAGATTCTGCGTCACATTTTCACCCACATGGCCGTCGCCGCGGGTGGAGCCGACGACCAGCGAACCGTTTTCATAGACCAGCTCCACAGCCAGGCCGTCCAGCTTGGGCTCGCAGATATATTCCACCTCTTCCAGTTCGAGAAGGCGGCGCGTGCGTTCATCAAAGTCAAGAAACTCTTGCTCTGTCAACGCGTTATCCAGGCTGAGCATGGCCATGGTATGCGGGACGGGTTCAAAGGCATCGGCCGCGGTGCCGCCCACGCGCTGGGTGGGGGAGTCGGCGGTGATGAATTGGGGATGTGCTTTTTCCAGCGCCTGCAATTCACGCAGCAGCCGGTCGTATTCCGCGTCCGAAATTTCAGGATCATCCAGCACGTAATAGCGATGGTTATGGTAGGCGATGCGATCGCGCAGGCTTTGCAGGGTTTGCTGTATATCTGACGACATCAGGCTTTCCGTAATGCTATTTTATGCCGAACATGGCTTTAAGAACATAGAGAGCGATCTGCGGATTTTCCTTGAGACGGCGCACGCAATAGGCATACCAGCGGCGGCCGAACGGTACATAGACGCGCAGCTTGTGCCCGGCGGCGACGATGATATCGCGCAACTCTTCATCCACACCGAGGAGCATCTGAAATTCGTACTGATCCGGTTTGAGGCTGAGGCGGTGGATGATGCTCAATCCCTGCCAGACCAATTTTTCGTCGTGCGTGGCAATGCCGACGTAACTGCCGGCCTGGAGAGCGGTTTCCAGCAGCAGACCAAAGTTATCGTTGACGGTGCGCGGGTCCTGGTAGGCTTGCCGGCGCGGTTCGATGTAAATGCCTTTGCAAATGCGAAAATTGACCTTGTTGGCGGCCAGTCCCTTCAGATCCGCCAGTGTGCGCCGCAAATAGGCCTGCAGCACGATGCCGGTTTTGGGGAATTCGGCATGCAGGCGCAAAAAGAGCGCGATGGTGGCGGAGGTGACGCTGGAATCCTCCATATCCACGCGGACGAATATCGAATAGGCGTTGGCCTTTTCAACGATTTTACGCACATTCTGATAACAGAGTTCCGGGCTGATAAGCAAACCCAGCTGGGTCAACTTGATGGAGATGTTGCAGTCCAGTCCCTGTTCGCGGATGGCGTCCAGCACCTTGTGATAATCGGCGACCGCCTCATCGCACAAAGCGGAATCGAGTGTGCTCTCACCGAGCACATCCATGGTGGCGCACATGCCGGCTTTGTTGAGCTTTTTGACCACGTCGATGGCTTGCTGGAGATTGGCGCCGGCTACATAGGGTTTGGAGACCAGGCCGACGATGGATTTGGGGATAAGCGGAAGAAAGGTGATGACCAGACGGTTGAACAGTTTCATAGGCAATCCCTTCTAGTTTGCCCTCATGACGGCGAAAATGGCGCATCATGATAACGGTTTTTACCACCAATGTCAAGCACAAACTCGATAAACCCCGGCCTGAAAAACATTTTCTTGATTTTGTATTGACAAAGGATTATATTAATCTTCATTGTTATGACAAGGAGGACGCCCCTGGATGGGGAAGGTTATCGCGATTGCAAATCAAAAAGGCGGAGTGGGTAAAACCACGACTTCTGTCAATTTGGCAGCCTGTCTGGCGGTCGCCGAATATCCGACGTTGTTGATCGATATGGATCCTCAAGCCAACAGCACCAGCGGATTGGGCTTTAACCAGAAAGAGATGAAAAAAACCATCTATGACGTCCTCATTAACGAAGAACCAATCAACTCGATTGCCATAGAGACCGCTTTAAAGTATCTGCACCTGGCACCCTCGTCCATCAATCTGGTGGGGGCTGAAGTGGAACTGGTTTCCCTGATTTCACGGGAGCACCGCCTGATCCGTAAAATCAACGAGATCAGAAACCAGTACCGTTTCATTCTGATTGACTGTCCGCCTTCATTGGGTTTGTTGACCATCAATGCGCTCACCAGCGCCGATTCGGTTCTTATACCCATACAGTGCGAATATTATGCCCTGGAAGGCTTGGGACAGCTGCTCAACACCATTCGTCTGGTGCAGAAGCATTTGAATGAAAAGTTGCTTATTGAGGGCGTACTGTTGACCATGTACGATGCCCGCTTGAACCTCTCCCGGCAAGTGGCGGAAGACGTACGTCGTTATTTTGAAGGCAAGGTGTTTGACACGGTGGTGACGCGCAACGTACGCCTGAGCGAGGCTCCCAGTTTTGGCAAGCCGATCATTCTGTACGATGCGGTATCGTCCGGTAGTGAAAATTATATGAGTTTGGCTGAGGAAATCATCAAGAATGGCGAACAAGAAAGCTCTGGGGAGAGGTCTTAGCGCTCTCATTCCTGATACACCTGCTGAAGAGAAGCAATCCAAGCCCGTGCAGTTTGTTGAGGTCATGAAAGTGGCGCCGAACCCCTTTCAGCCTCGTGAGACGTTCAAGCCTGAAGCCTTAGCTGAACTAAAGCAATCCATCGCCGAGAAGGGGCTGGTGCAGCCGATCACGGTACGGCGCTACGGCGCCGGCTATCAGCTGATCGCCGGCGAACGGCGTCTGCGTGCGGTGCGGGATCTGGGGCTGGAATCGATTCCGGCCTATATTCTGGACGTATCCTCGGACGAGGATATGCTGGAGCTGGCCATCATTGAGAATATTCATCGCGAGGATTTGAATCCTGTCGAAGTGGCCCATGGTTATAAACGGCTCATGGACGAGTGCCATCTGACCCAGGAGGAGGTGGCGGTCAAAGTCAGCCGGGACCGGGCGTCGGTGGCCAATTTTCTGCGGCTGTTGAAATTGCCGCGCCGGATCCAGGAGAGTCTTCAGGACGGCGAGCTTGGGATGGGACACGCGCGCGCGCTGTTGTCGCTGGACAGCGCTGAAGAGCAGGTGCAGGTCTGGCAGAAAATTCTCAAAAACGCCCTGTCTGTGCGCCAGGTGGAAAATCTGGTCCGCAGCCAGACCAAGAAGGTTAAAGCCAAAGCCAAAAGCGCTTCTGCGCAATCCGCCTATATGACGGACCTGGAAAACCGCCTGCGCACCCGATTGGCCACCAAGGTCACTATCAAGGCACGCCAAAAGGGCGGTGTGATCGAAATAGACTACTATTCTGAAGATGAGCTGGACCGGCTTTCCGGTCTGCTGACAGGAGAATAGTGGATGGCTGATGAACTGGCAAAATATCTGAGCAAACCGGCGAAAAAGCGACATCGTCGCAGCCTGCGTATTTTGCTGATTCCGGACGATCAGAGCGAGCCACGCGCCTACAGCCTGAGCATACGCCAGCTGACGATGATAAAAGTTGTGGCCGGGCTGTTGGCCTGTCACATTGTTTTTGGATTTTACGCCTATTCGGCGATTTCGCGCCACGTGATGCGCATCAACAGTCTGGAAAAAACCAACCGGCAACTCAGCGAGAATAACCAGCGTATTCACGAACTGGCCAACGAGTTTAAAACCCTGCAAGAGACCGATGACAAGATCCGGGCGGCTCTGGGGCTCGCCGCATCGGGCCAAAGCGGCGCCAACATCGAATCCATAGTCGGTTCGAGCGAGCTGTTGCCGCAACGGACGCGAATGGACAGCCAGCCCTCTTCTCTGGAACTGGCGTCTGCCGCCAGTCAGGTGAAACTGGCTGATCGGCTCAACATCCTGCAGCAACACAGTCAGAATGGTTTGCACGAGTTTTTGCGCTCGGTGCCGACCTATCTGCCTGTGGAAGGGGTTTTAACAAGAGATTATCAGCAGGAGGCCCAAACGCAAGGCAGTTCCAGCCACAAGGGCATTGATATAGCGGCACCGCGTGGCTCCTTTGTGCGTGCTTCAGCGGATGGAATGGTGGTTTTTGCCGGCTGGACCGAAGATCTGGGGCATCTAGTCGTGCTTTATCACGGCGACGGCTATTTTACCTATTACGGCCACAATCAGCGTCTGCTGGTGCAGCGCAACACCTTTGTACGCAAGGCCGAAGAGATCGCCATGGTCGGCAGCACGGGAGAGAGTTCGGCACCCCACCTCCATTTTGAAATCTGGAAGGATGGCGTTCCGCTCGACCCCAAACAATATATACTTGCGTTCTCCGGTATGTGAGAACCTTTAACCGTATTCGAATAGTGCAGGTGGATGACATATGAAAAATTCGGATAAACCGGGCGAATTGAGCACGATTTTAGGACGTGGTTCAGTCGTGCAGGGCAACATCAAGGTCGAGCACTCGCTGCGTATCGACGGCAAGGTTAAAGGCGATGTTACTTCCAGCGACAGCCTGATCGTCGGTTCGGAAGGAGAGATCACCGGCAACCTGTCGGTGAAAAATCTGGTGCTGGGCGGTAAAATCTACGGATCCGTGGTGGCCCCAGGCCGGGTCGTGCTGGAGAGCAAGGCGGAATTTTACGGCGACATCAAGACCGCCAAGCTGGTGATCGACGAAGGCGCTGTGTTTGACGGCAAATGCACCATGACCGAAGCCGGCAAGAAAAAGAGCGGCCAGGACGAAGAGTCCATGATCAAATAGGCCCGCAGGCAGGCGGGGCCGGGTGCGGTTGTGTGCCCGAAAGAGCCGAGGCAAGAACCGGAGCAGGAACAGCTGCACCGGCAACCATGTAATCAACGACAGTCATGCTTGTACCAAAGAACAAACGGACCAATATCGGACCGTTCCTGGATGTCGGTCTGCAGCTGGCAGCCGGTTTCGGGCTGGGCTTTGGTATGGGCTGGTGGGTGGACGGCAAACTGCACACGCTGCCGCTGTTTTCCATTCTGGGATTAATGCTGGGAGCAGCAGGCGGTTTGTTGAACGTGTATCGGGCCGTTTATCCAAGTAAAAAAAGAAACAAGGATGCTGACAAATCCTGATAACAAAAAGCGTGAGCTGAGGGCTGTTCTCCACACCCTGATCGCCTTTGGGGTGATCGTTATTCCGCTGTTTTTTTTTACGTCTGTGACTTTTGTTCTGTCGTTCATGCTTGGCTACGTGGTCTGCCTCGCCAACATCCTCTTCAGCATTGCCTCCCTGCGATGGGGATTTTCTAAAACCAGCAAGATATTTTATAAAGTGGTCTGGGGCGGCATGTTGCTGCGGCTGGCGGTGTTTTCCGTTATTCTGGTGGTGTTGCGCCGGTTCACCGACTGGCCGGTGAGCGGTTTTCTCATCGCCTTCGTTTTGTCGTACATCTATTTACAATATCAGGAAATTCGTCTGGTTAACGAATCTTTAAGCAAAGCCAAATCATGATACAAGAAGCTGTTCAACAGGTGGTCGAGCACGGGCACAACGTCGCCCAGCAGGCAGCGGAGCACGGCGAAGCCGCCGCTCATGCGGCGGAACATGGCGGCGAGACCGGCGTCGGTTTCATGCTGCATCACATCATGGCGCAGCCTTTGATCCACCTGCCCAAGGTATGGGGTGTGGATATGACCATCACCAATCACACGGTGATGATCTGGATCGTCTCGGTGATTATGATCGTGGCCTTCGGGCTATCGTTCCGGCGTCGTGATTCGCTGGTGCCGCGCGGCCGTCTCGCCAACGCCCTGGAAGCGCTCGTGCTTTACATCCGCGATAATGTGATCGTTCCCAACCTCGGCCATCACGCCAACACCTATGCGCCCTATCTGCTGACGGCCTTCTTTTTTGTGCTGCTGTGCAATCTGCTGGGGCTGGTGCCGGGTGCTGCAACCGCCACCGGCAACATCGGCGTCACCGCTGGTCTGGCCCTTCTGACGCTGATCACGGTCATCTTTGCCGGCATCCGGCAGCACGGCCTCTTTGGCTATATGAAAACGTTTTTGCCGCACGGCATCCCCTGGTGGCTTTCGTTTGTGATGATTCCGGTCGAAGTGATGAGCCTGCTCACCAAGCATTTTGCCCTGACCATTCGTTTGTTTGCCAACATGATCGCCGGCCATCTGACGATTCTGTCGCTGATGAGCATCATATTCATCTTTCGCAGTTATTATGTGGCGCCGTTTCCCCTGGCTATTATGATTTTTTCGTCGCTGCTGGAAATTCTGATCGCCTTCATTCAGGCCTATGTGTTCACGATTCTTTCTTCCGTGTTCATCAGCGGGTCGCTGGCTTCGGAGCATTGATCAGCGGGGCGGACGCGAGATTTCTTTTTAAACGAGTAACAGACCAACCCAACAACAATCTATCTTTCAAGGAGGTAACATGGATCCGAAAGCATTAGCGTATTTGGCCGCCGGTCTCGGAGCCGCGGGTGTAACTTTTGGTTGTGCGTACGGCATCAGCAAACTGGCGAGCGCCGCCATCAGCGGCATTGCCCGGCAACCGGAAGCCGCCGGTGAAATTCGTGGTGCGATGATCATCACCGCCGGTATGATCGAAGGTGTGGCTCTGTTCGCCGCCGCCATCTGTATCTTGCTCGCTTTCAAATAGTCCAACATAGGATCACGGCATGGAACTCATGACCCCCAGCAGCGGTGCCATAGTTTGGCTCATTCTGACTTTTGCAGCGCTGCTCTTGATTTTACGCAAACTGGCCTGGAAGCCGTTGCTGCAGATGCTGGACGAGCGCGAAGGTCAGATTCGGGCTTCACTGGAACAGGCTGAAAAGGCCGGCCAGGAAGCGAAAAAAACGCTGGCCGAGCAGTCGGCGATTCTGGACGCTGCCCGTAAAGAGGCCCAGGATATCCTGGCCAAAGCACGACAGGCGGCGGAGCAGACGAAAGCGGACATTGTGCAGAAAGCCAACGCCGAAGCCATGCAGGCGGCCGAACGGGCGCAGCGTGAGATTCAGCTCAGCCGTGACAAGGCGATTACCGAGATCAAGGCGCTGGCTGTGGAGCTGTCGATGGCCGCCACCGGCAAGCTGATCGGCAAATCGCTGGATAAAAAAGAACACGAGAAATTGATCTCGGAATCCGTGCAAAAGGCAGGTGGACTGAATTGAGACCGCATCCCATAGCCCGACGTTACGCCAAGGCTCTGTTTGAATTGGCGGAACAGCAAAAGAGCGTGGACCGAATCAAAAAAGAGGTGGACGCATTCGGTCAGATGCTGGCAAGTGACGGCCGATTACGCGCCTTTCTGCTTTCGCCCGAGGTGGATAAACAATCCAAGACGCGCGTTCTGGAACAAGCGATCAGCGGCAAGGTGTCGTCTCTTTTTTACCATTTTCTGCTGGTCCTGCTGCAAAAGGGCCGGCAGCCGTTGTTCCCTGAAATCGTATATGAATGGGGCCGTCTCTACGACAAAAAGAACAACCGGATGCGGGCGACCCTGGTCTCTGCCGTTGCGCTCAGCGATGCGCAGGTGCAAAAGATACGAAAACAGCTGGCTGAATCCACCAAGGCGGATCTGGTGGTTGATAACGAGGTCGATCCGGCGATTCTGGGTGGCTTGGTCATTCGTATGGATGGCCGGGTGCTGGATGCGAGTCTGGCCCACCAGCTGGAGCGCCTGCGCAAAGAGTTAGAAAATGTTCAATTGGAATCCACATCGCATTAAAACCTTATATGAGGTTACAGGTACCCGATCATGGAAATAAGACCTGAAGAAATTACATCTGTTCTCAAGAAACAGATTGAATCCTTTGAGAAAAAAGTCGACTTGGAAGAAGTGGGTGAGGTGATCCAGGTGGGCGACGGCATCGCCCGCGTCTACGGCCTGGAGAACGTCATGTCCATGGAGCTGGTGGAATTTCCCAACGGCGTCTATGGCATGGCCCTCAACCTGGAAGAGGACAACGTCGGCTGCGTGCTGTTTGGCGAAGACGCCAAGGTGAAAGAGGGCGACCTGGCCAAGCGCACCGGCAGCGTCGTTCAGGTTCCGGTGGGCCCGGAGCTCTGCGGCCGCGTCGTCAATCCCCTGGGGCAACCCATAGACGGCAAAGGTCCCATTAACGCCAGGGCGACAGCGCCGCTGGAGCGCAAAGCGCTGGGCGTGGTGCAGCGGCAGCGGGTCAAGGAGCCGTTGCAGACCGGCATCAAGGCCATTGATTCGATGATTCCCATCGGCAGAGGTCAGCGTGAGCTTATCATCGGCGACCGCCAGATCGGCAAAACCGCTATCGTGACCGATACCTTTATCAATCAAAAAGAGACCGGCGTCATCTGCATTTATGTCGCCATCGGCCAGAAAGGCTCGACGGTGGCCAACGTGGTGCAGACCCTGGAAGAGAACGGCGCCCTGGCTCATACCATCATCGTCAGTTCCCCGGCCGACTCACCGGCGCCGATGCAGTTTATCGCTCCCTACACCGGAGCCGCCATGGGCGAATATTTTCGTGACAACGGCCAACACGCCGTAGTCGCCTATGACGATCTTTCCAAGCACGCCTGGGCCTATCGTCAGGTCTCGCTGCTGCTGCGGCGGCCGCCCGGACGCGAAGCCTATCCGGGTGACGTGTTCTATCTCCATTCCCGACTGCTGGAACGCGCCAGCAAACTGAACGAAAAGCTGGGTGGCGGTTCTTTGACCGCGCTGCCCATTATTGAAACCCAGGCCGGCGATTTTTCCGCCTATATTCCGACCAACGTCATCTCGATTACCGACGGCCAGATCTATCTGGAGCCCAACCTGTTCTACAGCGGTATCCGACCGGCCATCAACGCCGGCCTTTCGGTGTCGCGCGTGGGTGGCAACGCCCAGATCAAGGCCATGAAAAAGCTTGCCGGCAGTCTGCGCATGGACCTGGCCCAATATCGTGAACTGGAAGCGTTTGCCAAATTCGGTTCCGATCTGGACAAGGCCACCCAGCGCCAGCTCAATCGCGGCCAGCGCATGGTCGAACTGCTGCGGCAGAATCAGTATAAGCCGCTGCCGGTGGAGAAACAGATCGCCATCATCTATCTGGGTGTACGCGGTTATCTTGACAGCGTAGCGGTCGCTCAGATCAGCCGCGCAGAACAAGAGTTCTATCGTTTCATGGAAAGTCAGCACGACGACATCCTTCGCGATATCCGTGACAAGAAAGAATTGAACGACGACCTCGATGCCCGCCTGGCCGCGGCGTGTGAAGAGTTCGGCAAAATCTTTGCAGCCACGGTGTAAGCTATGGCGACGTTACGAAACATAAAGCGACGGATTGCCAGCGTCCGTTCGACGCAGCAGATCACCAAAGCGATGAAGATGGTGGCCGCCGCCAAATTACGCAAGGCGCAGAATCGACTGATGAGCGCCCGGCCCTATGCGCGGGAAATGGAAGAGGTGCTGCGGCACGTCTCCGTGCGCCTGCGCAAACAGAGCCATCCGCTGCTGCAGGTGCGCAAGCCCAAAAAGATCCTGTTTGTGCTGGTCACCGCTGATCGCGGGTTGTGCGGCAGTTTCAACACCAACCTGATCCGGCGCTGTCAAAACGAAATGGAGAGCCATCCGGCCAAGGTCAAGCACCTGGTGACGATTGGACGCAAAGGCCACGAATTTTTCCGCCGCCGGCAGATCCCGATCAGGGATTCGGTCGTCGATCTGTTCAACCATCTGGAATTTAACCATGCCCAGAGCATTGCGGCCAAACTGATCGAGTGGTACGGCAAAAAGCAGGTGGACCAGGTCCTGGTGATCTATAACGAATTCAAATCGGCGGTGCAGCAAAAGATCGTGGTGGAGCAGCTGCTCCCCCTGGTGCCGACCGAACCGGTGGACCCGCGCCGCTATCCTGTGGGTTTTCTTTTTGAACCCGGCCCGGCCAAGCTGCTGGACCAGCTCTGTCCGCTCAATCTGAACATCCAGATCTGGCGCATACTGCTGGAAAGCAACGCGTCCGAGTTCGGCGCGCGCATGACCGCCATGGAGTCGGCCAGCGACAATGCCGAGGATATGATCAAAGAGTTGCGCCTGTTCTACAACAAAACGCGCCAGGCCACCATCACCAAAGAGTTGAACGAGATCGTCACCGGCGCCAACGCTTTGCGCGGTTAATCGGGCGCGACGAACTAGAAGGTCATACAACGATTTTACAACAACCTGTTTCAGGAGAGTTCATACATGACTAAATCGGGTCGTATCTTACAGATCATTGGACCAGTCATAGACGTATATTTCGAGTCCGGCAACCTTCCGGCCATCAATAATGCGCTGGAGTTGAAACGACAGGACGGTTCCCGTCTGGTTTTGGAAGTGGCCCAGCACCTGGGTGAGAACACCACGCGTTGTGTGGCCATGGATTCCACCGACGGTCTGCAGCGCGGCCTGGAGGTGATCGATACCGGCGCCGCGATCAAAATGCCTGTGGGCAAAGCCACCCTGGGACGTTTGCTCAATCTGGTCGGGGATCCCATCGACGAATTGGGTCCGGTGGACACCCAAGAATATTGGCCGATTCACCGCGAATCGCCCAAGTTCGAAGAACTGGAAACCAAGCCGGAAATGTTTGAAACCGGCATCAAGGTCATTGATCTCCTGGAACCCTATGCCAAAGGCGGCAAGACCGGTCTCTTTGGCGGCGCCGGCGTGGGCAAGACGGTGTTGATCATGGAACTGATCAACAACATCGCTATTCAAAAAGGCGGCTTTTCGGTGTTCGCCGGTGTTGGTGAGCGCACCCGCGAAGGCAATGACCTGTGGCAGGAAATGCAGGAAGCCGGTGTCATCAATATGAAGGATCTGGTACAATCCAAAGTGGCCATGGTGTTCGGCCAGATGAACGAACCGCCCGGGGCCCGGCAGCGCGTCGGCCTCTCCGCCCTGACCCTGGCCGAATATTTTCGCGACGTCGAGCACCGCGATGTGTTGCTGTTCATCGATAACATCTTCCGTTTTACCCAGGCCGGCTCGGAAGTGTCAGCCCTTCTCGGCCGTATGCCCTCGGCCGTAGGCTATCAGCCGACCCTGGCTACGGAGATGGGTCAGCTGCAGGAACGCATCACCTCGACCAAACACGGCTCCATCACTTCGGTGCAGGCCATCTATGTGCCGGCCGACGATTTGACCGATCCGGCGCCGGCCACCACCTTCAGTCATCTGGACGCCACCACGGTGTTGAACCGGCAGCTGGTGGAACAGAGCATTTACCCGGCCGTAGATCCGCTCGATTCCACCTCGCGCATTCTTGATCCGCGCATTGTCGGGGAAGAACATTATCGAATCGCCCGCACCGTGCAGCAGATTCTGCAAAAGTACAAGGATCTGCAGGACATTATCGCCATCCTCGGTATGGACGAGCTCTCCGAGGAAGACAAGCTGACCGTTAATCGCGCCCGTCGCATCCAGCGCTTTCTGTCGCAGCCGTTCACCGTTGCCGAAGAGTTCACCGGCTTTGAGGGACGCTATGTCAAACTGGAAGACACCATCCGCGGCTTCAGGGAGATCATCGAAGGCAAACACGATGACCTGCCCGAACAGGCGTTCTGGATGGTCGGCACGATCGAAGAAGTCGTGGAAAAAGCCAAGCGCATGCGCGAAGCGTGATGGCGCAGCCGAACACTCATACATAGACCTAGAACAACATGGATAAAACATTTACCCTTGAAATCATTACTCCGCAGCGGACGGTCTTTAAAGGCCAAGTGAAACACGTCAAAGCCCCGGGTGCGGGTGGCAGCTTTGGCGTGCTCTATAACCATACGCCATTTTTGGTGGCGTTGAAAATCGGCGTTATTGAAATCGAAACCGAATCGGGCAAATTGTGGTTTGCGGCCTGCTGCGGTTTTGCCGAGGTGATGGCCAATAAAATGACCATCCTGGTGGAAAACGCCGAAGCGGCCGGGGAAATCGACATTGAACGCGCGCAACGGGCTCGCAACCGGGCCTGGAAACGGTTGCATGAGGATTTGAGCAAGGACATCGACGTGCCCCGCGCGCAGGCCGCCCTGGCCCGGGCGCTCAACCGCCTGGCGGTGGCCAGCCACTCCTGACCCTCCGCCTGCCCCAGCCCCGCCAAAGAATAAATTATTCACTTGACTCAAATTAAAATAATCTTTAATATTATTCCAAATGTGAACACGGCGCCGAGTTTTCGCGCCGTTTTCGATTTTGGTGCGCGGAAAGAGGGCAGTACATGAATCATGGCCATGGTCAACCTGTGCTCAGCATCTGCATAAAGCGTCTCTGCTTACTGTTTCTGGCAATGGCAACGGTTTTTGTGTGGGGCGGAGCGCCTCTTCCGGTTCTGGGGCAGGGGCGCGACAGCCGTACCCCCACGGTTCCGTTTCAGGACCGCTTGCGCCACTACCTGGATGAAAACACCCAGGAGGTGGTGGAAGAGCTGGTCGCCAGAGAGCAGCAACTGCTGCAGCTGGTACAAAACATCCACCTGGAAGTCGCCAGCCGCGGCAAAGAGGGCGTGCACAAGGATCAGGCGGGATTTCGGCGACTGTACAGCCATCAGGACACCCTGATCCGTTCCTACCAGTATGAGCTGGAGCGGATGGTCCAGGTCTATGACGACCTGCAAAAGCTGAAGCGGGTGGCCGCCTATCGCGGCAACCCCGGCCTGCTGTCGCAGGTGGAAGAGTCCACCTATGACGTGTTGCGCACTATGGACAACCGCTCCTTGTACAAAAAGGGCATCTACACCTCTGCACGCGTCGGCGCCCTCATGGATGATTATACCAGCGAGCTTGATTCGCTGCTCACGATTTACGACGCTCTGGAACGGGCCCGGCTGCTGGCCGGCGCCCAGCAGAATCAGCAAGCGCTCGCAGATATTGACCGCCAGCAGGCGCAACTGTACCGCGTCCTGAGTTCGTGGAACAAGCTGGGACCGGTGCCGGATACGACCTTTATGGATCTGCGCAGCGAGGCAGGCCACCTGAGCCGTGTCATGCAGCAGATCGATTCCCTGCAGGCCGGTGGCCGTGTCAGTGAGGCCGCCCGCCTGGAAGCGATTAAAGCCGCACTGCTGCAACGGGTCGACCGTTCGCTGATCGATCTGCTGAGCCAATCCGGCTATTCCCTTTCCGCTTACCCCACCGTGTCCGATTTCATCGATGTCTGGAAAAAAGAACGGCTGGTGGACATCAAGACCCGCCTGACAGAATACCTGGTCATGAATCGCACCCTGATCGACTCGGCGACCCCGGAACAGCGCGACCGCATGCTCAATCGCGAACTCACGGCGCTGTCGGTGAATTTCGCCGAAGGCAAGTACCGGCTCACGGAGAATCAGATCAACGCCGTCCAGGAGCAGTATGGCCGCTATTATGCCTATATGACGCCGTTGACCTATTACCTCGCCGAATGCCGATACCACCGTCAGGCCCAGGAGGCCGCCCGGCCGCTCTATCTCTCCCTGGCGGCCGATACCAGCGCCGACCGCTTCCGGCCGGCCGCCCTGATCCGCCTGCTGCAGTACGAGCACACCTTTGATCTGCAGCGCGATTTTCTTGTCCATTATGACGCTCTCGGCAAGGATCGCCATGCCGATGCCGAGCAAAAACAGTATGCTCACTATCTGGCGGCTAACCGGTTTTTCGACAAAGAGATGTGGAACGAGTGCCAGAGCGCCGTACACGCCGTACCGGCCGGGTCGCCCTATCGCATGCCGGCGCAGCTGCTCTCGGCCATCGCCTGGCTCAATCAGAACGATTTCGCTCAGGCGGTGCCGGTCCTGGAGTCTTTGATCGATGAGACCATTTACCCCTGGACCGATCTTCAGACCTCCTATATCCGCAACACTGCTCTGTTGAAGCTGGGCATGGTGTACTATCAACGCGGAGAATTTCCCAGAGCCAATGATTTTTTCAACCGGGTATCGAAAGGATTTGCCGACCACGATCAGGCGCTGATCGGCCAGGCCTGGGCCAGCCTCCGGCTCGGCGATTACAGCGCCTCTCTGTCGCGCACGCATCAGCTGCTCAACTCCTTTCTGGCATCCAATTTTACCTACGAAGCGCTGACGCTGGCCGGCCATTGCCGGCGGCTGATGAACCAGCCCCATGACGCTCTTAACGCCTATCGCTACGTCGTGCGCAGCCAGAACGAACGGGCGAAAAAGCAAGAGTACAATCAGGAGCGCGACCGTCTGAAGACGCAGAGCCGCGAACTCGATCGCCTGGAAAAAGAGTCCCTGGAACGGAGGCAGGTCGATCTCTATGCCGATGTGGAACGGATCAAAAATCAGATCAACGCCTATGTGGTCACCATCAACGAACGTACGGATACCGGCACACAGCTGCTGCAGGATTATTATGAAGAGCGCGTCGACCTCTTTGCCAAGCTGGATGAACTGCAGACCGTAATCGAAGTGGCCGAACGGGAAGAGCGGCCCGACATCGCCGACAAGGCGCGCAAACAGCTGGCCCGCTTGATCCGCGTGCTGCAGACCTATCGGTCTGATCAGAACGTGGTCAACACCGCTTTTCTCGTGGATTTCCCGCTGGCGGCCCGCGAAGCCAGCCAGGAATACAAGAGGAACAACCTCGCGTCAGTCTATCGCGATCTGGAAATGGAAAAGCGCCGGCTTGAGCGCAACGTGGAATTGGTGGCCGGTTTTGAACAGGCGGGTGAAAAATCCGTCGCCATGGCCTCCAGGAGCGATCTTGAAATCCTGCGCAGCGATCTGGATCACCTGCGCGACCGCATGAGCGTGCTGCGCAAACGGGTGGTGGAGGAGCAGCCCGGGCCCGCTTCCTCGGACGCTGAAACGTGGAGCGATCTCTCCGGATTTGGCATGACTGATATCATCTATTACGAACGGATGAAACGGCTGGCGACGATCGACAATTATGCGGTCCGGCTCAAGGGCATAGAAACCGTGCTTTCGGATCGGCGCCATGACATCGAGGTCAAGCTGCAGATGTTTGAAGATGAAATCCGGGTGCTGCAGGACAACCTGCTGTCGCGCAAGATTCAACTGGATCAGATGGAACGGCGGACCTATTTTGAAAAGTTCTATTTCGACGAGAAAGAACAAGAGGAATCCTGGGAACCACCGTCCACCACCAGGCCATAGGTAACGGCGTATGCTACGGGCTCGCACTAAACGGTATGAAAATCGCATGAAACTCTGCACCCTTTCCAGATCAGCAATCCTGTATGGCGTGTTGCTGACAGCGGCCGTGATCGAGCCGCTGCCGTTACAGGCGCAGGCCCCTTCATTGCCGGATTCGGCTCTGGCCTTTTTGGTACAGCGTGATTCGGTGCTCAATACGTTTTCCCTGGAAGAGCTGGAACGATTTCGCAACTATTACACACGCGAAATCACCCGGCTGCAGAACGAACGGCTGGAGTTGCGTAAACGCGGTATCCGCGACGGCGAGCTGTTTCTGGCGCGAAAGCCGCAATCCAAAAACGGCGATAAAATCGTCATGCGGCTGGCCGAACTCTATTACGAGCAGGCGCAGGACGATTTTCAGATCGAAATGCAAGAGTACGATCGCCTGTACGCGCTGTTTGAACGCGGGCAGCTGGCGCAGCCGCCCAAGGAACCGAGGAAGAACATCAACAAGGCGCTGGAGCTCTATGTCACCGTCGTGGAAAAATATGCCAACGGCGATCTGGTGGACGACGCCTTTTTCAACATCGGATTTCTCCTCGAAGAGGCCGGCCATGCCGACAGCGCCCGAACCTATTATGAAAAAGTGATCGCCGATTATCCCAAGAGCCCGCTGCGGCCGGACGCCCTGATGCGCATCGGCGAGTACTATTTCAATCCGCCCATGAACCTCGTGGAAAAGGCCATCGAGTATTTCGAACGCATCCTGCCCTTTATCGAAAGCCCGCGCTACAATGAGGCGCTCTACCGTCTGGGATGGTGCTATTATCGGATCAATAATTATCCCAAAGCCATTTCCTTTTTTACGCTGCTGGCCGATGACGTGCAGAAAACCCGGCCCTACGATCCGATGCAAAAGTACACCAACCCCTCCCTCATGGATGAATCGGTGGAGTACATCGGGCTCAGCTTTCTCGACTATGGCGGGCCGGACCGGGCGGCGGAATACCTGACCCGCATCGGCGGCCGCGCCTATGGCGTCAATGTACTGCGCCGGATCGGCGACGCCTATTTCAACGAAAAGGAAGATTATCCCAACGCCCTCAAGGCGTATGCGCTGTTGCTGCAGCTGTATCCCGAAGCGCCGGTGGCGCCGTCGGTGCAGAATCGCATCGTGCAATGCCACCGCCGCCTCGAGGACCAGACGAGTGCGTTTCTGGCGAGGGAAAAGTTATACAACAGCTACCGGGACGGCACCTCATGGTGGGATAAAAACAGCGACAAGGAAGCCCGCAAGCGGGCGCTGGTCTATGTGGAAAGCGCATTGCGCGACAACATCACCGTGCTGCTCAATCGCGGCCAGGAAACCAATCAGCTCGAGTTCTTCAACCAGGCGGTGCTGCAGAGCCGGCGCTACCTGGCGACGTTCCCGACCGATTCCAGCGCCGCCCTGATTCACTGGAACATGGCGCTGACGCTGGACACCAAACTGAAACAGACCGCACAAGCTTTTGACGAGTATATCGAAATCAGCAATCTCTATTGGGAGTCGCGCTATCAGCGCTTTGCCGCCGCCAACGCCGTGGCCATGGCCCGCGATGCGGCGGTCTCGGCCATTGCCGCGGCCGAGCAGGCCGCCAGGCGGTCGATCTCCCTGGCGGATCTGCAGAAGGAAACCAAAAATCCCCAGGGCGTCAAGTTTCGGGAAAAGATGAAGCTGGAGCCGAACGAACTGACCCTGGAAGAGACCCGCCTGGCGCAGGCGTATGACAACTATATAAAGCTCTTTCCCCACGACAAAGAAACGCCGATTTTTCTCGCCAATGCCGGCGCCCTCTATTACCGACGCTATCAGTTCAAAGAGGCGTTGCGGTATTTCAATACTCTGCTGCGCCATTTCCCGGGCAGCGAGGAATTCGCCCAGGCGCGTTATGCCATCATGGAGAGCTACTTCGGCAAGGCTGATTTCCGCAGTTCGGAAATTATCGCCCGCCGCATTCTCATCAGCGATGCGCCGGAAGAGGTGAAATCAAGAGCGCAGCGCCGGCTGGCAGAGTCCATCTATCTGTCTGCGGAAATGCTGGCGGAAGAGAACAAGCACCTCGATGCCGGCAACGAATATCGACGCGTAGTCCGCGAAGCACCCAACAGCGCCTTCGCCGACCTGGCTCTGTTCAACGCCGCGCTGGAATATGACAAGGCCGGTGAATTCAATCGCGCCATCGAAACCTACACCTCGTTGCTGGCCACACAGCCGCAATCGGCCTATGGGCTTGATGCCCAGAACAACCTGGCGTTTGATTATGCCGAGCTGCGCGATTATCGCAATGCCGCGCTCACCTATGAGCGGTTGGCCAATAATCAGCCCGATACCCTGAAAGCCCGGGACGCGCTTTTTAACGCCAGTCTCTATTTCAGCCGGGCCGAGGACTGGGAAAGCGCCATCAAAACAAACCGCACCTTTTTAAAACGATATCCCCGCGACGAACACGCCGATGAAGCGGCGTTTGACATCGCCGTTTTTTATCGCCGCCTCAATCACTTTGACAAATCGGAAGAGGCCTTTCTGGATTTTGTCAAAGACTTTCCTGACTCGCCGCGGATCGTGGAAGCCTATTACCTTCGCGGCCGCCGCCTCTACGAGACCGGCGACCGTAAAGCGGCCAGGCTGGAATTTCAACATGCGGTGGCTGCCAGTCAACAACTGGAGAAAAGGAATCTCGATCGCAACGATTTTTACGCCGCCGAATCCGAGTTTGATCTGGCCGGCCTTCTCTTTGACGAATCGGATCGGTTGCAGTTCAAGCTGCCCTTGGCGGATCTCAATCGCAACAAACAGCGTAAAAAAGAACTGTTGCTGGAGATCATTCACCACCTCAGCGCCTGCGCCGCCTATGGCACGCCGCGGGTGTACGAAGCGACCTACCAGGTGGGATTGGCGTACCAGAAATTCGCCGATACGTGGGCCGGTCAGGATCTGCCGGACATGGAGGCAAATCGCCGGATCGTAGCGCAGAAAGAGATCAACGATGCGGCGGTGGTGCTCTCCGAGCACGCCGCCGGCGTCTACCGCCAGGCCATCAAGGGCCTGCAGCGGCTGCGCGACAGCTACTACCAGAATTTGACCATGAGCATCGTGGACTCGCTTCAGCGTCGTACGACGGTGCAGCAGGATACCATCCTGCGCATCGCCGACCGCTGGGTGGAGCGATCCAGAGAACGGCTGACCGAAGTGTATTACAGTATGGGCGATCTCCGTTTTGAATCCGCGCGCATGGTGCAGGAGGCGCCGGTGCCACGGGGACTGAACGATCTGCAGCAACTGGTGTATCGTAAACAACTGCTGCAGATCGGTACGGTGCCGCTGCTGAAGCAGGCGTTTGAAGAGCACAGCCGAAACGTGACCGTCGCGGATTCGATGAACTATGCTTCGACCTGGGTGGAGCTGTCCAGACAAAAGCTCGTCACCATCCACACCGCTGTGCCGGCCAGCTATACCAAACTGGCCCTGGACGGCCTGACGACGATCGCGGATAAATTTATCGGCTATTCCAATCTCATTTACAGCGGTCGCTCCCTCGACGACCTGCTCGACGATCTGGCCGGCCACGGCCGGGATTTGGCCAACATGGTCGACTTTTGTCATGCCATCATGGACAGCGCCATCGTCGGTTACCATCATTCGATCGCTTCGGCCGGTCAGTGGCGGGCATCGCCGGAATCCATTGCAGCGGTGCAGGATTCCCTCATGGAGCGCATACTGGATTTTTCGGCGCTCTGCGATTCGCTGGCTATGAACGCCAAAGGCAGAGCCAATATGGCGCGGCAGCGCTTCCTGGCCACTCAGGATCCGGTGCTGGAGGAAGGGCTCTTTACCTTTGAGAGCAACTATTTCAGCTTGCGAAAGGCGAACAAAGAGGTGCTGGAGCGAGGTTATAACCTCGGCCGGGAGCTGGCGACCAATAGTCGCCACGACCAGCTGGTGCTGCTGCGGCTGGTGGCCCTGGATCCCGATACCTATGCCGCTCAGGCCGGCTTGACCATCAGCGAAATGACGGTGGCGACCGATACAACCTGGCGGGCGGCTTCCACCTATTTTGAAGGTTGGACCGGAATCGGTTTCGATGCCTCCAGCTGGGCCACAGCCGGCAAGGCCGACAGCAGTATCGCCGGCGCGGTCTGGCTCTACGAACCGTCGGCTGACACCACGGCTATCGCTGTCGTTCCGGTGACGCGGCTCTATATGCGGCTCTATTTTAGCGTCCCCGGTTTGCCGGTCTCCTGCCGGCTGAACTACCAGGCGCCCCATCATGTCAGTTTTTACCTTAACGGGGAATCGATCAAGCGAGTCAAAGCCGGCGAGCCGCAGGAGCCTGTTGATATGACCGATGTCATCAGCAGCGGCGGCAATCTGTGGGCCATGGAGGTGGTGCAGGCCGAAGGCTCAGCGCCGGGAATAGCCACTCAGATCGTGGTGCGCTATGTGCCGGGATGGGAGGAAAAAGTAAAGAGTCTAAATGTTCAGGCTGCCAGCGGCCGGAATCCGTAGGGCAAGGCAGGTCAGGCGTTCAGCCAGGAGGTCGTGGTGCAAAAAAGATGGATGGTTATCTGTGTGGTCGCCGTTTGCGGGGTTCTGGGCGCCCAGGAAAAGGCGCCGCCGGCGGATTCAACGCATACCGCGGCCGCAGACTCGAGTGCCATCAAAGAGGTCTCGCTTGAAGATATCCACATTGATGCCGTGGTGGAAAAACCGGCGGTAACTCTGATTCCACGGCGGATTCCGCCGGAAATGGGCGATGCGCCGGAGATGAACCGTTCCTTTGATCGCGAGCTTAAACAGCGGCCGTCGTTCCTGAACGAGCTGGGCCGGGAAATGGAAAGCGGTCAGCGCCTGCAGACGGATAAAAAAAATCTTGCGAAAGAAAAGAAATAAAGATATATTTATTTTTATTAACTGTTTTGTGCCACGAGGTCGTTGAAGGTATAGTCGTTGGGAGGTTCCATGGCTGAACTGATTCGTAACTTTAGTCCGGATGTGGCCGGATATTTCTATATGTGGGCGTTGCTGGTCCCCATGATTTTCGCCGTCGCCATTGCCGTCGAGCGCGGGATCTATATTTTGCACCGCAGCGACATCAACGCGGAAAAATTCATGGCGGAAATCCGCAAACTGGTCACCGCAGGCAAAATGGAAGATGCGGTGAACCTGTGTGATCGCGCCAAGGACCGCGCCCTCCCCAAAGTGGTGGCCAGTGGCCTGCGCGCGGTGTTGAACAAGCAGCAGGTGGATTTTCGCACCATCCAGAACTCGGTGGACGAGGGCATGCTGGAGATCATTCCCAAACTGCAGGCGCGGACCAATTATCTGGCCATGTTGGCGAACATCGCGACGCTGCTGGGACTGCTGGGCACGATCTATGGTCTGATCATCGCCTTCCGTTCCATATCGGCGCCTGGTATCGATGCCTCGGAAAAAGCCCGTTTGCTGGCCGCCGGCATTTCTACGGCCATGAACACCACCCTGGTGGGTTTGTTCATCGCCATCCCAACCATATTTATGTATACCTTTCTAACCAATCGCACCAACAAGATCATCGACGAGATCGATGAACATATGGTAAAGCTCATTAACCTGCTGACCGGGAATCGTTAAGCATGGCGTATAAACCGTCCAAACGGCGTCACCTGGAAGTCGAACAGATTGAACTTAATCTGTTTCCGGTGATGAACATGATGGTGGTGCTGATCCCGCTGTTGCTTTCCACCACCCAGTTTGTCAAATATGGTATTATCGAGCTCAACCTGCCGCGGGCGGCAGGGGGGCCGGTCAGCCAGACCACTCTGGCCAAAGAGAGCCAACTCAGTCTGGATTTGACCGTATCGATCACCAAGAGCGGTTTTTATATTTCCAGCTCGCAGGCGGTTTTGCGCGACCCTGCGAGCGGCGGGCCGACCATCGCGAAATTGGCGGATGACCGCTACGACTTTCAGGCGTTGAACCAAAAATTGTACGAGCTCAAACAGCGCATTGTCAAATCGTCGCTGGACACACGTCGGATCATCATTCAGGCGGAAATGAACATCGATTATCAGACTCTGGTGGACACGATGGATGCCGCGCGCAGCATCAAGATCGATAATGTCGGGTACGAGCTTTTTCCTGAAGTGGTGATCAGCGCCGGCATTGTCTAGCCGGATCGCGCCGTCCATTCAGTGATCGTTGGACTTTTCTCCATGTTTCGCCGACGTCGGCACAGGTGGTGCGGGCGAAACCATGGATCAAGACTTTAATCGGGTAATAGCGTATGGCGTTTATCCCTTCACGAATCAAGCGCCACAATACCGGTGCGGCACCCAAAGTGGGTTTAAATTTGACCTCCATGATGGACATGTTTACCATCATTCTGGTGTTTTTGATCAAAACCTTCAGCACCGAAGGACTGCTGTTGCATCCTTCGCAGGATTTGACGTTGCCCAAGTCCACGTCGGACAAGAGCCCGGAGGTGGCTCTGGATGTAACGGTGTCCCGTGAATGGATCATGGTGAATGAAAAACCGGTCGAAAAACTGAGCAATGTGGTGAGCAGCAACGATTTGTTGATACCTCGCCTTTATGATGCGTTACAGAACTACTCCAAAGAAGCAAAACGCATGGAAGAGCAATATGGCATAAAGTTCACCGGCAAGGTAACCATTCAGGGTGATCAGAAATTGCCTTTCAGCACTTTGCTCAAGGTGATGGCCACCTGCGGGCGTTCGGAATATCCGAACATGCGCCTGGTGGTGTATCAGCGGGGAGGATAGCGGGGCTGCGCCGGCTTTGACGGAAGCCGAACGGCCATGGGATGAAGGGTATATCGCGGTGATCCGGAGGGAGCCGCATCATAATCAAAGGAGCGGTATACGGTCGCAACACTGCCACAAGAGTATTACAGAAAACCATTTGACCAGCTTGAGCGCGAGTTTATGCTCATTCTGCTGGCTTCGTTCGTCCTGCATTTCAGCATTGTAGTCTTTTTTTTACTGAATCCGCCGGCGACGTCGGTGCCCGAATCCGCCATTCGCCAGATTCAGCAGCGGTATGCCAATCTGGTCCTGGATCAGGAAGAACAATCGGTTCGAATCGCCAATCAGTTGATCGATAATATGGGCGGCAAAGAAACCCGCAAGCGCATTGCGGCGCCGGCGCGGCGCCGTGGCGCCGCGTCGCCGCAGGCAGGAGCCCGTCCGGCCGTTGACGAGCCCGCCCCAGCCGGCGAAGAGGTTTCAAGCCGTGAATCGACAGAGCGCCCAGCCCCGGCCTCCACTCTGGTCTTGCCGGCCGGCCCCACGAGCGGCGCTGTGCAGCAGGCGGAACAACAGATAGCCGGACAGGGTTTGTTGGGCATCCTGGCCAGCAACAGTCCGCAGGCCGGCCATGATCAGACCGTGCAGGATGTTCTGGGTCGCGGTGGCAAGGTCGGCCAGACCTCTGATCAGGTTTTTCAGAACATCGACCGACTGGCCAGTTCCGGTGCTTCTACTCGCGCACCGGCCAAGGGAGGCAGCGGATCAGCCTCGGCGGATCCGTTGACGACCGCGCGCGGCAGCCGCACGACCAGCAGCGGCGCCCGTATCGACCAGGTGGTCTCCGATCTGCCGGGCCACGGCGGTTCCGGAGGCGGCGGTGTAGGCCAGGTGGTGACTCGTAAAGAAACCATTGAAAAGGCCGGATTGTCGCCGCTGACCGAAGAGGGCGATGAAATTAAATCCGGCGGCTCACTCACCGGTGCCCGTGATGTGGCGCAGGTGTCTGCCATTGTCTACGGCCACAGCCAGGCGATTCAGTACTGCTATGAACGGGAATTGAAGCGCAATCCGGATTTGAAAGGGAAAGTGGTGGTTCGTTTTACCATTTTGCCCAACGGCACGGTGGCCAACCCCGTAATAATCTCTTCGACGTTGCACAATGAGGATGTAGAGCGTTGCCTGCTGTCCCGCATCAGCCGCTGGGACGATTTCGGCGCCATTGATGAGCGTCTGGGCAACGCTACCTTTCGGCAGGTATACACCTTTGGTTTTTAAGCCGGCCTGGCTGTCCGGCCTTTTCTAGTTTATCGCATGGGGCGAGCGTCGCGCCTATCCGACCTGGTATCGGCTGATCCCGGTTGACCCAATAGACAAGTGGTCGTAAGCAACCTGTCAGGTGGCCCCACCTGACTTTTTATTTATAAACAGGATGAGAATTGACTATGAGGTGGAAACGAACACATACGTGCGGGGAACTGCGCAAAGAGCGGCATGACGAGTCCGTCGTCCTGATGGGTTGGGTCGATCGGCGCCGTGATCACGGCAGTCTGATCTTTATCGATCTGCGGGACCGCTATGGCATTACGCAGATCCGGATTGATCCCGACAGCCCCGCTTATGAGGAGGGCAAGTCGCTGCGCAGCGAATATGTAGTGGCGGTCAAAGGCCGGGTGACGCTGCGTCCCGAAGGCATGATCAACAGCAAGCTGCTAACCGGAGACGTTGAACTGGCCGCCGACGAGATTGAGATTCTGAACACGGCCAAAACGCCGCCGTTTCCCATGAGCGGTGAGTCCAACGTATCTGAGGACCTGCGCCTGAAATATCGCTACCTGGATTTGCGACGGCCGGACATGCAGCACCATCTGCTGATCCGTCATCAGGTGGCGCAGATCGCTCGCCGCTATCTGTCGTCGAGAAACTTTCTCGAGATCGAAACGCCATTCTTGATGAAAAGCACACCCGAAGGCGCCCGTGATTATCTGGTTCCCAGTCGCGTCTGGAAGGGCCGTTTTTATGCGCTGCCGCAATCGCCGCAGACCTATAAGCAACTGCTCATGATCGCCGGTTACGACCGCTATTTCCAGATCGCCCGCTGTTTTCGCGATGAGGATCTGCGCGCCGACCGGCAGCCGGAATTTTCCCAGATCGACGTCGAAATGTCCTTCATCGACGAAGAGGAGATCATGACTATGGTGGAAGGACTGGTGGAAACGATATTCCGCGAGATCCTCGACGTCCCCATCACGCTGCCGCTGCCGCGCATCCCCTACGACGAGGCCATGGCCATGTACGGCAGCGACAAGCCGGATCTGCGCTTCGGCATGACCATTCACGATATCAGCGATGTGGTTCGCGACAGCGACTTTCGCGTTTTTAGGGAAACCCTGGCCAAAGGCGGCCTGGTGGCAGGCATCTGTGCCGTCGGCTGCGGTCACTATTCCAGAAAGCAGATTGATACCCTGACCGAATGGCTGAAAAACCGCGGCGCCTCCGGATTGGTGGCGATCAAGGTCAAGGGCGACGACTGGGACAGCTCTCTGAACAAATTCTTCAGCGACGGGGTGCGCAAGCAGGTGGTGCAGCGTTTTCAGGCCGGTGACGGCGATCTGCTGCTGATCGTGGCTGACCGGCGTGATACCGCGCTGACCCTGGCCGGCGCGTTGCGACTGGAAATCGCCGAACAGCTGCATCTGATCGATGAGAGCCGGCTGGGACTGGCCTGGATCGTCGATTTTCCGCTTTTCGAGTACAGCGAGGAAGAAAAGCGCTACGTGGCCCGCCACCATCCCTTTACCTCGGCCAAACCCGATCAGCTCGATCTCATAACCTCCCGACCGGCCGAGGTTAAGGCGCGTGCCTATGACCTGGTCATGAGGGGGATGGAGATAGCCGGCGGCAGCATCCGAATTTATGACACCGAAACGCAGAAAAAGATGTTTCAGGCGCTGGGCATTGATGAGGCCGAGGCGCAGGAAAAATTCAGCCACCTGCTGGAAGCGCTGGCTTACGGCGCGCCGCCCCACGGCGGCATCGCTTTTGGCTTTGACCGCCTGGTGATGATTCTGGCCGGTTGCCAGTCGATTCGTGAGGTCATCGCCTTTCCCAAGACCGCCAGCGCCATGTCCTTGATGGACAACTGCCCGTCCGTGGTGCAGCCGCATCAATTGGAGGAGTTGGGCATCACCATCAGAGAATCCTGACATCTTTTTAACAAAAATGAGGGTATGTAAATACGAATATTCTTGACAATTACCCAATTTTTTATTAAAATGGACCAATGACATATACCGTTCATTCATACGGTGTAGGAAGTCTGAATGAACTTTTATTGGGGAATTACAAGTTTACACATACACCGTATAGGAAGAAGGTAGCAATCGTTCACGTGAAAGGAGGTGTAGCCTTGATGAAGAAACTCTCCAACACCTACGTACGGTTAGCCGTATTTCTGGTAGTGATGGTCTCTCTCGTAGTCGTCGGCTGTAGCCGCGGACCAAACGAGAAGCAGCTGAAAGCTCTGGAGGATCAGAGAGCGGCCACGTTAGCCGCTGAGCAGAAGGCCTCTGACTGTGCAGGAGAAAAAGCCAAGATCGAAAAGCAGTTAGCAGAGCAGAAACAAAAGCTCGAGGCGATGAAACAGGAAAAAGTCGCCGTGGAAAAGAGATTGGCGTCGATGTAATCTAACATGTCTGAACTAAACCTTTCGGAGGGAAGCAAATGAAATTCTCCAGCAAAGTAGTGCTTGTGTTAACACTTGCGCTTTCCTTCTCGCTGCTTTTTGGATCCTATTCCGCTGCGCAACAGAAAAAGATGAGCATGGAAGAGTACAATGCTCAGCTTAAAGACTTGCAGACCAGAGAGGCCAATGCCAAGAAAGCGGCTGAGGAATGCGCAAAATCGGTTGCCAAAGCCAAGACCGAGTACGATGCGGCCAAAGCTGAAACCGACAAAATATGGAATGAAATTCTGGCTATGATCGGCACCGATCAGGCAGGTGTGGATGCGTTTCGCAAATCGTTGCAGGCCCTTGATGCTCAGGTGGACGGTTTGATGGCTCTGTCTCCGGAAGAGCTGTTCAAAAAGCGCGATGAGCTGGCGGCCTGCGAAGCCAAACTGGCTGAAGCCAAGAAGAACAGAATCTCTGCTCTGACCGAAATGCAAAATCTTATTGCTTCGATCGAGGGCAAGATCACCCAGTTAAAGAACAAGATGCCGAAAGCGTTGTACGATATGTACACCGTGGTCGTCGGTGATTACCTCTGGAAGATCGCCGGCAAAAAGGATATCTATGCCAATCCATATCAGTGGATGCGCATCTATTCGTACAACAAAGAACAGATCAAGGATCCGGATCTGATCTATCCGAAGCAGGAATTCAAAATCCAGCGCGAATGCGGACCGGACGAATATCTGATTGCCAAAGGCGATTATCTGAAAAAGATCGCGGCGGATCCCAAAGTTCTGGGCGATCCGACGAAATGGACCAAACTGTACGAAAAGAACAAAGCCATCATCGGCGACGATCCCAGCAGATTGTATCCTTACACTGTGCTGGTAATCCCGCGCTAATACCGTGCTCCCGGGTGGCAAGGTCGACTTGCGATCCCCGTTTTCTGCCGGTTGCTCAGGGCAGACGCATGCCCCCGGAGCCATGATACATCGTAAACTCTCGATTCGGATGCTGACGCTCTGGATCGGGAGTTTTTTTATTGATCGGAGTGGTGGGTCGCGGCTGATACGACCCCAGCGAAGCATAGGGATGATATGATGCAGAAAAAAGCGGTGACCGACTCCGCCCTGGCGGAACGGCGGTTGATCATAAAGGGCATTGACCCCATGGCCGTGTTCGGCGCTCAGGACAGCAATCTGCGCCTGCTCGAGGCCGAACTGGGCGCCCAATTGATCGCCCGCGGCCAGGAGATCCTGGTGCGCGGCACGCCGGAGCGGGTAGAGCAGGCGGAAAAGGTGCTGAACGAGCTCATCTTTCTGGCCAATCGCAACGGTCTGGTTGTGGCGGATGACATTGAAGTGGTCACACGATTATCAGAACTCGGGCAAAAAGGCGATGCCAAAGCCGACGCCGGCTCGGAACAGATCATCGTCTACACCAAGACCGGTTTTATCAAACCGCGCACCGAAGGGCAACAGGCCTATTTGAACGCCTGCCGGGCGAATGATATCGTATTCTCCATCGGGCCGGCCGGCACCGGCAAAACTTTTATGGCGGTAGCGCTGGCCGTGGCGGCGTTGCGCGACAAGATCGTCGATCGCATCGTACTGTGCCGCCCTGCCGTAGAGGCAGGGGAGAGCCTGGGCTTTCTTCCCGGGGACTTTCGCGAAAAGGTCGATCCCTACCTGCGCCCCCTCTACGATGCGCTCTATGATATGGTTCCGGCCGACAAGCTGAAGCGGTTCATTGAAACCCGGGTCATCGAAATCGTACCTCTCGCGTATATGCGCGGCCGGACATTGAACAACGCCTTTGTCATCCTGGACGAAGCCCAGAACACCACCTCGCTGCAGATGAAGATGTTCCTCACCCGCCTGGGCAACAACTCCAAAGCCATCATCACCGGCGACATCACCCAGATCGATCTGCCGGAAAAACTGGAATCCGGTCTGGTGCAGATTCAAAGCATTCTGCAGGGCATCGAAGGCATCGGCTTTATCTATTTGAGCGAACGGGATGTCGTTCGCCATCACCTGGTTCGGAAAATCATCAAAGCCTATGAAAAGCTTTCGTAACAGGGCGGCCGGACCCGGCGGAGCGGCCCATGAATAACCTGCGGCGCCGGCTAGACCGGCTGGCTTCTCTCTCCGTCGATGCGGTGGGACTTAATCATCGCGATGCGGCATCCGGATGGTTTCATCGCTATCGCTATCAGATCTATGGCGTGCTGCTGCTGACGCTGCTCATCATGCTGCTGTTTCCTTCCGCCAAAACGATGCACTTTGGCGACCTGCGCGAGGGCCGCGTCTACATCGGCACCGAGATCATCGCCCCCTTTACCTTTCCGGTGAATAAAAGCCACGAAGAGTATGAAGCCGATCTCTATCGCGCCCGCACCTCCATTGCGCCGGTGTTTCACCGCGACAGCACGGTGGCGCCGTTTCAGACGGAGGCGCTCGATCGCCTCTTTGCCGGCCTCTATGATCTGTTGCGCAAGCCGACGATGGATCGTGCGGATCTGCAGGACTATTTTGAACAGAACGGCGTGGTCCTGTCCGGCGCGGATCTCAACTCGCTGCTGACCGGGGAGGGCAAAGGGGCGAACGGCGAAGCCCGCCCCGGCGGCCTGGCCGGCCGCGTCGCGGTTGCGCGCTCGCTGCACGCCGCCCTGGCGGCGTTGTTGAAAGAGGGTTATTCAGGCGGCGTTCTCAATGTGGAAAAGAACTCACTGCCGGCGGAATTCAGCCGCATCTCCATTCTGTTTCGCGGCCGTGAAATGCTGGAAGATAAGAATTACTATCGCGGTCCGCAGGAGGCGCAGGCCTGGCTGCTCAACGCGCTGCGCGCCAACGACGACCTGAGGGAAGAACAGGCGCGAGTAGCCTACAAAATCGGTTCGCATTTTCTCGCCGCCAATTTGTATTACAACGCGGCCGAAACCGTCAGCCGCCAGGAGCAGGCCATGGTCAATGTGCCGTTGGCCAAGGACCAGGTGCTGGCCGGCGAACGCATCATCGACAGCCATGAACGCATCACCAAACAGCATATCGACAAACTGAATTCCTTTGCCGCGGCGCGCGCCGAACGCAAAGAAACGGTCGGGTGGGGAACCTGGCTGGTCTTTCGCCTCTGCCAGTTCGCTTTCGTGCTTTTCGTGCTGGCCATTATGCTGGCGTTTCTCTATAAAACGCGCGCCGAGATCATCTCCTCTCCCAAACAGCTGCTGCTCATCGGCCTGGTGATGCTGGCCAGCGCCCTGACCGTCTTTCTGGTCAACGAACTGAAACTGCCGCTGCTGGTATTGCCCATAACCACCGGCATCATCATCATCGCCGTGTTTTTTGATATTTATGTCGGACTGTTCTATGCCATATCGGTCAGCTTGCTGACCGGCGCCATGCGCGGACACGAGTACGGCATCACCTTCATTTCGCTGTTCACCGGTGTGATGGCGATTCTCTCCGTCAGCCGGGTCCGCACCCGCCGTTGGGTCTTGCGCACCATGGTGGTGATCATGCTCGCCTATGTGGTGGCGACCTTTGTCCACGACACGCTCAATTACCTGCCGTTCCGCGAAGTGCTCGCCAACTGGGGTTTTGGATTGATCAACGGTTTCCTGTCGCCGATTTTCGCTTACGGTCTGGTCATGATTCTGGAATACGCCTTTAACATGACTACGGACATGACGCTCCTGGAGCTGTCGGACCTCAATAATCCCCTGTTGCGGCAACTCGCCATGCAGGCCCCCGGCACCTATCACCATTCCATCATGGTGGGAAATCTGGCCGAAGCGGCCACGGAATCCATCGGTGGCAACAGCCTGCTGGCGCGGGTGGGGGCCTATTATCATGATATCGGCAAAATGGAAAAGCCGGAATATTTTGTCGAGAATCAACAGCGCGGCCGCAATCCCCAGGAAAAGCTGACGCCGACCATGAGCTCGCTGGTGCTGCTCAACCATGTCCGCAAGGGAGCGGATATGGCCAGAGAATTCCGCCTGCCCAAGGTTATTGAAGCGTTTATTTACGAACATCACGGCACCAGTCTGATGAACTATTTTTATCAAAAAGCCCTGGAACAGAGCAAGGGCGAATACGTTTCCGATACCGAATTCCGCTATCCCGGTCCTAGGCCGCAAAGTCGTGAAACGGCCATCGTCATGCTGGCCGACGCCGTCGAAGCCATGTCACGGACGCTGAAAGACCCATCGCCCAGCCGCATCAAACAGATCGTCGAACACATGGTCGATGAACGATTCAAGAGCGGTGAACTGGACGACTCGCCCCTGACGCTGCAGGATTTATCCCGCATCTCGGACGCGTTCCAGAAAATATTGATCGGCATCTTTCACCGCCGCATCGACTATCCCAATTCACCAACCAGTGTACCCGCCAAAGAGAGCACAGCATGAACTCTGGAGTGTTCCGTCACATCGACATTCAAGCGATGGTAAGCCACCGGATTGACCGGCCAATCCTGCTCGAGCTGGTGCACGGTGAGCTGCGCCGGCAAAAAAGCTGGCCCAATTATCAAATTTCCATTTTTCTCATCGATGACCGCCAAATCCGTGCCTTAAAGGCGCGTTACTTTGGCATCCGCACATCCACAGATGTGATCTCCCTCAACTACACCACCGTGAAGGGATTTCTCGAAGGTGAAATCCACATCAGCCTGGAGACTGCCCGTCGTCAGGCGAGAGAGTACCGCGTAACGGTGCAGGACGAGGTCCGCCGGCTGGCGGTGCACGGCCTTTTGCACCTGCTCGGTTATACCGACGACACCCTCGAGGAGCGGCGGATCATGGCTGATTTTGAAAGTGCTGCACTGGTGCGACTTAAAAAGCGCTTGACATTAATCTAAAAAATGTATAGACTTAATAGAACTATTGTCGCAGAGGTGCACTATGCAAGCCCTACGATTTGATGTTCGTGATCTGTTGCTCGCCCCGCGGCTGGCGTTCAGCCTTCAGCGTATGTGGATTCAGTTCCTGGGCCTGGGTGCAGGGTATGTGTTATATCTGATCTTGACCTATCTTGGTTTTCT
The DNA here is from genome assembly GCA_964541895.1 of uncultured Cytophagia bacterium. Lineage (GTDB taxonomy): Bacteria > Zhuqueibacterota > Zhuqueibacteria > Residuimicrobiales > Residuimicrobiaceae > CAZISM01. The sequence continues at coordinate 53,483 of CAZISM010000008.1, forward strand.
CTTTTCCGGCTTTACCTTTGCAGAGGTTTGGGCGTATTTCGGTTTGCTGCCCTGTCTGTTCGCCTGTTCCGGCAGCGTGTCCTGGATCGGCTGGTTCTTTTACAGTCTGGCCTCTCTGGCCCTTTTTGTCGCTTTCCTGATGACCAACACCGCTGTCGGTCGTGCGGCTTATATGGCCATGAAAGGGCAGCCCTTCTATTCCTGGCGGGAAGCCATGGCGTTTGCCGCCCGCAAGTGGGCCTCTGTCGTCATGGCACCAGCCTCGCTGCTCACGCTGGTCGGCCTGGTAGTGTTGGCCGGTTTATGTGTAGGTCTTTTGGGAAAAATTCCCTATATTGGTACCTTGGGTGTGTCTTTTGTAACCGTCATTTGGTTTCTCGCCGCTCTTTTTTTGCTGTATATGCTCATGGTTCTGCTGGTTTCGATCTGGCTGGCGCCGGCTATCATCGCCACTTCCGATGAAGATGCGTTTGAAGTGGTATTTCAGTCGTTTTCGCTCACCTGGTCGCAACCGTGGCGGATTCTTGGCTATCAGATGCTGGCTGTCTTTCAGGCTTTGCTGTCCCTGACGATAATGGCGATTCTGGGCAAGGGCGCGGTCCTGATCATGAATAGTTTACTGGCGGCCGCCATGGGGGCGCCCTACCTCTCCCTGGCCCATAACGGTTTGGCATTGCTGTACGATGCGCTGGCCGCTGCGCGGGAACTGGTTCAGGCGGCGTATGGATCGTTATGCCAGTTTGTCTATTTTTCGAAATCGTATCAGCATCCTGATTTTGCCAACATGCCGCCGACCATGGTATGGTCGTCCTGGCTGTATGCGGCTAACGTATTGTTCGTAATCGGCTGGATTCTTGCCTATGGCTTTGCAACCTATGCGGTAGGCAACGTTTTGTCTTATTTGTCGTTGCGCAAACGCAAGGACGGGGAAAATCTCCTCGAGCGCCATGACAAGGAGGAAGAACTGGACGAATCCGGGGAGGAGTCGACGGCGCCGGAGGGGGCTGGCGAACAGGCGGGCGCGCGTTCCTGACCGGCTCTATCATATCCGGTCCTGCTCAAATTTATTTCCGGCCTGCTGTAATTCCGTTACGCAAACCACTGCGTTGGGAGGTAATTGTAATGTTGAAAGGCGTTATCAAAAACTGGGACAACGCTAAAGGTTGGGGCTTTATCGTTACATCGGAAGAAGAAGATCTTTTTTTTCATGTCAGCGACCTTGATATTACTTTAAAACCAAATGAAGTTCGGGCGGGGATGGTGGTCAAATTCGATGTTCGCCAGGACATGAAAGGGGCTAAAGCCGTCAGGGTGCGCAGGGCGTAACGCGGTGCATTGAAAGCAGAGGAAAAGCGATTCTGGAATGCCTGAACTCTTTGTAAAGCTTAACGATCAGCAGGCAAGACCTTACTCCATTTCGGAACTTCGCAAACTGGCTGTCAACGGAGAATTCAGTCAGGAAGATCTGGTTTTCAGCGAAGATACGCAAGAATGGGTGAAAGCGGCGAACATGAGCGAGCTGAAGCGTCTTTTTTTGGCGCCTGAGGTTCAAACGACACCGCGCACGGTCTTTGCCGTAGGTGGAGGCAAGGGTGGTGTGGGTAAAACCGTGCTGACCGCTTCCATAGGAATTGGGCTCGCTACCCTGGGCAACCAGGTAGTCATCGTCGATGCGGATCTGGGTGGGGCCAACCTGCACACCTGCATGGGCATTCTCGAGCCGGAGTATACTTTTTACCATTTTTACACGCTGCAGAAAGAGACGCTGGCGGACATTATGCTGGATACGCCGGTGGAAAACCTCAAGCTCATCAGCGGCGCCTGCGGGACCCTGGGGCTGGCCAACCCCCGCTACTCGCAAAAATTGCGATTCATCAATGAGCTGCGGCGGGTGCAGGCGGACTATGTGCTTTTGGATCTTGGCGCCGGCTCTTCGTTCAACGTCATTGACTTTTTTGTTGCTGCCGATCAGGGGATCGTCGTCACCACCCCGGAGCCCATGGCCATTCAGGAGACCTTCAATTTCCTCAAAATTGCGGTGATGCGCAAGCTCATGCGCCATTTCAAGAACCGGCCGGATATTTCTCTGCTGTTTGATCAGGACACCTTTGCCGAACACAGCCGGCTCAACGCCTCTTTTGATGAAGTGGCCAGGCAAATCCGCGCCATCGACGCCTCGGCCGGCGATGAAGCGCAGCGCCTGCTGGCGGCGTTCAAGCCGTCTCTGATTCTGAACATGGTGCACAGCCAGGAAGAGGTCAAAGAAGGGGTGGCCCTGGCGACCGCGGTGGAGGAGCTGCTTTCGATCAAACTGAATTTTCTCGGCTATATCGATTACGACGAAAGCGTACGCCAGGCCGTAAAAGAGCTGCGGCCCTTTATGATTGATAATCCCAAATCCAAGGCGTCCAAAAGTCTGGCGCGGCTGATCTCTGTCGGCCTGCTCGGTCAATCCGGCTGGAAGGGCTTTATGGATCGGCGCAAAGTGCTGAAACAGGCCGGCGAAGAGGCCAAAAGCTATCCCATCAACCAGATTAAGGAAAGCGAAACCATTTGTTCCGTGCAGTGCTTTTACTGGGGGGATTGTGAATACCAAAACGGCGGCTATCCCTGCCCCGTTCGGCATCTCGATCCGATTTTCCGGCGATGAGCGGGGAGATTTTTCTTTTACATTAACAATATTTTAAGTATAATAAAAGGTGAACATACTCTGCCGTGTTCACCTTTTTTTGTTCACCGGACGACCAGACACGTATGAATATCCTGATCACATTCTGGAAACACAGCACGCGTAAAATTTACCCACCCCAGCTATTGGCGGCCAGTTTTTTTCTGCTCATATTGAGCGGCGGTTTTGTCTTATCCCTGCCGATCAGTGCGGTCAATAAAGTGTCGTTCGTGGATGCGCTGTTTCTCTCCACTTCGGCGACCTGTGTGACCGGACTGGCGCCGGTGGACATCGGCACGGAATTGACGACGTTCGGGCAGGTGGTGCTGTTGATCCTGATCCAGGTCGGCGGGCTGGGCTTTATGACCCTGTCCACATTTTTCGTCTACATTCTGGCCGGCCGGTTTTCCATCAGAGGCCGTGATCTGATCGAACAGAGCGTGGCCAGTCAGCCGTTGCCCTACCTGGGCAAGTTGCTGGTGTTTATCGTGATCGGCACTCTGCTCATCGAATCGATCGGTGGCCTGGTGCTCACCTTGCGCTTTATGCAGCACTATCCGCCGGGCCGGGCCGCTTATTTGGGATTTTTTCACGCCGTTTCAGCGTTCTGTAATGCGGGTTTTTCCCTGTTTCCGGATAATCTCATGTCGTTCCGGCAGGATGTCCTGATCAACGCCACCATCATGACCTTGATCGTGCTCGGCGGCCTGGGATTTTGGGTGATTTATGATTTGAAGAATATCAGGCGCGGCTTTCACCGTCTGACCGTGCATACAAAAATCGTTTTGACGACCTCGCTCGGTCTGATCGTTGCCGGCACGGCCTTTATCGCCTTTTTTGATTGGCAGCGAACGCTGGCTGCTGATTCCATTCCGGCAAAATTGATGGCGGCCGCTTTCCAATCGGTTACGGCGCGCACCGCCGGCTACAACACGCTTGCCATTGGCGACATGAGCCACGGCTCCATCCTCGTGCTCATGTTGCTGATGGGTATCGGCGCTTCGCCGGGTTCGTGCGGCGGCGGCATCAAAACATCCACCTTTGCGGTTCTGCTGGCGGCGGTCTTTTCCCGCTTGCACGATCAGCGACAGGTGCGTTTGTACCATCGCGGCGTGCCGGAGGCCATTATCTCAAAAGCGATGGGCATTGTATTTTTCTGGCTGGCCGCGGTCATCTTTTCCGTGATGATCCTTCTGGTGACCGAGGCGAACGTGCGGGAGCCGTTCGCGAGCTCGCTGCTGGTGCAGGTGTTTTTTGAATCCTTGTCGGCCATCGGCACCGTGGGCCTGAGTATGGGGATCACGCCGTTGTTGAGCGGGGCGGGGAAAACGGTCATTATCCTGCTCATGTACATCGGCCGTATCGGCCCCATCACGCTGGCGGTGGTCATTGCGCGCAACCGGACGGCCAATTACCGCTTTGCAGAAGAGAAAATCATTGTCGGATGAATCGGCGTCCATCTGAAGGAATGAAGATGCTATGAGATCCTTTGCCATTATCGGGCTTTCCAGTTTCGGCTATTTTCTCGCCAAATCGCTGGCCGAAAGCGGCCATCGTATTATGACGATCGATATCAACGAAGACAAGATCGAAAAGATCCGCAACCATGTGGATCGGGCCGTGATCGCCGATGCCACCGACCGGGACACCCTGCAGTCTCTGGGCCTGCAGGAATTCGATATGGTGGTGGTCAGCCTGGGCGATAAAATCGACGCCAGCATTCTCGTGGTCCTCTACCTGCGTGAACTGAAAGTAAAACAGATTATCGCCAAAGCGTTGACCGAAGATCACGGAAAAATACTCGACATCATCGGCGCTACCCGGGTCATTTTCCCGGAGCGCGATGAAGCGTACCGACTGGCGAAAACCATGGAAAGCGATTTTCTCCTCGATACCATTCCTCTGACCGATGGCATCAGTATCATAGAAATCGGCCCGCCGGAGCCCTGGCTGGGCAAAACTCTGGGTCAACTGGATTTGCGCAATCGGTATGGCGTGCTGGTACTGATGGTCAAAGAGCTGATCCCGGAAAAAGTGGTGCTGATACCCACAGCAGACCAGCTGATCAAGGACAGTGATATCCTCATCCTCATGGGCAAGGATGAAGATCTGGCCAAAATCAGAAATTTGTAGGAGGTGGCATGGCGATACAACTCATCCGTATCGTACGCGAGCGGGCTGATCAGGGATCGCGCTCGGATCGTCAGGCGCGATGTTTTTTCTGTACCGGAGAAGGAGATGTGTATAGCGCGCAATGGGAACCGAACACGGACATCATGGAGTGCCAGGATTGCGTCCTCATTCGCGTCGAGCTGCCGGGTATCGGGCGTGATGACGTTTCGATACATCTGAAAAACGGCCGTTTGGAAATTCGCGGTGTACGACGCGAAAATCGACCGGGTGACCCGGTCCATTATCACCAGATGGAAATCGCCAAAGGCCCTTTTCTGAAGGTGATCGCCATACCGGAAGACATTGAGCACAACGAGATCGCCGCTGTACTGTCGGAGGGCATTCTGGATATCAGAATATCCAAGGCCAACGCGGTGATAGAAATTCCGGTGTCGGTGAACAATGCGGAAACCAAATAGCAAGATGGGAGTGTATATGAGTGATTTTGAAGATAAGCCGATCGTGCAAGAGAGCGAACAGAATGTGATACCGTCCGAGCTGCCCGTGTTGCCGCTGCGCGATACGGTCGTATTCCCCAATATTGTAACGCCGCTGGTGGTGGCGCGGGAAAAATCCGTTCAGTTGATCAACGATGTCATCGCCGGTACCCGTATTCTGGGTCTGGTGGCGCAACGGCGCCCCGAGGTGGATGACCCCGGCGTGGACGATATTTATGAATACGGCTGTGCGGCTATCATCCTGCGCATGCTAAAGTTTCCCGATGGTTCGCTGCGCGTCCTGGTGCAGGGCTTGTCGCGTATCCGCCTGCGCTCGGTGCAAAAGACGTCGCCCTATCTGGTGGCGGAAATTGAGACGCTCCAGGAAGAGTATGACCAGACCACGGAGGTGGAGGCGCTGAAGCGCAACATCGCCATGCAGTTTCAAAAGGTGGTGACGCTGATTCCGCAACTGCCCGACGAGCTGCAGGTGGTGGTGGTGAACACCACTCACCCGGGCAAACTGGCCGATCTGGTTGCCTCCAACCTCAATCTCAACGTGGAGGAAAAGCAGGCGGTCCTGGAAGCGGTGAGCGTCAAGACGCGCCTGAAAAAGTTGACCGTATTCGTAAACCGCGAGCTCGAGGTGCTGGAGATGGGCTCCAAAATCCAGGACAAGGTGCAGACCGAGCTGGGCAAAAATCAGCGCGAATATTTTTTGCGCGAACAGCTGCGTGCGATCCAAAAGGAGCTCGGCGTCAGTGACGAGCGCTCTCAGGAAATTGAGGAGTTGCGTAAAAAAATCAAGGATGCGCACATGCCGGAGGAAGCGGAAAAGGAGGCTGTGCGCGAGCTGGATCGTTTATCCAAGATGCAGCCGGGTGCGGCCGAATACACCGTGTCGCGAACCTATATCGACTGGATGGTGGCGCTGCCCTGGTCCGTGAGCACCACCGACAACCTGGACATCAAGGCTGCGCAGCGTGTGCTGGACGAGGATCACTATGATCTTAAAAAAGTCAAGGAGCGCATCCTGGAATACCTGGCGGTGCGTAAATTAAAATCCGATACCAAGGGCCCCATTTTGTGTTTTGTCGGGCCTCCCGGTGTGGGCAAAACCTCTCTGGGTCGTTCCATCGCCCGCGCCATGGGCCGCAAATTCATCCGCATCTCCCTGGGCGGTGTGCACGACGAAGCCGAAATCCGCGGCCATCGCCGCACCTACATCGGCGCCCTGCCCGGTCGCATCATTCAGGGTATAAAAAACGCCGGCAGCATCAATCCTATTTTTATGCTGGATGAAGTCGACAAGATCGGTCAGGATTTTCGCGGCGACCCCTCCTCCGCCCTGCTGGAGGTTCTGGATCCGCAGCAGAACTTTTCTTTTTCCGATCACTATCTCGACGTGCCCTTTGATCTGTCCAGGGTCATGTTCATCACCACAGCCAACGTGCTCGACACGATTCCGTCGGCGCTGCGCGACCGTCTCGAGGTGCTCGAGCTGCCGGGTTATATCGAAGAGGACAAGATCCAGATTGCCTTTACCTATCTGATTCCACGGCAGATTCAGGAGAACGGTCTGAAGAAAGCGCACATTCGTTTCAACAAGGCGGCGGTCGTGCACCTCATACGCGATTATACCCGCGAAGCCGGTGTCCGTAACCTGGAGCGGCAGATCGCCACCGTGTGCCGCAAAGTGGCGAAAGAGGTAGCGGCCGGGGCCGAGGGCCGCTTTGACATAACGCCCAAGGTGCTGCCGGAGATGTTGGGCGCCGCCCGCTTTTTCTCCGATGTGGCCGAGCGCACCAACGAGCCCGGCGTAGCCACCGGATTGGCGTGGACGCCGACCGGCGGTGATATTCTCTTTGTGGAAGCCACGCAGATGCAGGGCAACAAAGGTCTGATCCTGACCGGCCAGTTGGGGGAAGTCATGCGGGAATCGGCGCAGGCCGCCCTCTCGTATGTGCGGTCGCACAGCGCCGACTTGAATGTGCCACAGGAACTGTTTGAAAAAAAAGATCTGCATATCCATGTGCCGGCCGGCGCCATTCCCAAGGACGGCCCCTCGGCCGGCGTCACTCTGGCCACGGCGCTGGTTTCGTTGATGACCGCCAGGCCGGTGCGCAGCAATCTGGCCATGACCGGTGAAATCACCCTGCGCGGCAAAGTCTTGCCGGTCGGCGGTATCAAGGAAAAAGTCCTGGCCGCGCGCCGCGCCGGTTTGAAAAGTGTCATCCTGCCGGCGAAAAATCGGGATGATCTGGATGAAATTCCGGAAAAGGCGCGCAAGGAGATGACCTTTTATTTCGTTGATAAACTGGAACAGGTGCTCAAGCTGGCGCTCAAGCCGGCTAAAAAAACAATGAGGAAATAACGCCCATCCGTTCAGCCTTGAGCCTAATCGGGACTTTGCATGCAAAACCTGGAACAACACTACCTGCATTATCGAGAAAGGTTATCAGCCGTCGGGCAGGAACATGTCTTGCGATTCTGGTCCACGCTGACGCCCGAACAAAAACAGCAGCTGCTGAATCAGCTGGCGAAACTCCAGATTGAGCAATTGGCCGAACAGGCCGAGCTGATCAAGGGCCGACGTCAATCCGCCGCCGTCTGCCTGGAGGGTCTGCAGCCGTATCCGGCCATACCGGTTCCGCAGAGCGAAGCGGAACGGCAGCAGCATCGTGAAGCGGCACACGTCGGTGTTGAACTGTTGCGGCAGGGCAAGGTCGCTGTTCTGGTGGTCGCCGGCGGTCTGGGCACTCGACTGGGCTCGGAAGAACCCAAGGGCACTCTGGCCATCGGGCCGGTTAGCGGCCGCTCCCTTTTCCAGTTTCACAGCGAAAAAGTGGTCCGCCTCGGCTCGCGTTACGGGCGGCCGCTGCACTTTCTGCTGATGACGAGCGAGAGCAATCACAGCCGTACCGAGCTGTTTTTTCAGCAGCACCGCTTTTTCGGCCTCGAGCGCTCCCGCGTTACTTTTTTCTCCCAGTCCTCTCAACCCGCTTTTGACAACGAGGGCCGTATTCTGCTGAATGCGCCGCATTCGCTGGCGCTGTCGCCGGACGGTCACGGCGGCCTGCTGCGGGCGTTGCAGCGCGACCAGATCATCGAGCGACTGATGCAGGACGGCGTCGAATACCTCTATTACTTTCAGGTGGATAACGTGCTCAGCCGCATTGCCGATCCGGTGTTCCTGGGATTCCATGTGCTGCACGGTTCAGAGATGTCCTCCAAATCGGTGGCCAAGCGCAACGCGGATGAAAAAGTGGGCGTCTTTTGCCTGTGCGACGGCCAGGCGGTGGTGAAAGAGTATTCCGAGTTTCCAGCCGAGCTGCGCCAGCAACAGGAGAGCGATGGCCGCCTGCGCTTCCGCGAAGGCAGCATCGCCATCCACATCTTCAGCCTTGCGTTCCTGCAGCGGCTGCAACAGTCCGGCATCACCCTGCCCTACCATGTGGCTCATAAAAAAGTGCCCTGCATCGATGACCAGGGGCAGCTGCAGGAACCGGGTACGGAGAACGGTTATAAACTGGAGCAGTTCATATTTGATGCTTTGCCTCATGCCCGCGCGAGCATGGTCATGCAGACGAGTCGCGAGGATGAATTCAGTCCGGTAAAGAACAATGAAGGCGTCGACTCGCCGGCCACGGCCAGACAGGCGATGTGCGATCTGTTCGGCCGGTGGGTGGAGCAGGCCGGAGGTTCCGTGCTCAGAGATTCACAACAGCATGTTGCCGTCAACCTGGAGGTGCGACCTCTTTTCAGCCTTGATGCGGACGAGTTCGCAGCAAGGGTTCCGCACGGCATTCGCCTAAGCAGCGACCATCTTTTTGAATAACATCCGGGACTTGGCTGCTGTCCCTGCACCCAGAGGGCAGGGAGGAGGCGGGAGGGCCTGGCATTTTGTCATGGCAGCGATATCTGGTCAGGTGCAACGGATCAAACCGGTATGAATTAAAGCAATGACAACTCGGAATCCACATACGGTTGACAGCAGCGTGACGCCGCGAAAGAAAAGGCGTCTGTGGCGATGGCTGGCCTGGTTCGTGATCGCGACGGCGCTCTTGCTCCTGGTCGTAACGCTGGTCGCACGCCACTATTTGCGGCCGGATCGGTTGCGCCGCCTGGCGATCGAGACGGTCGAGAAAAGCATGCCGCGCAAAATGCACATCGCCGATTTCGATTACCATCTGCTCCACGGCCTGGTCCTGAAGGGGGTGAGCATCCATGCCGCCGACAGCCTGCAGGACCTCTTTCCGCTCCGTCATCTTTCTTTCAGAGAGATGCGTCTGCAGTACAGCCTGCGCGACCTGCTGCAGCGGCGATTCATCGTCAACGAGATCAGCCTGCTGGAGCCGGAGCTGGAGCTCTTTGTCGATATGTCCACTCCCAGCGCGATCGATCTGGAGGCTCTGCTGGCCACCAGCCTGCCGATCGACTTTGATGTCAAAAAAATTCGCCTGCAGGATGCGAAATTCAAGATCGTGCTGGCGGATTCACAATACAATCAATCCTATCGTGTCGGCCAGATGAGCATCCTGGTCGATGAACTCCATCTTCCCCAAAAGGGCTGGTCGGCCAACGATTCGCTGCTGCACGGCACTCTGCGCGTTCTCTGCGAACATACCTCCCTTCATGTGGAATACCTGGACATTCCCAGCAGCGCCCGCATGCAGCTGGACTCGGATCTTAATGTCGACAGTCGAATCGATATCCATTCCTTCCGCCGCATCAGGCTGAACACGGCGTTAAAGCTTGGTAATCTGCACCTGCTCTATGAACCTCAAACCGTTACCCTGCCGACGACCTTTAGCCTTGGCCTGGATGCGGACATAAACGCGAGAGAGGGCAACGTGGCTGTGCAAACGCGCCTGGCGGTGGATGACCGTGAATGGCTGGCGGCGACGGTCGCGGTGGACTCTCTTTTTCAGCAGCCGAAATATCGTGTGCATGTCAGCCACGGCGAGATACCGCTGGCGCAGCTGTTACAGATGACCCGGCACGTTCTGCCGGATTCCCTCATCCCGGTCACGATTACCGAGAGTGCGCAGCCTGTGTTTCGCTGCGACGGCATGGTGCTGGAGGGGCGGCTGCCGTCTCCATCCTCGGACGGCAAAATGGATTTCAGAGTGAACGGACGTCTGAGCCACACCGATTTTTTCGATCCGGGCCGCTCCTGGCTGGCGCGCGGCGTCGGCTTTTCTGTCCAGGCCGAAGGACACGGCAACGGCAAAAGCTTGCACACGCTCACCCTGCAGGCCAATGCCGATCTGGACAGTCTGCACTATGCCCTGAATGATACCATGGCGGTTTTCTCCGGCCATGGACAGCTGTACTTTTATTCACGACTGAACGAGCGCTTGTTGCCCGAAAAAACCAGACTATCCTTTACCTTGGCCAACTGCATGGGCGGAGCCATGGAAGGCGAAATGGACTTGACCGGCGAGTTGGCCCTGGCCCGTTTGGCGGGCAAGGGTCGTTTTAGCTGGCTGGATATTCCGCTGCACCATCTGGCCGCCACGCCGGTGCAGGGCAACCTCTCCCTGCGTTCCGATTTCAGCCTGTCCGGATTGGACCACCTGGCGGCGACGGTCCAGCTGTCCACCACACCGCTGCTGGTGGCCACGGAGGAACGTCCGCTCTCGGTGTCCGGCTTGAGATTCATCGGCCGTGTCAGAGCCGGGGTGGATACGACGTTTTCCCGAATGCATCTTGATTCCATCCGGATCAACCTGAACGACATCGCGCGGATGCACGGCCGTGCCGATGTGGATCTCGCCGCTGGAAATTTCACCGTGGACCTGGACGAAGCCCTGCTGGAACACAGCGCTTTGCTGAACTGGCTTCCCGGCAGCCTGATAGAACAGTACGGTGAACTGGCCGTCACCGGTCAAACACGGTTGCAGGTGCATGGCAAAGGCTCCATGACGAACCGGCCCTTGCAGTATTATCTCACCGGCGCGCTGACAACACGGAATACCAGCTTTTATGATCCTGACCATTTTTTGGCGATCGGCGGACTGGGCGTTCAAGCCGCCTGGCAGGTCGATGATCGCTCCGGTTTAGCCGCGCAATTGCAGGTGACCGTTGACAGCCTGACCCTGTCCGGTGGCACCAATATCAGCTACCTGAACAATCACATAGCGTTGCAGTTATCCAGTCCGGATTTTGCCGGCTATACGATCAGCAAGGGCGAGCTGGCAATCCCTGATGTGCGATCCACGGCTACGTTCACCGCACACTGGCAGGACAGCACCGTCACGGCGCAGCTGGCCATCCACCAGGCCATTCCGGATAGTTTTGTCATCCGCGATCTGGTCATGCGCGGGGCGACGGATGTGGTGCTGGGTGTACACGCGGATCCTGCGCTGGTGAATGTCCTCGCCGAGATCCACAGCCGCAACTGGTCTCTGTCCATGCCGGGCCTGGCGGATGTGCGCGGTTTGCAGGCTGATCTGTTTGTTCAGCAGCTCTATGACGTGCGCAAAGGGCAGTTCCTCGGCAGCGACGAATATCTCATCGCCACGCCGGCGCATGGCGTGCTCGATTATTTTTTGTATCGGGATTTTTTCCGCCAGCGGCAGCCCCACCTGTCGCGCATCACCATCGAGCAGGTGGAGATTATGAGCTATGCGCTGCAAAACATCCGCCTGGAGTTGTTGGCCGATCAGGGACGCATCGAAGTTCCGGCCCTTGAAGCCACCCTGCTGGGCGGGAACGTTACCGGACGTTTGAGCGTCGATCTGGCCGGCGGTGATCTGGCCGGCGCCAGCTATCGTATGAGCGGACATTTTGCCAACATCAATTCGTACCTGTTAACCCGGTACGCCGCCATTCCCAGGGACGACGGCGTGGTCAACGGCAATCTTGAATTTCGTGGTTCCGGGCTGAACCCGGAAGAACAGATGGTGCTGGACGGCCATTTTTATATCACTCAAATCGGTCCTACGGCTGCGGCCAATTTGTTGAACTATCTCGATCCCGAAGCCAAAGACAGCGGCATCAGCACCTCGCGCATGCTGATCCGAAACGGCTTTAAGCCGAAACTGATGTCGTTTGATTTTCGCAACCTGCACATGTACCCGGTGATCGAGTTCGCCAAGCCGTGGTATCTGCCGCGCGGGTTGGATCGTATCGAGCTCAATCGTATTCCGTTGCAGTTTTTCATGAATCGTATGCGGGCGCGCGCCGGCTGGGAAACCGCCAGCCGCTAGACACCATGCGCGCCGTTTAGTAGGGAGGTATGGTATGATGCGAAGGATAGGGATCGTTCTCTTCGCCTCGGCGACTCTTTGGCTCGCCTGTTCGGTCAAGTTGCCGGAATTGACCTTCACCGGCGAAAAAACCGCTCTGGAGAACCAGGTCCTCGGCACCTATCAGCAGATCCAGAGCGATGCCTGGTTGATTGCATCGACGCGCTCCTTCGGCAGCGCGACCACCGATCTGTCAGCACCGAAACAGGAGGTGCTCGAAGCGGTGCAAAACCGCAAATTCAACAAGGACGACATCGACGAGTTCAAACGCGGCAGACTGGTCGGGGAGAACAATAAAGGCTATCTGACCATTCTGGAAGGCAAAGAGTACACCGAAAAGGCGGAAGTCAAACGGGTGGTGGATCAGATCGTCAGCGAAGAAAATCGCGACCGCCAGATCATCTACGAACGGGTGATGGCGGTGAACATGGCCGCCAACCAGGCCGGAACGAACCGGGTGACCGAGATCTTTACCAAATTGAATTATGATGCTTCCGAGCCCGGCACGCTGATCCAGACGGCGGACGGGCAGTGGATCGAAAAACCAAAACCGGGCAAGCAAGAGTGATTTTTTGCGGCAGAGCAAAAATGGATCAGCTCGTCAGGAGTGGTCTTGCACGTAACATGTTTAAATTTTTGAAAGCACGAAAGTCGGGCAGGTAATCGGATTCTCATCAAGATATTCTAATCTCGAATGACGCTTGCAAATAAAATATCCGGTCTCTTTTGCGGTCTATTTTTTTCCGCTGTCGCCATAGTGTCCGCCCAGCCGGCCGTGCCCGGGAATCGGGTCGATTTTCGCCAGGTCACCACGCATCCGGACGTGGATTTGTCACCGCGGTTGTCACCGGACGGCAAATGGCTGGCCTATGTGTCGCGGCAAACCTACAATTTTGATATCTGGATCCAGTCCAGCGGCGGCGGCCGCGCCCGCCAGATCACGCTTAACAAGGCGGATGATTTTTATCCGGTCTGGTTTCCGGACGGCAAGGCCCTGGCTTTTGTTTCCCACAGCAGCGATGCCGCCGGCGATATCTATCGCATCCGCTTCAAAGAGGTGGACGGACAGCTCATTCCCAGAGAAGAGCCGCACCGAATCACCTCCTATCTGGGCTATGACGGCTATCCCACCGTTTCTCCGGATGGTAAAAAGATCGCCTTTGTCTCCAACCGCTCCGGCCGCGATGAAGTCTGGTTCTGGAACGAAACCACCGCCAAAACCAATCAGCTGACGTTTCTTGGCGGCACGCAACCGGCCTGGAGCTCCAATCAGGAATTGATCGCGTTCACCTCGTTTCGTGCCGATTCCAGTGACAACGGCGATATCTATCTGATGAATCTTTCCGGGCCCAAACCCGCAGCCCCTTCTGCCCTGTGGGACGAGCGGGAGTTGCCGGTGTATCGCATTACCACCGGCGTGGCGGTGGACGGATTTCCCGCCTGGTCCAAAAATGCGGATCGCCTGGCGTTTTTGCGATTCAACGACGATACCAACCATGACGGCTTGGTCACCCCGGCGGACCGCGGCTGTCTGTGGGCGGCGGATGTTTTCCCCTTCCCGCAAAACGCAGCCACCCTGTTCGCGAAACCGCTGCTGGCCGAGTCGTTCAATCCTTTGCTGGTGCGGGCCGCCATGGCCCTGACCTCCGGCGCCGAGCAGGTTATGCAACCCTGGTATGGCGCTGATCGGCGTGTCTATTTCACCTCCGACCGCGGCGGCAATCTCGATATCTGGTCGGTGCCGGACAGCGGCATGGTGAAAAAGATGAGCAATGCAACGGCACAGCGTGCGCTGGCGGACGAGGTGTTCCCCCTGGCATCCCGGTTTACGCGGCAGCAGCGGGGTCCGCTCTTTCTCGCCTACCGACAGCAGCCGGTGGATGAAGCCGATTATAAAAGATTGTGTGAGCGGCGGTTGGCGTTCGAGCGGGTGCTGGACTATTGCAGCGACGATGCGGCGCTCAGCGCCGAAGCCCTGTATGAGATCGGTTTGTGCCATTTGTATCTGGGCCGCCCGGCCAAAGCGCTCACCTACTGGCATTGGCTTCTGACCAGCCACAAACAGCAGCGCGAGATGTGCGCTTATACCGAGCTCGCCCTCCTGGGCTTGCAGGTGCAGGGAGAGGTGAGCCATCCCCGGACGCTGACGCGGGTGCGCACTCAGCTGGACAGTCTGATCCGCGTCTATGGCGATCAACCGCAGCCGGCCAGCGAGGCGCAGATCACCATCGGCGATCTCTATTTTCATGCCGGCGATTTCCAGCGGGCGTTTCGCGAGTACAGCAGGGTTCAGAAAGAGTACGCTTCGCAGCGGGACGCCTGCGCCCAGAGCCAACTCAAGATGGGCGATGTGTTTCAGCGTTACGCCACCCGCGATGAAGTGATCCGCACCTACCTGAGCGTGATCGAAAACTATCCTGAGCAGCGGCAATGGATGCAACCGGCGCGCGATCGCATTCTGGAGCTGCTCACGCGCGATGTCCGCAACGATGACGAACGCATCAGCCGCTATCGCGAAATTGTCGGCCAGTACAGCCGTTTTGCCTTGTTGGCTGCCGCCGCGCAACTGCGTATCGCCGACCAGCTCTACCAGAACGGCGAGTATCGCGCCGCCATCCGGGAATACGAGCTGGTCGAATCACTGTTTCCGGCGCTGACGGAGGAGGTGTTCGCCAGCCAGATGGCCAGCAGCCGCGCTTATCTGAAGCTCGGCGAAAACCTGGCTGCGTTTTCCCAGCTGCAAACGCTTTATGAAACGTACACCTCCAGCCGGCCTGACCTGGCGGAGCAGACGCGGGCGGCGCTGTTGTCCGCGCTGCTGGCCTCTGCGGATCAGCTGAAAGACAGCCGCGATTATGAACTGGCGTTGACGCGTTACCGGCTGGCGCGCGACTATGACCTGCGCAACCTGCATGCCCATCGCGGTTATATCGAATGTATGTATTATTTGAAGCAGATCCATAACGCCGAAGTCGAATACGATGCGCTCAACCGCAAACATCCCCGTGACAACGTGCTGACCTATGCGTTGGGCCTGGTCTATTCCTACTGCGGCACCGAGCGCGCCGAACTGTACGGCGAGGCGGACGGCCTGGACCCGGAGTACCTGGTGCACAAGTCCAGCGCCACCATCGCCCGGGCGCTCTCCTACGATTACACCATGGTGCAGGCCTATCTCACCATCAGCTACAATTATGAAATGATGGAGAATTACGAAGGGCGCCGTCGCGCCAAACCAAAGCCGTGGTATAAAAAATTTTACAACACCGTCACAGCGCCGCTGGTGACCCTGTACCGCACCCTGACGTTTTATGAAGAGAGCCGGCCCAAACCCTACTATGAACGGGCCATTCACGAGCTCAACAAAGCGATCGTGCTCAATGATGAGAGCAAGGATCCCTATCTCGAAGCCGGCCTGGCCCTCAACCTGGCCAACAACTATTACAATCTCGGTGAATTCGGTTTTGCCAAAGCGTACGAGTTCTATCACATCAAGCTGAAATACGATTCCACCTTTAATGATCCGAGACGGGAAGCGCTGATCTATGAACATATGGGCCATTGCGCTCTTGTCACCGAAGATGTGGAGCGGGGCCCGCGCTACCTGCAGCGCGCCATCAGCCGCTACCAGGCCATGGGCAAGGAGGAGTCGGTCCGCATCAACACCAAACGGCTGGCGCTGTTATACGAAATCGCACACCAGTACGATCGCGCCATCGATCAGTACCAGGCGGCGGCCGAGATGGAGCAGCGCTCCCGACGTTATGACGATCTGATGCGCAGCTATCGCAGCATCGCCTATAATTATCTGCAGTTGGGAGAACCGCGGGATGCCATGCACTGGGCCAACCGCGCCCTGGCGCTGATCGATCAGGGCCAGGTCAAAATGGTCAAGACCAAAGCCAATCGCGTCCAGATCGGATTTTTCGGTTTGTACGTGCCGGTGCCGTTCGTCAATCTCAGCAGCGCTTTTACCCGTTTTACCACAGCGGATGAGAAAGCGCTGCTGTTCACCATTATCGGCGAGAGCTGGGAACAGCTGAAGGATTTTGATCAGGCCATCCGTTTTCTGGAAAAAAAGATCGCCCTGTATCGCGAACGAAGCGATCGCTGGTCGGAATCCATTTTCCTCAACAATGTGGGTTATCTCTACTATTTGAAAGGCGATCCCCGACAGGCGGCCTCTTTTTTCAAGCGATCGCTGGAACTGTCGGAAAAGGAGGGCATCACCCAGGGCATCGTTCTCAACAGCCTGTCGCTGGGCCGGCTGACGACCGGTCGCCTGCGCGCCCAGCAGTTGCAGCCGGCGGCGATCGCGATGGACGCCCGCGAACGGCAGGCGGAGATAGAGCTGGCGGCTGAAAAAATCAACCTGGCGTTGCGGCATCTGGATCAATCGCTGGCCGTCTATGCGCGCACCCGCTGCCAACTGCTGTTGCTTCTGGCCGAGCTGGCCATGGCTGATTCCGCTGCGCCGGATCAGGCTGCGGCTGGGCAGATTGCCGCCTCGTTTCAATTTCTGCACAACAGCAGCGATGCCCGCGCCTATCTGGAGGAAGCGCTGCAGGTGAGCCGGGAACAGTACCTGCATCCTGAAGAAACCCAAACCACCTTTGCGTTGGCCGACCTGTTCGCGCGGCTGGGTGACCTGGCCGATTCCTACCGGTATGCCCAACGCAGCCGCAAACTGGCGCTGCGTTTCGGCGTATACGATGTGGTGTGGCAGGCGGATGTGCTCATCGGCGACCTGATCGATCGCATGAGCCCGGCCGATCGGCGTTCGCTTCTGGTTCAGCTGGATCCTCTGGAATGCTACCAGGAAGCGATCGCCGTGATGGAGGCGCACCCGCAAACCCGCAAGGGGCTGGAGGCGGCCTCCCAGCGCCTCTCACAGCGGATACCGTATCAACGCGCGTTTGCTTATCTGCTGCGGCTCGGCGATGTGGAGGGAGCTCTGGCCTTTGCAGAGCGAATGCGCGCCAAAGCCTATTATGATCTGGTGCAGTCGGAAGAGATCGAGCTGCGCAAAGAACGTCACAAAGTATTTTTTGGCAACGCCCGGTTTCTGCACAATCAGCTGAAAAAGCTGGAAGCCGATCTGATGGCCGGTCGACAGAACGACCAGATCACGGCGCGCCAGATCAAAGAGTGGGAGCAGAAACAGAGCGAGTACAACAGCGAATTTGAAGCTATTCTCAAACAGGTGCGTCAGGAAGTGCCGGAGCTGGAAACCCTGATCCGGATCAAACCGGTGGCTGTGCCGGATCTGCAGAAAAAGCTGCGGCCCAAAGATGTTCTCTACTTTTACGCGCTCGGCGACAGCGCCGGCGTCTGGCGCATCACCGGTCAGGCTATCACCTATAACTCTCTGCCGCTTTCTCTGCTGGACCTGGCACCACTGTTGCAGGCGTATAACGGACAAGCACATTCGGCAACGGCCGACAGCACGCCCCTCCTGCGCCGGTTGCTGGCTCCGGTCGTGGCACAGACCATGCCCGAGCAGCATATCGTCATCGCGGCGGATGAAGAGCTGATGCTGCTGCCCTGGGCGGGTTGGCTGCATCGGCAGGCGAACCTGGCTAATGACGTTTCGGTGGTTTCCAGTCTTACGGCGTACCAGGAAGCGCTGCAGAAACGACGCCTGCCCGGCATCCGCCTGTACGCGGCGGATGATCGAGCCATCACCGATGCCCTGGCAACGCAAGAGTATGCTCTGCTCTATCCGGTGCCGGGGCAAATGGAAAACAGTTTTGCCGGCCAGATGGCGGCCATGGCGCTGGCGGATATTGTGCATCTGCGCGTGGAGAGCGACTGGCGCGGTCTTGACCCGCTGCAATCACGATTCGGCTTTACCATTCCGCGATCGGCACCGGCCCAGTTCTCGGTCAAGCAACTGTACCAGGTGAACCTGGCGGCCAGCCTGCTGTCGTTGACCAATCGACGCACGCAGACGCCGCTGCAGGAGCCGGCTTCGGTGCTGGCTCTGGAGCGCAGTGCGCTCTACAGCGGCACCGCCGCAGTTCTGCTGTCTCTCTGGCCAGGGACGCTGGAACAGGACCGAACTTTTTTCACGGCCTTTTATGCCCATCTGAAATCCATGCCGCCGGCGGCGGCCCTGGCCGCCACCCAGCATGCCCTGCGTGACTCGATGAATATCGACCGATTTCAGCTCTATGGTTTCGGCGGCATGAGCACGGATGAAGAGATTCATTATGCCGAAGAGGGCTTTGAAACCAAAGTGCGCCGCGGCCACAGCGCCTTTGACATGGGCGACTGGAGCGAAGCCATACAGGCCTACGAAGAGGCGCTGCAGATGGCGGAAAAACAGCACAACAGCGCCAGCCGGGCCATGCTGAACGACCGCCTTCTCGAGAGCGCCGTGAACGGCCGTTTGTGGGCCAAAGCCATTGAGGTGCAGAGCCGGATCCTGCACAGCGCCGAGGAGGCCAACGATCTGGACGCCATGGCAACCGCATATAACAATCTATCCTACTTTTATACCCAAAACAGGGAATTCGAGCAGGGGATCGCCTACAAGAACCGGTTTTTTGCCATGGCGCAAAAGTACGGCTTGAAAGAGGAAGAGGCCGCGGCATTGCGTGACATGGCTCTGATTTACGAGCGCGGCGGTAATGCAAAGCAGGCGATGGCGTTGTATCAACAGGCTTTGGAGAAATATCAAACCCTGACCAGTGTAAAACATGTGGCCATGTGTTTGCGCGATTTGGGGCGCATAGAATTCCTTTATCTCGACCACTATCCGGCGGCCCTGGCCCATCAGCAGGAAGCCCTGCGTCTGCTGCCGGTGGAGCCGGCCACGGCAGCCGATCGCATCGACATGCTGCAGAACCTGGGATTGATTTATGAGCGCATGGGTCTGTATGATCCGGCGCTGACCGCCCAAACCGAGGCGTTGACGCTGGCGCTAAACTTGAAGAACGAAAAGCTGCAGGGGTTGAGTCGCCAGTATATGGCCAATCTGTACTGGAAAATGGGTGACTATTACAATGCCTTGCAGCAACAACAGTCGGCAGAGACCATTTTTAACGCTCTTCACGACGACAAATTGCGCCAGGTCGCACTGGCTACCCGCGGATTGCTGGCGCTGAGTCTGGGTATGCCGGAAGAGGCATTGCGTCATGAACAGGCCGCTTTGGAGCTGGCCATAGCCAATGACGACCGCCAGGATCAATCCACTATTTATAAAAACCTGGCCACCATCAACCGCACGCAGAAAAAGTATGAAACAGCTTTGGCGCAACTGGAGCAGGCGGCGCGGCTGGATTCCAGTTTGAATTCCAGGCGCGGCATGGCCTATAACCTGCGCAATCTGGCGGCGCTGCATCTGGACCGGCAAGAGACCGCTGC
This sequence comes from uncultured Cytophagia bacterium, assembly GCA_964541895.1. GTDB lineage: Bacteria > Zhuqueibacterota > Zhuqueibacteria > Residuimicrobiales > Residuimicrobiaceae > CAZISM01. The sequence goes on from CAZISM010000008.1 coordinate 73,381, forward strand.
AGCGAAGGCTTTGGCCCATGATGCCTTGCGGGTCAGTATCGAGTTACAGGACCTGCGCAATCAGGCGCAGAGCAGTCTGGTGCTGGCCAAAGCCTGGCGCGCTCTCGGCGCCGCTGATTCGTGCTCCCACTATCTCGAGCAGGCGTTCACGATTGCCGAACGAGCGCTCATGCCGGAGATCGCCTGGCGTGCCCTGCAGGAACGCGCGCAGCTGTCGCTGGACGAAAAAAATTCCGCCCAGGCGGTGGAATCGCTGTTTCAGGCCATCGGGATCATCGAGTCCATGCGCAGCCGCATTAAAGTGGAGGATCACAGCGCCGGCTTTATGGATGACAAGCTGTATGTGTACGATCAGCTGGTTGTCCTGCTGCTGGATCAAAACAGATATACGGAAGCCTGGCAAGTGACCGAACGGGCCCGGAGCCGGCGTTTTCTCGATCTGCTCGGTAATCGCCGCGTGCGCCTGGGCCGCAGCCAGGATAACCGCCTGTTGGTGAGAAAAGACAGCCTGCAGAGTCTGTTGCAGCAGGCGGAGAGCGAACTGGTTTTTCAGATGAGTCAAACCGATTCTGTGCCGGCCGGCGTCAGAGCCGATGCCGAAACGCGGGTGCGTTCTTTGCGCGCCGATCTGAGCGACCTGCTTCGCGCCATGGCCGCCCAGAATCCGCAGCTGGCCGAACTGGTGCAGGTGGCGCCGCCGGAGGTAGCGCAGGTGCAAAAAGCGCTGAGCGACCGCACCGCCATGCTGATCTATCATCAAATGAAGGAGCGGTTGATCGTATTTTATGTCGATTCGGCATCATGCAATTCGGCAACGCTGGCGTTGAGCGATTCGTTGCTCAGCCACCAGGTGGAAACACTGCGCAAAGGCTTGCAGCGACAACTTGCCATTCAGGAGTCAGCGGCGGAATTGTATCAGGAACTGATCAAGCCGTTTGAGGTCGAACTGGCGTCGGTCCGTCATATCGTCATCGTGCCGTCCAACAGCCTGCATTACCTGCCCTTTAATGTTTTGCAGGATGCCGGCGGCGACTACATGGGATTGCGCTGGTCATTGTCGCTGGCGCCCAGCAGCAGCGTCTGGCTGCACTGCCTGCGGCAGGGTGGCAGGCCGGCAACGGAGCAGGTGCGCCAGTTTAAAGTGACGGCGTTCGGCAATCCGTCACTGGGCGACAGCAAATGGGACCTGCCCTTTGCCGCCCGGGAGGTCAGGAGCCTGCAGCGCTACTTTCCAACCGTGCAATCCTATTTAAACGCCAGGGCCACCGAAACAGCGGTCAAACAGCAGGCCTTGTCGCCGTTGCTGTTGTTCAGCTGCCATGGCGAATACGACAGCCGCCATCCGCTGATGTCGGCGCTGCTGCTGACCGGTGACAAGCAACAGGACGGCCGGTTGAGCGCCCATGAAATCATGGGGCTGGATTTAAACGCCTACCTGACCGTCGTCAGCGCCTGCGAGACGGGCCTGGGCACCGTACGCAGCGGCGATGAGGTGGAGGGATTGGTGCGCAGTTTCATCCTCGCCGGCAGCTCGTCGGTAGTGACCAGTTTGTGGAAAGTGGATGATTTGGCAACAGCAGTCCTCATCAAGCGTCTGTTCCGTTATCTGGCCGAGGGCGACAGCAGAGCGGAAGCGTTACGAAAAGCACAACGGGTCGTTTTTACAGAAATCAACCCCTATCCCTCCTACTGGGCGGGATTCCATATCACAGGAGATTTTCGCTGATCATGAAAAAGACACTAGCCATGATTCTGGCCGGCGGCCGGGTGGACGAGTTGTCCGTCCTGACGTTGTACCGGCCGAAATCCGCTCTGCCGTTCGGCGGCATGTATCGCGTGATCGATTTCCCGCTGAGCAACCTCATGCACTCGGGCATCGAACGAATCGGAATTCTCTCCCAGTATCGTTCCGACTCTCTCATCACGCACATCGGCTCCGGCCGCAGCTGGGATATGGTCGGCAGCCAGCGCGGCGTGCACCTGTTGCCGCCGATGAAGGGCACGGTCAGTTCCGACTGGTATCGCGGTACGGCGGATGCGGTGTATCAAAACAAAGAATTCATTTACCGTCATAATCCAAATTATGTCCTCATTCTTTCCGGCGATCACGTCTACAAAATGGATTATGCCGAGATGATCGCGTTTCATGAAGAGGTCAAGGCCGATGTGACCGTGGCGTTTGTCAATGCCGAGGGCGACGGCCTGGACCGCTTCGGCCAGGGCGTGATCGAGGACGGCCACAGCAAAGGCGGACGTTTGCTGCGCTATGTGGAGAAACCGAGCCAGCCGCTCTCGTCCTGGGCCTCCATGACCATCTATCTGTTCAGCCTCTCCGCCCTGCAATATGTTCTCGATGAGATGATGAAGCCGCCGGCGACCGAACATTTTGGTCGCGACATCCTGCCGGTGCTGTTGGAGAAGAAGCGGGTGTTTGGCTATAAATTTCACGGCGCCTGGGCCTATTCGCGCACCATCGATGAATACTGGGCGGCGAACATGAGCCTGCTGCAAACGCCGACGCTGTTTAATATCGATGAGTGGCAGGTGCGCACCAACCTGGACAACGAGCGGGTGCGGGATAGGGCCCCGGCTATCATCGGCCAGAATGCGCGGGTGGTGCAGAGCCGCATTAACCATGGTTGTGTGATTCACGGCACGGTGCGCAATTCCATCCTTTTCCCTGGCGTCTGTGTGGAGGAGGGCAGTGTCGTGGAGGATTCCATCCTCATGTACGACAGCTGTGTCGGCCGCAATGCCCGGCTGCACAAGGTCATCGCCGATGTACAGGTAACGGTCGATCGCGAGGCGGTAGTCGGTGCCGGCCGCAACCTCGGGGCCAACAAAGAGTATCCGGATCTGTTGAATTCCGGCATCACCATCATCGGCCGCAATACGGTCATCCCCGCAAGTGCCCGGATCGGCGCCAATTGCATCATTTATCCCAACAAAACCGCAAAGGATTTTCCGCAACCGACCATGGCGAGCGGGAGGACATTGAAATGAGACAAACCGTAGCGTTCTTGCTGGCTGGCGGCGTCGGCAGCCGGCTCAATATTCTGGGCTGGATGCGCGCCAAACCGGCGGTACCCTTTGGCGGCTGCTACCGCCTCATCGATTTCACCATGAGCAACGCCATGAATTCCGGCGTGCAACAGATCGGTATTCTCACCCAGTATCGCCCCTATTCGCTCATGGGCCATATCAGCTCCGGCGAAGCCTGGGACCTGGTCGGCCGCCGCCGCGGCGCCCGCATCCTGCCGCCCTCCACCGGCCGGGAGGATTTTGACTGGTACCGCGGCACGGCCGATGCGGTGGCGCAGAATCTGGCTTTTGCGGAAAATTACGGCGCCAAACGCATTCTTGTGCTGTCCGGCGACCATATTTATAAAATGGACTATGCGCCGATGGTGGAATTCCATCAGCAGAAAAAAGCGGATATCACCATTGCCACCATGCAGGTGCCGTGGGAGGACACGCACCACTTTGGCATCGGCATCACCGACGAACACCAGCGCATCATCGACTGGGAAGAGAAACCAAAGAAAGCCAAAAGCAACCTGGCCTCCATGGGCGTGTATGTGTTCGATTATGGATTCCTTAAAAAAGCCCTGGAGCAGCGGCAGGGACACGATTTCGGCAAAAACATCATCCACGATGCCATCAAAAGCGCCAACGTCTATGCCTATCAATTCAACGGCTATTGGGCGGATGTAGGCACGCTCAAGGCCTACTGGCAGGCGAGCATGGACATCCTGCAGCCGGATTCAGGACTGGATCTGGCCACCTGGGGCGTGCGCACCAACTATGAAGAGGAGGGGCTGGCCGGCGACCGGCCGACCGCGTTCATGGGGCCGCAGGCCAAAGTGGTCAACTCGGTGATTTCCATCGGCTGTGTGGTGCATGGCACGGTGATCAATTCCATTTTATCGCCGGGCGTGCACGTGCAAGCCGGTGCTGTGGTGAAGGATTCCGTGATCATGCACGACGCCCATATCGGTCGCCAGGCGAAACTGCAGGCTGTGCTGGCGGATAAAAACAGCAGCTTCGGCAACGGCTGCCAGGTGGGCATTGGCGACGCCTCGCACCCCAATGAACTGTTCCCCGAACATCTGTTCAGCGGCCTGACCGTGGTGGGCAAAAAAGCAATGGTGCCGGACAATAAAAAGATTTTTACCAATTCGATTATCGAGCCGCTGGTGAACAAGGAGAGCTATCTCGGCATCAAGCTGGGTGAAGGGGCGTATGTAAAAAGATAGGGTTTATTGTTGTGCCTGGACCAAAAAGCCATTAACCGCGAATAACCGCGAATTAATCTTTATATGTTGCCAGACGTAATCCTGGGCTGCAGTCGCTCGCAGGCTTTCGAACAGTATTTCAAAATTTTAAGCGATCGTCCCTCTGCGTTCTTTACGGTGAATGCTTCAGGCTGATCAAGCAGCAATACACAATTTTTTCTGCTCAGTACGCCCCTGACTAATTGATTTTGGTCACTTTAAATAGACCATTTTGATGCTTTTGCGAAACACGCTACCGTATCGTGTTGTTGCCGTCATTCTTATCAGGTACATTCCTGCCGGATAAGGAGTTGCATCCCACTGCAGGCGTTGGCGATCGCCGGCCTGCAGGGAATCCACCAGCACCGCAACGATGGCGCCGAGGCTGTTGATCAGCTCGAGGCGTACATGAGCCTCTTCCGCCAACCTGTACTCTATTGATGTAGCGGCATTGAACGGATTGGGGTGGTTTTGCAGCAACTCATAGCCGGCCGGCCCTGCGCTGCTCTGTTCGATGGCAGTTGGGGTGGGTTTAAACTGGTAAATCTTGCCGTCAAAGGCGCAGATATAGAGCTCGCCTGATTCGTCGATGCCGAACGAAGAGATGCCGGCCACTGCGGTGGTCAGTACCTCCACCACCGCCACATCGGGGTTGACGCCGTAATAGCCCAGTGACCAGATCTTGCGCGACACAAAATCGGCAAACAGGTAACGCCCCTGCAAGGAGGGCAGGGCGGCGCCGGAATAAACGTAACCGCCGGTGATGGAATAACCGCCGGATGCGTTATGCCCGTATTCCCAGATCGGCAGGATCAAGCCGGTGGTATCACAACCGGCGGATGGCGAGTAGCAATGCCGGCCTTCCATGATTCTCCAGCCATAATTGCCGCCTTTGCGAATGATATTGATCTCTTCCCAGCTGTTCTGTCCCACATCCGCACACCAAAGCTTGCCCGTCGCATCAAAGCTGAATCGCCAGGGATTGCGCAGACCGTAGGCGAATATCTCTTCCCGATGTCCCGCCGTGTTGCCGGCAAAGGGATTATCCGCTGGAATGGCGTAGGCCTTGCCCGGCTGGGTGCTGTTCACGTCGACGCGGAGAATTTTACCGAGCAGGGATTTCAGATTCTGACTGTTGTTCTGCGGGTCGCCGCCGGAGCCGCCGTCACCGGTCGCAATATAGAGGTAGCCGTCCGGACCAAACCGAGTCTGGCCGCCGTTGTGGTTGGAGTAGGGTTGATCGATGGTGAGCAGAATCTGTTCGCTGTTCTTGTCAGCGGCATCGGGGTCTGATGAGACCCGGTAGCGGGCGATGATGGTCTGGCGTGGATTGGCTCTGGTATAGTTGACGAAGAAGAAGCCGTTGTTTTTATAATCCGGATGAAAGGCCAGTCCCAACAATCCCATTTCACCGCCGTTGCTGACGCGATCGCCGATGTCGAGAAACAGCTTTGCCGCTGCTGCGGTTGCCGTATTGGCAAGCACGCGGATTCTGCCCGGCTGTTCCACCACAAACAGTCGATTGCTGCCATCGCCGCTGTGCTGCAGGTCTACCGGCTGTTCAAACCCCAGGTTCGGAAAGGCTTCCTGCAATTGATATTGTGCAAGGCTAACCTGGCACAGTATCAGCACGCTGAATATCGCCTTGCTCAGGTGTTTTGTCATCATGCGTTTCGCCTTCGCATTAATCAGCCTGGCGAAGGTCTGCCCGAGGATTAGGATGCGTACGCTCCGGCGCGCAAACGTGAGAGCCAACCTTCGCAAGGTTCTGCTCTATGTAACACAACACGGATCTGCACCGGCGTTATTTCCACCTTCAACGGCTCGAGAGAAGGCAGGCTGCAAAATTCGCAGCGGCATCCATATCGTGATCTACAGGTAGTTTTGCAGGACAGAGCCTGCCCATGGAATTTAAAAAGGCGGGTCAGGCCGGGGACTCGCGTTTTAACACGGCCACATAAAATCCGTCAAAGCCGTGTTGCGCCGGACTGTAGCGTTTTTCTTCCAGCAGGGAAAAGGTGTGCGGATATTGTTGCAGGAACCATTTGATCTGTTCTTCGCCTTCGCAGGGCAGCAGGCTGCAGGTCGAATAGATGAGGAGACCGTTGGGTTTCACCATGCGGCTGTACTGCTGCAGGATGAATTTCTGTTTCTGGCTGAGCTCCTGCAACATCTCCGGTGTCAGGCGCCAGCGCAGGTCCGGATTTCTCGCCAGCACGCCGGTGCCGGTGCAGGGCACATCCAGCAGCAGCCGGTCGGCGCTGTCCTGCAGCCGTTTGATGACTTTGGCGCTGTCGATGAGTCTGGATTCGATGATGGCGGCGCCGGCGCGCCGCGCCCGGCGCCGCAATTCTTCCAGTTTGTCGTCAGAGGTGTCGAGGCTGATGATCCGGCCTTTGTTCTGCATCAGCGCCGCCAGATGCAGGCTCTTGCCGCCGCTGCCGGCACAGGCGTCCACCACGCGCAGGCCCGGCCGCACCTGCATGGCCAGGGAGACCGCCTGGGACGCGGCATCCTGAACTTCGAAATGGCCGAGACGAAACTCGGGCAGCGCAAATACGTTTTGATGTCGGGGCAACACCAGCGCCTCAGGAGCCCAGGACAGGGTTGTGGGTTGCTGGTTCAGTTTCTCTGCCACACCGGCCACAGTGCTTTTCAGGGTATTGACGCGCAGAACGATTTTGGCCGGCTGGCTCAATGCGGCCAGTTCGGCTCGCCAGCCCGCCCCTATCTCCTGCAGCCCCTGTTCGTACAACCATTGCGGTACGCTGAGGGCAATGGCATCGAGGGTGCGGCCTTTTTCACGCAAGCGGCTGGGTTCGGTTTGGCTGCCGTCGCCGGCATCCTGCAGAATTTCCCAGGTCCACAACGCGGTTTGCAGCGCCTGCTGATCCGTAGCAGGTGGTTCGTTCCGACAGGCCCAGATAAAACGCCAATTTCGCAACAGATCATACACCGTGCCGGCGACCCGTTCTTTGGGAAGCTCTTTGTTTTTTTTGAAAAGGAGCGCGAGCGCTTTGTCGGCGTGAAACTTGGTGTTGAATATCAGGTCGAGCACGTATACTATTTCTTGATCCAGATCGGGGAACATGACAGGGTCCAGGTATTTTCAAATGCACACAGTGATGACTGATTAAAGCAGCCACAGCTCAATGAGCCAGGAACAGGATCCGAGAATGATGCCGGCGAGAAACAGCCGGTAGCTGTAGCCGAGAAAGCGGTATTTGCGATGGTGTAAAACCTGCCCGATCTGGTAGATTTCATTGACAGCGGCTTCATACACCTTGGCGTCGTCGGCCAGAATCTCGGCCATTTTTTTCATATACTCTTCTGAACTCAGGCTGCTGAAACTGGCAAAGAACAGCCAGTTCGGACGTTGCCATTTCTTATTGCTGAGGCTGGGCATGATCGCCAGCAGAGCAAAGACGGCGGAGAGCAGCACAAAGCCGCCCAGCAGCAGGCCCCATGCCGGGAGTCTGCCGTCCCGGGTATTGCTCATAATGATGGTGAGAATGATGGCGGCCACACCGAGCAGGATGTGCGCCTTTTGATCCGCCATGCCGCTCAACTGCACGTGATGCTGTTGCGTGCTGCGCAGCAGATAATCCGCACTGCCGCGGGCGCGAATTTCGGAAAAATAGTTGCTGTCGCTCATGAGAAGCTCCTCCCTGGTGTATCCTGACCCGGTCAAGCCGGAAGCAAACGTCGGACACCTTGAAGGGGTTCGACGTTTTTTGACCTTGTTGCACGAAACACCACTCGTAATGCCATAAAGGTAAGAAAAATTTGTCATATTTCAAAGAGGTCGATCACATGGCCAACAACAAGATGTTGCCAAATTGGATGAAAAATCGGTATATTGTCAGCGGCCCGGGCCGCCTCGCGCTGGCGGTTCGGCGATCCGTTTACATTTGACAGAGGAGAGTTGATGCCACGAATCCACAATCCGTTCGTCGGCCGGGAGGGCTATAACTGCTTTGCCTGTGCGCCGACCAATGCCCACGGTCTGCACATGGAGTTTTTTGAAGAAGGCGAAGAGGTGGTCAGCCGCTGGCAACCGTCGCTGCACCATCAGGGGTGGGGCGATATTTTGCACGGCGGCATTCAAACGACCCTGATGGATGAAATCGCCAGTTGGACCATTTTTGCCAAACTGCACGCCGCCGGCATGACTACCAAAATGGAAATCCGCTTTCTCAAACCGGTGTATATTTCCGGCGGCGAGTTGACCGTACGGGCCCGCATCGCTCATAGCAAACGAAATCTCGTTCGCGTGGAGACCGGCATCTATGATCGCCAGGGAGAGATGGTTTCGGAAGGATCGGTGTATTACTATACGTTTACTCCGGAACAGGCGCGCGAGAAATTGAACCTGCCGGGAGTGGAGGACTTTTATCGCTCATAACGGGCAGGATGCCATGAGGAACAGACGCTCTTTATATGCCGTAATCGTTCTGCCTGTGGTGGTGTCGCTTTTGCTGGCCTGCAGCGAATCCGCTCAGGAAACGAACATTTCGGCGACCGTGCCTTTTTCGGCTGCAGAACTGTTCAGCCGCAAGGTTCGTGACACCTATAGCGGCGATTCCCTGCGCTATATCGCATTCCCGCTGGGCGGCATCGGCAGCGGGTGCATCAGCATGAGCGGGACCGGCAAGCTGATCGATTGGGAAATTCAGAACCGGCCCGACAAAGGGTTTCAGCCGCGCTATAGTTTTTTCGGCTTGTGGGCCAGAGAAGAGGGCGGCGAGCCTGCATTCAAAGTGCTGGAAGGCCAATTGGTCGAGCGACTGGACGGTCCCATGTATCTGACAGAGGATATGTGGTACGGCGGCAACGGATTGGGGCCGCAACAGACCCAGGCGGCCGGGCTGCCCCGGTTTCGCCACTGCCGCTTTTCCAGCCGCTTTCCTTTTGCGCAGGTTGATCTGCAGGACGAGCACATGCCCGTGTCCGCCACGGTCGAAGCCTGGAGCCCCTTTATTCCCGGAGACAGCCGCCACAGCTCCCTGCCCGTCGCTGTTTTCAACATCACCCTCACCAACACCAGTTCAAAACCTGTGGACATCAGCCTCGGCGTCAATGTGCAAAACCTGGCCGGCCGCTATAACCGGGTTTTGCGTGAAAAGAGCTTGACGGTGCTGGAGTTGAGCGACGGCCGCGACGGCGGCCGCAGCATGTTTGTCGCTTCTCCGGCCATGGCGACGACCTGGCAAACCAACTGGATCGGCGATAACATCTGGACCGCTCTTGAACACTATGCCCGCACTTTTATTCGAACCGGTCGTTTTGCCATGGCCGCGACGGCGGTGCGCGAAGAGGGTGAGGAATATGCAGGGCCGCCGGCAAAATCCGGGAGCGGTCGGCGCAGCTCCATCAACAACGATCGCGTTGGATCCCTGGGGTTTCAGTATGTGCTGGCGCCCGACGCCGCGATAACCATTCCGGTGGTGCTGGGCTGGTATTTTCCTGTTTTTGACACCGCCGATCCCAAGGAACTCGCCCGCGGTTATCGCGAATGGCGCAACTATTACGGCCAGCAGTGGGCCAGCGGACTGGAGGTCGCCCGTTACACCGTCACGCATCTGCAAGCTCTGCAGGAACGGACTCGCCTGTTCCAGAAGAGATTTTTTGCATCGACGCTGCCTGGCGTGGTGCTGGAATCCATTGCCAGCCAGCTGGCTGTGCTGCGCTCGCCGACACTGATCCGCTATCCGGACGGCACGCTTTATGGCTGGGAAGGATGCGCCATGGCCAAACGGCTTGGTCCCGGCACCGCCAACCATGTCTACAACTTTCAGCATGTACTGCCCTATCTGTTCCCGGATCTGCAGCGGTCGATGCTGGAGAATTTTTATAAAAACGGCTTTCGCGAATCGGACGGCGCCATCCAGTATCGTCTGCCGCTGGGGCCGAACGCCCGCGCCCAGGATCAGCCGGCTCAAGAGGTCTATGGAAAAAAGACCAATTTCTTCACCGCTGCCGACGGCCAGATGGGGCTGGTGTGCCAGGTGTATCGGGAATGGCAGTTGACTGGCGACGAGCGCTGGCTGGCGTCGTGGTGGCCGCGCATCAAAAAAAGCCTGGAGTACGCCTGGGTAGAGTGGGATCAGGACCGCGACGGCCTGCTGGAAGGCAGCCATCACAACACCCTGGATCTCAACTATAGCACGCCTGAACCCGCCTGCGGCAGTCTCTATCAGGCTGCCCTTTTGGCCGGGGAAAAAATGGCCGACCATCTCGGCGATGTGGCAGCGGCACAGGCCTTCCGGCGCGTCTACGAGTCCGGCAAACGGCTGACAGACCAACTTCTCTTCAACGGCGAGTATTATCAGCAGCAGACGCCGGCGCCCGGCGATCATCAACTGGCCGGCGGCTGTATATCCGAGCAGGTGCATGGCCAGCTCTATGCGCGCATGCTGGGGCTGGAGGATGTCTTTGACCGCTCCCATATCCACCGCGCGCTCGCATCCCTGTTCAGGCACAATTTCAAACATGACTTTTTCGACATGGTCAACACCTATCGCGCCTATTCCCTGGGCCAGGATCGCGGTCTCGTCATCGCCACCTGGCCGCATGGCGATCGTCCGGAAAAGCCTCTGCTCTATGCCGACGAGACCATGAGCGGCTTTGAGTATCAGGTGGCGGCCAATTTGCTCTATGCCGGATATGCAGCGGAAGGGCTGGCGCTGATCAAGGCGGTGCGCGACCGGCACGACGGCAAACGGCGCAATCCATTTTGCGAATTCGAGTGGGGCAACCATTATGTTCGTTCCATGGCCAACTATGCCTCGCTGTTGGCCTGGTCCGGATTTCGTTATTCGGCCGTGGAACAGACGGTCTGTATTGAACCTGCGTTCAGTCAGGAGGAATGTGTGGTTTTTTTCAGCGTACCGGGTGGCTGGGGCACGCTGAGCCGGCAATATGTGGACGGCAGGTGGCAAATCCGCATCGATGTGGCGGAGGGTACCCTGATCATAAAGAACTTTATTCTGCCCGCAAGTGCTGCACCAGGACGAGGCGTGGCCCTGGTGAACGGCGAACGACAGGCAGCTACGGTGTCGGTTGCGGGCCAGGCCACGGTCGTCTCATTTTCCCGGCCGTGGGCCATATCGGCGTCCGCACCGTTGCAGGTTGTTCTCGAATAATATGAATTGAATGAAGGGGCACCCTGGGGCGCGAACAGCACCTGTTGACTCACTGGCTTGCGCATCAGTAAAACAATCGCATGCTCCCTTGGCGGTTGCCTGGATTGGATCGTCTCGCGGAAAAATGTAGAAAAAAAGCTTGACTGAAAAAAAAAATCTGCGTATAAATAGGTATACCTAGCAAGCACAGCAGACGTTACAGACCATGTTATAATGGACCACGTTGTTAAATCCGACCTTCCCCGTTGCAAAACCGGCTCAGAACAGCCTGAGCACAGGCACTCGCGGGCTTTTCCTGTACAGATACAAACAGAACAAGAGGTATCTCCTATGAAGCGCGTTCTGATATCATGCCTAATTATTGTCTCGTTGTCAGGTCCCGGCGTTCTATCGCTCTTTGCAGCCAATGCCAGGATTACCGGAACGGTTACCGATGCAGCGACCGGCGAACCCCTGCCGGGAGCGAATGTCTACCTGGCCGGCACCGCCATTGGTGCTATAACCGACCTCAAGGGCAATTATCAGATTCTGCGCGTGCCGTCCGGATCTCATACGTTAAAAGTCCGATTTATAGGTTATAAAGAGAAAGAGCTGGCCGTGCGCGTGGATGAGGACGAGGTCAAAGTAGTGCACATCAAATTGGACTATGATGTGCTGAAAGGGCAGACGGTGACGATCACAGCGCAGGCCGAGGGGCAGATCGCCGCCATCAACCAGCAGTTGCGTTCCAATACCATCACCAATGTGGTTTCAGCCGAGCGCATCATGGAGCTGCCGGACGCCAACGCGGCCGAGTCGGTCGGTCGACTGCCGGGCGTATCGATTC
>CAZISM010000009.1:0-28420 GCA_964541895.1 uncultured Cytophagia bacterium
TAACTTATATTTAATTCCGCCTAATGTCAATTGAATTTTGCGCATCAGCTGTTTTTCATACATGATAAAGCGCAATGTGATAGTTTGAATGAGTAACCTCAGCTGGAACAGTGACGCAGAGAGAAAAAACATAATGTAATCATGCGCGGCTTGAGAATAAAAATTAAAAAACATCAAGTCGCGAAATATTCATAGCTTTAACGGAACTGCCCGCGGTTTATGGATAGGCTGGGGGTGCAGGATCAATGGCAGTATAGATCGGAAAAGCATGGCAAAGTTTAAAGTTGGACTGTTTGTCCTCTCTGGCTTTATTCTTGATATTCTGATCCCTGTTGACTAGATTATTAACAATCGGCTTGTCGGTTCGTGCACATCATAGGGGCGAGGCGAGACGTTTCGGCCACAACAATCGCTCAAGTCTATAACAGTTTGATGGGATGATGAGGTGGCGGAGAGTGTGGTATGATCCCGGGCGGCCGGCTGCGAGGATGGCGCGACAGGTTCATGCACCCTCGAGTACTGATTACCTCGCTTCGTTAAGCATTGTTATGAAAACCCATAAGGGAGGAGGAGAGATGAAGAAAATCATTCTGGCGTTATGCCTGTGCTGGGGAGCTGGGGTTCATGCGCAAGCCGGCGCTGCGGATGCCATTACAATCAACCGGCATTCTCTTAAAAAGGCCAAAACCGTTGTCAACCGGCCGCAACATGAAATGAGTTTGCTGTTCGTGATTAATGCGGAGCGCGGTGTTATTTCCGCGAACACACTGGAACTGGAGAACGTCGCCAACGCTGTGATCTATTTCTCCGACCGGCCGGAGCGAATAGCCGGACACATTGCGCTGGAAAGCTTTTTGAAAAGCTGGAACAAATCCTCAGACAGTTTTGCCGATAATCCGCCCAACGCCGTGCTGTCCATAACCGAGGATGGCAAAGTGTTCAATACCATCGTGGTCGAGCTTTTAAAGCCCATCATGGAAGGCACCACGCTGCGATTTCAAGTAAAAATTCTTGAAGGTACAATTCCGGCTACGGGTTCCATCCCCTTTACACATGATCCGCTGTTTATCGATGGCGGTTTTCCCTGTTTTATTGCAGGGTGCTGACAAAAGACGGGCAAGCGGCCTCCGCCAATGATCAAAGCGGAGGCCTTTTGCTTTTAAAAGGAGGTTGAGCGCGAGCGGTATTCCGGATCGCTGGCCTTTTTTTCGGAGTAATCCCCTGCTGCAAGACTTGACCACCTAGTCATTGTTTTCCGGCAGCCCGCTGGGCCATGACTGATTCAGCACCGGCTGCAGTATTTTTTCCACCTCGGCGATGAGCTCGTGTTCGTAGGGCTCTTCCAGCCAGTGAACCCATTTGCGGATGTTTTCCGGATTGGCCGATCCTGCCAGGCAGGTCGGCGTCTCTCCGGACAGCGTCGCGAACTGGAGCGCCAGTTTGGCGATGTCACAGCCCTGCTGCCGGCAAAAGGCCGCGGCCTGGCGGCAGGCGGCGCGCAGCGGTGCCGGCGCCGGGTGCCAGTCCGGTGCGCCGGTCTCGGTGAGCAGCCGCATGGCGAACGGCGATGCGTTGACCACGCCGACGCCGCGTTGCTGCAACAGCGGCAGCAGATCCTTCAGCGAGCGATTCTGCAACGTGTAATGACAGTAACTCAGAATAACATCGATGTCTGCCTGCGCGAGCACGGTGCGGAATATTCTGAGGGGAAATCCGGCCACGCCGATGAAGCGCACCTTGCCCTGCTGCTGCAGCCGGCGCAAGGCCGGCAGCGTCACTTCGATGATCTGCTGCAAATGGACAAACTCGACGTCGTGACAAAACACCATATCGAGATAGTCGGTTCGCAGGCGGTGCAGGCTGACCTCTACACTTTCTACCACCCGCTCGGCGCGAAAATCGAACTTGTCATCGTCATACCGTCCCAGTTTGCTGCTGAGGATCAGGCGGTCGCGCGGAATGTCGGCCAGAGCGACTCCCAGGAGGACCTCTGAAATGCCGCGGCCATAATAGGGTGAGGTATCGATGTAGGTGAGTCCCAGGTCATAAGCGGTATGTACGCTTTGGATGGCATCATCAAGATGCACTGCGCGGAACGCGCTGCCCAGCGACGAACCACCGAACGACAAGATCGGAACCTCCAGGCCGGTGTTACCCAGCAGCCGTTTTATCATACCTGATCTCCTATAAAAGTTTGTAAAATTTTTGGCAGTTACCACCCAGGATGGCGTCCTGCTCCTCAGCAGAGCATGCTTTAATGTATTCGATGACGACGTTCATCACCGTTTCATAGCTTCCGGCCAATGTACACACCGGCCAGTCTGACCCGATCATCAGCCGCCTGGCGCCGAACGCCTGCATGACTGTGTCCAGGTAAGGGTGCAGGTCATAAGGTTGCCAGCTGCGCCAATCCGCTTCGGTGACCAGGCCGGAGAGTTTGCAGTACACATTTTCATATTGCGCCAGCTCCTGGAGATGGATTTTCCAGGGCTCCAGTAATTGTTGGGCGACAGGCGGTTTGCCGATGTGATCCAGAACAAAACGTTGCTGCGGGAATGTTTGCACTATCTTGACCGCTACGGGCAAATGGATGGGAAAGAGGAGCAGATCAAACGTCAGGCCATATGCCTCCAGCCTGCTCAAACCATTTTGGAAGGCGGGACGGAGCATGAATTCAGGATCGGATTCATCATGCACGACGTGGCGCAGACCGACCAGTTTGCGATGATTTCTGAGCTGTTGCAGGTGTTCCTCGATTCGCGGCGACTGCAAATCGACCCATCCGACCACGCCCCTGATAAAGTCGAATTGATCCGCCAGGTGCAAAAGCCAGCTGGTCTCTTCCACCATTTGCCGGGCCTGAACAGCAATAGTGCCCGTGAAGGACATGGCGTCGAGAAGCGGCGCCAGATCGCCGGGCAGATAATCCCGGCGCAGAACCTGCATGTGGTCGGTCATCCACCCGTGCTGCTGCGGATGATAGTGCCAGAAATGCTGGTGACTGTCGATTCTGATTGATGGATTTGCCGGTTCGTTTGCCAACTGGTTTCTCCATGCATGGGGGTGCGCTGCTGATTATGCGTTGTTGCCACTATATCCCGGTCTGTTTCCTGCCAGATCCATCGCGCTTTGCAGACCAGCGCCGGATCAGTCTGCGACCAGGCAGAGGGGAAAGCGATAAAGATCGTGAGTGCACGGATTAGTTAAATTTTATCGCCTCCTTAACATCTTTATATTTGCTGCAATATACGCGATCTATATATCGGAGTCAAGCAAAGCCGGAGCTGCCTGATGGGGCTGCGGCATGGTATCGTTTGGTGTTGTTTCGCCCGTCGCATCGCGACGGAAATGAGATGCATTTTTTACCAGGCGTTAACACGCCTGGCTACCATCGCATGGTCGCTACGCGACCGATGTGTTGGTTCCTGATTAAATATTGATCTGCCCAGGCGATACTTGCTGGAATTATCTTGCCGTCATCTGCAGGTAGCGGGTGCGGTTGATCATATACTCGGCCCGACTGTCCGCCAGCTGATCTATGGTCTGCTGCAGCAGGGCCTGCGCCTCCAGCAGATCCGCAACGCCGGTGATGCCGTTGCGATAGCTGTCCTGGTTGACGTCGACGTTTTCTTCCGCCTGTTCCCTGGATTCCTCCGCCAGCAGCACCTGTCTGTAGCTGTCGCCGAAATCCAGCCACGCCTTTTCCATCTGCAGCAACAGCTGATCGGACTGGTCCTTTAAATTATTCCGCGCCATCTCTTCCCGGGCGCGTCGCTCCTTGAGCTCCGAGGTGCCGGAAATCCAGTCCGAAAGCGGTACAGAAACAGAGCCAAAGAATACATTGTGGCGGACGCGATCCGACTCATCCAGTTTGACCACCATGGCACGCAGGCCTACGCCGGCTTGCGGCAGCAGTTCGCCCCGCTTAATGCGCTTTTGCAGGGTCGCCGCCTGCACAGCTTTATTGAGCAGGCGGTATTCGGTTCTGGAGCCCAGCACAGCCTGTGGATCGACATGGTAACGATCCGGCGCCTCCACAATTGGCCACGGCTCCGTGAGGACCAGGGTGGTATCGTTCTCCAGGCCGATGTGCCGGCAGAAAGCCATGGCCGCCAGTTTTCGGCCATTGTCCAGCTTGTTCATCTTTTGTCGTATATCGCTCTGTTTCAACTTGACCTTGAGCACGTCGTTGCGCATGACCAGGCCGGATTCATAGGCATCCTGCACCTGCCGCAGCAGTGCGCTCAACAGGTCATCGTATTTCTGCAAGGTCGCTTTTTTTTCATCCAGGGAAACGATGCGCCAGTACTGCTCTTCGGTGGAGAGGGTGATTTCATCCTGGCTTAGAGTGACCCTGTAGCGCGCCACGTCACGGCCAACCGCTGCCAGCTGATTGCCGTAGAGGATGCGGCCGCCGGCAAAGAGCGGTTGTATGACATCGACGTATCCCACCTGCACATCCTTTAACATGCTGGTGGTTCCACCGGGAAAGTAGGCAAACTGGGTTGGACGGAACAAGTTGATCGGATTACCGTCGTACACCGGCAGGTTGCCTGAGGGCGTGGTCATTTCGAACAGATGTTTCTGCGAATGAAACAAAAGCGCGCCGGCGCTGATCTCGGGGAAATATTCGCTCACTGCCGATCGGCGTATCGACGCCGCCGCATCCGCCTCCAGCCGGCTGTTTTTAATTTCAGCATTGTTGCGCAGCGCCAGCTCGACGGCCTCTGCCAGGGTAAGCGATCGTTGCGGGAACGCCGCTTGGCTTGACAGAATCGCCATCACGAAAAGCATCAGTCGTTTTCTCATCTCATTCGCCTTCCTTGATCGCAACGGCATCGTTACGATGAAAATAGTAATAGAGCACCGGCAGAACCAGCAGAGACAGGGCCAGTGCGAAAATCAGTCCGGAACAGATGACAGCGCCCAGAGGACCCCAGAGGCTGGAGCCGCTGAGAATCATGGGGATGACACCGACCGCGGCCGCCGCGGAGGTCAAAAAGATCGGCCGCATGCGCCGCCGTCCGGCTGACATGGCGGCCTCTTCGGCGGTAAAACCCTGGTTGGTGCGCAGCTCATCGGCATAAGAGATAAAGATGACGCCGTTGCGCACCACAATACCCATCAGGCCGATAAGGCCGACAAAGGCGGTTACACCAAAGGGGTAGCCGGTGAGCAACACGCCGACGGCTGCCCCGAACACGCTCAACGGCAGCGTCGCCATGATGAGCAGGGAGGTTCTGGTCTTTTTGAACTGGAACATCAGGATCAAAAAGATCAGGGTCACGCTGGCGGCGAGAGAGTAGTAAAAGGGCGTCATGTTTTCCTGCGTGTCCTGATAATCGCCGCCATAGGTAATGGTTATGCCTTCCGGCCATTTCATGTTGTCCACGATCGGCCGGATCTGTTTAAATATATAAGTCGGATACAGACCGCGTTTTACTTCGGCGCGAACGGTCATGGTGCGTACGCCGTTGCGTCGTATTATTTCCGCTTCACTCCAGCCCGGCTTGATCTCTGCAATCTGACGAACCGGCACCGACACGGCGGTCAGCGGCGATGTCACATACAGATCGGCGATCTCTTCCGGTTTTGTTTTTATTTTTTTGTCGATTTTCAGTTTGACAGATACCGGATAGTCCCCTTCCCAGACGGTAGACACGGGCAATCCTTTGACGCCGACCATCAGCGAGTTTTCCAGCACTGCGGTGGAGTAGCCCAGCAGGGCCGCCTGATCGCGCTTGACCTCCAGATCGATGATCGGCCTGGGCCGGCCATAATCGCTGCGCACATATTCCGTACCTTCGATTTTGCGCAGATGGCCGGCGATGAGGTCCGCGGTCTGCCGCAGGGTGCGGATGCTGTCTCCGGAGATGCGCACCTCGATGGGCGCCTTTTGGATGTCAAAGGCCAGCTGTTTCCATTTTATATCCGCCTGGGGATAATGGTTGTACATTCGTCGGCTGTATTCGTCAAGAATGTTGACCGTGGCGTCGCTCGATTCGGTCAACACCACCATTTGGCCATAATGTTTAGCGGCAAAATTGGGCGAATAGAGGGTGTGAAATCTGGGCGAGCTGGCGCCGACAAACGACGTCACCACCCGGATGCGGCTGTCCCTGGCCAATACCTTTTCCAGATCTCTCATGACGGCATCGGTCTGCTGCAGGGAACTGCCCTCGGCCAGATAAACTTCCACGGCAAACTGATTGCGCTCGATTTTCGGAAACGACTGCCGGGGAATAACCGCCAGCAGAGCGAGGCCGATAATAAACGAAACGAGCCCGACCGCCACCACCAGGGTTTTATGTGCAAATGCTTTTTCGAGCACGCTGTTATAAAGCGTTTGCAGCCTTTCCAGAAACGTTGGCCTGCCGTCCGATCTTTTAAGATCCCTGATTCCGGTTTTGATCAGGGTATAACTCACCAGGGGGATCAGGGTGACCGAGATCAGCAACGAGATCAGCAACGCAAAGGTGATGGTCAGCGGCAGAGAACGGATAAAATCGCCTGCGGTGCCGGACATGAAAAAAGGCATGGGCAGAAAGCAGATAATGATGACCAGCGTAGCGGAGAGCACGGAGCTGAAAAGCTCGGTCACGCATTTGGAACCGGCTTTGAAACGGGACATGCCCTGATCCAGTTTTTCGATATAGTTGTCGATCACGACGATGGCATCGTCCACGGTAATGCCTAAAACGAGGATCAGGCCGGCCAGCGACACCGTCTGCAGATCCATGCCGCACATCCACATCAACCCCAGGGCCATAAAAATGGAGGTTGGAATCGACAAGGCGGCGATGCGCGCTACCCGGGCCGGCAACAGCAGCATGGTGACCACGATCACCGACAGCATGGAGATGACGAACTCTTTGAGAAAATTGCCGATGGCCCTGGACACCGCGTCCGGAATATTGGAAATGGTGATGATGTGAACGTCGGACGGCAGGGAGCGGGAAAAGGCGTCCGTCACCCTGGCCACCTCTTTGCCGAAGGTGACGATGTTTTTGCCCGGTCGCATTTCCAGTGAAACGATCATACATTTCTTGCCGTTGACACGGATATAGGAATCCGGCTCTTCGTATTCACGCACCACGCGGGCGATATCTTTAACACGAAGGACGTTGCCGGCCGGATCGGCATAGACGATCTGGTTGGCCACATCGGTTTCGCTGGTCAAGGTGGAGGATACATGCAGGGGGCGAACCAGTTGGCCGTCGTCGATGTCGCCGGCATAGCTGACAGCCGCCGGCGGTTTCAGCGCCGCCAGAACCTGCAGCGGTTTGATGCCGTACTGGGCCAGTCTGGCGTCGTCCATGTAGACGCTGATCTGTTCTCTCTGCATACCGTATTGCCTGACCTTGGCGACGGAAGCGATTCTGCGCACCTGGTCTTCGTAGCCGTTTACATAGTTTTCCAGCTCTTTATAGCTCCTGGTCTCTGACTGTACCGCCAGCAGCAGGGCGGAGGTGTTGCCGAAATCATTGTCCGCGGTCAGTGAGATAACACCGGCGGGCAGCTCGGCTTTCAGGCTGTTAAGCCCATGCTGCAGTTTGGCCCAAAATTCATCCAGGTTTTTTTCTTCCTGATTGGTGGCCACATAGATGACCATCACGTTCTCTTTGGATATGGAATAGGTTTTGGCGCGATCCACGGTTTTGAATTGAAAAAGAAATTTTTCCACCTTGGTCGTCACCTGGGCTTCCACCTGTTCCGATGAGGCGCCCGGATAGACGCCGACGATCAGTCCCAGCGGCACATCGAACTGCGGGTATTCGTCGCGCGGCATCAGAATCAGGGCGGAGACGCCGAGAAGCACGGCAATGCCGACAAAAATATATATGAGCTGCTTGTATCGTAACAACAGATCCAGCAGTGTTTGGTTTTCATTCAACATAAGCACATCCTCCGGACCTATTGTTTCTCAACTTGTACGGCGGCGTTGTCGATCAGCTTTTGTCCGCCTGCGGTGACGATCCATTCATCTTTCAGCAGGCCGTGTTTGATTTCGACGCCGCTCTGCAGCAGGGTGCCCAGGATGACCTGACGCCGCTGCGCGCGCTGATCACGGTCGATGACGTAGACAAAATGGTCGCCTGTTTCCGAGGTGAGCACCGCCCGAACCGGTATCACCGGCCCGTGATCGGTTTTGCTCTCGATAATCACCTGACAGATCATGCCCGGCTTGATGGCGTGGTCGGAATTGGCCAGGCCGATTTTTATTTTGTAGGAATGCGCCAGCGGATCCGCCACCACGCCGATCTCTTCCACGTGTCCGGTGTACTCGCCTTGCGGCAATGCGGCGATGTGAATTCGGGCCGGTTGTCCTTTATGAACAGCGGCTATTTCATTTTCTGACACAGCCACGCGTGCAAAGACGCGGCTGATATTGACGATGGTAATGGAGGCGAGGTTGGGCGTGGCGACCATGCCCGGCTCGATGCTGCGCCGGCCGATCCATCCGGCTGCGGGCGCATACAACCTGCAATCCTCCAGATTCTTTTTCGAAATGGCGGCCGCGGCTTTGGCCTTGGTGAGATTGGTTTCGCATTCGATCATTTTTATTTCCGGCAAATTGCCGTTTTGGTACATGGGCGACAAACGCTGATAGGCATCCTCCGCCTGCTGCAACGTAGCCAGCGACATTTCGTATCCGCTTTTGGCGCTGATATCATTGAGTTCCGCCAGCAGCTCTCCCTTTTTGACCACATCCCCTTCGGAAACGTGAACAGCCGCCACAGTTCCCATAGTGGCAAAACTGAGGGGAATGGATTCCGACGCTTCGATAGCGCCACTGTACGAGATCGCCTGGGCGTAATCATAGGCTTTGGCCTGTTCCGCGCTGACTTTGATCGGCGCCGGCACAGCCTGCTGTTTTCCGGAAGTGCCGGAACAGCCAACCTGCAGCAGCAAAGCTGCGAAAAGAATGAAAGCTTCTAGAGTCTTGTGGAATTTCATGAACGCTCCTGAGTAAAATATCAAACGAATTTCGTATTTTGGTCGATTTTGTAGTAAAAATTTTTATATCCCGTTGGCGATCAGATTAGCGGCAATGTCGATCTGCTCGGTCTCGTCCGTATCCAAAAAGAGATAAAAGAACAGGGATCGGACAATGCCGGCCATGGTCTTGGCATAGGCGTCCAGCTCGTTTTCATCCTTGAATGAGAACTCGCCGGCAGCGGCGCCCTGTGCCAGGACCTCTTTATAGTAGGATTGCTCGAGGGCTTCAAGTCGGGCATTGAATTTTTGCATGGATTGCTGCTTGCCGCGGATCTCTTTCCACACGATGATGTACATCATGGCGTATTTTTTCAGCTCGGTCAGCGAGGCGGCCACATAATTTTTCAACCGCTGTTTCGGCGATGCGATAGCGGCCACGCCGGCTCTGGCGTGCAGCAGGATAGTGCTAATCTCCTTCATAACCGCGGCATCGAAAATTTCCTCTTTGCTTTTGTAATAGTAATAGAGCGTGCTTTTCGCCTTGCCCGCTTCGGCGGCAATCTCCTCCATGGTCGCTTTTTTCAATCCCCATTTCTGGAAAATGCGCTTGGCGGCTTCCAGGATTTCCAGCTGAACCTCTTCATCTTTATGCATCTTTGTCCTTTTCGACTAAAAACGTTTTTCGGTCTAAAAGATAAGCTGATTTTGATAAAAAAGCAAGAATTTTTGCCTGCCATGCTCCCATTTACTGGTTCTAGAAGAGGAATCAGGATGCTAGATTGTTGATTTGACTTGTTGTTAGGACTATTTTTTATTATCTTGCCAGGTCTGGTGATAAAAACCTGAATTGAGCGATTTATACTTAAATGCGCCAAAAGCGAGACGCTAGCCGCATTTTAGCCTGCATCAAGGTCCAGCCCCTCTGAGCACCTCCATTCGCTTGCCAGCGGTTCTCAATAATCTGTATTCTCAGTTAGTCTGAAAACAATAATTCCCCGTCGCTGTTCCGGATATATGGAGGACACGGTGAAAAAAACGCACATTTCTTTAATGACCTGGATTAGGATAACCAGACCGACACGGCCGAAAATGTCATGGCCGGATACTTCAGTTTCAAGGAAAAGCTGTTCCCCATGAGCTATCGAGTGTGGTTACGGCTCGAGTCACTGCCCTGCGGTTACATGCCGTTGACCGGGGAGGGCAGCGCAACGGTTGGTTTTTACTTCCTCCAGCTACATCCGGCTTTATTTTCCATTGGTAGAGGAAAAAGCATCACCATGCCAGAGCCTGGTGTATGTCGCAGATTCCGGTTCACCCACCTATGCGGGCGAAGGGTGGGAACATGCCGTGGACGGTGACACCACCGGCTGGGATGGCACGGTGACCACGCGCGGGCCGGAAGAGTATTATGCCGGCGCCGCCGGCGCGGTGTTCAAATTCGACTGTTGCGATCTGGCGCTGTTTAACAAAATCCGCATCAAGACAGACAACGGCGTCGACCAGATGCAGCAGTACAACCGGCAGGCGAAAACGATACAGTTCTGGGTTAGCCGTGACGGTGTTCAATTCGATTCATTGACCACCATCCTGCATGCCTCCAGGAACTGGGCGTCCTATGATTTGCCGCAGGCGGTGAACGCCCGTTATTTGAAACTGGCCATTCTGACACCCACCAGAGCGAACGGGAGTTGGCGGCAGTTGGTGGAAATCGGCGCCGATTACCAAACGTCGAACGGATTACAAAAACGTGCCACGGCAACTGCCGGCCGGCCGCAAGCATTCCAGCTGGAGCAGAATTATCCGAATCCGTTTAACCCGCTGACCACTGTTCGCTATGAAATGAAAACCGCAGCGCATGTTTCCATAACCATATTTGACGCTGTCGGACATGCGGTTAGAACGCTGGTGGATGAAGAAAAGAACGCCGCTGTGCACACGACAACCTTTGCGTCACAGGAACTGCCCAGCGGACTCTACTTTTGTCAAATGCTGGCCGGCGGGGAACAACAGGTCAGGCGGATGCTGTTGATCAAATAGCCGGAAACAAATGTTGGACAATAGAGTGTCGCAAAAGGTCTTTGAACCCCGGGTGTTCCATAACGGTCTGTTAATGCAAAGAGGGGCACCCGGAGTCGCCGCAAAAAGTGTGAGGAAATTGTCAGTACATTTGCCCCAGCGAAACCGGAAAGGTGTTGTTGTTGGCCGGCATGCCAGCCTGATCCATTCACAAACCGACGAGTGCGCAGAGGGATCCGAGCCGCTGTTTCAGGTTATAGGATATTTTTCGACCTAAATTTTTATATAGGCCATTATCAGTCCGAGCTCTACGGCATCTTGGACTATTCTCTCAGCGTCATTCTGCCGTGCTCGGCGATGAATACATCAGGCTAGCGGACGAGCACCATCTTTTTGCTGCTTGCATACCTGCCCGTTTGCAGGCGGTAGATATATATTCCGCTGGCAACCGGCATCCCTCTGTCATCCAGGCCGTCCCAATCGAGATGATGCGCACCAGTTGGATAATTGCCGTTGCCAAGAATCCGGATGGTCTTGCCTGACAGATCATATATGATCAGCGCGACCATTGTTTGTTGCGGCAAATGAAAAGGTATCTCAGTCCGGCCGTTGAACGGATTGGGATAATTCTGTTGCAGTACAAAGCGATCCGGGATTGAATTGGCATTTAAAGTGACTGCCGCCGTGCGATCGATGATAAAGTTTTGTTCCTCTGCAAACGGCCCGCCCATATAGCGGTTATCGATCGCCTGCACGCTCCAATAATAGAGGCCTACCGGCAATGTGCGCAACAGGTGATGGCGCGCCAGGCCGGCATTGCCGCCTGCGACCAGCTTGTGAAAACCGGTGCTGATATCGGACAAGGGAGATACGATATCGGTTTGTCCCGGTCGGGTGCCGACATAGATATTGTATGTCAGGTTGTCGCTGTCCGATTCCCAGGCCAGCAGGACCGAGTCGCCCTGCACGGTGGCGCTCAATCCGGTTGGCGCTGTCGGCCTGGTCCTGGTGTTAGGGGTCAAATTTTCCAGCCAGACGACGCGGCTGGACGTCTGCGTTAAAAACACATCCAGGTCGCCGTCCTGATCGTAATCGCACAGTTGGGCGGCTGCACCATAATCCAGAAAATTTGATCGATAGACCTCGTTATAACCACCAGCATCCGAAAATTTTATCGATAGATCGCCATCCAGGGTGATGATATCCGTCCGGTTGTCGTTATTGAGATCGCCCTGCGCAATAAAATGACTGCCAAGGTCATGCACCGGTATGGCCGGTGCAAACCGTCTGCCCTGGTTTATAAAGACGCTCATTTCGCCGTTCTGGTTGAACAGTATGTCCGGTCTGGCGTCCTGATCATAATCAAACCACTGCAGTTGCCATAGTCTTTCCGGCTTCGGTGGCCAGGGAATAATGGTCGAATCGGTTTGATAAAAGTTGCCATTTGCATTTATGTACAGTCCAACCAGCCAGCGAGCCTCTGTAGAGCTTGCCCAATAGCTCCCGCTAGCCAGCAGATCGACATCGCCGTCCAGATCAAAGTCGTTCGCTTCAAATGCGTTCATATCAAATTCAAAGGGTTGAGTCCGGCTGCGACCAAGTCCGTTTTGATTTTCAAAAATCACATTAACCCGCATAGATCTTTCTTGTGATGGTATATGTAACCATCCGGATACCAGCGCATCCTGGTCCCCGTCATTATCGAGATCAAATCGGTACATGGTTTCTATGCTGAAATTATCGGTTCCGGACATGGCATAGTCGTAAAGGGTGAACCGGCCGGCGTTGTTGCGAAAGAGTTTGGCTTGGTGTGTGCTATAAAAAGCAAACAGGTCGAGATCGTTATCACGATCGTCATCGCCTTCGATGGAAAATTTTCCTCCGTTCAGTGTATATGGCAAACTATTTTCCACCAGCTTTTGATGTTGATTCGAGTAGGTGAATAGCGAATGCTGTCCCTGGCTATTCTTGCGGCTTTGAACGATATCCAGGTCGCCATCGCTGTCCAGGTCGCCAAAGACAAAATAGTCTCCGGTCGGTATTTCGGTTGTATGGCGAACAAACGGTGATGATGTGTCGATGCGGATTTCCGCTGATGGCGCGCTTTCCTGCCGGTTGCGATTGGTGGCGGTTATGGAATAATAATAGACTGTATTTTCCAGGATGTTGTTATCGCAGAATGAGTTCAAATCGTGGCCGAGCACGGCAATGGGAGCAGGCGCGCCATCGCAGCGGCGATATACAGTATATCGTAATACCGAATCGGTGCTGTCCGGCTGCCAGGACATAATTACGCTTTGTGCTTCCCGTTTGGCTGTAACGTGCGGCGGCGGCATCGGGATCAGGTCGGCGTCCGGTTGTATGGTAAACGATTGCACCGCTGTGAACGCAGAGCCGCAATACGCTTTGTCGACGCACTGCACACGCCAGTAATAGGTCCCGGCTGCCAGTCGAAGCTTCCAGGTTGTGCTGTACCAGGCGTTGCCTGGGCCTGCGACCAATCGACGCCCGGTTTCCATTATCGCCAGCGGAGCCATTACATCGGCCTTGCCCGGCCCGGTCCCGACGCACAGATTATAGGTATAGCCTTTGGCCTGTTCCGGCGCAGACCAATGCAACGTTGCCCAGGCACCGTTGGTTTCAGAGGATGGCGAGGATGGGGGCTCGGGCAGATTAAAGTCAGCATCTATGACATTATCATAAAGCTGAGACACAGTCCGAATTGTCGCGGTTATGCCGCATACCAGAAAATCAGGGTCGCCGTCATTATCATAGTCGCCCCAAACCGCATTACCATTCGTGGTTTCAGCAAGTGGCAATGGAACGGACTGATATCCGCCTGACTTTTCTGCATGAAATAGTTTCGTATAGGGTGTATTAAAGGATTCAAATTCCTGTTGTCCGCCAAGCAGGAGGTCGGATTCTCCATCACTATCATAATCCAGCCACAAAAGATAGCCTTTATACAACGGTGGTAACAACTGGTTATTCGCCTGCCAAAGACCGTTCTGGTTCAGGTATATTTTTATTTCCGACGTTTCGTTCTTTCCGGCAATAATGATATCCGGCTGGCCATTGTCGTCATGATCAGCGATTGCCACGGTGGAGCAAAACCGCCAGTCCATTTTTTCTTCACTGAATCGTCCCTGCTGATTTCGCGCCAGAATGCCGTTGCGTCCCAGGAGGTCCAGATCGCCGTCGTTATCGGCGTCGAACCAGAGTGGCTTGTAGAGGTCCAGCGCTATTCCGGTGGCAATAAATTGCATAGCGTTGTTTTGATATAGGGTGCTGGAAGCGTGACTCTCGCCGGTCTTGGCGTTCGTCACCAGGCTGCCAGCCAGCAACAGGTCCAGATCGCCGTCGTTATCATAATCGCCCCAAACGAGCTGTCGATTCTCTGATGCGGGCAAGGAAATTTCGTTGGTTGTGAACACACCGCCAATGTTCACATAGATTCTGCTCGACTTTTTGTTTGATGCGTTCGTCGCCGTGACCCACAAGTCCAGGTCGTTATCGCCGTCGATATCCAGCCAATCCCCGCCTTCAACCAGTTCCGAGTAAGATAATGGCAGGTTGGCTATTGAAAATGTTTTGCCATCATTACGCAAGAGCTGATTGGTTCTTCTGCCGAGAAAAACCAGGTCAAGGTCGCCATCAGCGTCATAGTCCCCCCACCCTGGTTCAACATCGGCAAAACCGGGTAGTGTTATTTCCGATATCTGGAATGGTGTGTATGATACGGTAATACAGCTTGTGCAGGTTTTTTGATCCATTCCGAGCGGGCCGGTAACCGTGAGAGTCACCGTATAGTTGCCAGGTTTGGTATAGGTATGAAAACAGCGAAAGGTGGAATCGTGCTTTGAATCGTCGCCAAAATCCCAATCACAAGCGGTGATATCGCCAAGCGATTGATTGTCAAAGCGTACGGATAGCGGCGTATAGCCGTGTACCGGATCAGCACTGAACAGGGCTCGTGGCGGTTTTAAAGCCGCCGGTGGAACGGTATTCACGATCGCGCCTTTTATCATATCAAAGCCGTTGCTCAACGGATATTGCAACCGGCTGCCGGGCCACAGGTTCCACCAAAAGGCTAGCCCCGGCTTGAGGCCGCCATAGTTGAGGTGATAGAGGTCGTCCTGGGGGCCTTTGCCCTTTTCATCAAAGCCGTCGACCACCACCGCATGCGGAGCCTGACCGGATCTGGTCAATATCACTATGGCTGGTTCTCCGTTTTTGATGTTGTTTTTCAAAACGGAAAAAAAGGTTGAATCCGTGCTATAGAGATACTGGGGATCCTTGAAACCGAAATGTGAACGCAGCGCCTGCGGAACCCGGGCATCAAAGGCTTCCGAGTTGGTCGAGCTGAACAGGGTCTGAACCGATACGGCTGCGCTAAAACACAATTCGTCTGCGAGACCGGATTCTGACTCGTCCGCAATGGGAAATGTTAAGGCTTGCAGCGCCTGGTTCAGCGCAGGCCATGTGAGCGTGTTATGGGTGCCGCAGTCGCTGTCGACATGAAACAGGAAGCCGTTTTCAGTGGAAAGATAATTGTCGGCGGCGGAAAAGATGGGGAGGGCATTCTGATAGGCATAGTAATTGATGATTTGCGCCATGGCCAGGCCGACACAGCCCACCAGGCTGCGGCTGTGTCGGACCGTGTCGAACGGACATCGTGCGTTAAACGGGTATTCCTGATGCCAAAGGGTCTGCAGCCAGCCGCCGGTCGATGTCGTACCCGGCTGAGGCCAGACGGTCTGTTGAGTGCTATCCTGTGCCGGCAGGTGTCCATGGATGAAGATCACGGCCCAAATGAAAAAGCCGACTGTTTTTTTAGCCATACTCCGATTCCCCTGAATGGATGACTATT
This sequence comes from uncultured Cytophagia bacterium, assembly GCA_964541895.1. Classification (GTDB taxonomy): domain Bacteria; phylum Zhuqueibacterota; class Zhuqueibacteria; order Residuimicrobiales; family Residuimicrobiaceae; genus CAZISM01. The sequence goes on from CAZISM010000009.1 coordinate 15,827, forward strand.
TTCCCGCTTTTCCGGGCAGCTGGGCGCGCAGGACGTCCTGCAGCACGAATTTTGCGCGGCTGTTGCACGCCCGCGGCGTTACCGTAAAGTTTTTCACCGTTAGTCCGTCCACGTGGCGCGCCCACAAGCCATAGGCCGGCAGGTCGCCGAACATGGCAAACTCGGGATATTGGGCTTCTACTTCCGGCACCGGATCTTTGATGTCCAGCTGTTCCTTCGCCTGGCGATAGGTGATGTCGATATTTTTCAGTGTTACGTTCTTGACATACAGGCCGGGAATGCCGCTGATGATGCAGGGGGATTCGGCGCCTTCGGCTCTAACATCGCGAATGGTCACATCCGTGAGAGCGCCCATACGGTCCTTGATTTTGCCGCGATTGCGGTTGCCGAGGCGGATGAAAATCGGCGCCATGGCGTTGCGGACGGTGACGTTACGAATGTTCACTCTTTTTACGTGTGCGCCATCCACGGATTCGATGGCCATGCCGGAAAGCCCGCCCGGCCAGATCCCGTCGACAAAAAAAGTGCAATCCGCCACCTCCACGTCGGTAATATCGTTGACGGTTTCAGTGCCGATTTTAAAACAGTTGGTGGAGCTCATGACACTGCAGTCGCTGATCCGTATATGGGACATCGGCTGCTGATTCGGACTGAGGCCGTTTTTCAGCACAATGCCGTCATCGCCGGTGGCGACAAAACAGTGTTGAATGTGCACGCGATTGGATCCCACCACGTTGATGCCGTCGGTGTTGGGGCCGTGATAGTTGTTGTTGATGACAACGTCTTTGACGTGGACGCCGTCGCAATGGTTCAGCAGCAGGGTCCAGCCCGGCGAATTTTCGATGATGAGATTGCGAACGGTCAGGTTGGTGCATTCACGAAACTGTAAAAAGGGAGAGGGGCGTCTGGACGCCCTTTGCCGTTTGGCGTCAAAATGCATGGCCATGGCCGCTTCCAGGCTGAACGTGTCCGGATGATGGCGTGGCGGTATTTTTCGCGGCGGGTTCCACCAGGCTTCGCCGTCGCCGAGGATGCGGCCGGGTCCCTGCACCACCACGTTGGCGGCGTTTTCGCATAGCAGCATGGCAAAGGGCGCATAGTCGGCGCTGTCGCGACTGGCGTGCAAAATGCCGTTCCGGGCAATATGCAGCGTGATGTCGCCGGCGAGTTTGATGGTGCCGGTCACATAATCGCCGTCCGGGATCAGCACGATGCCGCCGCCTTTGGCCTGCGCCGCCTGAATGGCGGCATTGATCGCCCGGGTGTTGACGGTTTTGCCATCGCCGACCGCTCCGAACGCTCTGATATCGAATAGATCCCCTTTGGGAACAGATTCGTTAACGCGGATGAAACGATCAAAGGGAACCTGTTCGTAAAAGTCACCGGGGATGGGCGGCATGATATCAGCCTTTTCGCCCGCCCAGGCCGGCTGTAGGGGCCGCATCAAGCTGAGTGAAAGCAAGGCCATCATCACCGCGAGTTGCTTAAAGCGCATGGGGTACTCCTTTATCGAATTACCATGGTTCGACCATGGCCGGTAGCGACCCTGTTTTCATGCAAAAGGGCCGGCGCCACGTCGTACGGCCTGATCGAGTTGCATTGTGAAGATGATAAATTTTTCTGAAATTTTCAACACATTTTGAAAGGGTGGCCACTCGGCAGATTTTCTTCTTGTTTTTCGCTGCCGGATCCTGTAAGTTCTGCGTCAAGTCGTATACGAGTTCTGGATGGGCAGGATGTCATGAGCATAGCGGCATGGGAGAGAGGACTCTGCGTCCGCGTTCGGTATGGATTAAGTAATCGTTTGCTGACGATGGCAAAAGCCTTCGCCTGGTCGCGGATGTTCCGGCGCAGATATGCGATCATCTGGAATCCTGAAGAGGCATGCGGCTGCCGGTGGCTGGATCTGTTCCAGACCGCCGTGCCATGCTGCACGGATTTTAATCCTTCCGGCGATGAATTCATCTGTTACGACGGACTCTACAGGGACTACGGCTCTCCGGCTTCGTTGACCAGGGCCAAACAGACTCACAGAATTCGTGCTGTGGATCTGCTGGACCACAGGAATCTGTTTATCAATACGTTTGATCTGGCCCTTGATCTCGACGGGACCGGCTGGTGGATGAAACAAGTTCTGGCCGGCCGGTTGTACGCCCACCTCTATCGATACCTGCAACGCCGGTTCCTGCTGAAATTGGCGATGCAGCCGGAGTTAAAAGATCGACTCCCGCCGTGGGATCTGTCCCGCTTCACCGGGCTGCACATCCGTGTTGGTGATGAGACGCAGCCGGGGGTGGATTTTCCGGATTTTGCCAAAAAATTCAGCGCCGGCGGCTATGAACGATTCTATCATCTCCTGGACAAAACGTTTAAAAACGATCACAAGGGAAAAATCTTTTTGGCCTGCAACAGCACTGCCTGGCAGGATAACCTGGTAGCCCGCTATGGGGACCGGGTGATGTTTTATGCAAAACGATCTCTGGATCGAAGCAGCACGGTGGCGATCCAGGACGCTTTGATCGACCTGATGCTGTTGAGCAGAACGAAACGGATCATCGGCACCCGCTACAGCTCATTTTCGATGCTGGCTTGCTTGTGGGGCAAAATTCCGATTCAATTGATTTAGCATACGGATTCGGCGAACGGATATGACCGGGCTTTTGACAGTTCTAAATCGTCTTTTGTATAACACCGCGAGTTCTCTGTTGCGACGGCGGGACTATCTGCTGACCAAAGCGACCGCCCCTGAACAGATCAAGGCTCTGCTGGCGCGGATCAGGCCAGGAGCGACCGAGCATGATTTGATCAGGGTGGGCGGTTCCGGGGACGGCGGCTACCTGGTGCCGGACGATCTGGAGCGGATCGAATGCTGTTTCTCACCCGGGGTGGCACAGGTCGCCGAATTCGAGTTGGCGCTGGCGCAGCGGGGCATTAGATGCTGTTTGGCGGATCATTCTGTGCCCTATCCGCCGGTTCAGCATGCGCTGTTCGATTTTGAAAAAAGGCATCTCGGGGTGATCGAGAGCGCATCCCGCACGACGCTGGAAAATTGGGTCAACCGCAAAGCCCCGCCTCAGGGCGATCTGTTGCTGCAAATGGATATTGAAGGTGATGAATATGAGGTGATTTTTGCCGCCGGCCGCGATACCCTGAAGCGGTTTCGAATTCTGGTGATCGAATTTCATGACCTGCATCGCATCATAGAGCCCCACTATTTTAAAATAGTCGATATGACGTTTTCGAAACTGCTGCAGGATTTTTATGTGGTTCACATACACCCCAATAACGATCAGCCGCTCTACAGCTATAAGGAGATCCAAATTCCACCTATCGCTGAGTTTACTTTTTTGCGCCAGGACAGAGCACAACACCTGAAACCGCGCACCTCTTTTCCACACCCGCTGGATGTGAAAAACGTACGGCAGAATCCCGATTACCCGCTGCCGGCGTGCTGGTACCAGTAGTAAACAGCTGTTCGTGGCAGAAAAAGTAACTTGCAATTTATCTTGTTTTTGCGATTTATTTTGTTTTATTATAATCAAATATCGGAGTGTACGGCAGTGAAGAATTAACATTCGAAACAACAGGTCCGGACTGCAGCGGCGGGTAGTATCGCAAGCCGCATAGGCCGTATTATGTGTGTTTCGCATGCTGCTTCTTTCTGCCGTGGCTCCAGGGATTGTTCCGGCCACGGCTTCATGTCGTGGCCTTTTTTATTCAGATACGGGATATGGATATGGCTTGCCAACAATTATCATTTGCTTCTGTCACATTTAAATACGATGGCGCTCCGGAACCGCTTTTTGCCGATCTCACCCTGCACCTTGCCGCCGGCTGGACCGGCATTGTGGGAGCGAACGGATCCGGCAAGTCCACGCTGTTGCAGCTGGCAACCGGAATCCTGAATCCGTCGAAAGGTTCGATCCGCACGCCGGCCGCCGCGGTGTATTGCCCGCAACGAACAGACGATCCACCGGACCGGTTTGACGAGTTTCTCCAGGATGTCGGGCCAGCCAGTCAGAGATGGAAAGGCCGGCTAGAGATCGCAGAAGATTACGGCGAGCGCTGGTCCTCGCTCTCGCACGGGGAACGCAAACGAGTGCAAATCGCAGTGGCGTTATGGCAAGAGCCCGAGTTGCTGGCCATTGACGAGCCGACCAACCATCTCGATCGTCACGCCCGCGAACGGATTGAGGATGCGTTGTGGTTGTATGAGGGCGTCGGACTTTTGGTCAGTCACGATCGCGAGATGCTCGACCGGTTGTGCCGAGCCTGTCTGTTTATGGTGCCGCCCACGGTTATTCATCGACCGGGCGGCTATACGGCGGCGTCTGCCATCGTTGCGCAGGAAAAATCGGCACAGCAGCGGCAGCGTGAGATACACAAGAATGCTTTAAAGAATCTGCAACAGGAAGCGGTGCGACGCAAGGAAAAGGCGATGCAGGCCGACAGGCAGCGTTCCAAACGGCATTTGGCTCGCGGGGATCATGATGGCCGGGCAAAAAAAGACAGGGTCAGGTTAAGCGGCAAAGACGGGCAGGCTGGAAAATTATCCAGCCAGCTGCAGGGCCGGCTGGATCAATTGCAGGAGAGCGTGGACTCTGTCAAGATTGAAAAAGCTTATACCCTGGGCATCTGGCTGCCGGGAACCGGCAGCAAACGGGATTTCCTCCTCAATATGCCGTCGGGGAGGTTGCCGCTGGGCGACAAGGAACTCACCTATCCGGCTCTGGCGGTCAAGCCATCCGACCGAATCGCGATTACGGGACTGAACGGGACAGGCAAGAGCACGCTGCTGAGATATCTGTTAGGGCAACTCAGGACCGAGCCGGAACGGATCACCTACATTCCTCAGGAGATCGCCTTGCAGGAGTCGCAGCATATTTTGGCCGATGCGCGCAACCTGCGCGACGACCGGCTCGGTCATGTGATGACCGTCGTCAGCCGGTTGAACTCGCGCCCGGACCGATTGCTCTATTCGTCCGAACCCAGTCCGGGCGAAATACGCAAGCTGTTGCTGGCGCTGGGCATGGCTCTGGAACCGCACATTATAATTCTCGATGAACCGACCAATCACCTCGATCTGGAATCCATTCGTTGCCTGGAACTGGCCTTGGCCGATTGCCCCTGTGCGCTGGTTCTGGTCAGCCATGATCGTTATTTTTTGCAGCGATTGACAACCATCAACTGGCATTTGCAGGCCGGTGAAAATAAAACATCCATCAGCTTGAGTGTTCGTTCCATGGATTGATCGTGCCAACTCGTGTGGCAGGGAAAGCTGGAGATCCGTACACGTTTTCACAAACGCAGCCCAAACTTCAGCTGGTTGATAACACTTTGCAGAAACGAGAAGGGATGCCCGGAGTTGCCGTTTTTTATTCGGCAACTCCGGGAGTCTGATTTTTAATTTCGACTCATGGGCCTGCGGTCACTGCTTGTCTTGCACCAGAACATTCCAGTCGGTAAACTCGACCGTATACTGTTTCTGATCCGGTGAGCCGGCGGCCAGTCCCAGATCGATGGCGCGGTTGAGGCCGGGAATGAGATTGGTCTGGCGTTTGATAATCCAGTTGATGCCGTCCAGGCTGATATAGCCGGTAAAGCGGTCGCCATGACGCTCCAGCTTGATCCAGATGGGGGTCGGCGAGTTTTCCGGCAGGTTTTCGCTGGCTGCTTTGTGCATGCAGCCGTCGCCGAATTCGTCGTATTCGATGCCGGCCCGGCCGGGCGTACTGAACATCAGCACCGAGCCTTTGCTGCCCCGCTCGACGTCAAAGCTTTTGCTGATATCGTTGCGGACAAACAGTCCGGCGCGGTACCACTCGTTGGTGCGTTCGCCAAAGGCTGCTATTTTGACCGTGGCGATGAAATCGCCCTGCAGCTGTTTGAGATAGACCGTGGCATAGGCGTCTTCGGCGTGATAAAAATCCCAGCCGCTGGCTTTGACGGTATAACGGCCCCGGTTCTGGTCCACCAGAACCTGCGCCGGTTTGGCTTTGGGCGAAATGTACTGCAGCAGTTTCTGTTTTTTCATATCCAGCGCTTTGCTCTTGAGCACCAGCAGGTGAGCGACATCGCTGTTGCCGATGCGGACGGCGTGTTCACCCGGGCCTGGGCTGACCTCGAAGGAGACCTGTTTGGACTCTTTGCCGTTGAACGCAAGCCGGTAGCTGTTGATGACGTTATCGTCCACATACAGCTGGATGGCCGTCTCGGTGGCCGTGGTCTGAACATTCGTCGCCAGAGCGGTCACGCGCACATGTTGTCCGGCAAGGATGCGTTCTTCGGAACAGGCGATGTGGTCGTAAATGATGGTCGGTTTTTCGCCCTCTACCTGCACGGTCTCGGGTTTGGTTTCGCCGATGGCGATTTCCGTTGTCCCCGGTTCCACCAGGCGCAGATCGAATTCAATGTTGTGGGTATTGTTGCGAATGGTCGGGAACGGTTTTTTCTGCACCGGCTTGCGATTCACGTACAACCAGACCTCCGCCACGCCCGAGCTGCCGATATTGGTTACCTCTGCGCCGACCTGGATGAGCGAACCGGTGGCCAGCGACGGTGGGACAGGCCGGCCCTGGTAATTCAGGCGCAGGTGCGAACACACCAGCTCCGGTTTGCCTTCGATTATTTTTTCCGGCGCCGTTTTGGGCGGATCGATGAGAAAATTGTTGATATAGGTATTGTCACTCAGATAGGTACCGCAGAGTTTCATGGTACCCTGCTCGATATCGTAATAGATATTATTTTGCACGTTCCAGCCGCTGGACATGTTGTCGAACCAAAAGGCCACGTTGTCGCTGAAAAAGCCGCGCTCGACGCGATGAACAATATTATTGCGGATGTGGGAGTCATAGGTCATGCCGTTGGTCACGATCACGCCGGCGTCATCGGCATCGGTCTGCACCTGGTCAAAATGGTTGTATTCGATGACGATGTTGTCGTTGAGATTGCCTTCCAGGCCGCCGCCGCCGCAATCCATGGTGTAGGGCCGGCCTGTTTTGGTGAAATAGTTGTGCGATACTGTGGTGTGCAGGGTGTTGAACACGGCCAGGGTGATGCCGCCGCCATGGCCGCAATTGGAAAACGTATTGCGGGTGAGCAGGGTTTCTCTGGTGAGTTGTCCGAGTTTGCCGTTTTTCACATCGCCGGTGCCGACCATGTGCAGTGCGCCCTGCTCGAGTCCGTCAAAAAGGTTGTCAAAGATTCGCATTTGGTAGCAGCCCTGGCCGATGTGCATGCCGACGCCGAAACATGCGCGCAATTCCGATTGGGCGAATTCGCACTGAAGGGCGTATTCATACGTGATGGCCACACAACCGGGAGTGGCATCGTAATAGTGCGGAAAATTTCTAAAGTTCTCCTTTGCCCCTTCAAAGGCCAGGCCGTAAAAGCGCAGATTGCGCACCGGCTTCTCCTCCGTGCCTTTGATCTGCACCAGTTGGTTGAGTTGCGGCACGCACAGGTTGGCGCTGTTCGGATCCGCTATATCGCCGGCAGGGATATAGCGGAGCTCATGGGCCATTTTATCAAAGAACCATTCTCCGGCGGTATCCAGCAGGCCGGGTATGTTCTCGATATAATAGCGCGGCGGCACCACCAGCAGGCCATTGTGGCCGCCGGGCCCGTCCTCCGGTTCGCGCAGGTAGGCGATCTGCTTTTTCATATCGATGCGCGCGATGGAATTGTAGGCGGTCCGCCAGCGCAACAGAATGGCGATGCGGTTGTCCTGCATGTTTTCCCAGGGCTGAATATCGCCCGGGGTAAATGGGATCTCGGACGTGGAAGCGGGGGTGTGGCGCAAGGTAAAATAGCCGGTATTCGGTGTGCGCGCCAGCGTTTGCTTCTTGCCGTTGGCGACGAAAGCCGGGACCTCCTCCATGGGCAGCGGCGCCGACCAGACCTCCCCGTTCTTTTTCCAGGAGGTCACTTTGACTGCGCCGGAAATTACCGGCTTTTCACCCGGATAGGCGGCCCAGGTGACATAGTTGTCGCGCAGATGATGCCATTCGAATGCGCCCGAGGGGAGGTTGGTTTCAATACGCTCGCCGCCGTCTTCAGCAGTGAACACGAGCGGCTGCGACAGCGTGTAATAGCCCTGGCGGACGAAAACAAGGATGTCTTTGCCTTTGCCAAAAGGATAGGCGGTGCCCACATAGCGCACATCGATCGGCTTGCCCTTGGGCTGGTAGACTCTGCTTTTCAATTCGCGCACGGCACGCTGCGCCCGTGCCAGCGTGGCAAAAGGGCCGTCGCTGCCGGAGGCATTGGCTTCTGCCAGCGTGCCGGACCACTGGTCGTTTCCGGTTGGTGAAACAAAAAAATCCGCTTTTGCCCCGGCGGCGGAAAATGGCAGCCACCCTTCGCTTCGAACCAGCTTGCCGTCGCGATTCTGAGCATTCAATGAAGAGCCTGATATAACGGTCCATACGGCAAAGATGCAGAGCAAGACGGCTGATGTGCGAGATGTTTTGTCGGTCATACCTTATATTCCCTGTTGGTGGTGATTATGTTTGCATGCTGTTTAAACTGGAGGAATAAAATAAGGAATTGCAGTTGAAAAATCAAAGTGCAAAATAGCGAAAAGGACTTTTGCCTGAGTGATAATACCCCTTGTGATCGAGCCTGGTATTAATTATCTTTGGCATATTTCATCGTTGCCATGCATGGTGAGGATAGCAATGAAACTTTTTTTTGCTGCAAGATGGTACCAGAGGGTCAGGCGAGCGTCCGCAGTGGTTCTATGCTCTTTCCTGACTGCCGCTTCGGCAGATGTTAAAATCGACGCCTATTCCTTTGAGCACGATGTGGCCAGCCGCAGCTTTGCGGTGACAGCGAACGGCTGCGAAATTCCTGTGGCGGAGGTTCCGGCCATGGATGCCGCCGAGCGGAACAGAATGGCCGAGGCCTATCTAAAGCTGCCGTCCTATTGTCATATATACGATCCTGCGTGTATGCAGCTGCATGCGGCTCACCTGGCCGGCAACGGCGACATCGATCTTCTAATCACCGTGGCGGAGGAGATAAACGATTTTGACGTGTACTCGATTGTGGCGCCGAGCCGGGCGCTGAAATCCGGAAAAGTTTTAAAACTCGCGGTTAAAGGAAAGCAGGAGCCTCGATACTTTATCATCCGCATCGATCAACTTCCGCCCCTGGTAGTGGCGATCGATCGGCTGGAAACGTTGGACAAACATTCCTCCTCAGTCATAGATGCCAGCCGCTATCTGACCGATGCCAGCGGCAGGTCCGATCAGACCCCTGGTCTGCAAAAGGCGTTTGAGGCGGCGAACGGTACGGGCAGGATGCTGTACATCCCGCGCGGTACGTTCAGGATCGATCAATTGCATATCATAAACGGTCACAATTTCAGCATTTATCTGGCTCCCGGCTGCCTGCTCAAGGTGCGCCCCAGCGAGCAGGGAGAAAACCAGCACCGCCACGGCTTGTGGCTGCAGGATTGTCGCAATCTGACCATTTGGGGGCCAGGCGGGATAGATCATCAGGCCTATGAACACTATGCGATCTATCACAACAACTATCAGGATGGCATGGTGGATTACTATACCAGCAACGAAGGGTGTCCCTGGATCACGCAATCGCCGCTTTTTATAACCGGATCGCAGAACATTGTCGTGGACGGTCTGGTCATTCGCAATGGCCGGAATTTCAACATCAATGTTCGCAATAGTGATCATATAACTTTGCGCCGGATCAAGATATTGACGCCGCCGGCCAGTACCCCGGAATATGCAGACGGGATCAATACCAGCAGTTGCCGACACGTTCTGGTGGAGAACTGTCTGGTCGCCTGCAATGACGACTGTTTCGCTTCCGGCCATTACTTTGCAGCGTGGGATCATCGATCAGCTGAAAACCATGTTGTCCGCGGCATGCTGGGCTGGAATATGCGCGCCAATGCCGTCCGATTGGGCTTTTACGCCGCCTTTGATCAGGGTGATTTTACCTTTGAAAACTGCTGTTTCGTTGCCATGCCTTTTGGCTCGGTGTTGATCCATGCTCTGCATCCGCATGGCGATGGAGTCCCCGCCCGCTATGGGACTATACGCTTGAGCAACTGCACCTTTGCCACAGCGGAAAAGCTCAAGGTGTTGTTTTCCGTTGAAAAAGCGTCGATAACGAATCTGGAATTAAAGAAGGTGAGGTTTGCGGGAGGCCTTCAGGACAGAGCCAGGTTTATGGTGGAGGGAGATCCGGACGCGCCCATCGATCGTGTAGAGCTGGATCATGTATTTTTGAATGGTAAAAAGATTGATAAAGAAAATCTTTTGCTGCAGCTGAAAAATATACGCCGCATTGAAATAAAGTAATCAGGACTGTGCTGAGGTATGACCTCCTGGCAGCTGTTTTTGTCTTTGCTTCTGATGCGTAAAAAAACGCCGGGCGATCATTATCCACCCCCCCTGTCATGGCGAGCGCAGGTGCGGAATGTGAAAAAGGGACGGTGTCGATATGCAGCGAAGCAATCTCGGGCATTCGTTCCATATCACTCGTTGAGATTGCCACGCTCCATGCAAGGCCCATCTCTTTGTAACAAACAGTTCCTCCGCTCGCAATGACAGGGGGGGCGCAATCTCAGGCGACACTCCCGTATCCCATTTTCAACCGTCGCGCCGGGACCGCGGCGTTGCTCCCTGAATCAAGGTTGATCCCCCGGACGATTCGCAGCTCAACTTTTCATAACAAAGGTCGTTTATTTCAGCAGCAGATACAGCCATTGGCCGGAGAGGTCGCTGTTCACTTTAATCTCCAGCTGCTCGTTTCGCATCGCAAACGCAATCTCTTTGCCGCGCGATCCCGGGGTACGGCCCTGAACATACAGTTTGGCCGGCCGGCGTTTGTCCGGCAGCGGAATAAAAATGGTTCCTTCCCCTTGTACGAAAATCTGCATATCAGCGCCGCGAGAGACTTTCCGTTCCGACGCTACCGGTGTCCAGCCGATCTGCTGCAGTTTGCGGTCGGACAAAATATACACCTTGCCATCGATGGTGACGCGATCGCACTCGCGACCATAAAATCCCAGCAGCCGCCGCTCCTGATCGGTTCTGAACGCCATGATGAGCCGTCCGTCAAAGGTCGCTTCATGCCCGTTGACTTTGAATTTTTCAAAAGCGAGCCGATCAGAGGGCAATGGGTTCAGCCGAAGCAGACTGTCATCGATGGCGCTGTTGCGGGAAAATCCGCCCGGCCAGTTCTCCTCATGTCGGCGGTAGTGATTGGTGACGATGGTGGTGCCGTTCGGGAAACGGGTGCATAAAAAGTCCGTGGTCCGCGAGAGGTGTTCGGTGTTGTCGTTGACACCTTTGAACGCAGCGGTCGCCGGGTAGCAGGCCAGCGCGTCCAGAATTTCAAACCAGGTCCGTGATTCTTCTCCCAGGCTGGCCGACTGGTCATCCCGCGGCCGAAAGCCCAAATAGGTGACGCTGCCTTTCTCCAGAGCTCTGCTCACACCCACAACCTGATCGTTGACCCTGGCCACAATCCGGCCGGAAAGGTTTTGCACCGGATAGATCCGATCGACAATAAAGTCGGTGAGAATGGTCATCGGCGCCAGGGCGCTCAGCTCGTGAGAAAATTTAACAAGTTTTCCGGCCGCCTGCTCGCCCTGAAAGATGGTCGGTTTTCGGATCACGCCGAACAGCTCCTGCCACTCTGTCAGGCACTCCCGGCCGTCTGCAGCAAGCAGTGGGGGAGGGCCAGACCAGATGACACGACCGCCTGTTTCAGCCAACCGCTTCATCATGGATAAAAGCGCCTGATCTGGCACGATTTCATAGAGCGCGACCAGTGTTGAAAAACGGCGGCCGGCCAGATCGATGTGGCCGTCTGCGGTGACCTGGCCTTTTTGCAGCAGCATTTCCATGGTAATATAATTGGCATAGCCGTATTGGGTCATCCAGCTGCCAAAGCGCTCATCAGACGCCACCAGATCCATGGGGTAAAGCATGAGCACATCCACATCGCGATGCACATTTTCCGTCACCGCCTGGATGACGGCCGTGGCGCTGGCGCCGTAGGCGTCGACGATGGCCTGGCGGCGTTCGGCGCACACGTTCGGCATGCCCCAGAACCCGGCGTAGGCGTTGGGATAGTCGTTGATGATGCCCAGGGAGGCGGCCAGAGCCGGCGCCACATAGTTTCGATCCAGCCAGCCGCATTCGCAGTGGTCGTTGCCGTTGCCGCTGAGAAAATCACCCCATCTGAAATAATCGTGACAGGCCGATGCAGCTTGCTGAACGGTGTTGGACCAGATAAAGTTGGGCGTATATTCGTACTGGCAGGTGAACGGATTCTTGTCGCCGTGATCCCATTGATCGATGGTGGGACTTTCCGCCCAGGTGGCGTGGGCCCGACTGGGCAGCGGCCGTTGCCACAACGTTTCCGCATATTTTTTGGCAACGACGAACTGATCAACCACCTGATCGGTGAGCAGACGATAATAACGATCGCGAAACAGAACTGTTTTCTGCAGCTCCAGGGGCGTTGCACCCATGACAATCTGGTTGTCGAGAACAGCTCGGGTGGTGTTGAGATAGGGTCGCGGACCATGCACGAAATAGATCATATATTTGTCCA
>CAZISM010000009.1:28520-46048 GCA_964541895.1 uncultured Cytophagia bacterium
GTGGTGTTGAGATAGGGTCGCGGACCATGCACGAAATAGATCATATATTTGTCCATGTCGGCAAACTCGGCGCCGTACAGTCGGGCATAGGCGGCGGCCATGTGGGCGGTCAGATAGCGGAGGCTGAACTGGCCGTTATCGTGGTGGTCGAAATAGTGCCAATCCTGCTGAATGTGCATTTCGTCGGAATAGAGTCCGGTGAGATTGATGCCGGCTTTGTGATATTTTTTCAGCAGATGCTGCAGAAAAGGCTGCACCCGCGGGCTGAAATAGTCCATTTCAGGCGAAGTATAGCTGAGAACGACAAAGACGCGGTCCAGGCCCGGCCAGGCGTCATCGCCGTCGTTATAGATGCGGATGCGGCGGCTGCGGAAACCGGCTGTTTCCGGGGAGGCGGTGCCCTCGTACTCTTCGATCTTGACGCCGGCCGTGATTTCCCGGATCTCATCCGGTTGCACCACCGTGTAAGCGCCGTTGGCCAGGTCTTTGCCTTTGTAGGCAAAGGCGCGCACGCCCGCACGCTGCAGGCGGAATTTGCCTTTGTTATTGCTCCAGGCCAGCTGTTCCCACATCATGAGGCTGAAGCGACCGGTTTTCGGATCGCGCCATTCGGTTTTATAGTGCAACCATCGTCCGGCTTCGCCGCCGGCGGCGCTGAAGGCAGGCCCCAGCTCCAGGGGCGTGAGCAGGCTCAGTTCCAAGCCCAGATTTTTTTCCTGCAGAAAGCGGCTGATGTTTTGGATCAGACGGATATATTCGTCTGCATCGGGCAGCAGATTGCGTTCGTCGCCGCCATCCTTGCGATATTGCCGGAAAAAGTTGTCGAACGACAGCATGACGGTGTGACACCCCATGGCCACCGCTTCGTCGCGTATTTGGCGCAAGCTTTTATATTCGGTTTGAAGCCCCAGACTGGTGTTGATTTTTTTATCCGGATCCTGGATGTCGCGCAACTGCCGGTCGCTGGTCAGGATGAGGACATGTTTGGGAACCAGAAATTCCCACTGTTTGGGAAAGCTTACCAGAGGCGTGTGTTGGGCGCCGGCTTGCAGAGAGGAGAGCAGCAGCATCAGCATCAGGACAGCGCATCGATGATACATCGGCGATACTCCTTCCATGGAGGTTCGAATTCGGCTCTACGCAAATTACAAAGAGCTGGCCAGAAATGCAAGGATCATCAAGTTAGTGGAATTTTTTCAGGAAATTGCTTATTTTAACATATAGGACCATTCGGGGAGGTGCCAGGCATGACAACACGCTTCTATCGCTGTCTGGGTATGCTGGTCGTCCTGGCCGGCTGCTGCCAGGCGCAAAAGACCATTGCGGTGGACTATGGCGTTAAAGAGGCGGTGATCAAGGATCTGATGGGCGTCAATCGCGGCCCGGATTCGCGCTCGGCCGGATACCGCGATGCCGGAATCACTATGGTGCGCATGCACGACTATCACGGTGCCAACGATTACCCATACTATTCCACCTTTTGGAAGTTTGACCAGGAGAGCAAGACCTTTACCACCTTGAATCCCGATTTCAATCCCCGAGAACCTGACCACTATCGCTGGCAGGATTTTGACGCCCAGGTCGGCAGGCTGGTGGAGGAAGGCTTTGTTCCTTACATACGTTTGGGCGTCAGTTATCCGAACCCGCGTCATTACACCGTTCCCTATGAGCCGCCGCTCGACCCGGATGCACCCACCTTTGAACGGTTTGCGGGGTTGTGCAAAGCTACCGTAATGCACTGCAACGCCGGCTGGTCCGGCGGCAGCCATCACAACGTCCGATACTGGGAAGTGTGGAACGAACCGGATGGCGTGTTCTGGAAGGGGAGCGCCCTGCAATATTATCAGATGTACCGCGCGGTTTATGATTCGCTCAAGGCTCTGGACCCGAACCTGAAAATCGGCGGACCTGGCGCCGCCGCCACGACAACGTTGAATATCAAAAAGCAGTATTCTGACGGATTTCTGGCCCATCTGGGGCAGAACAACGGTAAACTCGATTTCTACTCCTGGCACATGTATGGCATCAAGAATCCCTATGCCTTGAACTATTTTGCGGATTATTTTCGTGACAAGCTGGATCGACTGGGTTTTAAACACAGCGAGAGCCATATCACGGAAATTAACGATACCCTGGATTCCACCCTGGCCGCTTTTACCGACAGCGGGCGCGGTGCGGCGTATTATGTTTCTCTGTTGATCACGGCGCAGCGTTCCGCGGTTGACAAGCTGTTCTGGTATCAGGGCAACGGTTTTTTCCAGGAGGATGCCGATGGCCGGCCGCGGCCAACCTGGGGCGGACTCGGCTTAAAGGCTTACAGCATGCTGACCCGACAATGCCAATGGCAAATCGCCAGTCACGGCGATGAGACCGTATCCGGTCATTGGCAGAGCGACACCACCAACCTGGTTTCGCTGGCAGCCTGTTCCGACGACGGCAATGTGGTGGGGGTGTTGATCGCCAACTATAACAGCCCGCATCGCGAATTTGACATTCAACTGCAAAATCTGCCCTGGCAGAGCAGCGACAGCATAACGGTGCTCAAGAGCGTTTTGCGCGAACCGGATGAGCGGTTGTCGACATCCAGTTCGGTGGTGAACGGCGCCGCGACGCTCTCGGTGTCTGCTCCGGATCTGCCGGCGCCGTCGGTGCTTTTATTACAACTGCTTCGTCATTCGACCACAACGGTGGCGGCCGGGATGGTGCGGGCACAGCCACATCACGTCCTGTTGTATGCAAACTATCCTAATCCGTTTAATGACGAAACCGTCATTCGTTTTGCGCTGGCGCAACGTGTAACTATCGATCTGGAGCTTTTCGATACTCTCGGCAAAAAGATCGCCACGCTGGCCCGCGGTGATTGGCCGCCAGGAGAGCACCAGGTAAAATGGCGTTCCGGCGGGATCAGCGGCGGTGTTTTTTTCTACCGCTTGCGAACGGATCATGAATGCCGCTATGGTAAAATGCTCCTGCTGCGATAGCATAGGTCGGCGGGTGGCTGCAGCAGGTTGTGAATTTAATTCTTGACTTTTAACGTGTTGAAATTTACATTCTTGAGAGCGGCATTTCTGTCAGGCACATAAAAAGAGCAGGCCTTCATGGAATTAGTATTGGTTGACAGGTTCCCAAAAGAGTTTCGCCGAAAAATCGTGCAGAGCCTCGATCGGGACCTGTTATTAATATTGTTTTTAACTATCCTGCTGCATTTTTCTTCCTTGCTGTATCTTATTCATTCGTTGCCGACCGAAGTCCGGCCTGAAACAATCGTAAAGTATCAGAGGCAATACGCCAGCCTTATATTAAGCAGGGAACAACCAGCCGCCACACTTAAAACAGAACGACTTGCCACGCTGCCTGGCCTTGAAGCCGATCGGCAGGCGAGTGCCGGCGCCAGTGCTGAGGCCGGCGCTGCCGAAACGACAGCTGCAGGTTCTACCAGTCCGGCGGCAGGACGAAGCGGTGAGTTCAGCGGCGCAGAGTCACGGCTGCCCTCCACCAGCGAAATGGCCACTGCCGGCCGCCGGCGAGCCGGTGGCTATTACGGCGAAGGCATGGAGGCGGTGGCTGGGGATGTGAGTTCGGTGGGTGTTCTTGGGGTGCTTACCGCCGGTTCGGGTTATGTATCCGGTGAGTATGTTGACGGACTCGAGCGTGAAGCCGGCGCACAATCACGCCAGCTGGAGGAGGTGCTGTCCGGTCTGGACGGCGTTAAAATAGGGCAGTACGCCGAAGGCGGCGGCGCATCCGGCCAGGGCAGGCGGGGCGGCAGCGACGATCCCTTGGGCGGGCGCACTCTGCGAGGCAGCCGGCGCCAGGCGCGGGCGCTGTCCATCGATGACCTGCTGGGCCGTCTGCAGCCGACGGCGCAGGTGCAATTCAAGGATATCGACCGCAGTGGAGACTTTGAAAAAATTTCCGACAACATTCAGCAAAAGCCGGTAGCACCCACCACGCCGGAAGAAAAAGCCCGGCTGGCGCGTAAGCCGCAGGAGGTACAGGCGGTCATCAATGGTCATCGGCTGGCGATTATGGATTGCTATAAAGTTCTGCTTCGTACACAGCCGAATGTCAAGGGCAAGGTTGAAATACGTTTTGCCATCGATCCCGACGGCCGCGTCATCTGGGCGGAGGTGGTCGATGCCACGATCAAAGACGAGCAAATGATCACCTGCATTTTAAATCGGGTACGGCAATGGAACGATTTCGGTTATGGCGACCCCACCGTAGCGGAACAGATCTTTCGACAGACATATACCTTTGGTTATTGATCCTCGAGCATAGAGGCAGGCGGTACCCCGGTGCAACACAGACCGGGGTTTTTTGTTGATTTGTGCAGCCGTTGCGAACATACCTGAGCTGCTGCAACACGGGAGTGAACAGAGGTAGAGGGAGGCTGTGTTCCGCCATGAAGATCTATTTTGAAAAATTGCATTCCGGTAAATTACCCCACGAGTTTTTGCAGGAACTGCTGGGACGTCATACCAGCCGGGATGAGCGGGTCGTCGTCGGCGCTGCTGTCGGCGAAGATGCGACCGTGATCGATATGGGCGATCGTTACCTGCTGGCCAAAACCGATCCCATCACCTTTGTCTCCGAGGACCTCGGGTATTATGCCGTGCAGGTCAACGCCAACGACATCTACTGCATGGGCGGAACGCCGAAATGGTTTCTGGCTACGCTGTTGTTGCCGGAGACCGATACTTCGCGGGAATCGGTGCAGACCATATTTCAGCAGATCGCCGAAGCCTGTAAAAATGAAAACATCGTGTACTGCGGCGGTCACACCGAACTGACCGTGGGATTGGACCGCCCGATCCTGGTGGGCCTGATGCTCGGGGAAGCGGAAAAGAACCGGCTGTTGCATAAAAAGTTGATTCAGGAAGGGGATCAGATCCTTCTCGCCAAACCGATTCCCATTGAAGCCACAGCCATCATCAGTCGTGAGAAGGTGCACGAGATCAGGCAGGCGTTTTCCGATGATTTTCTGCAGCGCTGCCAACAGGTTTTGCACGATCCGGGGTTGGGTGTCGGCCTGGCGGCGCGCACGGCGCAAGAGGCCGGCGAGGTGCATGGCCTGCACGATATCACTGAGGGTGGGCTGGCCACGGCGTTGCACGAGGTGTCCCGCGCCGCCGGTTTGGGTTTGCAGGTGCGCTATGATGATATTCCGTTTTTGCCCGAAGGCAAGCTGCTGTGCGATCATTTCGGTCTGGATCCTCTGGGGTGCATCGGCTCCGGCTCTTTGCTGATTATATGTTGTAATGATAGTTTAAACAATATATTAAATGCTCTGGACCGGGCAGGGATCTCTGCGGCCTGCATCGGCAGCATGCTTGGCCCGGAGGACGGGGTCGCCATAGCGGCCGGCGATGAACCTTATCAGCGGCTGCCGGTGTTTAATCAGGATGAGATCATTAAAATTCTCGCCCGGCAGGCGATCTAGGCCGGTGCGGCCGCTATGATGCAAATCTTTAAAAACCCCTTGCAAAAAAGTAAATTTTTTATTACTTTAATAAGCTTTAATTATTTTGTAAACCTATATTCGCATGTTCCAGGAACTCTCTGAAAAATTTGAAGACGTGCTGCGTCGCTTGCGCGGCCAGGGGCGTCTGACCGAAGACAATATTGCGGAATCGTTGCGTCAGGTCCGGCGGGTTCTGTTGGAGGCGGATGTAAATTACAAAATCGCCAAACAGTTCATCGCGGATGTCGAAAAACGCGCGCTCGGCCAGGATGTACTCAAGAGCATTACGCCTGGTCAGCAAGTGGTCAAGATCATATATGATGAATTGTGCAAACTGTTGGGAGAAAAGGAATCCCCCCTGGTATTTTCCAACCGTGTGCCCAGTGTCATCATGCTGGTCGGTCTGCAGGGATCTGGTAAAACCACCTTTGCCGGGAAACTGGCTCGGCTCTTGCGAAAAAAGGGTCGCAATCCGCTGCTGGTCGCGGCGGACGTGTATCGTCCGGCCGCTGTTGAGCAGTTGAAAGTGGTGGGACGGAATCTGGATATCCAGACCTTCAGTCAAGACCACCGGGACGTGCCCCTGATCTGCAAAAATGCCATGGAGCACGCACGCAAAAACATGTTCGATACCATCATTCTCGACACGGCGGGTCGGCTGCACGTCGATGACGGGATGATGGACGAAGTCCGGCGCGTCAAGGAGGTCACGGATCCGAGCGAGATTCTCTTCATTGCGGATGGCATGACCGGGCAGGACGCGGTGAACACGGCGCAGGCGTTTCTCCAGCAACTGGATTTCACCGGTGTCGTTCTGACCAAAATGGACGGCGATGCCCGGGGTGGTGCGGCGCTGTCGATCCGCAAGGTAACGGACAAGCCCATCAAGTTTCTGAGTGTGGGTGAAAAGCTCGATCAGCTGGAGCCGTTCCATCCGGATCGTTTGGCCTCGCGTATTCTCGGCATGGGCGACGTAGTCACGCTGGTGGAAAAAGCCCAGGCTTCGCTGGATGAGGAAAAAGCGCTCAAGCTGGAGAAAAAGCTCCGTCGACTCGATTTCGATCTGGATGATTTTCTCGAGCAACTGCAGCAGGTCAAGAAAATGGGGCCGCTGCAGGATCTGCTGGCCATGATGCCGGGCATGCAGAACAAAGCGTTCAAATCCATGCAAGTGGATGAGAAGGCGCTGGTCAGAGTGGAGGCGATGCTCAGCTCCATGACGCCGGGTGAACGGGCTAATCCCAATGTCATCAACGGCAGTCGACGCAAGCGTATCGCGGCCGGCAGCGGCACCACGGTGCAGGATGTCAACAAGCTGCTCAACCAGTTTGAGATGTTAAAGAAGATGATGAAAATGATGAAGAATAATAAGGGCGGCGGCGCCAGGCGCATGCCGTTTGGATTTTAAGCAAAGGAGAATTCCATTGGCTGTCAAATTGCGTTTACGCCGATTCGGCAAAAAGAAACAACCTTTTTATCGCATCGTCGCCATTGATTCGCGTGCATCGCGGGACAGTTCCTACCTGGACAAAATCGGCCAGTATAATCCCATCACCGTACCGGCGCAGATTTTAATCGACAAGGACAAGGCGATCAAGTGGTTGAACGATGGCGCCATCCCGTCGGACACGGTCAAGAGCCTGCTCCGTCGTCAGGGTATCCTGCATGAGTGGACGCTGAAAAAACGCGGTATGGAAGCGGCGCAACTGGCCGATGAAATGAGCAAATGGCAGCTGGCGCAAGTCGAACGTCAGAAAAAGGCCGAAGCCAAAGCCGCTCAGACCAAGCGGGAACAAGAGGCGGCCAAGAAAAAAGAAGCCGCCGCTGAGGAAAAACCGGCAGAATAGGTCTCCGCTCTTTGGAACACTCGCGGTCGGGCCGGTTCGCTTTCGGGAAAGGTCCGACTGGCTGTGGTTGTTCCGAGGCAGGATGGCTCGAACAGAATGCAGGTCCGTATGGCGGCTGAATTACGAAAACCCCAACAAGCTCCGGATTTTGTCATCATCGGCGAAGTGCAGAAACCGCACGGTATTCGCGGAGAGCTGCGCATCCGGCCGTTAACCGAGGATGTGGAGCGTTTCAAATCGTTGGACCGCGTCTACCTGAACCGAAACGGCGAACGCCGGTTGTGTACGGTCCTGAATGTCAAAATCGTTCCTGACGGCGTGCTCTTGCGTCTGGAAGAAATCCCTACGCGCACGGAAGCCGAAGAGTGGCGACAGGCCACGGTTGAAATTCCAGGAGAACTGGTGCCACCCTTGCCGGAAGGGCAGCACTATTATTTTGAATTGGACGGTCTGACCGTGGTCACCGAGAGGGGACAAACGATCGGCCGGATCGTCGATATACACAGTTACCCGGCGCATGATGTATATATTGTCCGTTCGGAAACCCGCGACATTATGATCCCCGCTATCGCCGAGTTTGTTCTCCGCGTCGATCTGGAGCAAAAACTCGTCGTGGTGCGCATCATTGACGGGCTGTTGGACCTATAAGCAAACCTGACACGGTCCCATGCAACACATACACGTGGTCGCGGCGTGCCCCAAACTGCTGGAGAGCCCGCTCAGCGACAGCATCATCAAGCGGGCGCGCGATCGTCAACTGGTGGATATTCAGGTCCACGATCTGCGCTCCTACGCCACGGACAAGCATCATCAGCTGGACGATTACGATTTCGGCGGCGGGCCGGGCATGATTCTCAAACCCGAACCCATCTTTCGCTGCCTTGAAGATATCTATGAGCGGTTTGAGTTAACAGGCACCCCGGTGACCCTGTTGACGCCGGCCGGAGAGCTCTACACACAGAAAAAGGCCATGCAGTTGTCGTTGCGCAAAGATATTGTGCTCCTCTGCGGCCACTATAAAGGTCTGGATGAACGGGTCATTCAAACGTTTGTCCGCGAAGAGATATCGATCGGCGATTATATCCTCACCGGCGGCGAGATAGCCGCGATCGCCATCATCGATTCGGTGGTGCGGCTCATTCCGGGCGCCATCAGCGACATCGATTCGGCGGAAGGGGATTCGATCCAGTCCGGTTTTTTGGATTTTCCGCATTATACCCGGCCGCGGGAGTTTCGCGGTCAGCAGGTACCGGATGTGCTGTTGAGCGGAGACCATAAAAAAATTGCCGAGTGGCGTCTGCAACAGGCCCTGCAACGGACGCAGGAACGACGCCCTGATTTGTATAAAACGTATTTGGAAAATAATTAACCTCGACTCAGGAGGCTTGCAGTCATGAACAAAATGGATTTGGTAGCGGCATCGCAGATGAAATCCGATATCCCGGCGTTCCATCCCGGTGATACCGTTGCGGTGCATGTCAAAGTAATTGAAGGCGATAAAGAGCGCATTCAGGTTTTTCAGGGTGTGGTGATTTCCCGCAAGGGCGAAGGGATCAACACCACCTTTACCGTGCGTAAGGTTTCGGAAGGCATCGGGGTGGAGCGTATTTTCCCGTTGCACTCGCCCAACGTGGCCAAAATCGAACGCATCCGCGAAGGCAATGTCCGCCGCGCCAAGTTGTACTATCTCAGCAGCCTCAAAGGCAAAGCGGCACGTATCAACGAAAAACGCAGCAACCATCCCAAATCGGCCTAGTTGCGCTGCTGCCCGAGCCTCCAAGTTCCTTATTGTAGCAAGTTTGAGCCGCCTGTACTCCGGGCGGCTTTGCTATTCCGTCCTGAAATGAATCAAATTCAAAAAATCCTTGAATGCGTCGGCAGAATTTATTACTTTGGTGCCGATGTTTTGCAGCTGAACACTTTGGACCAGTCCCCGCGACGCAGCCGTGACTAACCAGCAAGGAGCGCACTATGCCCGTACCCTTTCTCAAAAAACGAACCATCCAGGAGCTCTTTAATCACAGCGTTTCACAGTTTGCCGATGAAATGGCTTTCTCTTTTGTTGATGAAGGGGGATATACCTTTCGCGAAGTAGGTCGACAGGTTGCGGCCCTGTCCAAGGCGTTGCGCGCGTATGGATTGAGCAAAGGCGAGCGGGTCGCCATACTTACAGAAAACGGACCGCCCTGGAGCCTGAGCTATCTGGCTGTCGCCAGCATGGGCGCCGTTACCGTGCCCATATTGCCGGATTTTCACAAGAATGAGGTCCACCATATTTTGCGCAACTCGGGCGCCAAGGTGCTGTTTGTTTCCAGCAAACTAGTGCACAAGGTGGCGGATATTACCCTGAAGGAGCTGGTGCTGGTGGTGGCCACGGACAACCAGGATCTGCAGCTCAAGCAGTACAAGGTTGAAAAGTTTGTCGATATGGTGGAAGGCACGCATGTTCAGAAAAAAATCAAAGAGATCCGGGAAGCCCAATTCCCGGTGGAGGAAAGCGATCTCACGGAAATTCTCTACACCTCCGGCACCACCGGCCATTCCAAGGGCGTGATGCTCACCAACAACAACATCGTCGCCAACGCCATGTCGGCCGCAGAGATGATCAACATCACCAGCACCGACCGCCTGGTATCCATTCTGCCGCAATCGCATGCGTACGAATGTACCTGCGGCTTCATCACACCGTTCATGCTCGGTGCCAAGGTGTACTACATCAAAGGGCTGCCGACGGCGCAGACGCTGCTGCCGGCCGTGCAAAAGGTAAAGCCCACCATCATTCTTTCCGTGCCGTTGATCATGGACAAGATCTATAAGAAAAAAGTGCTGGCCGAGATCAACTCCAAGGCCTTTTCGCGCATGATGTACAAGGTGTCGCCCAGGCTGGTTTACAAGATCGCCGGCAAAAAACTGTATCAGGCGTTTGGCGGTGAGCTGCGTTTTATGGTGTTCGGCGGCGCTGCCACGCCTCCGGAGGTGGAACTGTTCCTCACTGAGGGTGGATTTCCCTATACCACCGGCTATGGTCTGACCGAATGCTCACCGCTGTTGACGGTTAATCCCATCGGCAAGGTCAAACTGCAATCGGCCGGCAAGGTGGTGCCCAATGTGAAGGTGCGCATCGCGGACGTCGATCCGGACACCGGCGTCGGCGAAATTTTTGCCCAGGGCCCGAACATCATGCAGGGCTATTACAAAAACGAAGAAATCACCCGCAAGACCTTTACCGAGGACGGATGGCTTATTACCGGCGACCGCGGTTACATCGACGAGGATGGGTATCTGTTTATAAAAGGCCGTTCCAAAAACCTCATCGTCGGGCCTTCCGGAGAAAACATCTATCCGGAAGAGATCGAATTCCACCTTTCCCTGTCTCCGTTTGTTCTGGAATCCCTGGTCTACGAAAAGGACGGCCGCATCATGGCGCGCGTCCACCCGGATTATGATGCCATCGAACAGCATCATCATATTTCCGCCATGGACGGATCGCAGGCGGCAGAGGTGATTGAAAAGCTCCTGGAAGAGATCCGGCAGGAAGTAAATCTCAAGGTGGCCAGCTACTCGCGGGTGCACAAAATCATCGAACAGCAGGAAGAGTTTGAAAAAACGCCGACCAAAAAGATCAAACGCTATCTCTATACCGACTAAGAGATTGCTGTAGCTCAAATAAAAAAGGGTCGACCGGAAGGTTCCGTCGACCCTTTTTTAATACACTCGTTTCCGGCTTAGCGCGTCTTATAGTTCTGCACCATGTTTTTCAAGCCGTCCTGAAAGATAACGGTGATCTTGCTGGTATCCATGATCTTGACCACCACACCCACACCAAATTTCATATGCTCGATCACATCGTTTTCCGTATAGGAGCGATTCATGTTGTAGGAAATCGCCTTTTCTCTGTCCGCCTGTTCCAGCATCCTGTTCCACTTTTTCTCTTCGCGGCTCTTTGCGTCGACCTTGGCTTTCTTTACCTTTTTGGTTTTTACTAATTTTTTTGTATTTTCTGGAGTAGCGGGCCGATAACGGTGTGAGGCCATGCAGGCTTTGCACATCACTTTCATGAGCTCCGGCGTCTTGATGACCTCGATCACATGAATCGTGGCGCCCTTGCATTTTGGGCACAGCGCTTCGACTTCGGCACCGACTTCTGGTTTTTTGCCTTCGAGCATCGGATTCCCTTTATGATAGGTGTATCTATTTGTAAAATTTACAAAAAATTCAGCAAATAATCAAGAAATACTTGTGATCGCACGACTTGCACTAGCCAGATTGCACAGGGAGATGGATATGGAGAGAGCTGTTTTGCTGTTGTTTTTGGTTTTTATTGCAGTTGGCGTGTGGTTCCGCACCGCGGACGCACAGACGCCGCAATGGATCTGGTGCCGGGGTGAAGAGCGTCCGCGCAATTTCAGACTTAATGTGCGCAAGCTGTTTTCGCTGCCGCAGGATCAGGTGGTCAGGGCTCGCCTGCGCATCAGCGCCGACAGCCGCTACCGTCTCTATCTGAACGGCGAGTGGCTCGGCGACGGCCCCTCCCGCAGCTTTCCGCAACATCAACAGTTCGACGAATATGAGGTGACCGGTCAGCTGCAGGGCGGTGACAATATACTGGCTGCCACCGTCCACCACTATGGCGAGAGCACCTTCCATTATCTCATCGGCCGGGGCGGCCTCTTTTTTGACCTGCTCATCGACCTGAAAGACGGCACACAACGGCATGTGGTCTCGGACAAAACGTGCCGCGTCAGCCCCTTTGCCGCCTATGCCATACAGACGCCGCGCATCAGCTGCCAGATGCCCTTTGAAGAGCAGTATGACAGCCGCCGTTTTGCCGCGGACTGGATGCAACTCTCCTTTTCGGATCAGGATTGGCAACCCGCAGAGGAGATCGGTCCGGAAGGCACCGCGCCCTGGACCGGCATGCAGCCGCGCACCATTCCCTTTCTCTCGCGCGTGCCGGTGTATCCGGTACGAATGGTGAGCAGCCGATTCGTGCAGCCCGCCACACTGGTGGAAACGGTGCAAGTCAAACGGGCGCTGCTGCCCGGCGATTTCACTTCCAATCATAACCAGTATCGCGGCGCCGTGGCCACCATCATCAAAAGCCCGGTCGCGCAAAAGGCGACGCTGGTGCGGCAGTGGTCGCTCTATGTGGGCGACTGGTATTTGAACGGCGAGGTGGTCAAGCAACCGAGAAAAAACAGCGTCGAGGTGCAACTGCGTCAGGGTGACAACCTGTTTGTGGCTGACCTCGTCGGCCAGAACCATTTTATCGATTTTACATTGGCGCTGGATGCCGCACAGCCGCTGCACCTGCAGGCACCGTTGCAGGGCAAGGGCAAGTGGGCCATCATCGGGCCGCTGGACCAGGATATCAAAAAAGCCAAAGAGCAGGTAAAAAAGCTGCTGACCGTGGCCGGCCTGGGCAAGTACAAGGGCCCGATCCACTTTAGCGGACAGGGCGATGCCGAAGCGGCGGATGATATCTGGAACAGACTCTATTCGCAAAACACCGTTGCCGGTCAACCTCGTATCGAAAATCCTTCCGGCCTGATGGCTGACAACGGCAACTGGACTGTGATTCCGCCGCAACCACACGATGTGGAGGTGCTACTGGATTTCGGCCAGGAACTGGTGGGATTTACCGAATTTGAAATCGACGCACCCGCCGGCGCGGTGCTGGATGTGCACTGCTTTGAGGCGATCAATGACGGCGTCATCCAGGAAACATACGGCAACCGCTCTTCCTTCCGCTACATCGCCCGCGCAGGTCGACAGCATTTTGTCACCGACTGGCGGCGCGGTTTTCGCTACACCGCGATGACCGTGCGCGGCTTGACCGCGCCTCTGAAAATCCGCTACCTGCGCACCCTCATGTCCACCTATCCGGCCGTGGAGCGCGGCCGCTTTCAATGCTCTGACGAGAAACTGAATAAAATCTGGACCGTGGGCCGCCACACCCTGTTGTGCTGCATGGAAGATACCTTCACCGACTGCCCGACCTATGAGCAAACCTATTGGGTCGGTGACGGCAGAAACGAAGCGCTGATCTGCCATGCGGCCTATGGCGAATGGCCGCTGGTGGAACGGTGCGTCAAGGTCGTGCCGCAATCGCTGTACCGAAGCCCGTTGCCGGAATCACAGGTGCCCAGCGGCTGGCAGAATATTCTTACCGCCTGGAGCCTGCTGTGGATTCAAATGGCCCACGAGTACTGGTGGTACAGCGGCGATCGCGCCACGCTGGCAGAGGTGTATGACGGTGTCGCGCAGACCCTGCGCGCCTGCAAAAGTTATTGCCAAAACCAGTACGGGCTCATGAGCATCTCGGCCTGGAATATGTTCGACTGGGCCGGCACCGACACCGGTCAGGACCTGGTGACTCATAACAATCTGTTTCTGGTGGAAGCGCTGGCGCGCGCAGAGAGCATGGCCGGAGCATTGGCGAAACCGCAGGATGTGCAGGAGTGGCAAACCTTTCGCACCGATCTGACCAGGGCCATCAATACGCATCTCTGGTCCGATGCGCTGAACGGATACATCGATTCCATTCATCGCGACGGCACGCCGAGCAAAACGGTCAGCCAACAGACCAATACGCTGGCGTTGCTGTACCACGTTGCGCCGGCGGAACGGGCCGCCCGCATTGCCGGCTATACAACGACGCCGCCGCCCGGCATGGTTCAGTTCGGCAGCCCCTTTGCCATGTTCTATCTGCTGGAAGAGCTGGCGCAGTCATCCCATTTCGATCAGCTCCTGGCGGTGATCCGGGATCGCTGGGGATTCATGATCGATGCCGGCGCTACTTCCTTCTGGGAAACGTTTCCCGGATTTGAAAAAGACATACCGACGCGCAGCCATTGCCACGCCTGGTCCGCGGCGCCGACCTATTTTCTCAGCCGGTATCAATTGGGCGTGTCGCCTCTGCAACCGGGATACAGCCGAACTCTGATCGCACCGCAGCCGGTGGATTTGACCTGGGCCAAAGGCAGCATGCCAACACCGCAGGGTGAGGTGGAGGTCGCCTGGCAAAAGCGGGCGAGCGCATTCGACCTCACCGTGTCATTACCGCCTGGGATCAAAGCGCAGGTGGTGTTGCCGGTGAAGGCGCAGGAATTTGCCACGCTGTCGGTCAATGGTCAGAGCGATCGCAGCCTCTGGCCGCCGGCGGTTACCTCGGTTCGGCAGGACAACGGACAATGGCTGGTCGAGTTGGACGCTGCGGCGGGATTGACTTTGTCTGCCAAAAAATAGTGCGCCGGCCGGGGAAAAAAGAGGATTTGGTGGCTGCCCTGCGAAATTGCTTCGCTGCATGCGAGAGCAGGTTCTTTCACAACAGCCGTGCCTGCGCTCGCAATGACAGGGGTCGGCTGAAATCCGTATAATATTGCATATCTTTTGCCTCCCTGGCCAGCCGTGTAGAAAACGCCTCTTTCCTTTGACGAAATTTTACGCAACGACAGCATATTATTGTATTTAAAGAGCGTAAAACCTGGTTTTATTCGAACACGGAGTGCTGTCATGAGAAAACGAAATACCGCCTGTCTTGCGCTTGTTGCTGTGCTGTTGTGGTTTGCCCCTGCTCTTCCTTACCCGGCCGATAAAGGTCCGGTAAAGGTAATGACCCTGGAACCGGTGCCCATGCTCTCCACCACCGCGCTAGAGTTCGGGCGAGTAGCCTTACGCTCGACAAAAAGTGAGAGTTTTGACATCGTTAATCAAGGTGCGGATACGCTCATCATCACCTCTATTGCATCCGAATCAGGCTATTTTGATGTGTCCCCCGACAGCGTCATCAGACTGGCACAGGATTCTCTGTTGACCGTGCAGGTCCGTTTCAGCCCCGACGAAACCATGCAGGTTAATGACCGGCTGCTCATCGCCTCCAATGCCGGCGACCTCTCGATTACCCTGCAGGCAGAGGCATTTGAACTATGGCCCCTGGCCTGGCGTATCCCTGCAGATTCAGCAGCGTGGTTCGGCCAGGAGGACGGTCTTTGTTCCATGACCTATAATCCGGTTACTCACCATGTCCTGGCCTTGAATAAAAACGATAGCGCAAAAATTTATATTCTTGACCCGGACCGGGGTCGTTTGCTCGGCACATTAAACACACCAGGCACCGATCACTATAGCAATATCTCGGCGGCTGCTGACGGCCAATTGTTCCTGGCGACTCTGGCGCCCGAGGGGTCCTCCTTTAAACTGTACCGCTATGCGGATGAACAGTCGCTGCCGGAGCTGGTCTTTACCGGCATGCTTTCGGGGCGAAGTGGTGACGCTTTGGCGGTCGCTGAAACCGAGTCCGGCAAGGTGATCTATGTCTCGGGTATCGATAATCCAAAACTGTTCACGTTGCGCAGCCAGGATGGTCAGCTGTATCGTCGCGCCGGCGATCTGGTGCTGGCTGAGCCCGGCGCGGCCGGCTCCAGTATCGCACCCGCCCCGGGCGGGCCATACTTGTTCATCAAGGGACCCGGCAAACCCACCCGTTATATACGCAGCAGCGGTGAGCTTGTTCACACCTTTGCTCCGGCTCTGCCGACCGGCACCACTCTACACTGCTTTCAGGTTCCTGATGAATCAGGGGGCGCCCGCACCTTTCTTGCCGCTGGTCACGGATTCACTCCCGTCAGCAGAGTTCTCGAGCTGCTGGGCGCATCCGGCGAAGGTCTTTGTGATTCATTGTATGTTCTGCCTGCGCCTACGCCGATGTACTCCAGCCAAACGAATGCGAACGGCACGGCGCAGCTTGTTTATATTCCGGTGAGCCACCTCTTGCTGGAGATGACGACCAACAACGGGCTGGCCGCTTACCAGATGACGCAGGTTATGCCTCGTCCGCAAATGGCCGGCGGGCTTTTAATCGGCCGTGTTAAAGACGCAGTGACGCAAAAGCCGCTGATGAACGCTGAAGTGACCATTCTCTCCACCGAGTTTATCACTACGACCGACGACAGCGGCACATTTGCTTTTACCGACCTCCCTGCCGGCCTCGTAACAGTACAGGTGTCTGCGTATAATTATTTCAGTCTCACAAAAACAGTGTTTGTCGCTCCCGGCAGCCTGGTAACGGCCGAATTTCTGTTGCAGGAGCGCCGCTATCTCCCCATGAGCGTCTCTTCCTATCCGCAAGGCCAAGCGGCCGTTGTGGCGTGGGATATTCAACGACCACAGGAGAATGTATCGTACCATAATAAAAAACCGTCCAGCGGCTGGTTTCAAAAATTTGGTCGAGCCTATGGCGCCGTGTTTGATTTGAGTTCCTATCCCCATGCCACCCTTGAGCAGATCGATTTTAATCACTACGCCTGGCAAGTGCTGCACGGTCCATACCGTTACCGGGTGCATATTTATGACTGGTTGAATTCGATAGAATTGGCCGCCTTCGACGGCATGACCACGCACGATTCCTATGATACGCCCAAGTGGGAAATGGCTGTCGATCTGGGCGGTTTGCCCTGGGTGCAGCAGGCGGGTATTTTCATCGAGCCGTTGAGCGGCAGTGAGGAAGATGCGCATCCGGCTTTGTCCACCGACGACACCATTCCGGTTGAGTTCGGCACCAATTTCATCATCGAAGATATCAACGATCCGTTTCTGTCGGCTGTCGACTGTCGCAGCAAAAACGCCGGCATGGGAAATTTTCTGCTCGATCTCTGGATCAATCCGGTCAGTGAGCGGGTGGCCGCCGGCCGGCCGTTGCTGAAGCTGCGGCCTTTAGCAGCGGGCGCACTCTCGCCAGCCATTCCCGGCGAAACCAGAGGGTTGATACCAGCGGCCCATCGGGTTGAATCGACGGCACCGGCACAGCCGATGGCGTTGGCCGGCTTTGCCATTTACCGCGTCCAAGCGCTCAATCCATTACAGAGAGACAAGCTGGCTGTTGTGAGCGACAGTGCGCGCACCTATGTCGACGAGTCCGCCCCTGCTGATTCCAGCTACGCGTATGCGGTAAGCGCGGTCTATGATTCCACCGAGACCAGCCTGGTTTTGTGCCGCCATCAGCAGCCGCTGTATGTGCCGATCGCCCAGGCGAGAGCGGATGCGGATGGGAATTTTGTTCCGGATCTGCTGTCACGATTTATTTCGCTGCGTGGTGTGGTGACTACACCCAACCTGAATCCCGCGTTCGGTTCGGTGCATTTTCTCCAGGATGGGGCGGCCGGCATTCTGCTCAGAGCGAATCACAACTTTCAACTGGAGCCGGGCGATGACCTGTT
>CAZISM010000009.1:46148-57920 GCA_964541895.1 uncultured Cytophagia bacterium
CCGGATACGGTGATGGTGCGAATCGACCAGGATCTGGACATGGACGGCATGCCGGTGCCGGGGGGATTTTTCAACCTATCCGGCATTGCGGCCCAACACACGGAATCGAATCCGGCCAACCGGGATTATGAAATCTGGCCGCGCTCGCTGGCGGATTTTCAGATTACGGTTTCTGTGGAAACGCAGACGGCAACGCCTTTACGGTTCGATCTGGGGCAGAACTATCCCAATCCGTTCAATCCAACAACCTCTATTGCGCTGGAAATACCGCAATCGGAACATATCCTGCTGGAAGTGATGGATATTCTGGGCCGACGAGTGGCTGTGATCCATGAAGGGGTGCTAGCGGCCGGACGCTATCGATTTGAATTTCAAGCCAGAGACCTGGCCAGCGGCACCTATTTTTACCGGGTGCGGGCCGGCGCATTTTCTGATATAAAAAAGATGGTGGTTTTACGCTAGTATTCGGGGTGACCTTGGGCGTGCCGGGACGGGAACGAATAAGGCAATGGCTGAAATAACTTGAAGATATGGGGGCTGCTCCCAGAGATTGCTTCGCTGCATTCGAGAGCAGGTTCTTTGACGACAACCGTGCCTGCGCTCGCAATGACAGAGGAGGCGGAGCTTGATCGCCCGGGAAATAATTTCCCGGGCGTTCCATAATGGGGATGAGCAGAGAGAAAATAGGTGCAGCGGTTATTTCGAATGCGTCGACAGCTTGTTGATGTTGATGCTGCCGCCGGAGGTGCGCAGTAGCAGTTCCGGGCCGCCGCCATTGATGGTGGCGTTGAGTCGGGTCTTGCTCAACTCGCCTTCGACCGTGACCGGAAATTGCGTAGTCACCCGGCCGCCGCTGGTGGCGGCATCCACATCCACTTTGATATCCGCAGCCAGCTCGACGGTGATGGTGCCTCCCGAAGTTTTCAATCGACACGGCCCGGCCGGCTGTTTGCTGATGGTGGCTGATACGCTGCCGCCGGAGGTGGAGGCGTCAATATCGCCCATGACTTCATCGACATGAATGCCGCCGCCGGAGGTCTCTGCCACAACACTGCCCTTGGCTTTTTCTATATTGATGGATCCACCGGAGGTCATGGCCTGCACCTGGCCATCGACTTCGCCGATACGGATGCTGCCGCCGGATGTTCGTACGTCGGCGTTGCCGGTGCAGCCCTGCAGCGAAATACTGCCGCCGGAGGTTTTGCCGTTCACCGGGCCCTCAATGCGGCCAAAGGTGAGGCTGCCGCCGGAGGTTTTGCTGAACGCTTTGCCGGTCAGATCGGAAACGGAGATGCTGCCGCCGCTGGTATTGAGATCGACGTTGTACTTTTTCGGCACGCTGATGACAAAGCGCAGGCGCAGGCGTGACCGATCCCAGTTGAACAGTTTACTGTCACGATGATAGCGGGCGGTGACGCTGACATCGTTGCCGGACTGGGTGAATTCCAGCTCCAGATCTTCAAGAATACGATCAGCTTCCTTGCGCGTAGAGGCATCCATCTTGCGATACACCGTCACCTTAAGATCGCCCTGGCCGGCGGCGGTCACTTCGATGCTGCCCATGTCGGCTGCCACGGTGAGATTGCCATTGTCACCGACTTTATAGTTTTTTTCAACCGTATCTTCGATATCAGCCAGAGCTGTGCCTGTCAGCCCTGCCAGCACTGCCACCGCAGTCAACCAGATTTTTGTCTTCATGACGCGCTCCTCTTTTATATTATTTGCTCTTTTTAAGGTAAATGCTGCCGCCGTTCGTGCGCAGATCGATCAGATCGCCGCCGCCGTTGATCTCTCCTTTACTACGTAATATTCTGTCGCCGGTTTCAGACGGCGGTGTTTTTGTCAGCGGGAAATCGCTGTAAATGTCGTTGCGGCCGGAAGCCCGGTTCGGCAGCATGACTTCGGCGCTGATGGTGGCCGGCAGACCCGCCGGAATGGTGAGGGTGATATCGCCGCCGGTGGTGCGGGCCCGGACCTCGTGTTTCTGTTTGAAATCCTTCAGGGTCATGACGATGTCGATATCGCCGCCGGTATTGTCTGCGACAATCCCTGCCTGCAAGCTGTCCACTGCAATGGCGCCGCCCATGGTGCGGACGACGAGCGGGGCTGTAATCACGTCAGCCTCTACATCGCCACCTGAGGTGGAAGCATCCACGCGGGCGTGCACCTGTCGCATTTCGATATCGCCCCCCATGGTTTTAAGGCTGATTCCTTCGCCCTCGGCTCTCTTTAATTCGATGGAACCGCCCATGGTCGATGCCTGCAACAAGCCGGAGATATCTTTTAATTCGATATCGCCGCCTGAGGTGCTGAGCTGGACCCTGTTGGTCGAGCGTTTCAGTTCAATATTGCCGCCGTCGGTGCGGATGTCGGTGCGGCTGTAGATATCCTTGAGCTCGACGTCGCCCCCGGAGGTGCTGGCGTTGAGCGTCCCGGAAATGGAGGAGAAGGTCAGATCGCCGCCGGAGGTGCGCACTTCTATGATTCCGGAGAGCGTGGCCAGGCTGATGTCGCCGCCGGCGGTGTTCAGCTCTATTTCACCGTCCAGATTGGCAACCTCCAGATTGCCGCCTGCTGACCTGACTTTGACGTTGAATTTGTTCGGCAGGGTGATTTCGTAATCGCTCTCGGCGCCCTGATGGAGCTCCGGGCTGGTGATCTTGAGCGCATTGTTCAGTCGGCTGTAGCCCTCCTGGGCTTGTTCGACGAGGCGCTGCATCTCTTCGCGGGTGCGGACATCCGCATGCAGGGTCTGCCGCACGGCTATAAAGGAGTGCTTGCCGCCCTTGATGGAGACATCGCCCTGGGTGATGTTGACCGTGAGCATGCCGCCGGGTGCCATGTCAAACTTTTTTTCGATCACCGCCTTGTAATCGCCACTGTTACCGGTTATAGTCTGGCCGAAAAGCGCCGACACAGTCAAAAAAATCAAAAGTACGTATTTCATATCAACCCTCACGATCCAGAGTTCGACCGCCTGTTTTTTCACTTTTTTCAGTATGAAGCTGTTTCAACATCTCTTCTGCTTTGTAACGAATGTAGGTGCTGGTGTCGGATTTGGCGGCGTGCAGCACCTTTTCGAGCTCTGCGTCCGGCGCTGCTCGGCCGGTCAGT
Organism: uncultured Cytophagia bacterium; assembly: GCA_964541895.1. GTDB lineage: Bacteria > Zhuqueibacterota > Zhuqueibacteria > Residuimicrobiales > Residuimicrobiaceae > CAZISM01. The sequence goes on from CAZISM010000009.1 coordinate 49,263, forward strand.
GTTTCAAAGGCCTGAATGCGCAGGGCCATGTTTTGATCGTACAGCAACACCCGCAACAGCATATGTTTTATGGCTTCGTTCATGGGCACGGATTTGAGTACCTTGAGCGCCATCAATCGCACCCCCTGATTCTGTTCCTTTTGCAGCAGGTATTCTATGGCGGTCAGCAAATCCGTGTCCAGCCCCTGTTCCTTGATGGCGATGGCTTGCATGGTGCGGACGGCGTTCAACCGGGCTGACGGATTTTGCTCTTCCGCCACAGCCTGGCGCAGCATCTGCCGGATGACGGGATTATCGGTCGCTGCGCGATAGGAGACATTGTTGATGGTGTTGTACTGGATCTCCACCAGCCCGGTGGCAGGATCATATTTTACCTTTTCGACCGCATTGATATAGGGATCAATGGCGCCCTGGGCTGTGTTCACCGTCTGGTTGGCGGTCAGCAGCTGCTGCAGCACGGCACTGTCGGCCGGCGGCCTCTGGCCGGTGAAGCGGCCGGCGCCGAACCCGACAACCAGCAGCACCAACGCCAAAGCCCATTGCAGGCTGGGTCTGAGGCGAAGCTGTGGCTGTCGCCGGGACCGTGCCTCGCGCTGCAGCTGCAGGACAAGACGGCTGCGCAAGGCGCAGAGCATGTCATCCTGACCCTGAGGCGGCGCCGCCTGTTGCAGCGCTTTGGCCAGCTTTTCCAGCTCGGCCAGCTTTTGCCGGCACTCGGGGCACCCCTCCAGGTGGGCCTGGATCGAGCGGGTCTCCTCTGCAGAGGTTTCGTCAGCAGCGTACAGCGGCAGCAGGGCCGCTATCGTCCTGCAATTCCAGGTGTTATTCATTTAGGTTCACCACCATGTTTTCTTTAATTTTTCCACAGCTCTAAAGAGATAATTTTTCACCGTGCCTTCGCGGCATTGCATGATCTCGGCAATTTCCCTGATTTTATAGCCCTGGAAGTACTTTAGCGTGACCACGATTCGCAGTTTAGCCGGCAGCTGCGCCACCTGTCGGCGCAGATAGTCCAGGTCTGCCGGCGCTTCAGGATCGCTGCGGACCTGGCTCAGAACCTGATCTTCCAGAGAGACGAACCGGCGTAAACGCCGCTGTCGTAAACGTGAGCGGGCCACGTTGATGGCAATGCGCAGCAGCCAGGTGCTGAACCGGCACTCGAAGCGAAAGGACGGCAGATGCCTGTAGGCGCGGATAAAGGTTTCCTGATAGACGTCCTGGCTGTCCGGCAGGTCGTTCAGAATGCCCTGTGCCGCTGCCAGCACCTGGCGGTCATAACGATGAACCAGTTGCGTAAAGGCCGCAGACTCACCGGCCTGGGCCCTTTTTACCAGTTGAATTTCGGTTTCTTCCATAGCTGTTTATTAGACTCGGGAAATGAAAAATGGTTTGCATCAAATAAAAAAAAAAGGTTTACCCAACCGGATAAACCTTTTTTCAAACCTTCTCCTCTTTGCGTGTCAGCCGTCAGCACTGGAGACGCTGCCGGAAGGGAGCATGGGATCGAATGAGATGATCAAAGCTCGTCATCCACATAGGCCCATTCCTCTTTTTCTGACGGATCGTAAACGTACTCTCCACGTTCTGCCCGCTCCTCCACATGCCTGTATTCCGCCAAGATCTCTTCTTCCATTTTGGTTCGAAAATCTTTTGTAATGGGGTGAGCGATATCCCTCTGCGTCCCGTCCTCCGACTTGCGGCTCGGCATACAGAGCAGCAAGCCTTTTTTGCTCTGAATGATTTTGAGCCCCTTGACTGCAAAGACATTATCAAAGGTGACGTTGACGAAGGCTTTGAGTTTGTTCTCGTTCCTGAGTCTGATGCTGATTTCAGTAAGTTCCATGCGAACCCTCTCACCTTTAGAATGGATGTCTAGCCACTGATATGCATGTTACTACCACCAATTTGGCGATTTTGCGAAAAACTTTTTTGACTTTTTATATACGCCAGGATGCCATAAAGAAGAAAGATGATGCCAAGTCCCAGAAACCAAATGCCATACTCGAGAAAGATTTCGTTATACCCCTGCAGGCGAGGGACCATATAAAGCATATAAATTCCCGTACATATCATAAAGATATGTCCCAAGAATGTGACAGTGGTCGCAATAAAGATATAATAATTTTTGGTAAAAAACAAAAGAAATATCCAAAAAATCCAAGAAAAAATTTGCGGCATGGACAGGTTTCTAAAATAGTACCAGAGCGTGGTCCAGGGCCGCAGCCAGGTGGGAAACGAGTTCTGCGGCCGGTCGCGCAACACCAGCACCTGAATGTTGTCCTGTTGGCGGTTGCGCAGGACATCAAGAACCGCTTCCTGTTTTTGCGCCTGGGCCATCTGCCGCCATCCCGGGATATGGAAAGCGGTCCAGGATTGGCAGATATTGCCATAGCCGTGATAATCACAGGCCGATACCATGGTCAGGCCGCGTTCGCGGCAGCTCTGAATGACCTGTGACGACAGCGGTTCAGGATAAAAAGCCCCGTCGGCCTGGTTGACGATTTCGCAGCCGTCGGCGCCGGCGTCGAGATAATAGGCCAGGGGTTTGGTATTCCGCGCCGGTGTAAACCAATGGGCGACGATGGCAACGCCGTTTTGCGCATGGGCCGAATCGATGGCGGTTTTGTCAGGAAAATTTTTGGTGTTAAAGACGCGCTTCAAACCGAGCAGGAGGATGTGGTTGCTGCCGGAGTATTCCTGGCCGGGCAATACCACGGGTTGGTCCGCAATCTCCCGGCTGCGTTGTTTCTGCACCAGTTCCAGCGTCTTGTTGTGATGGTTGTGCTCTGTGAGAAAAAAGGCATCAAACTGCTGGTATTTGTGCCATGCGATCAATCCTTGTGGCGAGATCAGGCCGTCGTGGCTGTAATAGCTGTGGCTGTGCACATTGACCAGCACCGTGTTCTCATGATGATTCACGATTACATCGCCGGGCAGCGGCGCAAAAATGACCACCAGCAGCAGGCTGATCAGCAGCGAGATGTAGAGCGGCACTTTTTTCAGCCATGCCAGGAGTGTGACTGCTTTGAAGCCCTTTCGCCACAGCGACGCCAGCAGCAGGCCGCCGATGATCCATAAAAACGCAGCCAGGTACAATTTAAGGGGTGCCGGGGAGCGCATGAGAAAGATCAACGGTCCGGCAAGCGGTTCAAACAGGACCCGCCAGGTGGAGACCTTTACGGCATACCCTTCTGCCGGCAGCTGGGTGACCGCGTCGATGATACGGGATGGAAATGGAAATAACAGCACGACAACGAAAAAGAGTCCCAGGATGAGCGTCAGTTTCAGCCATGACATAGGCGCTCCGAAGCAAAAATGGATAAAAAAACGTCTGCAGGCACAAAGCAGAACCCTGTACCTGCAGACGGATGGATTTCAAACCAGGAGAGGGGGGGTTCAGGACTTGGTCGTTTTGCAATTACCGCTTTTTTTAAAGTCTTCAAACGATACCTGCTTTTCATAGCATTTCTGATCGATATAGTTCAAAATGATGATAAACTCTTCCGGCGGCACATAGCCGGGAATCAGGGTTATGATCTGACCCTTGGCGTCCAGAAAAGCCAGCGAAGGATAGCCGGTAACGCCAAATGCCTGGGTGAACTCCGGGTTGGTATATTTTTTATTCTGATAGGTTACGGTCTCGTTCGCCGCCTCGGCATTCAGGCGTACTTTAACAAAACGCTGCTGCAGCTTTTGGCTTACTTGCGCTTCGCTAAAGGTCTTTTCATCCATTACTTTACACCAATGACACCAATTGGTGTAAAAATCCACGAGCACGAACTTGTTCTCTTTGCCGGCTTTGGCCAGACCTTCGTTGAATTTGAGCCAGGTCGGGTCTGCCGCCTGGATAGGCGCGGTTGAGAGCAACACAATCGCCAGCAATAGCGATAACAGCAGATTTTTCATGGGACGATCCTCAATATGGTAAGACTGGGTCAGCCGTTTGGAATTACCAATTAGATGCTTTTCGGCCGGAAAAGTTTCAGCCGGAGGATCGGCTAAATGCTGCAGGAGTGTCCCAATTTCACCATGACTTCGCGCGGTGGATTGAAATAGCCAAATCCGATCCAGGGGACGGCGCGGCGCACCCTGGCCATCCATTCGCCCATGCCGGAGGTCCGTCTGTTTTGCCCTGCCAGCCCCATGGCGGCCAGATACCATTCCGGATCGATGTTCAGGTTGCGCATCTGTATGTACTGAATACGATAACGCTTCACCAGCGCCAGCAGGGCGGTCCGTTCGTCGGCCCGGTCTGTCAAGCCGGGAAAGATGAAATAGTTGAGGGATATCCATTTTTTATGTTTGGCGGCCACGGCGATGGAAGCCAGAACATCGTCCATGCCGTACCCTCTCGGTGAAAAATATTTCGTGTAAAGATCGGGTTGGGCGCTGTTGAGACTGACGCGCAAACTGTCCAGGCCGGCCCGGCACAGCTGTTCGACGATGTCAGGTCGACTGGCGTTGCTGTTCAGATTGATGATGCCCCGGTCGGTGCGCCGGCGAATGGCTTTTACCGCTTCGATCAGCAACTCTCCCTGCAGCAGGGGTTCGCCTTCACAACCCTGTCCGAAACTTGTCACCGCTCGCGGAGCATTCTGCAGGTGCGGTACGGTGTATTCAACGATTTCAGCAACGGTGGGGACAAAGGAGAGGCGATCCTGCGTGGATGGAATGCCGCTGTCCGTTTGTCTGGAAATGCAGCCGACACAGCTTGCGTTACAGGACGGGCTGGTGGGAATCGGCGCTTCCCAGCGGCCCATGGCCCAGTTTTGAGCGGCCGGACAGTGGTAACGGCGCACGCAATTTTCCACCAGATGCGAGACCAGTCGATTACCGGGAAATTTTTTTAACAGCACCGTCGCCCGGCGTTTGATGGTGGCTTGGTTAAACTGGACAGGATCCTGACGTACATCCCGGTCAACGCGCACAGCCGGAACATAAAATCCGCGCCCGGACCAGCCTACCGCCGTGTAGGCGAACAGGGGCAGCCGTCCGGCATCCGGCTGGGAGACGTAGGCGGCGCGGTACAGTTGTGTGTACGCCGGTGCCAGAAAAGCGGCGACCGCATACACCGGCTGTCCGCCATACTGCGTCAGTGTGACCAGCCTTCGGCGAGACGGGTCGTATCCGAGCGGATGACGCTGCGGCAATTCGAACAGGGTGCTGCCGTGCGGCAGCGCGATAAAATCGCTGCCTTTGGCCACCAGGCTGCGGTTGCCGCTCATGACCACGGTTTCCAGTTCCGGAATGTCAAAAACGTGACCCCGGCCGTCACTGACCACCAGTCGCGGTGTTGTAAGCAATGTTCGCATTCGCCAAAGTAGGAAATTTTTCGCTCTTTAACAAACAAAACAGAACACCAAAAAGCAAAAGTTTTGCTTGCAAGAGTGGGCCAGATATGTAAATTATAACATCTCTCCCTGCTTCAGGCGGCCCGGCTGCAATCTGCCAGAGGCCGACGAGAAACAGCATACCGGCGTTTATGCAGCAGGTTCGTCTTGCCGGTATATTAACAGAAAAAGGTATGTGATGACACGATTTTATACAAGCTTGCTGCTGTTCCTGGCCTGGTGCACCTGTGCCGTCGCGTCCACTTTTACCGTACTCACCACGGCAGATACCGGCCCGGGCTCTTTGCATGCGGCGATCCAGGCGGCCGAAGATCACGCCGGACCCGATACGGTCGTGTTCGCAATCCCGGAGAGCGATGCCGGATTCGATGCCGGCAAAGGCGCCTGGAGAATAAACATCATCACGGCGTTGCCGGCATTTCTCGATGGCGGCACATTTGTCGATGGCAACAGCCAGACCCGATTCGGCGGAAATAAAAATGCTCAGGGCCCGGAAATTTGGCTGTTCGGACAAAATGCGCCGTTCGAAACTCCGGGCTTTACCATCCGCTCACCTTACAACAGGTTTACCGATTTGACCATCGGTGCGTTTCCTGGTTATCATTTCAGAATCATCGGCGCCGATGCCCATCACAATGTGATTCAGGGCTGCTATCTCGGTCTGGATCCCACGGGTCGATTCAGCTATAAAATAGTAAAGAGCGAAGGTATCCGCCTGGACCAGGAAGCCCATCACAATGTTATCGGCGGTCCTGCAGCATATGAGCGTAATTTGATTTCCGGGATGTACGGTCGGGCGATCTATCTCGACAAAAGCCATTATAATATTATCCAGGGCAATTATATCGGCGTTAAAAAGAACGGGCTCGATCCGGCCGGCAATGGTTGGACCAATGTTTGGCAGGCGTATCCGACCGAACATCGACCCGATGCCCTGGAAGGGGTGTTCATCACCAACAGTTCACGCGGCAATCTGATCGGCGGACTCGAATCAGGATGTGGCAATGTCATCGCCGCCAATCTGCGCGCGGGTGTGCGGCTGGAGGCGACCGGCAGTGACAGCAATCGCATTATCGGCAACTATATCGGCGTAGCCGCGGACGGCGAAACCGCCATGGCAAACGGTGAAGCCGGCCTCTGGATTGCCAATATATCCACCGGCAGGGGACCGGCTTATAACATCATCGAAGGCAACGTGATCTCTGGCAATTTTTCGTCCGGCATACAAATGCGCTGGGGCGGTCATCATAACACCGTGTGCCGCAATCTCATCGGCTTGAACGCCGACGGCAGCAGGGCTCTGCCCAATTCACATAACGGCATCTATTTTTTCGGCCGACCGGACAAAGGCTATCCGCAGTACAATGAAGTGGGGCCCGACAATGTGATTCTGGCGGACGGGGAGGATTCGGCCAACGATCCCTGGGCTGCGGTGCGCATCGACGATCCAGAGTCCAGCTATAATCAGATTTTCAGTAATTATCTCGGTCGCAATGCCGACGGCACTGTGGTGAGCACACACAACAGCGGTGTCTACATGTCCAAAGGCGCTCATCACAACACCGTCGGCCCGAACAACACCATCAGCGGAAATCGCTACGGCGTCTGGATTCGGCACGACAGCACGGTATGCAATACCATCACCGCAAACCGCATTGCCGGCATGGAGGAAGCAGCTATCTTTTTGCAGGATGAGGCCAACAGCAACATACCGGCGCCTGAAATTGTCAGCGCCAGTCCTACTCTGGTTAGCGGCCGAACCATCGCTAACGGCATTGTGGAACTGTTCAGCGGGCCTCCGGGAGAGACAGATCAGTTCCTCGCGCAAGTAGATGCAGATACAGCCGGCAATTTTACATGGCAGGGTATGATGGGAGAGAGTTGGGTCACGGCGACGGTGCGGGACAGTGCCGGCAACAGCTCCATGCTGGCTCAAGGGAAATCGACGCCGGTGGAGCTGGCTCTTTTTCAGCTGCTGCGGCTGCCCGGCGGCCAGGTAAAGCTGGTCTGGGCCACGGCCACGGAGCAGAACAATCTCTGTTTTTATGTACGGCGCAGCGTGGATAGCACCGCATTTGTCACCATAGCCGTCGTAGCCGGTCACGGCACCAGCACTGAACCGCACGATTATGGGGCGGTCGATACGCCGCAGGGCGGACATACGATTCGTTACCAGCTGCTGCAGCAGGATCTGGACGGCCGTATGCGCCTGTTGGCCGAAGCTGACGTTGCCGCCCAACAGCCGAGCCAATTTGTTCTGCATCCGGCGTTCCCGAATCCGTTCAATCAACGCACTACGCTGTCCTTTGAACTGCCTTCACAGCAGTTCTGTCGATTGCGCGTCTATAACGAGATCGGACAGTGTTGCGCCACCTTGCTGGACAGGGAGGTCGCTGCCGGATCACATCAACTGTGGTGGGACGCCAGAGCTGCAGATGGAACCCCTTTGCCCAGCGGGGTATACTGGGTCCTGCTGTCCGCCGGCGACCGGCAGGAGCGAACCCAACTGCTGTTGCTCCGGTAGACCACTTTCATTCATAAGAGAAGAATTTTTATTCATGAGCGAAAACGCCGATTCAACCTTACCTAAACGACCGCATCACGCAGATGCCGCTCCGGGCACGCGCGTCAATCTGATGCGGGCGTTCACCAAAAAGGGCATTGCCTCGCGCACCCAGGCCCGCGAATGGATCCTGCAGGGCCGCGTCCGCGTCAACGGCAAAGTGGAAAAGTTTGTCTATGCCTGGGTGGACCTGGAGCATGACGTCATTGCGCTCGACGATCAGCCGTTGGACCGCCTCTCGCAAAAGCTGTATATCCTCTTTCACAAACCCGTCGGCTATCTCACGGCGCGGGTGGATTTGCAGAAGCGGCCGACGGTCTATGATCTGTTGCCTCCGTTCGCGACCTGGGTTTTCCCGGTCGGCCGCCTGGATATGGACAGCGAAGGACTGCTCATCCTCACCAACGACGGTCCGTTCGGCGAATCGCTGTCCCATCCGGACAGCCACGTCGCCAAAACCTATCGTGTTCAGATCGACAAGCGATTACGGGACAAGGATCGAAGGCGATTGGAGAACGGCATCGACCTGGGTGGGTACATTACCAGACCAGCGCAGGTGAAAGCGTTGCCGGGGGAGGAGGGAGCGCACTGGATTGAAATGATCATTCATGAAGGCAAAAATCGTCAGGTCCGTCGCATGTTAAGAGCGGTGGATTACCGCGTGCTTCGTTTGCTGCGCACACACATCGGTTCAGTCGCTCTCGCCGACCTGCCCGCCGGCCAATGGCGCCATCTCACGCCGGC
>CAZISM010000009.1:58020-84694 GCA_964541895.1 uncultured Cytophagia bacterium
TCTTCCGCCTGGCTCAGGCTGGTGACGCCTATGGTCATGCTGTCCACATGGCCGCTCTCGACCACCCACTTCAGGGACGCTTCCCGTTCTTCCGCTTTGGTGATCAAACCGCAGCCGTAAATTTTCATCCCGAGTACGCCCTTGCCGTTTTCGTGGGCCTGTTTAAGCACAGGCATAACTTTTTCCGGGGTATCGTCCATATTGGCGCCCTTGTTGTTGATGCGGCCGAGAATCACCTGCACCCAGGGATCCTGGCTGGCCGTTTTGAGCGCGTCGAGGTTGTGGCAGGAGACGCCGACGGCTTTGACCATGCCTTTGTCGACGGCCGCAGTCAGGTCGTCCCGCTGCTGCTGCAACCGCGCCGGCCAGTCGCCGGAGGTCATACAGTGCAGGAGCACGATATCGATGTAATCGGTGCCCAGTTCTTTTCTGAATCGATCCAGCGTTTGCGGTACCGGCGCCGGTGTCAACCATTCATTGGCCTGGGTCCAGATCTTGCTCATGATCACCACTTTATCGCGCGGTATTTTTTTCAGCAGCTCGCGAACAAAGATGTGCGAGCCATAGATGTCGGCGCAGTCGAGAAAGGTGATGCCGCGATCGTAGAGTTGAGCGGCCAGCTCGACAAACGCGTCGGTGCCGATGCGGGTTTGATCGGAAACCAGCTTCCAGCCACGGGTGCCGGTGCCGAAGGCCAGTTTGGATACGTGCAATCCCGTTTTGCCCAGCGTCACCGGCTTGACCTTGAGCACCTGCTGATCGGCGGCGAAGCTGCGGTGCACCATCAGGCCGGCCATGCCGGCGGCCGTTCCTTGCATGAATTGACGTCGTGATAACCTGGTCATTATTACCTCACCAAAACAGTTGCGAAAAAAATGTCGGACACCGACCGGTGTCCGACATGATGTGAAACGCCTGCTTAGAAAATGCAGAGGACTATTTGTTCATGATCAGTTTGATCGTTTGGGAACGGTCGGCTGTTTTCAATCGGCACAGATAGAGACCGCTGGGCAGAACCTGGCCGTCCGCACTTTGCCCGTTCCAGACCACCCGGTAGGAGCCGGCCTGCTGGCGGGCGTTGAGCAGTTCGGCCACGCGCTGGCCGATGGCGTTGTAAACCGTCAACTGTACCTGATCGTCTTTGGCCAGGTCGTAGCGGATCTGGGTGCCGGCGTTGAACGGATTGGGGAAATTGGGGTGGAGCACGAACTGAGACGGCAGCGAAGAGGAGGCCAGTCGTTCCACCTTGGTATCGCCGCTTTCGGGTTTAGTCACCATGATGTTGTCGAGCACCATCTGGTCTTTGGCATTGGCGTTGGTCGGGCTCATCAGACCGAACAGGGTGAAGGTGCCTTCAACGCGCGGTTTCGGATCGACGCCTTGCATCAGCCATTCCGCCGGCTCATCGGCCAGTTCGCCTTCCCACACTTTGGCTTTGAGATCGCCGCCGTTAAGATAAAATTTTACCCAGTAGGGCACGTCGATGGCAAAGGAATAAGCGCCTTGCGCGAACGCCGTATAGCCCGGGGGATTGAGAATGGCCAAATCGCCGGCATATTTGCCGATCAGCAGCTGGCCCTGCAACGGGCTGATGAACAGGGCATAGCCGGGCGATTCGGTGGGATCGGAATCCAGGCTGTCGCTGTCAAAGGTCATGCGGGTGCTGCAGAGAAAGAAGGAACTGGTGAGCTTTTTGAAATTCACCTGGAAGGTGATCACCTGATTGGGATTGCTGTAATCGTTCTTTTTTATCGCCGCTCTGGTAGCCTCGCTGGGATCGCGTTCTGCATCCACAACAATAGCCGGGACGCCGTTGGTTTCCGCCAGCACCACGCCGATCATGCCGCCATAGCTGCCGGTCTGCATGAACAGACCGCCATCGCGCTGTTCTACGATAGTGCCGGTGACATTGTCACGCTCGTCGTAATAAAACCAGCCTACGTTTTCGCGCGCAGCTATGTCGTTGTCGCTGAACGTGTCCTGCCAGAGATGATCACCCTCTTTATAGACGCTGACGTTGTCGATGATGACCTGATCCTTGGCATTAGCGTTGGATGGATTGAGCAGACCGAACAGGGTAAAGGTACCTTCCACGCGCGGATCCGGATCCGAGCCTTCCATCAGCCACTCTGTCGGTTCGTCGGTTATTTCACCTTCCCACAGCTTGGCCTTCATGTCGCCCTCGTTCAGGTACACCCGGACCCAATAGTTGACATCCAGGGCGAACGAATAGGCGCCTTGCGCCAGCGGGGTCCAGCCGGTCGGATTAAGAATGGCGAGATCGCCCTGATATTTGCCGAGCATGAGCATGCCCTGCAGCGGGCTGACAAAGAGGGCATAACCCGGCGCTTCGGTGGGATCGGAATCCAGGCTGTCGCTGTCGAAGGTCATGCGGGTGGAGAGAACAAAGAACGAGCCGGTGATCTTTTTGAAATTGATCTGAAAGACGATGGATTGATTGGGATAGCTGTAATAATCTTTTTTGATGGCGGTTTTGGTCGAGTCCGTTAGCTTGCCGGTATCGGTGTATTTGATTTCAGGCACTCCGTTGGTTTCCGCCAGAACAGCCGCGAGCATGCCGGAATAGCTGCCGGTCTGCAGAAACATAGCGCCGTCGCGCTGTTCGACGATGGATCCGACCAAACCGTCGCTGGAGCTGTAATACTGCCAGGCCACATCTTTTTGCAGCTTGGCGTCTTCATCGCTAAAGGTATCCTGCCACAACAGCTGCCCCTGGCCCAAGGCCAAAAGAGGGATCATCAGGATGATAACAAATAGTAACCGTTGTTTCCCTTGCATGTTAGGTTCCTCCTGTTAAGTGATTAAAAAGAAAAAATGATGGAAAAACGGTGGACATCTTCAAAATAGTCGGCAGTGCCATAGGCATAATCGATGGAGCCCTGCAAGCCGGAGAGATTGAACTGGGCGCCAAAACCGGCAGTCAAGGATTCCACCTCGTGGTTGAATTTATAGCCGGCGCGCAGGCAATAGTTCTGCAGATAACTGAGCTCGGCGCCGACATGCATCCGTTCGGTGTGATCGTTGGGGTGCAGGGCGTCCACGGAAATGAGAAGGCCCATCGATTTTGAGGGGTCCATAAACAGGTTGGTGACGTCCATAGCCATGCCCATGCGCAGCAGCATCGGGGTTTGAAATTCTTCGTTCCAGTATTTCATATCCCGTGAAAAATTCTGCATCGCCATGGCGAAGGTCAGGCCTTTCCAGCCGACGTCGTAGGTGGTGCCGATGTCCAGGCCCCAGTCATTCAGCTTCCACTCTTTTTCCTTGCGGGTGCGGATTTTTTCGCCGGTCGTCGGATCTTCGTATTCGCTGACGACATAGGAGGCCCGGCCCAATCGTTCATGCAGCCGTTTGACTTTAACGCCGAGGCTGAACTTGTCGTTGATGCGGCGGGCATAGGCGAGTCCGACGGCGTAATCCTCCACGCCGATATCGCCGGTGAGGACAAAGCCGCGATAATCGACCGATTTATCGACGACACGGGTGCCGATGATTTCGCCGTAATCCATGTAGGTGATATCCACGCCGATGGCGCCCCATTTGCCCAACGAGGCGGCAAACGCGGTTCCATAGAGTTTGGTATCGATCAGCCAATCGACCTGGTTCAGCGCAATGGAAAAGCGCTTGATATCCGCCAGCACCGCCGGATTGTGCCAGAGTCCGTTGATGCCTTTGGTGATGGCCGTGCCGGCATCGCCCATGGCTGTTTCGCGGCTGCTCATGCTGATGGCCAGATAGGTCATACCGCTCTGGGCCACTTTGTTTTTCATGGCTGAAACTGACCCGATCATCAGCAACAGGATCAGAAAGCACGTACTGTATTTTTTCATCGTTAATCCTCTTTACGGTTAACGTTGTGACTGGACCGCAAGGTCGCCCCGCTCAGGGGATGGCGTCGCTCGTATCTGCGGTTCTTTAACATTCCGTTTCTGCGTTTTCAGGGACCATGGTTACCGCTGGTGCACATCATTGCATCGCGGATGCGCCGGGCGCTTGTCATCGCCTGCGTCAGCGGATCACGACAAATTTTCCTTTGGCAAATCCCAGATGTTTGCCTTCCAGATTCCATCCCTCTACGGTGTAAAAGTAGACGCCGCTCTTTAGCGATTGCCAGGAATCGGTGATTTGAAACCACATCTCATCCGATGATTCCGGCACGGAGCGAAGGTTGTAGGGATTGGGATGTTCCAGCTTGGCCACCAGATCTCCCGAACTGGTAAAGATATGGATGATCGCTTTGGCCGGCAGCCCGACAAAGGAGAGGCGGTCTTCGATGCGAGCACCGATATCCGATTCGATGTTCCAGTCCTCGATCACCGTGCCGCCGTACTCGAGGCCCTGCACGTGAAAGGGGTTGGGCACGACATAGATCGAATCCATGTCGCTGTGCGCGCCTTCAAAGGGGACGGCGCCGAACTGGTAATTGCGGTTGCTGTACGAGCTGGATTCCACCGACTTGCCTCTGGAAAGAGCACTGGTGTTCTGCGAGCCGTCGTCAAACGCCGTAACATAGTAATAATAGCTTACGCCGCGTTTGACGTTGCGGTCGGTATAGGTGTTGCTCACGGGCACACCGGTGTTGCCGCCGCATTCCCAGATCTTGGTATAGTTGTTGGTATAGGCCTCTTCAGCACGATAGAGGCGATAGCCGGAGAAATCCTGGACACCGGTGTCGTTATCGGGCAACGGCGGCACGGTGGAGTGGGTGCCATAGTTGCCATAGTACCACTCGATTTCCACTTTGCCCGGTCCGGCGTTCAGGCGCAGGCTCGGCGATTCCGGTCCGTCCGGCACCGCGGCGATGCCGTTTTTCCAGGTCCATTCGGCACGGCGGACGATCTGATGCAGGGAATCCCGGCCGGTGGCGAGAAGCGCATTTTTGGCCTGATCGCCGGTTTTGCCCTGGAATTGCAGCGAGCCGTTTTTCCACTGCCGGCCCAGTTCAATGGCTTGTCTGCGGTTGATGCTGCCGACCGCATCGTACATGACGATGCGCACATCTTTGCCGAATGGGATGTCATAGGGTCCGAAGGAGATCAGCGTTTCCGGTCTTTGTACCTGCGGATCCCAGGGCGAGGTCACGCCCATGGCATCCGAGCCTTTGTTCTGTTCGCCGCTGCTCAGGTCGTAATACATGGTCTGGTCCTGATCGCCTTTGGTGTGGGAATGCACCTGCTGGCGCGGCCAAAAATTGACGGTGGCGGGTTGCGAACGGTTATCGGACTCGTTATTTACATCGGTGTCGGCGTGGAGGACGCCATAGGCGGCGTGTTGCGGCGACAGCAATTCACCGTTGATCTCGGAAGGATCGCCGGTATCGTCAAAGGTTTTGCGGAAATTGTCGCCATCATAGACATACCAGAAACCGCGCAGAGTATCGCCCGGCTGGTTGCCGTAATAATGGCACCAATCGTCGAATTCACCGCCCAGCTGCTCGTGGCCAAAGTCGCCGCTGGGGATGAAGGCGCGCCAAAATCCGAAATACACCCCTTGCAGATTCTGGTTGGGCAGTTCGATGGTATTGGTTTTGGCGTCGACATTGCCGGTGTTTTTAAAGATGTATTCCTGGATGATATAAGAGCCGTGCTGCTGATTGGCAAAGGCGTAGCTTTTGCGGGTGACCTCAATGCCCACATCGGTCGTCCACACCGTGGTCGTCATTTCGTCACTGGGAAGCTTGGCATCCACAGAGTTGCTGCTGCTGCGATTGTCGAGGATGCGCTGTTCCCGATACTCGTTCACGTCCACCAGGGGCAGTCGCTGACGCACCATTTTTCTGATACTGATGTTTTTTAAAATATCCTGGGCATCATAGTTCAGATAGCCGCCTTCTGAAACATAAAAGGTTTTAAAAATTTTGAATTTGTCGGTCCAGTCCTTCACACCGATCCAGATGCCGGTGTTTTCGCAGTTTTTGCGTGTCTGCTGCCAAAAATCGCCGCCCGGATAGGTCATCAGATCGGCGATCGGCGCGTACGCCGGCCGACTGCCGACCGGGAACATGCTCATCCACAAATCGCCGATTTCATGGCTTTTCCACTGTGCCCATGCGTTTATCACCGGCAGCAGGATCAGCAGGATCATCAAACTATTGGATTGACTTTTTCTAAACATGAATGGCCTCCACGACCTTTTTGTCGCTTTCCAGAGATGGGCTCTATGCTAAAAATGGATTCTGATACCCAAAACCACTTCTTTGAGTGTAGCCCAGTAGACGTTATCGCTTTCGGTGCGTAGAATCAGCGGATCGGACACCTTGTCGGTGCCGACTTCGTCGAGACGACCGGACGCAAAGAGGTCGTCGTAATAGTCTTCGCCGGCGGTGCCGCCGGGCACATTGCGATATTTGGTATGCAGGATATTGCTCATATCCACATAGGTTTCAATGCTCAGCCGTCCGGGTGAAAACATGCGCGACAGACGCATATTGGCCCAATACCGGTCCAGCTCGTGGAAATAGACGTCCGGGTTCAAATCGCGGAAACTGGTCCGCGGGTGTTGCAGCCGGTTGCCGGATTGGTAATAGACCTGCAGACTCAGGTTGGTGTTTTGCAGCACCGGGTAGCCGCCGAGCTTGGGTCCCCACTCCCGTGGTGCGGAAAAGGTGATGACACCGCGTGCATTGGGCTGGATGTTGATGATGTTGGAGCGCGGCACGCCCCAGAGCACACCGTTGCGGCCGATCAGCGGATCGTCCGTGATGATGGGAATCTGGCTCAAATTGGGGATTTCCAGATTAGCTTCGCTTTTCTTGATATAGTTGTAATTGAACCAGCCGGTGATGAAGCGACCGGCGGTCTTGCGCAGTTCTATTTCAACACCGCGGATTTCAGCATAATTGTTATGCGCCGGCCATTCAACGATGAGGCTTTGATCCGAATGGGCATACACCATGCCGCTGGCGACGTCGAAATAATCCTTGTAAAAAGCGCCCATGTGTAATTGGAAGAAATCGCTGATGCCGACATCATACCCGAGTTCGTAGGCGATGGTTTTTTCAAAGGGCAGATCGGGGTCGCTGATCCATTGCATACGCGGTCTGGCTCCGTCCACCTCGGTCCGGTACAATCCCATCGTCGGCGGTGTTTGCACGAAATGGCCGAAATTGAAATAAATCTTGCTGCGTACCGAAAGCGGATGCGAAATGCCGATGCGCGGGCTGATATAGTATTTCGGCTTGCCGCGTGTCGTGGGATAGGCGCCGCTGGTAAAGGCCTCCCAGATATCCCGATCCGTATCATAGTTCAAGGACTGGTGGACGTCAGCAACGTCGGTGTTGGGGTTCAGATAATCAAAGCGAACGCCGATGTTGGCTACCATGCCCTGAAACTCGACCTTGTCCTGCACATAAAGCCCGACTTCATAGGGTTTGGCTGTGAACTGGCGCATGAACTCCTGGCTGGGATCTTCATTGTGCCAATGGACCCGGTTTTCCCGCAAGATGTCATAGTTGAATTCAAAGCCGCTTTTCAGCTCGTGCGCCGGATGAAACTGCCAGGTCAGGGCGCTGTTGAGAGACGTGCGCCGGTTGTAAGAGTCGTCCCAGGTGTAACCGCCGCCATACAGCCGATAGCCGGAAGCAATGTCTTCAGCCCCCTTTTCCTTGGGGATCCAGCCCGACTGCGGATCGTAGTAGAGGCGGCCGTGAAAGGTGCGGCCGTCCGCCATGGTGGCGGAATCGCCGCGGCCCATGTGCCATTTCACATAAAAGTGGCTCAAGTTGACCTCGTAATACATCTTTGGGTTGATGGTGTGGGTCAGCTTGGCGCCGGCGAGGGTGGTATAACGATCTATGGTGGGTTTGTAATATGGATAATAGGTCTGAAAATCGCCGCCGCTGTAGGAAAGCCGGTCTTCTTCGCTCCAGCTGCTGGTGGAATTGCCCTGGGTGACGGACCTCACTTCGCTATAGATGCTGTTCAGGGTCAGCTTCATGTTGCTGGTAATTTCATTGACGATTTTCAGCGAGCCCAGGCGTTCATCGTAATGGGTGCGGGGCTGCGGAAAAGAGAAGGGATGGTATTCGTATTTACCGCCCAGCATGTAGGTGGCGCGCCAGGGTAACAGCGGCACTTTGCTGCTCAGGGTCACGTCCAGGTTATGTCCGTTCAAATGACCATAGTCGATCGGCCGGTGCTGCCATTTCCATAACTCGAACGCTTCATCCGCGGTCAAGTCGTTGTTCGGATTTTTGTCATTGAGCAGGTTTTGCGCATATTTGGTCCAACCGATCCAGGTCTTTTTAATGCCTTCGCGGCCTTCAGCCAGGGTGATCTCGCCGCCGTCATAGGCCATGGGGCCGGCCAGCAGCCGCCATTCCCAGCGATGGTTGGTGTCATAAACGCTGCGGCCGGAATGGGGCCGGTTGGCTGGATCGAACTGGTAGTCGACAGAAAAATGGGTTTGATCTGAGGGGTTTTTGGAGACCACGTTGATCATACCCGAACGGGACTGCCCGTACTCGGCGTTAAACCCGTTGCGCATGATTTTGATCTCTTGTACGGTGCCGGGTTGTACGGCGATGACCGGACGATTGAATTTGCGATCGGTCATGCTCATGCCGTCCAGGAGAAAACCAACTTCACGCGTTTCACCGGCGCGGATCTGAATTTCACCCTCGATGATGTTGCCGCTGACGCCGGACTGCAGGCTGAGGATGTCTTCGACGCGATTGGCAAAGGGCGTCGCTTTATACTGCTCGGCGGATACATAATTCTCCGTCGCCGCCACATCTAGTTGCAGCAGGTCCTTGGTGGCGGTCACCACCACTTCACCGCCTTCCAGTACGGTTTGCGACAACTTGAAATTTACTGCGGTCGTACGGTCCACACTGACTCGCACACGCTGCTGCGTGGTCGGGGTGTAGCCGATCATCTTGGCGGTGAGTGAATAGATTCCGGGCGGAACCTTGAGAATGACAAACTCACCGTTCAGATCCGTGGCAGCACCCATTTCGCTCACGTAATTTTGCTCCCGGTTGTCAGTCCAGATATGGGTGATGAAGACGTTCACTCCGGGCATGGGCTCGCCGGTCTTGGCGTCTGTGACGACACCACGTACCTTACCGGTGGTGCCGGCCATGAGTATCGTCGCTCCAGCTATGAGCAAGAGAGTGACCAGGACGATTCGTGCTTTCATGCAAAGCACTCCTTCCTTAAGCAGTGATTCGGGATTCTAATTTTTTTTCAACGAATGGTTCAATTCATTCGTTTTGATGGCAACAGGTTGGTATCCGTTGATTAGATGTGGCAATTCCGGCTCCAGGCGATCTCTGGATGGTCGGAAATCTGTGACAGCTTGCTCTCCCATGTGATGCAGAGTATTTGTGCAGTGGTGACGATCTTTATAACGCTAAAATATATTAATTTAATTTGAAATCGCAAGAGAAAAACGGCGTAATTCCCACAACTGTAATAAAAACCGTCTGTTCACCTTAACGAAGCTTTGGACGGCGATGGGATACTATGCCAAAAAATTTACATACTTGATACAGGCTGATGTTGCAGCCGTTGCTGATTGATGGCCATGAACTCTTCGCACATGGTGGTCACGGCTTCCGGTCGATGGCCGGCGCCCTGCGGATCGGAATACCAGCGCGGCATAAAGCCGCCCTGCGCCCGGCCGAGATGGGCTATCATGCTGTGGCAGTAGCGGCGGATATCCTCGAGCGAGCCTTTGGCCATGGTGTTCTGAATATCGACCGGCGCGAAAAAGGTCAACCGGCCGCCGAAGCGCCGGCCCAACAGTTCCAGGCCCATGTTTTCCTGCTGATCCATATGAATGGCATCCAGACCGATTTCGATCAAATCATCGAGAATGTCGACGATGTGGCCGCAGCTGTGCAGGAAAGTGAACAGACCGGCCGCATGCGCCGCGGCAAAAATTCGTGCATAGCGGGGTTTCCACAACGATCGCCAGGCTTGCGGTGAAATCATCAGCCGGTTTTGCAGACCCCAGTCGTCGGCGAAAATATAGCCGTCCACACCTGCCTGTGCATAGTTCCGGATGGCGGCCAGGTTCATCTCCACCAGCAGGTCGATCAATCCGGACAACTCGTCGGGATGCTCATAGATGTCTGTCCAGGCGTTCTCCAGGCCGCGGATGAAATGCACCCGTTCATAGATGGAGATTCCGGAACCAAGCAGAAATTTGTCGCCCGCCTTTTCGCGGGCGTTCGGCAGATCCTGCCAGCGGCGGGGATCATGGATGTCGGGGATGTGCAGTTGCGGCCACTCCTGCCAGTTCTGCAGCGGTGCCTTTTTGACTTCACCCAGGTTGCAGACGCCGATGTTGTGCCATTCCGCACCCCATTCATCCACGCCCTGTTTCGGTCTGGCATCCGGCGAGGGGGTCATGTCGATCCAGTAAAAATCCGTGCCGAACGGCTCAGGGAAATCATAAGGCAGGCGATCTCTGTTGGCAAACCGTAATGTGTTGATGACCAATTCACGCGATGTCATGTTCTGTATTCCTCTGGGTTGCTGTGTGTCGGTGTCTCCGCCGTGACGGCTGCTTGGGAAGGTGGCGCAAGGTCTGCGGCGGGCCTGTTCGGCCCCACTCCGCTCAACGGCAACGCCCAAGAGAACGGATTGCCGCCAGGACCGGCTCTAAAAGGCCGGCGTGACGCCGACGGGAGGGCTGTTTTGGGTGGATCGATCTTGCACCGGCTTATATCTTTGCCAAAGTACGGAATTTTTCGTATATTTGGAAAGAGTTTTATTCAGCCGCATAGGCCGGCCCGGATCCATTTCATCCCCGTCGCGCTGAGCGGTGCGGATTGAGAACGGTATTTTTTACCAAGGCGGAACGAACGATGCTGGAAAGATGGAGAAGGTTGATTTTTTACTGGCTGGCGCCGCGCAGCTGTGCCGCGTTCATGCTGCTGAGCCTACTGACTCTGAGTTCACCCGAGCAGACGACCGCACAATGGCCGCTCTTCGGCAAGGCCGTCGATATGGGGCTGGTGCAGGACAAAGCCATCAATGAGGCCTCCGGTCTTGTCGCCAGCCGCCGCAATCCCGGCGTATTGTGGATCCACAATGATTCCGGTGACAAAAGCCGGCTGTTTGCCGTTGATGAAAAGGGCGTTCTGCTGGCCACCTGTACGCTCGCCGATGTGACAGCACGGGATTGGGAGGATATCACCATCGGCCCCGGTCCTGGCGTGAAAACCAGCTACCTCTATGTCGGTGATATCGGCGATAATGGGGCAGATCACAAAAAGTGCTACCTGTATCGGCTGGAAGAGCCCGAAGTTCTTATCAGCGACCGCGGCCGATCGATCACCATCTCCGCCGTCGACCGCCTCACCTATATTTATCCGGACGGAGCGCGCGATGCCGAGACGTTGATGGCGGATCCGCAGAACGGCGATGTCTACGTGGTCAGCAAACGTGACACGCTCAGCCGCGTGTACCGGTTGCCGGCACCGCTGGATATCAATGAAACCATGTCCGCTGAATTTGTCTGTGAATTATCGTTTAATATGGCCGTGGGCGGGGACCTGTCGCCGGCCGGCGATGAGGCGCTGATTAAAAATTACGTGGATGTCTATTACTGGAAACGCCCGGACGGCCAGACGTGGGCGCAGGCGTTTCGCTCCGCACCGGTGCGGGTGCCGTATGAAATGGAACCGCAGGGCGAAGCCATCTGCTGGAAATGGGACGGCAGCGGCTATATTACGGTGAGTGAAGAGCTGTTCAATATCGAAAGCCGGATTTATTTCTATCCGCGTTTGCCGTCGTTGCTGCGCTATGAAGAAAAGTCGAAAGCGGCGGCGCTGAATCTGTTGCCGAATTATCCCAATCCCTTCAACGCCTCCACCACGTTCACCTTTTCGGTGCCGGAAACCAGTGATGTGTCGCTGGTCATTTGCAATGAACTGGGTCAGGAGGTGGCGGTGCTGTTCCAGCAGCGGGCGCAGCCCGGGACCTATCGCGTGCAGTGGAGTCCGTCGCGATTGCATTCCGGCACGTTTCTGGCACGGCTGCAGAGCGACACCACGCAATTGACCCAAAAAATACAACTGGTCAAATAGTATGCCGGACCTTACACTCCACACGACTATGCCGCTGGCAACGCGCTTTGGCTTTATCCGGCCTTATGTGGAGGCGGACGCCGACGCGCTGTCACGATATGCCGACAATATTAACATCTGGCGGAATTTGCGCGATGGCTTTCCGCACCCGTACACCGTAGACCACGCCAGAGAATTTATCCAGATGGTGCAGCGCCAGGATCCAACAGTATTTTTCGCCATCGCTACGGCGGAGGAGGCCATCGGCGGCATCGGCCTGGTGCCCGGCCGTGATGTCCACAGACTGACAGCCGAAATGGGCTATTGGCTGGCAGAGCCGTTTTGGGGCAAGGGGATTATGAGCGAGGCGGTGCAGAGGTTCAGTGATTGGGCGATGGACCATTTTGGGCTTGTGCGCATTTTTGCCGAGCCCTATAGTCACAATAAAGCTTCCAGCCGGGTTCTGGAGAAAGCCGGTTTTGTGCTGGAGGGGGTCATGCGCCGGCATGCCATCAAGGAGGGTCGGTTGGTGGATATGCTGTTGTACGCGAAAATACGCGAGCAGGAGAGTACGTCCGGGCGATCGGCTGCTCCCTGAGATTGCTTCGCTGCATGGGAGAGCAGATTCTGTCGCGACAGCCGTGCCTGCGCTCGCAATGACAGGGGGAGCGGAGCTCGCTCGCCCATGCGTTCGCCCGGGGAATGTTTCCCCGGGCGAAGCCATGGCTCGGGCCTTTGCCCGAGATAGAAAAAGCGGTCCTTAGCGCTTGGCCACCGGGGCCGGCGGTATTGATTTATTTTCACTCATGGTGCTGAACACCTTGGCCACCGTCGCCACCGTGCCGGCCACATCGGTCAGGTTGGACGGAATGATCATGGTGTTGTTGACATGGGCCAGTTTGCCGAATTCGTTCAGATACTGCTCGGCGATGCGGAGGTTGACGGCGTTCATGCCGCCGGGTTCGTTGATCGCCGTGGCGATCTCGCGAATCCCTTTTGCCGTCGCCAGGGCCACCCGTTCGATCTCTTGCGCCCGGCCTTCAGCCTCGTTGATCCTCTTCATCTTTTCACCTTCAGAACGGGCAATCGCCTCCTGCTTGTCGCCTTCGGCACGATTGATTTTCGCCTGTTTGTCGCCTTCGGATTCTGCAATCAGCGCCCGTTTCTCCCGCTCGGCGCGCATCTGTTTCTCCATGGCGTCCTTGATCGAAGGCGGCGGGATGATGTTCTTTACCTCATAGCGCGTGACCTTGATGCCCCAGGGAACAGCCGCCTTGTCGACGGCGTTGACGATCTCGGCATTGATCTTGTCACGCTCTTCAAAGGTTTTGTCCAGATCGATCTTGCCGACCTCGCTGCGCATGGTGGTTTGCGCCAGCTGGATGGAGGCAAAGGCGTAATCGTTGACGCCGTACGAAGCCTTGACCGGATCGATGATTTGAAAATAGAGAATTCCGTCCACTTCGACCTGGATGTTGTCCTTGGTGATGCAGGACTGCGACGGCACATCGATCGCCATCTCTTTCATCGAGTGCCGATAGGCGATGCGATCGATAAACGGAATGAGGATGTGAAAACCGGCATCCAGGGTGGCGCTGTATTTGCCGAGGCGTTCGATGATGAACACGGTCTTTTGCGGCACTACGCGCGCGGTTTTCATGACGATAATCAGACCCAGGAACACCAGACCAAGAATGATTAAGGATTCAATAGGCATAGTCATTTCCTTTCAAAGGTTAGTTTGCAACCGGGCGCACGTGACAGGTTAAATTATTTCGTGCGACAATTTCGACAATTGTTCCTTTGCTGATGATCTGATCGGCTGAAGCCGTCCACAAGGTGCCGTGCAGCTCGATTTTGCCGTCCAGTTGCGGAGGCCTGATATCCACGGCCACCACCGCTTTCTCGCCGACCACGTCATCCACGGATTGATTCCTGGCCGTCACTTTGCCTTCGAATATCTTTTTGCCCTGTTTGCGAAACAGGATCAGAGCGGCAATGGACGTCAGGAGAAACACCAGCATCTGGCCATTGAACGACGGCAGCACACCCAGCAGCACCAGCACGGTGACCAGCCAGGCGCCGATGCCGAAAAAGATGACAACAAAACCCGGCATGGCCAGTTCGGCCAGCGCAAAGACCAGGCCGATCAAAAACCAGAACAGCGCCAACAGTTTGCCTTCGAACATAACGCCTCCATATAGATATCTCGCTCGTGCCAACACACGGCTGCACATCCATGAACACAAATAGAGTTTATTTAGGGTGAATCGGATCAGGGGTGGCGGATGCAGGATGCATCCCCGGCAGCGTGCGGATCAAATTTTGATGTGAATCGACATTTGTAAATGCCTGATTATTATTAGGATATTTTGTTGAGCACTTTCCGGGGCCTTTCGATATCATAATACGCGCTCCCTGCAGGATTTGTTTCAAAAATCGGAACCGGCCCCGGCCCACGGCACGACGGCCACGCCTCTGCTTCGCAGCAATCGGCAGATCCGGCGCGGTCAACAAAAAATGTTTTATTTCTGTAAAAAAATTAATAAATTTAACGCTGTGAAAAAATCAAACAACTTAAACAAGGTCAGGAGTAGCTATGGCGTCCATATCGGAATTTCGTACAGGAATGGCGATTCGCTTTAACAACGATGTCTGGATCATCACAGAATTTCAACACGTCACCCCGGGCAACTGGCGGGCGATGGTGCGGACCAAACTCAAAAACGCACGCACCGGCCGTGTGATTGACAATACCTTCCGTATGACGGACAATATCGAAGAGGTGCGTCTCGACACCAAGCAGATGCAGTTCCTTTATGAAGCCGATGGCAGTCTCTATTTTATGGACATGGAAACTTTTGACCAGACGTTTATTCCTACAGAGATGCTGGGCGACCAGAAAAAGTTTATGAAAGAAGGCGGCACCTGCACCATCAATTTCATGGAAGGCGGCCCCTTGACCGCCGAACTGCCCAACTTTATCGACTTTTTGGTCACCGAAGCCGAACCGGGCGTGCGCGGCGATTCGGCCAGCAACGTCATGAAGTTCTGCACCATCGAAACCGGCGCCAAGATTCAGGTGCCCCTGTTCATCAAAGAGGGCGATCAGATTAAAATTGATACCCGCACCGGCAAATACCTGGAGCGCTCCTCACGCGGTTGATCCGGGCCGTGCGCCGGCCTGCTCCTGCGGCACTTGTTGTTTCCGGATATCGATGGTATATCGGCCGGGCTCCGAAAGCCCCGCTTCCACCTGCAGCGCTTTCAGGGCGGCGAAGAGAAAGGCGAAGGCACGGTGGGGCAGCTGCTGCGCCACGCCGGTGAGTAGGCTGTCTTCCCAGTGAAATAACTCTTGCATCGGATCCACGGTAAGAATGCGATCCTTAACCAGCGGCGCCAGCACCGGGCAATTGGTCTGCACCCGCAACGTGATCTCGCCGGACGGTTCGGTGCTCGCCTCGATGCTGGTGTGGTGTCCGTTTTTAGTGTCGTGTATCTCTGTTCGAGTCATTCGCGTTCTTGCCCTCCGTGCTTGACCATCAGATAATGAGGGATGTTCGCCTCGTAGAACAGATCCCCTATGACTTGAAAACCGAATTGACCGTAGAATCCCGTCAGATGCGATTGTGCGTGCATTTTGAACTTGTTGAATCCCCGCTCCTGCGCCGTCGCCATCATGAACCGGACCAGTTGCTGACCGATCTGCTTCCCCCGCCACTGGCGGCGCACGCAAATCCTCTCCAGCTTGGCGTAGTCACCCAGAAAACGAATCCGTGCGGCGGCCACCGGTTCGCCGTCCCATTCGCCCAGAATATGCAGACTGGCGTGTTCATGCTCATCGACCTCTTCCGCATAAGCCACGTTCTGTTCTTCAACGAAAACGATGGCCCTTACCATAAACGCTTTTAATAATTCGTCAAAGGTCGTTACCACTTTGAACATACGATCGCCTCGAGGTGCATTGTCCGGGAATGGCGGAACGGCCGCTTTTCTGCAGCCGCTCCATTGATAAAGTAGTGCATAGCGGGAAAGAATGCAAGGGAAATAACGGGGGCTCAGGGTTCCAGCAAAACCATAATTTCCACATTGGCGGTGCCGGGAAACATATCCAGCGGTTGAATGGCCTGAACGTGATAGCCGTGCCGGATCCACTGCCCGCATTCAGGACGGACGCGATCGATGTTGCAAAAGATGTGCAGCACTTTTTGCGGCGCGCGTTCCACGAGCGCTTCGATCACCCCCGCTTCCGTGCCCTGGAACGGCGGATCCAGAATGATCGCTTCCGGCCGGTTGCCTGTTTTGGGCATACCGTAACGAACGAATCGTTCGTTGATGGATGAGGCGCGAAAATGCGTTGGGGTGGTCGACCGTTCGCTGCGATTGGCGGCCGCCGACCGGATCGCCGTGGCATTGACGTCGTACCCCCAGACTTCGGCGTACCGATCCGCGAGCAGGTGGCTGAACAGACCGTAGCCGCAATAGAGGTCGATCAACCGTTGTCCGGCCTGAGGCCGCAGCAGACGCTGCGCGGTTTGAATGAACTCGCAAAGAATGGATTCGTTGATCTGGGAAAAGGCGGTGGGTTCATAGAACAGGGTGCGGCCCTGAATCTGCAGACTGAGGCGCGAGGGACCGAACAGTTTCTTGAAGGTAACGGCGACCGGCGGTCTCTGGCTTTCCAGGTAATAGGGCGAGCGGGTGGGATCGTAAAAAACAAAAACGGCCTGCACCGACAGCGAAGCCTGAAGGAGGTGATCGGACAACTGTTTGCACTTGCGAACGACCACCGCATCCAGCTGATCCACGTTGAGGATGACGGTGAACGCGGTGTAGGAACCGCGCACGATCAAAAAGTGCAGGTGGTTGGCCAGGTCCGCATAGGGCGGCCGCTGCAGAATGGAGAGGACATATTGATAGATGGCGTCGTGGCCGGCGGCCTCGAGAATGGTGTCGATGTCGGCGTCGCCGCTGTGCCGATACCAGCTAAGCCGCTTGCGGTCGTGCGCCAGTTGCCGTTTGGACAGCGTTCGATAATGCCGCGGCCGCGGCGAAGCGATGATCGGCAGAGGCGCCATGGGCCAGCGCTGTTCCTGGCTGTATTCCAGCAGCGCCTGATTCTTGTATTTTAGCTCTGCCGTATAATCCCACAGAGCCGGCGGAGAGGGGTGCAGGCGTTGTAGACTTGCAGCAAATGGTCTGATCCGTTTTGTCCCCGATGTCTCATCTGATGATGCCGCGCGTTTAGACATAATCACCCTGTTACTTGCGGTCCACTGCCATCCCCGTTGTTTAGGTTTACACTATAAAGGGGACGCCGGCCTCTGCGCCGATCTGCTGCAGCGTCTGATAGGTCTTGTCGTCCAGCGGCACGCCTTTGCGTTTATATTTCTCGTAGAGTTCGTACTCTTTTTCGCCGTGAATATAAATGCGCGGCTGGCCGTCCGCCTTGGTGGAGTTTTTCAGGCGATCGATCAGATCGTCCATGTGCTCGCAAAACGTCTCCCTGTCAACAAAGTTTTCGATCTTGAGCGCCAGAAAGAAATGAGCGACCGCCGCCGGCCGGCCTTCGCCTTTGGGACCCTTGGTGTCCACCATATCCGCGTAGGCGCCGCCGGAGAGCACGCCGCAGAGCACGTCCACCATCAGAGCCATCCCATACCCTTTATAGCCGCTATAGAGTTCGCCTTCACCGCCAAGGGGCAGAATGCCGCCGCCGGCGCGGGTGAGCATATTTTTCAGAACCTCGCTGGCGCTGGTCGTCACCTTGCCGGTGGCGTCCACGGCCCAGCCTTCGGGCATGGTTTTGCCCAATCGATCATAGACCTCCAGTTTTCCCCGCGGCACCACTGAAGTGGCCATGTCGAGAAAAAAGGGTTTGTTCCGGTTCGTCGGGGCGGTCACGCTGACGGGATTGGTGCCGATGATCAGCTCCCGGCCAAAAGTGGGCACCACCAGAGGGGCCGAGTTGGTCATGGATATTCCCAGCAGACCGGCTTCCAGCATCATGTTGCTGTAATAACCGGCAATGCCATAGTGGTTGCTGTTGCGCACCGTCACCACCCCCACGCCGGTTTTCTGCGCCTTCTCAATGGCCAGGCGGGTGGCGAAATGGCCGATGACTTGGCCCAGTCCGGCATGGCCGTCGATCGTGGCAGTGGAAGCCGCTCCGCGAACCAGCTCCGCTTTGGCCAGCGGCTGGATGGTTCCGTTTTTCATGCCGTCCACATACCGTTTCAAGCGCGCAACGCCGTGGGAGGGAATGCCGCGCAGATCAGCCAGTACCAGATTGTCGGCACAGATATGCGCTTCGCTGTCGGCCAGGCCAAAGCCGGCAAACACCTTTTCGACAAACGCTAACAGTGTTGCGTCATTGACGAGCACAGACATAGGACCTCCTGCCAATCTGTTTGACATAACCTGGTAAAGTTATCCAATAGGCAAATAGAACGTCACTCCCGCATCATGGAGCGGAGGACAGCCGGCAAGATGCCGCCGTGGCGATAATAGCTGATCTCCACCGGTGTATCGATCCTCGTGATAGCAACGAACTCTGTGGCCGCGCCATCTGGTGCGGTAGCGGTTATTTTAACCTCCTGCCTGGGCTTGAGATCGTCGTTCAGCTCAATGCTGTACGTTTCGTGTCCGCTCAAGCCCAGGGATGCGGCGTTTTGACCCTCCCTGAATTGCAGCGGCAACACGCCCATGCCGACCAGATTGCTGCGGTGGATGCGTTCAAAACTCTCCGCCAGCACCGCCTTGACGCCCAGCAGCAGCGTGCCCTTGGCGGCCCAGTCGCGGGACGAGCCGGTGCCATACTCTTTGCCGGCGATGATGATCAGCGCAACGTTTTCCTGTTTGTACTGCACGGCGGCGTCGTAAATCCACTGCCGCTCTTGATCGGGAAAGTGCAGGGTCACTCCGCCTTCCACGCCCGGCACCAGCAGGTTTTTCAAACGTATATTGGCCAAGGTGCCGCGCACCATGACGCGATCGTTGCCGCGACGGGCGCCGTAGGAATTGAAATCACGCGGCGCCACACCCAACGAGATCAGATACTGGCCGGCTGGACTCTCTTTGGCGATGGAGCCCGCGGGCGAGATGTGATCGGTGGTCACCGAATCGCCAAACAGCCCCAACACCCGTGCATTCCGAATGGAGTGGATCTTGCCCGCCACCGGCGCCATATCGACAAAGAACGGCGGTTCCTGGATATAGGTGGATTCGTTCTGCCAGGCATACAGCTCTCCGGCCTGACCGGCGATGCTCTGCCATTCCGGGACCAGAGCGTTGAGGTCGCGGTATACGGTCTGAAACTGCTGCGGCGCTTCCGCCTGGTTCAGCAGCTCCGCGATTTCCTGCGCCGCCGGCCAGAGCTCCTTGAAGAAAACCGGCTGGCCGTTGCGGTCGTGGCCGATCGGTTCGTTATAGAGATCGATATCCATCCGCCCGGCCAGGGCAAAGGCCACCACCAGCGGCGGCGACGCCAGATAATTGGCGCGGGTATGGGGATTCACCCGGCCTTCGAAATTGCGATTGCCGGAGAGCACAGCGGCGGCGACCAGATCGGCGCTTTTTATGGCCTGTGCCACAGGTTCTGGCAGCGGGCCGCTGTTGCCGATACAGGTGGTGCAACCGTATCCCACCACGTGAAAGCCCAGAGCTTCCAGGCTCTGCAGCAGACCGGTAGCCTGAAGATATTGGGTGACCACGCGCGAACCGGGCGCCAGACTCGTTTTGACATAAGCGGGCACGGCCAATCCTTTTTCAACCGCTTTTTTCGCCAACAGGCCGGCCGCCAGCAGCACCGAGGCGTTGCTGGTGTTGGTGCAGCTGGTGATCGAGGCGATGACAACGCTACCGTGGCGGAGCTGATGCGTTTGGTTCTGCCAGCTCAGCTCGGCCCGGGCGTGTGTTTTTTCTTCACTCAGATTAAAACCTCGTTGCTCGATGGGGGCGGTCAGCGCCTGGCGAAAGCTGGTGTGAACCTCGCCGAGAATGACGCGATCCTGCGGCCGCTTGGGACCGGCCAGGCTCGGTTGAATCGTGGCCAGATCCAGTTCCAGAACATCAGTGAACTGCGGTTCAGGCGTATCTTCGCTATGGAACAACCCCTGTGTTTTGCTGTACCAATCCACGAGTTGAACCAGAGTCTCCGCTCTGCCGGTGCGTCGCAGGTAATCCAGACTTTCCTGATCCATGGGAAAAAAGCCCATGGTGGCGCCGTACTCGGGTGCCATGTTGGCGATGGTGGCGCGATCCGGCAGGCTCATCCGGCCCAGACCCGGACCGGTGAATTCAACAAACTTGTTGACCACCCCTTTTTTGCGCAGCATCTGCGTCACGGTCAGGGCCAGGTCGGTGGCCGTAGCGCCGGGCTGCAGCGAACCGATCAGGCGGACGCCGATCACTTCCGGCAACAGCATGTACAAAGGCTGGCCCAGCATGACGGCTTCCGCCTCGATGCCGCCGACGCCCCAACCGAGAATGCCGAGGCCATTGATCATGGTGGTATGGGAGTCGGTGCCGACCAGACTGTCCGGGTAGGCGTGCAGGCGACCGTCGCGGTTGTCGGTATAAACGCCGACGGCCAGATACTCCAGATTGACCTGATGGATGATGCCGATGCCCGGCGGGATGACTTTGAATTTTTCAAACGCCTGCTGTCCCCACTTTAGAAACGAGTAGCGCTCGTTGTTTCTTTCGAACTCGATTTTCATATTGTCCGCGAGGGCGTTGGCAGTGCCATACTGGTCGACCTGAACCGAATGATCCACCACCAATTCCGACGGAATCAGGGGTTCGATTTTTTTCGGATCTCCGCCCATCCGTTTCATGGCGGAGCGCATGGCGGCCAGATCCACCAGAGCCGGCACTCCGGTGAAATCCTGCAGAATGACCCGTGCCGGTTTGAACGGTATTTCCACCTGCGCCGGCTTTTTTGCCTCCCAGGTCGCCAGTTTGACAACGTCTTCAGCCATGACATCAAAGTCGTTGCAGTTGCGCAACGCCGATTCCAGCAGTACCTTTATGCTGTAGGGCAGGCGGCTGATGGCGGCGATATTCTCTTTTTCCAGCTGTTCCAGGCTGAAGTAATGGACCTCGCCGGCCGGCCGCGACGTGCTGCGGCTGCAGGATGTAAAAGGGTGTTTCTTCGTCATACGATGATCCGCCGTTTGGGTTACTTGTTCATGGCCTGCCATTTTGCCCGCAACGTGCCATCCTGAAGTGTGGTGAGCAGGTAATCGCAGAATTCCCGGCTGGTGGCGCCGTCGCTGCGGCCGGTGATGGCTTTGGCTTTTTCCAGTTGCGTGCAGATGTCCAAAGCCATTTCCAGCTGTTCCGCTTTTTCCTGAAAGCCGATATGGCGTACCATCATGGCGGCGGCGCGGATAAGGCTGGAGGGATCGGCGTATGGGCCGCGGCCTTCATCGATCATGCGCGGGGCTGAGCCGTGGATGGCTTCGAACATGGCGTAGCGTTTGCCGATGTTGGCGCTGCCGGCTGTGCCCACACCGCCCTGGAATTCGGCCGCTTCATCGGTCAGGATGTCACCGTAGAGGTTGGGCATGACCATCACTTTGAATTGTGTGCGCCGTTTCGGATCCACCAGTTTGGCCGTCATGATGTCGATGTACCAGGCATCCCATTTTACGTTCGGGTATTTTTTGCTGATGCGCTCGGCGGTTTCCAGGAACAGCCCGTCCGTGGTCTTGATCACGTTGGCTTTGGTCACAACGGTCAGCTTGTTAATGTTGTTTTTGTGGGCATACTCAAAGGCCATTTCGATGATCCGCTCGCTGCCCTGTTTCGTCACCGCGGTAAAGTCGATCGCCAGATCTTCGCTGACCTGCAGTCCCTTGCTGCCGAGGATATAGGCGCCTTCGGTGTTTTCACGAAAGAACACCCAATCGATGCCGTCCTTGGGCACCTTGACCGGTCTGACGTTGGCGAACAGGTCGAGCTCGCGGCGCATGGCTACGTTGGCGCTTTCAATATTGGGGTAGGGGCTGCCTTTTTCCGGTGTGGTGGTCGGCGCTTTCAGAATGACATGGCAGGCTTTGAGTTCGGCCAGGACGTCGTCCGGTATGGCTTTAAGGTGCTTGACGCGATTTTCGATAGTCAAACCTTCGATCGGCTTCAGGGTGACGCGGCCGGACTTTATTTCGTCTTCCAGCAGGTATTCCAGCACCCGTTGCGTTTCCTGGGAGATGATGGGCCCGATGCCGTCACCCCAGCACACGCCGATGATGATCGGTTTCAGAGCGGTAAAGTCGAGCCAATCCTGCGCTTTTTTCATCGCCTCTACGCGTCGCAGTTGTTCTTCTATCAGGGAGGCAAAATGGGCGTTGGCTTTGTCCAGCAGGCTAGATGACATAACGCGTTCCTTTCAGTAAGACCATGTAAGGATAATGTTATTTGGCATGTGGCCGGATTGCCGCGGGCGCGGCGGCGGCGGCCTTGCGCCGCTGCTGGTGGTAATCGGCAATCCAGTCGTTCCGTTCATGCAGAATGCTGCCGAGTTTTGCCAGCATCTCTTCGGCATAGGCTTCGTACTCTTCACTGCACGTTTTGGCTTCTTCCTGCAGCCCCCTGGCCACCAGGTCGATGAAACCGTTCACCGACGAACTCGCCACCGCAGTGGGGTAGGCCGCCCACTGTATCAAGCTGGCTTCGATTTCGGCGTATTCATCCGCATACGGAGCCTCCTTGACGCCTTTGAACGGATAGGGGTTGGCGGCGGTCTGAAATCCTTTCAACGCCATCAGCAGGGGCTGATAATCGTGATCGGCGAAAAGGCGCGGAAACTGAAATTCTACGACCGACGACCAGCTGCGGTCTTCGGGATTCTGGTGGTGCCGGTTCAGGCGCGACAGGCATACCCCGACATCCGGGTGCAAAATCTCTTCATGATAGATGCGCATCTCCCGCAATTTGCCCTGCTCGTCCAGCCGCACGTCGCCGCCCAGCAGCAGGAGGCAGAGAAAATAATTGGGATCGGGCAGTTTGTTGAACGAACGATCCGGCAGCGTTTCGATGCTGATGTGCAAACTGTGTGGCGCCACATCGATATAGTCCACAGTCCAGCGGATGATCTGCGCCAGAATCCAGGGATCCTGGGTGGCCGGTTTGGAGACATCGCTGAGCAGGCGATAGCGGCCGAACGCCAGTTCCAGAAAGCCTCGACTTCGCATGTCGGCGGCGGATTGGAAGCCGTGGTCATCAACATGGGCGCCCAGTTTCCAGCCGCGGCGCATCAGATCGAAATCGTGAAAATAGTAAAAGCCGTCATAGACCGGGTCCTGGTTCTCCCGAGCCCCGATGGCGTGTCCGCCGAGATTGGAAAATTCCATCTCTGCGCCCAGCGGATTCAGTCCGATCTGGCGGTGCTTGCGGACCCAGTAGACCACCTCGTCCGCCGCTTTATCGGTATACAGCTCTTCGGCGATCATGACAGCGGCTACGGCATAATCGATGTAGCGCATGTCTTCCTGATTGCTGCTGACCCCCAGTTGCGCCATGGCGCGCTGCAGCCGCTCTTTGTGATCGGCCATCAGTTTCAGCGCCATCAGGCCCGCGATGGTATGATGATAATAGGCGTTGCTGGCCTTGACGCTGCCGCGGTATTGATTTCTGAACCGTTCTTCCAGTTGATTAAAGATCATAAATTTGACCGCCAGGGCCATGTAGTGGTGGGCATAAGCTTGGGCCTTGCGGTCTTGGAGCAGCCATTCCAGCGAAGGCAGATTGGCGCTTTCGATTTCATGCTTGATGATAAAAGAGGGGAGGCCGGATTCCATAAAGTGCTGCCGCAGCAGCGATTCGACCTCTTCGGACAACAGCTCGCGGGTCAGGATCAGGGCCAGATTCTTTCGGTCCATCAAAAGACACCGGTCTGCTTTGAACTCCAGGTAACGATCGAGCTGGCGCGCCACAAACTCTTCGATGCGGTCGCGTTCGAGAAAACCTTTCTTGAAATATTCTTTCAGCGCTTTCGGATTGCCGATGTAGACGTAGGCGTCGACGATCTTGTCCCCGGCCTTGACCTTGGCGATGCAGCGGGTATAGAGGCTGCCTTCGTTTTCGTATTCATCGAGTTTAACCAGCACCTCCGCCGTGACGCCGGACAGCAGCTTGCCGGGCATGTGGGATCCCGACCAGGGGATGGCAAAGGCGAAACTGTTGCGCGGCTGGATGCGGCGATGGTTGAGCAGTTCGGCGCTCTGGCTTGCCAGGGTGCGTCCGGTCAGAATCTGAAAATACAAATCGTTATGCAAAGAGCCGTAGACAAATAGCGTGTCCAGATCGGCGGTCGATGTTTCCACGGTTGGCGGCTGAACCTGCCTGTTCATATGAGTTCCAATAGGGTGCAATCAGGATAGCGCGCTTTGATGCGCCGTGCCGCCGGATCAGCCCGTGAGGCAGCGGCCCGGCACATCAACGACAGAACGCCGTGCCCGCTAGGCTTTGTCCGGGAAATGAGCCTTGAACTGCACTGACATCTCTTCCGGTGATATCGCGGTGATGCGGCCATCATTGTACTGCTCTTCGACCCATTCGAATATTTTAGCGACGCGCGGATCGCGTTTGTCCACCGGCGGCAAACCGCGTTTTTGCATTTCACGGTTAACCCAAAAGCCGACGCCGGCGATTCCGGAACGGTCGGTGATGTTTACGTCCAGAGGACGTTTGAGAATGTTAGCCGTATCGAAAATGTTATAGATCTCTTCATTCTTGATGACGCCGTCCGCATGGATACCGGCCATGGTGACGTTAAAGCGTTCGCCTACAAACGGGTAATTGGCCGCGATCGGCGTGCCGATGCTGCGCACGAAATCGGCAATGTCGGTAATGGCGGTAAGGTCCATGCCATTACTGCTGCCGGTTAACGAGGCGTATTCGATGGCCAGGGCTTCCAGCGGCGAGTTGCCGGTGCGTTCGCCAAAGCCGAGAATAGCGCCGTTAGCGGCGGCCACACCGGAGAGCCAGGCGGTCACCGAATTGATATGCACTTTGTGAAAATCATTGTGGCCGTGCCATTCCAGATTGTGCGAGGGAATGCCGAACTCTTTTTGCAGATAATAGACCATCTTGGGAATGGAGCGCGGCAGGCTGGCGGTTGCATAGGGCAGGCCATAGCCCATGGTGTCGCACAGGCGGATCTTGATGCGCAGGCCGGACAGGGCGGAAAATTTCATTAGCTCTTCGGTAAAGGGCATGACGCAGCCCCAAAAGTCGGCTCGGGTCACGTCCTCATAATGGCAACGAATCGCCTCCAGACCGGCCTCTGCGGCTGCTCGCACCACCTGCATGAACGAATCCAGCACCTGACGCCGGGTTTTCTTGAATTTCATAAAGATATGATAGTCCGAGATGGAGGTCAGCATGCCGGTTTCTTTCAGACCGACCTGCTTGACCAGCTCGAAATCGCTGGGATTGGCGCGGATCCAGGCGGTGATTTCCGGGAAGCGATAGCCCTTGTTGCGCACCTCTTCAAGAATTTCACGATCGCGTGCGGAATAGATAAAAAATTCGGTCTGCCGGATGACACCGTTGGGACCGGATAATCGATGCAAGAGATCGAACAGGGTGGAGGCCTGTTCGACGGTAAACGGCGTTCGCGCCTGCTGTCCATCGCGGAAGGTGGTGTCGGTGATATATATTTCCGGCGCCGGTCTGGCATCGACCGTCATACCGTCGAATTCGGTTTTGGGAACGCTGGAATAGGGAAAGAGATCCCTCATCAGATTGGGTTCCTCAACATCGATCAGGGGATAGTGTGCGGCAGGACTTGATATTTGCCAGGGTGCAGCCCCTTGTGACATAACAACCTCCGTTCCTAGAAGCAACCCGAGGCGCCGGCTCGTGCGTGCTGCAGCGGCGCCTGGTTCGTTTTGCAGTGAATGGGTTTATCGAATGATCTGACCTGAGGAACCGGTGCGATACGATCAGGGTTCCTGAACTTCGGTAAGATAGGCCAGTGCTTTTTGTAATGGTACATTGTTGGGACCTAAATCGAGGCCTTTGCGATAGGTGGCAATCGCATCGGCGACTCGATTCAAGCGATAATACATATTGCCCAGGTAGAGGAACACCTGCGGATCCTGATTGCCAAGCCGCAGCAGGGCTTCCAGGTGGTGGCGGGCGCATTCCAGCGCCTGATCCGCCATGCAGGCCAGAGCGGCATGGTAATGGGCGATGATGGACTCGGCGTTCTGCTCCAACAGCACTTCAAAGGCCTGTCGGGATTCCCGATAGGCGCCGGTATGATAATAGGCGATACCCAGCCAGTACTCCGCCATCACCATGGTGGGCGACAGCTCGGTCACTTTGCGCAGCGCTGTGATCGCCTCTTCTATACGAGCGCTGCGGTAAAGACAGATACCCAGATAATAATAGGCGTACGGAAGTTTGGGATTGACCTGGATGACGCGGTTGAAGGTGTCGATCGCGGCTGCCAGCTTGCCACGGAGGTAATAGCCGTTGCCCAGCATCAGCAGGGAACGAACGTCGTTGGGATTTTTAGAGATGTTCTTTTCGAGTTGCATGGTGAGTTCTTCGACCTGAGATGGATCCATGATGTCCATGGCTTCGACCAGATTGAGCTCGCTCTGTTTCATGGATGTATGCCTTCTG
>CAZISM010000010.1:0-28115 GCA_964541895.1 uncultured Cytophagia bacterium
AGATCGCGAACCAGCAGAGCGTGGGCCTGGTTGGCGCAAAACACCAGGGTCTTTTCCTGCTGGTTGACCAGCCCCATAACGATTTCAACCCGTTTCTTCTCGCGCTCCCTGATTTCGATGCTTTTGTTAAAGTCCGGCTCGTCATAGATCCGTCCGGCTTGAATTTCGCCCTCCATAACCGTGTCGTCCGGCGTATAGATGTAATAATCCAGCGTAGTCTGGATCTGCTTTACCTTGAAGGGCGTGAGGAATCCGTCGTTGATGCCGTCCTTGAGCGAATAGATAAACACCGGCTCGCCGAAATAGCGATAGGTGTCTGCATTCTCCTGGCGTTTGGGCGTTGCGGTAAGACCCAGCTGTACGGCGGGCGAAAAATACTCCATGATGCAGCGCCAGTTGCTCTCATCGTTGGCGCCGCCGCGATGACATTCGTCGATGACGATGAAATCAAAAAAGTCCGAAGGATACTCGCCAAAATAGGGGAGGGCTTGCCGTCCACTTGCGGGCCGCTCATAAAAGTCTGAAAGATGGTGAAGAACAGACTGCCGTTCTTGGGTACTTTGCCTTTTTTGCGAATGTCTTCCGGCTTGATGCGCACAAGAGCATCTTCGGGAAGGGCAGAAAAGGCGTTATAAGCCTGGTTGGCCAAGATGTTGCGATCGACCTCGCCTTCCTCGCCGGTTTGCATATCGATGCGATAGATGCCCTGACCGTTGCCGGCAAAGGCAAAACGTACGGCCAGCTTGGCGGCATAATTCTTGGCCTGCGCCACGCCTTCGGTCAGCTCTACGTCCCAGGCTTTGGCCTCGACCACGGCTAATTTGGTGTTGCGGAACTCCAGCACATAATCAGCGGTCAATCCTTTGCCGCGGCGACCGTGGCCTTCGATACGGCCCGGCGTGATAGGGTATTCGCGCCGGATGCGACTGGCTTCGACCACACCCCATCCTGCCTCTTTCAGACTGGGATCAATGTATTCGGCTCTGGTTTCGGCTTCGTTCATACGTTCCTGTATGACTGTCTCGTCTGTGAGTCATTATCGGATTTGTGTCTCATTTTTCAATAAATATGAGACACAAAAGTAATAAACAAGTATTTCATTTTCTGCTGAAAATATTTTTATCCTGCTGTTTTGAAGATGATCCAGAAACTTTACATGAATAAAAAAGCACAGTCCTCTCTCATTTCTGTGAAAGAAAACCGTGCTCTTTAATCCATGGTACCCCACCCGAATTATATTACTATTTCGTCAAGTATATTAAAATTGCTCGAATTTTACAAGTGAATTTGTGCTCAGAGAGATGCTATTTGATTTTAAAAATCCCCATGATATGCTAAGCAAATAAATGGGCTTGCTCGCTATTTTGCAGCAGAGACGCTCCACACGGATACATATTTAATCTATAAATACAGGCAAAAACGGCCTGCTGCGGGCATTTTTCAGCTCAACCCATTGATGCATATGCATCCGATTGTCTAGGATTATTCCTTTTCAAACACAAGAAGTCCTCACACCATTCGGAGGGGCGACAGAGGAATACTAAAGAGATAGCGTATGCCGTCCCTCGACCTGTATGCCAAAATCTATCCTGGCCGGCGATTTAATTCGGAACCTGGTCTACGGTACGTAATTTGCATGCCTGACCCAACCGAATTTAATTGCCCCAAGTGTTTGAAAATACTTTTAATCAAGCCCATCTTGCAATCAAGGCATTGCCCGGAGCGCTTTGAGCGAGGTACTTTCCTTCGTGGCGCTGATAAATCCCACTTTCCCCTTGCTTCTTTCCCTGTTTTAATATATACTACTATTGAGCTTCGTATGGCATCGCAGTATATTGCCATAAAAAGACCATGAAGGCATGCTGTATCTGTCCGCGGGATAGATGCAGAATGCCTTTTTTGTTTTCACTGATTTCATAATCCGATTGCCAGTCCCTAATCCCGACAAGCCGGAACCAAATCTCGGACACCTCGAAGGTGTCCGAGATTTTTTGACCATTTTGCGCGAAACCCGACTCGTAATACACTAAAGTCATTTCAAACAAGGAGCATTCCAATGAAAAGACTTTTGCTGGTGCTATTGACGACCATCGTCCCTTTCAGTGCGAACCGCCTGGTTGCTCAATGGGTTCAAACAAACGGCCCCGAAGGCGGAGAAATAAAATGTATCGCCTGCTGTGATACGATGCTTTTTGTCGGAACCGAATATGGCGTGTATAGATCGGATGATGACGGCTTTAGCTGGAAACCGGCCGGACCGGAGAATATTATTTACTCCCTGACGGTCAAATCGGACAAATCCGGATTACGTCTTTTTGCCGGTACCTGGAATGGCGGCGTGTATCTGTCGACCGATCTGGGCGCCCACTGGCAGCAGGTGAATTTCGGCCTGTTAAGCCGGTATATCTATGGTCTCGCTGCCAACGACTCTAATCTTTTTGCCGGCACGGCTGAGGGCGTGTTTCGCTCGCCCAGCAACGGCGACTATTGGATTCCCAGTAGTGCCGGATTAGCCAGCACGTCGATCAGATCGCTCACGGTTCATGGCAAGGAGCTGTATGTCGGTACCGCAAAGGGATTATTCGTCTCAAGGGATAACGGCGCCAACTGGGTTTCCGCCGGTTTGCCAGGCGAAGCCATCAGTGCCTTTGCGGTATTGGATGGAAATCTCGTTGCCGGGACAGATACCAGCGGCGTCTTTATTTCAAAGGATAACGGGTCCACCTGGGAGCTGATCAGTATTCCGGATATGGGCCGAAACGTTTTTGCGCTTGCGGTTATTAATAATATGCTCTTTGCCGCAACAGAGCGGGGCGTATACCGCACTCATACCAGCGGCGCCTACTGGATTCCAGCCGGCACCGGCCTGGCCAATCAGCTCATTTATACGCTGCACGTCCGGGGCACAGAGCTTTTTGCCGGGACTATTTGCGGCGTGTTTCACTCGGCTGATTACGGGGATACCTGGACGGACATCAATAGCGGACTGGTAACGACCAAAGTTCATGCGCTCATCAGCAGCGGTACAGATCTTTATGCAGGAATTTGGGGCGGAATATATCAATCACGTGACAACGGCAACAGCTGGACGCCCCTCAGCAGGGGCAGCGCCTGTTTCTCCCTTGTTATGGGCGGAGCGAAGCTCTATGCCGGTGGTGGAAATCACGTGGCGTGCTATGATCCGGTCCAAGGTAGTTGGGAATGGGTTCCTGTCGGCAAGGGATGGATCAGGGCTTTGGCGTTCAATGGAGCTACCTTGTTTGCAGGAACGGAAGGCTCTGGCGCATTTCGCATTACACATAACGCGCCTGGCTGGTGGACCATTACCAAAACCAGTTTGCCGGATACCGTGGTGCATGCGTTGGCCGTCAGGGATATGATGGTTTTTGCAGGGACGCAGGGAGGTGTATTTCGTTCATCGGATAACGGTCAATCCTGGACAGCAGTCAATGACGGTCTGGCGAACCTGGGTGTGGCTGCTCTGGCCGTTCGTGGCTCCAGCATATTTGCCGGAACGCAGGGCGGCGGTGTGTTTCTCTCAACCAACGACGGCACGAGCTGGACAGCGGTGAATAACGGTCTCTCGGGGCTGGCTCTGGATATATTGACTTTGGTGTTTAGCGATAACAATCTGTTCGCAGGCACCTGGCGAGGAGGAGTTTTTGTTTTAAGAGATAATGCTGATAAATGGGTCGCTGTTAATGCCGGTTTGCTGTATTCAGACACACAGCCCTCTTCGGTAGTGCATGGCCTGGCCATTGCAGGTAATCACCTCTTTGCCGGCACGCGCGGCGCAGGCGTCTGGCGACGGCCTCTGTCCGAAATAGTCACAGCCATTGGCAGGGTTTCTCGTGAACCGTCCATGACTTTATCATTAGAGCAGAATGTTCCCAATCCCTTTAATCCGGCAACGGTCATTCAATTCACATTATCTGAACCAATCTATGCCACTCTCAAGATCTTTAATCTGAGGGGCGAACAGGTCGCTGTTATTTTGGAGAAACAGCTTGCAGCCGGGACGCACCGGGTACGCTGGAACGCCAGTGGCTTGGCCAGTGGTATGTATTTGTACAGGCTGGAGGCGGGGGATTTTGCGCAGAGCAAAAAGCTGGTTCTGCTGTGGTAATGTTTGTGGCTATGCTTCGGCCACGACACCCGCACCAATCTTCAAGGAACGGGATTGGCAAAAACATGTTGTCAATTTCTAATTTATTCGCTATATAAATGATACCATTGTACTGGTAATAAACGGTACAATCCTCTCTTGATGCTGTGGGGCCTGTCACCTAAAACAATCCTGAATCATTCTGACCGTGTTATTTGCATGAGAACCTGGCCGTTTCGGACTCTATCGCAAAGGAATTCGCAGATGAATGAGAAACGCAAGAATTCAAGTGCCATCAGCAGATTACTCGCCATACTCGGCCCCGGCCTGTTCCTGATCGGATACAATATCGGCACAGGAAGCGTGACGACCATGGCGTCCGCCGGGTCGCGATGGGGCATGTCGCTGACATGGACCGTGGTTCTGTCCTGCGTGTTCACCTTTGTCGGGTTGGTCGCTTTTGGCCGCTATACCCTGATCACCGGTGAAACGATTTTATATGCCATCAAGCAGAGACTGCCTCTGGGCAAACAGATCGGCTTTTTTATCATGACCGCGGTCATTGTCGCCGAGTTCGCGGGGCTCACCGGTTTAATGGCTATTGTGGTGGATCTGCTGCAGGAATGGATAAAGTACGCCGGCGGGTATTACAGCGGCGCCATAAAATTTACTCTGACCCTTTCTTTGGCGGGCCTGCTCTTTATCATACTGTGGACCGGGGAGTATCAATTTTTGGAAAAACTTCTCGCGATTCTGGTTATGGTGATGGGGATTTCTTTTTTAGCTACCGCTGTGCTGGTTGTACCATCCTGGCGTGCGATTCTGGCAGGTTTGCTGCCGTCGGTTCCCAAAGAACCTGGCGCTTCGTTGCTGGTGGCCGGTATGGCCGGCACGACATTCAGTTCGGCTATTCTGTACTGCCGCAGCATCACCATCAAGGCTAAGGGATGGAGGCTGGCTCAGGAAAAATCGGCGCTGGCAGATGCAACGGTGTCAACGGGCATGATGCTGCTCCTCAGTATCGCCGTGATGATCTGTGCCGCCGGCACGCTCTATGTCATGAACAGACCGATTGAAAATGCCATCGACATGGTAAGAACGCTTGAGCCGCTAGCCGGAAAATTTGCCATTTCTCTTTTTATCATCGGTATTGTCGGCGCCGGCGTCTCCAGCCTGATCCCCACAATTCTGATTGCACCCTGGGTGATATCGGATTATACCAATGCAGAGATTAATCCCAAATCCCGCACCAGCCGGATTTTTGTCAGCCTGGGCATCCTGGTGTGTCTGTACGGACCGTACATGAGGACAAATCCGGTATCGCTCATGATCTTGACTATGGCGCTTTTAGCTGTGATCGTGCCCCTGTCGACGGTTGCTATCACTATTTTGCTGAACCAGAGACACCTGGGGGAGTCCAAAAACTCTGTGCTGATGAACATCGCCTGCGTCGGCGCCATTATTTTTTCGTCCATCATGTCCTGGTATGGCGTCATTGGTCTGGCGGCCCATTTCAGATAAGCGCACCATCATCTTTTCCTGTGTTCGGATATAACATTGCGGGAGGTTGTTATGTCGGATTTGGCGATACATGGGGGCCCTAAAACAAAATCGACTCCGTTCGGCAGCGGCAAACGCTTTGGTGAAGAAGAGAAAAAAGAGCTTCTGGAAGTGATCGACAATGACATGCTCTTTTACTTTTTCGGCAAAAAAGTTTTCGAATTTCAGCAGGCCTTTGCTGACAAGTACGGCATGAAATATTGCATAGCCTGTTCATCCGGAACAGCGGCCGTGCATATCGCCATCGGCACTCTGGAATTGCCACCCGGAACAGAGGTCATCACGAGTGCGATAACCGATATGGGCACCCTGACCGGTATCCTGTACCAGAATTTAATCCCCGTGTTTGCCGATATCGATCCACAAACCTATAACATGGCGGCTGACAGCATCGAACAGGCGATCACCGCCCGCACCGGCGCGATCGTTGTTGTCCATCACTCCGGGCTGGCGGCCGACATGGACAGCATTCTGGACATAGGGGAGAGGCATGGCCTACCGGTCATTGAAGATTGCGCACAGGCCTATCTGTGCAGCTATAAAGGCCGGCTGACGGGCACCATGGGCGCCATTAATGCCTTTAGCCTGAATCATTTCAAACATATCACCTGTGGCAGCGGCGGCATGGTGTTGACCAATGATGAAAAAAAGAGAAAAATCGCCAGCCTCTTTCTGGATAAATGTTATGATCGCGAGGCGGGCAAACGGAATCCCTTCTTTCTCGCTCCCAATTATCAGATGACCGAGCTGCAGGGCGCGGTCGCCCTGGCGCAGCTGAAAAAGCTGAATGGTATCATCGAACGACGCAACACGCTGGGCTCACAGCTGACGGACTATCTACAGCAGATCCCCGGCATTACGCCGCAGCTGGTCCCCGAAGGGTGTCGACACAGCTATTTTCTCTTTTTATTTCGTGTCGATCTGCAGGAGTTGCACGTTTCACTGGAAGAATTTTCCAAAGCGCTTGCCGCAGAAGGGATCCCCAATTCGCCGCATCTGATAACCGGAGGCATGTGCGAATATCAGTATGATATTTTCCGGAATCGCTCCGCGTTTCCCAACAGTTTGCATCCGTTCGTGAACAGCGGCCTGGCTACGGATGTCAGCTATCATGACGGGCTGTGCCCCAATGCGGAGAAGGCGTTTACAGAGACCATCAACCTGGCCATCAATGAATTCTATACGGAACAGGATATCAAAGAGATGGCGGCCGCCATTGAAAAGGTGGCCTTATACTACCGGCTGCAGCGTTGATCATTTCAGGAACAGTTGAGCGAGAAAATCGGGATATTTGCCTGCCGGCAGGGGCAGCAGGCGAAAGGTGCCCGAAATGGTTCCGATAGATTCAATAGGTACG
The DNA here is from genome assembly GCA_964541895.1 of uncultured Cytophagia bacterium. Taxonomy (GTDB): domain Bacteria; phylum Zhuqueibacterota; class Zhuqueibacteria; order Residuimicrobiales; family Residuimicrobiaceae; genus CAZISM01. Next base: position 7,023 of record CAZISM010000010.1, read on the forward strand.
AGCAGACGGGGCAGTGTGCCTTTCGTGCCCAATCCCGCCACCTTTACATTATGACTCACCATCATGGTCGATGCGGTCTGTTCCCAACAGATATTATCCGCGTTGCCCAAAAGGCAGATGCCGCGGCGGTTTTCGTCGGTCAACAGCGCCACGTCTACGTTCATCCGATTGCCGCTGAAATAGCGGTCAGACGGAGCGAGCGAAAATATCCCTCGTTCAGATAATTCGCTTTTATAGGGAAATGCCGGATACGGTCCGTCTCCCAACCATTGCACCTGCGCTACCTTGCCGGAGATCAGCATGGCCAGACCGAGTTCCTGGACCCATCCCGTACACTGTACAGGCGTCAGATCATAGTGGACATCGATCCAGCCCTGATCGGAGAGAAATAACCATAATGCCAGCGCAATTTTTTGCGAGCTGGTGTCTGATCTGGAATAGAGATATTCGCAATAGATCGTGCGTCCCTTATCGCCGGGATAATACTCTTTTTTGATCAGGTGACCGTTCTGCCGCAAAGGCGGTTCCCACATTTGATCCCTGCAGGTCCTCCGTTCGGCCATGGTCGGCTTTCGGCCCACGCGCAGGATCGGCAGGGTTAATTCCATATCGCCGGTCAATTTCAGGTGCAGGAGGTTGTCGGCTGTTCTCAATTCCGCACCCTGGGCAAGCTTGAGCGACGACGGCAACGGCGACGTTGTACCAATCTCGGTCAGTTTTTCCCGCGACAGCATGGATCCTGACAGTGTGCGATAATCGATGGCTCCGGTCTCGGGCAGCAAACGCACGGCATGTTCATAGATCGGCCTGCCGATATGATCGATGACGTTGATTGACAGAGCGTGTTCGCTCTGGTCTGGCTTTTGTGAAACCACGATGGGAATGCTGATCTTGCCGGTGTCGTGCGGGGCCAGACGAAGCAGGGAGCGGCCCTGCTGAACGGTGCGACGGTTAACACGATATTGCCAGTTGATCGTGACTTTTTCCAGATCGAGGAAATCGTAACGGTTGATACAGGTTAACTCGATCACCTGTTTTCCGGACGTGGCTTTTTTTTCTTTTTCCAGGATTTTAATCGGGCTGTAGACCTTGCGCGTCAGCCAGTAATCGGTTTGCGGTGTGCGGTCGGCATAGACGATCCCGTCGGTTCCGTATTGACCGTGACTATCCATAATCGTATTTTCATCTATCCAGAAATCTCCGGATAGCGCCCCGGGATTACGCGCCAGGGCCATGATGTCCGCATAGGAATCGATAACCTCTCTGCCGTTCACCTTCCGGTATAATCCCTGATCCGACCAGGCCCAGATCATGCCGCCGGCCAGTTTCCTGTATTTTTCGATCACTTCCCACTTTTCCGCCAGTCCGTCGAATGCCACGTCCAGGGCATGATTGTACTCGGTGAGAATAACCGGCTTTTGCAGGGTTGCGTCCTCGCCGCAGGCGATCATTTCACTGGCCACGATATAATGCGGCGCATAGAAATCCAAAAAGGCCGGAATACCTGACAAAAATTTGTTGGTCAATTCGTCCGGATACAGAACCGGACGGGCAGGATCCAGCAGTTTTGCCAATTGCGCCGGTTTCGCCGTATAGCGGGTCGAGGGGTGTTCGTTGCCGATGCCCCATATGATGACGCAGGCATGGTTTTTATCCCGATCGATGGTGTTTTGCGCGCGGGCCAGGAGGCTGCCGAGGGACAACGCATCGTTAAGTTTGTCGTCGCCAAAATCAAAGGGCACTTCATCGATAATGTAAAATCCATATTGATCACAGAGATCCAGAAAGCGCGGATGAGGCGGCCAGTGCGTCATTCTGATCGCATTGATATTCGCGTTTTTCATCAGCTGCAGGTCCTCGATCCACTGCCGGTCCTGCGACGCCCGGCCGAACTCGGGATGAATTTCAAGCCGGCATACGCCGCGCAGTTTCACCGGCCGGTTGTTGATCTTGAACACCGTTCCTTCAATGCTTACCTGGCGGATGCCGACGCGCCGCTGCAGGATCTGCAAGCGCTCATCATCGTTTTTCAGGATGATCTGCAGATCGTACAATGCCGGCGTTTCCGCATTCCACAGCCGGGCGTTCATAACCGGAATTGAAAATGCCACCGGTTCAGGGAGAAATTTCAGGTTTGGCCATACGATGGGTTTGACCTCATGATGGATCCGTGCACCCCGGTCCGTGAGGATGAATTCCACGGCTACATTTTTCAGCATGTTTTTCTGCAGGTAATGGTGGACCGTGACGGAACCTGCGATGGCAGCGGGGGTGTTCCCGTTGCCGAGTATGGTTTGGATCGTCACATCCTCAATGTGGCAGGAGGGGGCGGCATACAGAAACACGTCTCTGAAAATTCCGGAGAGCGCCCAATCGTCGGTGCAGTCAAAGGTGGTTTGGTAATGATCCCGGTAGACGCGGATGGCGATGACGTTTTCCTGCTCATAGCGCACGAACGCCGTGATGTCGAACTCGGCGCGCTGGAACGCGCTTTCAAACGAGCCGATGCGGTGGCCATTGATCCATAACTCATATCCGAACGCGATGCCTTCGCTGTAAAAGAGCACATGACGCGAACGCCAGGCTGCCGGAAGGCTAAAACTCCTTCGGTATATACCGGCCAGCGAATCCACCGGCGCGCCGTATTGAGGTTCCTCGAATCCCTGCAGCTCCCAATTACCCGGCACCCTGATGTGAGGCCACTGGCTGTCGTCAAAGTCTGTGTTCTGATACGGCACATCCTTTAGAGCACGGCGGCCGGCAAACAGCTGGAACTTCCATGTCCCGTTTAATGACTGCACATAGGCGGATGGTTCGTCTTCCGGAATGATCGCATAGCTGGAAGATAACGTAAAGAGAACGCTCAGGAGAGAGAGCAGAAGCAACCGCGAATCACGTGTCTTTTTCATAGCACCCTCATCTAGTCATGCAGAGTCGGCCGGGCAATCTGGTCTGATCGAGCAGCCACTATTACGGCAGGAAATCCATAGAGTAATCGGAGAGACAGGAATCTGGCGCATCCTTTTCAGGTTGGCAGAGAAGAAAAAGTGGAGACGGGACGGTCTCCACTTTTTTAAGTACCTGTTGCACCGAATCGGGCCGCCTTATTTCAGGAGAACCATTTTTTTGCTGACGGTCTGGTTGTCGATTTTCAGGCGATAAAAGTAAATGCCGCCGGAAGCGGGTTGGCCCAGGTTATCCAGGCCATTCCAGTGGATGGAATAGGAGCCGGCTGCCTGTTTGGCGTCGACCAGGCTGCGCATCTCCTGGCCCAGCATGTTATAGATCACCAGGGTGACATGATTGGCTTTCGCCAGAGTGTATGTGATGTTGGTCGAAGGATTAAATGGATTGGGATAGTTTTGCGCCAGGCTGAACTGCTCCGGCGTCGCCCCGTCTTTACCCTCCACATGGGTAGTGGGGCTGATAAAAGGCGTGCGGGCCGGCGGCTTGTAGATCGCCTTGGCATTCATCATAGAATCCCGCAGGGCGGCGATTATTTTATCTCTGTTGGCCAGATAGATAGCCTTTTTATCCGGATACCAGTTCAAATCACCCAGAGGCAGGCCGTCTGACCCGCCGGTCAGCCAGGTTGTATTGCTATAGCGCAGGTCAAAGGGCAGCGGCCAGACGCACTGGGGCGTGCCGTCGGCAGCAAAGTATACGACATACGGGACTCGATAATCCGGCGGAATGGTGGGTTGTTGAGCAACCGGTGTCCAATACGCCTCGGTGAATTGCACGAGCAAATCGGTGTTGTGCGCCGGTTTGACAAATTGGGGATGGAAATTGAGATAATTGGTGCCGATCTTGAAATTGTTGTCTCTGACCACGAACGAATCCACGGCTGCAATCTCCCAATAGCCTGATTGGTGGATGCTGTCCTTCGCTGTTTTGGTCGCAAACCAGGCATTGATCTTATCTTCGATGATAAAGCCGTTTTGGCCAAAATAGCACGAGACCGAGTCAAGCTTGTTTTTTATCGGCAGATAATCGTTATAGGTCGTAAAATTCATCTGATAGATATCGTTGGTTCGTATCTGGTTTGGACCATAGCCGATAAACTCCCAATTGAGCCAATAATTGTTGGCGCTGATCATTTCGTTATGACGCATTTCGTGCGCACACTTTATCATGTTGATAAACGAGTTGTGCAGGATTTTGGTTTTCATCTTTAAAAACGGTCCGGCGTTGCAGATTTCTCTGCCCACATTCACCATGGTATTGTTTTCGAGCGTAAAGCTGTTGCCGGTCACGTCAAACCGGGTAGACATGCCGTCAAATACCCCATAGTCCAATCCACCCCCATTCAGGTAGACGCAGTCGGTAATTTTTACATCGATGCCGGTTGAGCGGCTTCTGAAAATTCGTTCTTCCCAGTCGCAGAAAACCATATTCTGCGCTTCAAAGCGCTTGCCGCCGTTGCTGGTCATCATGTCTCCCACCATCAAGCCGGTGCTGACCAGGCCGCTCATGATGAAATTTTTCAGAATTATTTCACCGCCGGCCAAAAGCTGAAAGCTGGGTCGAGCGTTACCGGCCGCATCGGGTGTATTGACGATGACGGGTGGATGGCCTGCAGCCGTATCATGAAGCATGCCGCCGTTATCGGGTCCGACAATCTCTAGCTTGAATTTTATATCCATGCGGCCATCCAGCGCATAAAATTTTGAACGTTCGAGTTTGTAGACGCTGTGGGCGCGCGATCCATTTGCCAGCGTATCGCCAAGGATTTGATTGTTAATATAGTCGTTGGGGTTCAGAATCAATTCGTTCTGGGCGACGGTCGAGGCTGCAAATGTCAGGCACACGATAACAAGAAACTTGCTCAAGGTTTTCATGAAAAAGTTCTCCTCATTATGTGTTATGGAGCATCCATCACGAAACTCTTTGCACATCTTGTGGCTTTAATGGCAATGCTGTAGTTCTTTCCCTCCTTTTCATTTGTATGACCTGCGGTCGGAGCGGATTTAGCCATCCGCTATGGCATGGTGCCAAGGCATCACCTCCCTTTCGGTTTTGTCAGCTCGCGAACTTGATCGAAACACTGCGTAACGGACTCTGGTCCTCGCCGTGGTTTTCACTTTAGAGTGGTCCACGCTTCGGTTAAAACCTGTAGCGCACGCCCAGGTCGACGGTTCGGCCGTAATAGCCGGCATAGGACAGCAGCTCCAGCGTACTGGTATAATGCCGGTCCGGCCGGTTGGTGATATTGTTTACGTTGCAATAAAGCTGCAAGCCATGCCACGGCAGTTTTTGGTTGATGATCAGATCCCACCGGTAATAATCGTCTGTAAACGAATCCAGTTCGATTCGATAGGCGATCCCCCCGACAACGTTGCCCTGGTAGAGAAAGGATAGTCGGGTGGAAAAGCCGCGGAAATCATAGCCTATGGTCGTATTGAGAATATCGTTGGCCTGCTGCGGCATGCGGCCGGCTCGTGTGGTATCGATAAAGACGGCTTTGGCAAAGGGACCGGTGCCTTTTTTCACCAGCGTCTGATACGGATACCTGGTTTCAGATTTCATATGTGAATAATTGATATTAAAGACCAGGCCGCGCAGCAGGGAGGGCAGGTACCAGAAATTGGTCTGCCAGTCCACTTCAAATCCCCTGACGAGCGTTTTGTCCTTGAGATTGATCCAGGTGCTGATGACGGTATTTTTGGTCTGGTGTAACGGAACCTTGTTGTTGATTTTTTTGGCATCGGTGGTTTGAAAGCCAAAGGGCGTTATCAGGTTTTCCATTTCTTTATAAAAGTAGCCGCAGGTGAACAATCCGATGTGGTTATTATACAGAGAGGCATAGATATCATAATTTTGCGCGATGGCGGGCACCAGTTCCGTATTTCCCAGGACGATGGAGGGCGCGCCTTTATCATGATAGTAATAGGGTGAAAAAGCCCTATAGTCGGGATAGATGATGGTGCGGGTGCTGGCCAGGCGCAGATCAAACCAGTCCGCCGGTTTGGCGCGCAAATGGAGCTGCGGAAACCAATGATCTCTTTTTCTCGTTGAGGTTACCTTTTCATTGTAATAATCATACCATTGCGGGCCGATGTAGGTTGTGCCAAAGGCATCATAGTCGGTGGTCCAGTTTTCGTAGCGAACGCCGGGCATGAACATGATATATTTTCCAAGATTCAATTCCGTCATGGCATAAAAGGCGTAAAGGGATCCCTGGTAGGTATAATCGTACTGATTGGAGAGTTGCGGATCCAGAAAATAATAGTTCCATTGGCGTGCGAGAGTCTCGTACTGTCTCATCCTTTCAACGGAAGCGGTATAATAGAGCTTGCTGACGTTCTCGCGGCCGGAAAGAAAATGGCCGATATCATAGTTCGAATTTTCAAAGAGATGGGCGTGGATGCCGTTTCCGGTATCATCGAGCACCAACCCCAAATCGGTCCATATCGAATCCATCAGCATGGCGGTGAATACCTGGCTGGGCTTGTCGCGGTCCGGGTGTACCCAGCGAACCGTTTCATCGTTTTCGCGTTTATCGAATCGAAATTTTCCGCCAAACTTGAGATGGCCTGTCAGATAATCGGCAAAGCTGTACGGAATGCTGACATTGAGGAGGGCGTTCTGCTCGCTCTCGACGACCTTTCGCTCTAAAGATTCCAGATGTTTTACGCGAAAAATATTGTTGTACACCTTGACACTGTTGAGAAATTCGCTGGGCGTTGCTGTTTCATTCAGTGCCGTTTCAAACCCCTTCTGGTCCTGCTCCGCGATGACGCGCATTTGCAGATTATCGGGAACATCCTGTTTGGAAACCGAATTGGACAGGGAAAAATCAATTTTTATGTTGTACAGATTGAATTCCCCCTGCAGGGCATTGCTGTACACCGTATTTTTGTTGTCATCGCCTGCCTGGGACCAGGAATTGAACTGGCTGCCCTGAACACCCAGCGTATTCTGCATGGTGGTATAGTCAGTGGAAAGATCGCTGATAAAATTGCTCAGAAGCAGGGTCCCGCTGGCCAGCTTGTAATCCAGAACCAGGCCTCCGCCTCTTCTCTGGCGTGTTGTGGACACGTCGCTTATGGTGACCCCGTTCAGGTCGATGACGGTCAGCCCCTTGATTTTCGTCTGTTCTTCGTTGGTGGTATAGCTCGCACTTAGCACATCAGAGCTTCGATCAAACTGGTCAAGGGATCCGGCCAGCTGAACGCCCAGTTTGTCATTGAAAAAGCGGTTGCTCACCAGACCGGTGGTTTTGTAGTTGCCATAGGCGTCGGCCACTGAACCATAGCCGCCCTGGACGGTGAAATTGGCATGAAATCCCTGGCCGGCCTGGCTTATCTTTAGATTGACGGTGCCGCCGACCGCGTCCGCATCCATATCGGCGGTTACGGCTTTGGTCACTTCGATGCCGGAGAGGATGTTGGGCGAAATCATGTTCAAATCGACGCTGCGGTCATCGCGGTCCGTGGATTGCATGCGCACGCCGTTGACCATCATCACATTATATTTCGGCTCCATACCGCGGATGGCCACTTTCTGGCCTTCACCGCCGCTGCGAACAATGGAAATGCCAGGGAGCCTCGCCACGGATTCGGCGGCATTGACGTCCGGTATTTCCTGGATGCGGTCGGCCGCCACTACATTTTTGATGGTTCGTGCCGACAGCTGCTGGTTGATGGCTTCCATTTGTCCTTCGGCCTGGGCCGTGATTTCGACGGTTTCGCCTTTGAGGCCCACGTAGACCAGATTAAAATTCTGACTCATTCGGGCTCCAGCCTTGACCACGATCGCGATGCCGGCTTCTTTATAACCGAGATATTTCGCGACCAGGGTATAGGAGCCTGGCGGGACCTGAGTAATGGTATATTCGCCTTCGACACTGGTAGCGGTTCCTCTGCTCGTCCCTTTTAGGAATACATTGGCTCCAGGCAGAAATTCCCCGGTCGTGGCATCCTTTACCTTGCCGGTGATGGTGGCGCTGTTCTTTCCTTCGGGTGAGTTTTCGAATTCAGCGGGATTTGCCCGTCGGACCTCTGCTGCGCCTTGACCCCAGGCAAGTGCAAGGATACAACATAACGTACAAAAAGCATGCGCCGGTTTTTTCATAATTTCGCCTTTCTGGTTGTGGTGAAATATAGATGTGTTCCGAAGCATACGGTACCTAAACCCTACCTCTTCCGCTCCAGCCCTGCAGGCTAAAGGGGGCTGTTTCTCTCAACAAATCGTATCCGTTCGTATCGCCGTCACGCCGTTCCTCTGATAACCAGTTCGGGCTTTAAAACGATTCTCTTGTCCGAGAATAATATCCCGTGATTGATTTTATCGATAAGAATTTCCGCCGCGGTCCTGCCAATGTGTTGTATGTTTTGACGAACCGTGGTCAGGGCAGGATTAAAGTATTTCGCCAATTCGATATCATCATACCCGATGATGCCGATTTCCTCCGGTATTTTATAGCCCAATTCAATGGCCGCTTTGATCGCGCCCATGGCCATGACATCGTCCCAGGCATAGATCCCGTCCACTCCGGGGCGTTTTTTCAGAGTCAGCAGGGTTTGTTCATAGGCGGCGGCAAGAGTGTCCTCGCATTCGACCACCTGGATCGCGTCCTTTGCCAGGCCGTGACTCAGAAGTGTATTTACGCAAGCGGCAATACGGGTACGTACGGTGCTGGATAACGGCCGGCGAACCAGGTAGGCTATATTTTTTCTGCCGCTGGCAAGAAAATGATTTATGGCGAGTCGGGATCCCTGCTCCTGATCGGTGGTAACGTAATCGCATTGAATCCGTTTGGGAATACGGTTGAGGAGAACGAACGGCGTATGAATGTTCTGCAAATAGGAAAAATAACGGGGGTTTTCATGCTCCGGAATGATTAGTAAACCATCCACCTGTTTTTCCAGGAGCATTTTCAGGGTTTTGCACTCCAGCTCGAGATCAACTCCGGATCGGGATGATATGGATAAAATGATTTGATACTCTTCGCGGGTGGCTTCCAGAGAAATGCCATGCAATATTTCTGCATAAAAGGAATCGCTGATATCGCGCAGAATTACGCCCAGGGTTTTGGATTTTTTAGATTTCAAACTGCGGGCGAGCATATTGGGGAAATAGCCCAGGTCGTTGGCGATTTTTATAATTTTCTTTTTGGTATTGGGATTGATATCCTGTTTATCGTTCAGAGCCCTGGAGACCGTGATCGGCGAGACATTGGCCTTTTGGGCAATGTCTTTAATGGTGATTCTCATCGGGTGTTAACTCCCATACTATCGTGAATTTGGCAATGGAACAGCATTGGATTCTTGCCGTGGAATCTGGAAACATGCCGGGGGTTTTTAAAGCCCTGATCTGCGCCATGGTGGTGAGAGAGGGGGATGGATCCCGGCGGTAACGTTAACGGTATCGTAACCGGTAACGTTACCGAAAGATATTTACTTTTGCAGAAAATTTCAAGTAAAAAAATCGGTCGTTTCAGTGCCCTTTGCTTAACCCTGAAAAGCCGGTTAATTTATAAACCGCCGTACCTTCACGCTTCGGCCACAGCCACCGCTCGTCTCATCGTGGCAATACCCGGCAATTTTAATTGATTTTCTTGTCCTGATTGGCTATTTTTAGGGCACTGACAAGGCCAGCCCCGCCATCGATCTCACAGCGGCCGAAAGTACCTGCCGCTGCCGGCATTGTGTTTCACCTGCCGCTTTCAAGCTTGACAGCAACCGGTTTAAACGTCCTGAATCGATAAGGAGGCGCATCATGTATCGTGTCCTGATTCTTGGAGTAGCGCTTTTGACCGTCCTCAATGCCTGCCGTTCTCTTGCCGCCACATTTACCGTCACACAGCGCGGGGACAGCGGCGCAGGTTCGTTGCGCCAGGCCATCCTGGACGCCAATGCACATGCCGGCGCCGACGTGATCGTTTTCAACATCATTGGCTCACGGTCGCATCGCATTCAACCGCTGACTCCGTTGCCGGAGATTACCGATCCGATAACTGTCGACGGTTATACCCAACCGGGTTCAGCCGCCAATAATCAGCCGCCCTTTGCCGGCAGCAACGCCAGGCTCAAGATAGAAATAGAAGGCTCCAAGGCCGGGGCGGACGTCGATGGATTCGTGATCAAGGCCGGCCCGTGCACCATTCGCGGTCTGGTGATAAACAGTTTTGGCACCGGCGGCGGCAGCGGTTGCGCCATTTTCATCCAGTCAGGCAACGGCAACCTCATCGAAGGCAATTTTCTTGGCACCGACACCAGCGCTACCGTGGCAAAGGGCAACCTGACGCGGGGCATTTCACTGCTGACGGAACAGAACATCATCCGCCATAACGTTATTTCCGGCAACCGGGAGCGTGGTATTTTTATACTCGGAGCCGGCGCACGACACAATCGAGTCTACGGTAATTATATCGGCACAAACGTCACCGGCACCTCCAGCCTGAGCAACGCTAAAGGCATCGAGATCCAGGCCGGGCTCTATAACTCTATCGGCGGCACAAAACGAGGTGAAGGGAATGTCATCAGCGGCAACACCCATGAAGGAATCGTCATCACCAGTTCCGGCGATGGTCTGGCAATGGGCAATTTTGTGCAGGGCAATCGCATCGGCACTGACGCTTCCGGCACCTTGGCTTTGGGAAACGGCGGCGATGGCTTGTTTCTTGATCACGCGCCCAACACCATCATCGGCCATGAAGCTCAGTTTGCCGGCAGCAACCAGATCTGTGCCAACGCCGGCCATGGTATTCACCTGTTCGGCGAGGGTACGACCAGGTGTGTCATCACCTTTAATCTTATCGGCACTGATTCGAGCAGGACTCTAAAACTGGGCAATAGCGGCAGCGGCATCCACATCGAGAGCAAGGCGCATGATAATAAAATGACGTATCCAGTGATCAGGTTTAACGGCTATGCCGGCATCAGCATCGTCGGTACCGGCACCGTGGGCAACGACTTTTGGCGAGGATGGATCAGCCAGAATGCCGGCCCAGGTATTCTGCTGTATAACGGCGGCAACGACATGATGCCGGCACCGCAGCTGCTCAAAGCCACAGCCACCAACGTTTCCGGAACCGCACGAGCGAACAGTCTGATTCAGATTTTTGCCGATCAGGAAGATGAAGGCGCCGAATGGCTGGCGTGGGGTTTTGCCGATGGGGCCGGCACGTTCTCCATCAACGGTCAGTTCACCGGCCCCTACCTTACCGCGATCGCCAGCGACACCAGCACCTGGAACACCTCCATGTTTTGCAAGCCGTTAGCGCCGGGCGAAAAAACAACGCATTGGGTGATCAACACGCTGGATTCCGGCACGGGTTCCCTGCGTGATGCTATGGGCAAGTGTTACGCGACGGCGGAAGATGATTTGATCCGTTTCAATATTCCGCAATCGGATCCGGGTTTCCGGCCGGACCAGGGCATCTGGGTGATCAAGCCGGCGCAAAACTATAACCTGCCCGTCGGCGTGACCATTGACGGGTTGATCTCCCGTGCCGGCCATGATTCCATGCCCGGCATCGAGATAGACGGTTCTGTTCTCGGCCAACAGGGGATATCGGGCATTTATCTGAACGACCGCGACTGTTTGCGCGGGCTGATCGTCAACGGCTGCGCCTATGGCATCTGGATCACCGGCAAGGATGCGGTTGTGGAATACTGTAATATCGGCACCGACTTTTCCGGCAGCGCAGCGAGGTCAAACCACATTGACGGCATTCTCCTTATTCACGGCGCCACCAACGCGCACATCCGGCACAATCTGATTTCCGGCAATGGGTCCGACGGTGTTCGCATCGCCGGCGTCAGTACGTCCGGTCATCGCATCTCTTATAACCGCATCGGCGTCAACGCGTCAGCCACATTTGCACTGAAAAATGATTATCACGGTGTAGCCATTCATAACGGTGCTCATGACAATCTCATCGATCACAATATCCTCTCCGGCAACGGCTGGTATGGCATCTGGCTGGGAGACAGCGCTACAGTGAAAAACACCATCCGCGACAACCGGATCGGCACTGACCTCAACGGCACAACGGCGATCGCCAACGGCGCCGGCGGCATCATGGCGAGCGCCGGGCCATGCCAAAATACGATAGGTCCGGATAATGCGGTCGCATTCAACAACGGCGACGGTATAAAAATCGACGGCGGCAAAAAGCCCGGCAGCACGCTGGGCAACACCATCACTCACAATTCAGTCTATGCCAATGCCGCTGCCGGCATCGCCACCGTCAATGGCGGCAATAAAGAACTGAAACCGCCGATAGTGCTCAGTTTATCGGCCGGCGAGATCCGCGGCATCGCCGGTGGTGGCCAGCACATCGAGATCTTTGCGGGCAACCAGCGGCAGGGCCGCACTTATCTAGGATCAGCGATTGCGGATGGCAACGGCCGTTTCATCTGCAGTCTGAGCGGTCCGGCAGGCGAGCCTGAAATTCTCGCCACAGCCACCGATGCTGCCGGCAATACCTCGGCGTTTTCAGAACCGCTGTCCACCTGGGTAGCGGCCGGTCCGGGCGGCACGGTACAACCGCGGCCATGGCGGTTATGGCCGAATCATCCCAATCCGTTCAACGCGGAAACGACCATCGAATTCGACCTGGCGCAGCCGGCCAGGGTGGTGCTGGAGGTGTTTAATCTTTATGGCGAGTGTGTGAGGGTTCTGTTCGCGGGACCGCTGCCGGCGGGAACGCATCGACAAAAATGGCAGGCCTCCGGATGGCCGTCAGGGATTTACTGGGTGCGGCTGCTAACGCCGGGGCAGGTGCAGGTTCATAAAGCGATGTTGTTGAAATAGCCGGCATCGCAATGTCAATTGGGTAAATAACACCCGGGGTCGAAATAACGCGAAAGTCGATTCTGCCATCGCGGGGATCCGGTTTTCCCGGCTGCTAGAGAGTGATGCCGACTTTTTCAGCGGCCTGGGCTCCGATCGGTTTGTCCAGTTCTATAATGGTGAACGGGCCAAAGCTTTGTCTGCCGGTTTCATGGGCCTGCACCAGTTTCTCCAGTGCGGGAAAATACGCCAGGCTGACGCCGAGCCAGGTCGTATGCTGGGCGCCTTTTCGGTAGGAAAAATATTCCAGCACAATATATTTGACCTTGTGCTCTATCAGCGCTTTGATCTGGCGAGACTGATAATCGGTAAAATAGGGTGAGTGGGGGTAGGGTAGTGTTTCGCCCGGGTGAAACCACAGAACCGGGTTCATGGATGGCCGGTTGGTCAAGGCGTACAGGATCGAGCTGTCGCCGATGAGGAAAAAGTTGCCGTCGTGACTGGAGAAAAAATTGATGAATCGCGTAAAATCCGCAGGTGTACAGGGATAATTGTCAGGCACGGCCCAAATCATGAATTCCAGCCCTTTTACGTTCGTCGGACCGGCGTCGGCCGCCTCCGCTTTATAGATCAGGTCGTTTACCATTCTGGTTTTGTTAACCCTGCGGTCAAAATACACAGCGCAAAAAAGAGAGCCGGCCAAAAAGGCGGTTGATATAAAAAGTGAAAATCGTTTTTGCGCAATAACCTCGCTGCTCCTGGGGATTCTGACATCGCGTTGTGCGCGGGCAAGAAAAAAAGTATGCAGCAACCCCAGAGCGACAAAAATCAGCGGGACACAGTTTTCGATTTGATTGAACGTGAGCGATGCGAATACGAGGCATATAAGAAGCAGAGCCTGGGCCAGTATGGGCAGACGCCAGGCTCTCATTGCCTCGCTGATCCTGGCCTGTTTCGAATCCCTCTTTAACCAGTTCCAGGCCATGCTCAGCAAGCCGGCCAGAAATACGATCGTCACAACGGCAAAAGGGAAAAACAGCGGCCAGCGCAATCTCATATAGCGGATTGTTTTAATAAAATTGTATGAAACAAATTTTTCAATGCGCTCTCCTCCTGTTTCCAGGGGCAAATTGACATAATAGGTGCGGATCAATTCAGAATCAAGGCCCACTGTGTAATAGAGAATAGCGAAACCGGCCACCACAGCGCCTGTGCCGATAAGAGTAGATGAGATCAGACGCTGATAACTTTTCCGTTCCGTAATGGCCAAAACAGCGTATACGAAGAAAATGCCAAATATCGTCGGTATCTGTTTGCTTAGATACGCCAGAACCGCAATGGCAGGCAAGCCGGCTAGCAGGGCCATTTTCAATCCCGGCCGGGTGCTTTTCGCGGCTGAAAAGGCCATAAAGATAAGCAAAAATGTGAAAAAATAGGCGTGTTGATCCTGAACCGGAACGCCGAACGGCGTATAAAAGACAACGCCGCTGAGCAGGGCATAAAAAAGCGCCAGCCCGTTCGTCCGGCAGAACAATTTCAGAAAATAAAACACCAGTATGCAAAATAGCCCGTTCATCACCGCCGCGTGCAAACACAGGGCGAACCAATTGATTCCGAAGAGCTTGAAAAATACGGGTTGCATAACAACGGGCATGATGGTGTTGGCCAGGGTAAAATCACGGAAGGGCATCTGCCCGCACAACATTCGCCAACCGCCGTCAAAGACGTGGGAATGGTCCAGCGCCATGTACCCTATCCGGCCGTAATAAAGGCAATAGAGCGTGCCGAACGCGAAAAGAATCACCGGAAGAAGGGCTGATGTGAACGCGCGATGCTTCATAATGTCACCAGGTATGTAGTCTGTCTGCTTTCAGGGCCTTGCTGCCATTCAAGACGAGTCTGTGATCCGGGCGTATGCCGGCAGTATGGATCTCTATTGGTGGTGTGTACTCATGTTCTCGATCGGTTGTCCGGAAGATCATAGCTGGAGGAGAATATTTGTCGATAGACCCGGACCATGTCGAACATGGTCTTTATGATATTTTTTAGCGAAACAGAATGGCTCCTGCCGAATTTCCGGGGAAAGGTTTGGATGCCCACCTCGCCGACCCGATAACCTTTCAGCATGGCCTTGATGGTCATTTCAGCACCGATGAACGGACTGGTGGACTGTAGCGTGATTTCCTGCCGCAGGCTTTTTCTAATCATCCTCAGGCCGCTGCTGATGTCTCGGTATCGGGTCTGAAAAAGAAAACGCAAAAGCCCGTTGTATGTTTTGGAAACAAAGATCCTCCAGGCGGAATACAGCCGGACGTAACGGAAGGTGATAATTAAATCGTAATAATCTCTGAGCATCATGATCCGTCTAAAGTCAGCGACATCATATTCATCGTCGCCATCCGTGAAGCAGATATATTCATATTGACAGTTATGGAGACCGGTCATGACCGCTGCGCCGTACCCCAGATTTTGCGGATGGTGAAACACTCTGATTTTATCATGTTGTACGGCTAAGGCATCGGCGATGGCGCCAGACCGGTCAGGACTGCAATCATCGACGATCACGATCTCGTAATCCTCTGCTATTTCCTCAAAAAGGCGGATTGCTTTTTCAGCTACGGTTTTCACGGTTTTTTCATCGCCGAAAACCGGAAAAAACAGGCTGATCTTTGGTTTAACAGGCGAATAATCATTCATATCGTGAGCTTATTTGTATGGCCGCCATGGTCCCTATTTGCAGGCTTGAATATCAATCGACAGGACATTTACTATTTCGAGCCTGCGAAAAGCGGCAGGTACATTGTTTCCAAATTTTGCCATCCCCGGGTATGTTGCATGCTCTCATCTGTAGAAATGTAGCCAATTATTACAAAATTAGCAAGCAAAATCCAATATTTGCATGTTGCATGCTCTCATCTGTAGAAATGTAGCCAGGCTGACCTGGAAAAACAAGCGAATATTGTTAATCCGACACGCGCAGTTACCTGTGCCTGAACTGAGCGATTCGTGCTTGAAAGAGCGCCGAACCAAGATGGTTCCGCCACGATAACCTCTCAATTGGGGCTGTAATAAAAATCAGACTTACGCCCCGCAGAAGCGATGATGGTATTCATCATGGCCAGTAATTTTAGCGAAAGGCGGTGATGGTGAAAACGTGGTATGCTGGCTTGCGGTTCGAGGCAACTGTACTCACTCCAATGCCGTGACTCGCAGATTGGCGATGCGCACAATCGCCCGGCTGCCGATGACGCGAAAGCCGATTTTGCCGTCGGTCGGGACCGCTTCTGTCGGCGCCTCCTGATCGTTGAATCCTGAAACGACCTTGCCATCCACCTGCAGTTGACAGCGACGCCCCTGTTTGACGATCGCCACATGATATATTTTGCCGGTTTCTGTACAGGGATCGGGCCCCTGGCCGACCAGGACCAGTCCGGGATTGCGTCGCCAGTTGGATACACCGGTGTGAATGCCTTTATCATCGTACCGGCTTAACGAGAGATGGCAGGAGCGAACCACGGCAGCACTGTCTGTATATTCGCTGAATCGGCCGCTGCGAGGGGGTACGCCGGTGATGGCATCCTCGCCATGAACACCTTTCATTCCCAGAAATGTTATTAAAAGCCCGCTGGTTTCTTCCACCAACAGATCATAGGCCAAACAGATATCATCTGGAAAGCTTTTTTTAATAAAAGCATGTACACCGATGCCACCCTGTTGTGAGCCGGTACAATTCAGCCGCAGCCAACCATTGTGCATCAGCGAGACGCCGCTGGTGTAGCCCTCCAGATGCCATTGATCAAGAGTGGTAAAATTATCACTGAACAGCGTCTGCCCTTGTGCTACTATTTTTTGATGCATAATGGGATCCTGCAAACCGTCGGTATTGGAGTTAACCAGTTCCTGCAACGACGCCGGGATCGCAGCCACGCAGACATCGGCAGAGCCCAGTTTGTGCGAGGTAAAGATTACTTGTTTGCCTTGGCGGTCAAAGCTGGGGTGGGGATGATCGCCGCCCCCATAAGTGCGATGATTGAGGGTCAGCGGGTGCTGCCGGCTGGTGCGGCCTTCGAAGAGCATGATATCGCCATGCCAGTTGTCGGCCACCACCCAGTCGCCATTGTCGCTGCCTGATGGATGCCACCAGTTGCGACGTGAATACTCCTGCGGTGTGCCGCCGGGCCACCAGGAACCGGCGCCGATGATGCGTGTGTCGCCGCGCAGAACGTCCAGCACTTTGATGTGCGACCAGTCGTCCTGCCCCGCTCCTTGTACGGAGCCGGTAAAGAGAATGGTATCGTTAATCCACCACACCGCATGGGTCACCAGTTCGTTCTCGACCGCCTGATAGATATTGCGCACCACGCCGTCGCGGATGTCCACCACCCAGAGCCGCTGGCAGCGGGCAGCATAATCTGTTGGACCGGTAGAAGCTGTTCGCGGTCCGGCGCGAAATTTGTAAGGTTCCATGGCGGAGGAGAGAGACAGCAAATGGGGATTGGTCCGGCTCCATTGCACATGATATAACGGGCCATGTTCAGGCGGCAATGAAACCAGACGTCGTTGCTCGCCGGTGTCGAGGTCGATGATGAACAGGGCCGGTCCGCCTCGTTCTCCGAATCCCATGGTGCCGTAGGCAAGATGCTTGCCGTCACAACTCTCATTGAGCGTATACTCTTTATGGATCGTGGGCGCCAGCCGGGTGATTACGCGGATACGGCCATGGGCGACCGTGGTCTTGGATACTTTAATTTTTAATTCCATTTCAACAACCGAGTTATCGCACACGGCGTAAACGGTATTGCGATGAACCGACGCCGTGGCGCCGGTGAGCGCCTTGCCGTCCGCTCCGGTCAGGCGGACGAGCTCGCCGCTGTTCTCCAGGCAGGCCATCAATCCGCCGGACGGCCGGTTGGAGTAAAACAGCACAGCTTTGCTGTCAGATAACCAGCAACGCTGATGATAGTATAAATTGATATCCTGTGCCGGATGGGAGGTGAGAAATAAAAGCCGGGTGCCGGTTTCAAGATCTATTATGGAGCGGCTTTCCGGCGGCAGGACGGTGAGCGGGTAGGGCTTGCTCCAATTTTCGGCAGCTAATGTTCCGTACAGAGCAGTAATGGTGAGAACAATTATCATGAAGCTTCGAGGCATGATGGGCGCTCCTTATTGTATTACGATCATGGTCAGAAAATGTCGGACACCTCGAACGTATCCGACATTTGGGACCGGCTCGTCCGGGTTAGCGAGATAAAATAAATATGGACGATGTCGCCGATTCGGCTGCCGCCATTGTACATTTTAAAAATACCAAATTATTCGTAAAAAGCAAAGGAATGGTAGAGAGGAGAGATTAGATGCTTGAGCGGTTGAACGTGTGAAAATCGGCACTTTAGAATAATCAATGAGTCAACGCCATATCCTGGATTAGCGAGATCAGGATTGCCTGAACTAACCAGATTACGGCTGAAAAAACAATCAAAAAATAATTGAAAGATAACATATAATTCAGTAAACTGTTTTTCAGGAAATTGTACTCTGAGGGCCTAAGGATATGAAGCTGATATCACAGAGCCAGCGAAAGAAATCCCGAGTAATCTGTAGTGGATTTCGGCATCTGGGCGAGATAATCATGTTACTGATTTTTTTATTCACATTGGCCTTATCGCCTGTTGCCGACGCAGCCATAACCGGCAGCGTCAATTCGTCGGCTGCTGCGGTGGCCATCGCCTGGCGGGATGATAAACCGGCTGGACGGATCGAGGTTTTGCACGGCCGGTTGGCAGGCCTGAAGATCAGCAAAGGGCGAGGGCGGGTGGATGGCGATCGTTTTGTTTTTTCTCAGCAGGGCGAAAACCGGCTAGAGATCCGGCTGCTTGATGCCAATGCTGCTGCAGGTCGCGGCGCCACGGTCGTGGGCGTGCGCACAAACAGCAATGCTTTTTCTTTTTTTCTCAGGGATGTGTCCACTGAATTTCCCGTCTGGATACCGGCGTATGGCGTAGCTGTCCTGCCGGCCGGCGACAACCGTTCCTGTGCGCAGATTGAAGAGGCTGTAACAGCGCGCGAGCTAAAGACGAAAAGACAGATCATCGATGCAGAGCCGGAAGAATCTTTTGAAAATGCGGCACCGTATACACGTGATCAACCGTGTCCGACCTGGCTGGGCCTCGGCCGGGATATCCGGATTTTCGAAATCGCACTCGCTCAGGACATGGAGATCGTCTATCCGAAAATGGCGTCGCAGCCGGTGAACCTGCCGGAGCGAGGCAATCGTGGTGCGGCCTATTGTTATCTGCCTGGCCGCGGTCAGGGTGTGGATAATCAGGTCATGCGCAGGCTTGAAGAGGGTGTTTTGCCCATATTGCATGTGACACGAGTGGATGAAGAGGTCGAGTACATAACGACACAGTTTGTTTCCCTGGAGCACTCGGCGCTGAACGCCAAAACGGTATCGGGCACCCATTATCTGGTGGCTGATAATTATTGCGCCGGCCATATGTTCACCCATGAGCAGCAGGATAAGCTCAAGACACTGTTGCAGGAGCCGACTTCGGGCAGGGAAGAGACGGTGTTATTCGTCAGAACCGTTGCCACGAACAACTCGTCGGTGCCTCGCTATGCCTGGTTCAAAACCATCAAGCCCGGCAGGGCGTGGTATGACAATTCGAAATATACCTTTGACCGCGCGGCCGGCTTTTCCAGTTATGGTCCGGATCGTGTTTTCGCCGTTTCCAGATTTAACGGCACAACCATGCCGGATGAAGAGATGGCCGTGCTGCTCAAGCCACATGAAAAGGCCGTATTTGATTTCTATCTCCCGCATCAGCCGGTGTCCGCAGATAGGGCAAAGAGGCTTGCTGAAAAGTCTTTTACGGACGCTTTGGCAGAGTGCAAAGCCTTCTGGCTCGAAAAGCTGTCTTGCGCCGGCCGTTTCGAATTGCCGGAAAAACGAATCAACGAGATGGTGCAGGCCGGACTGCTGCATCTGGATCTGATCACCTACGGTCTTGAACCGGACAGCACCCTGGCGCCGGCGATCGGCGTCTATTCGCCCATTGGAACGGAAAGCTCGCCCATCATCCAGTTTTATAATTCCATGGGCTTGCACGACATGGCGAAAAGAGCCTGCATGTATTTCCTCGATAAGCAACATGCCGATGGCATGATACAGAATTTCGGCGGCTATATGGTAGAGACCGGCGCTGCGCTATGGACCATGGGAGAGTATTTTCGCTATACCCGTGATCGCGAATGGATTTTGCGCGTCAAGACGAAACTTTTGAAGGCGTGCGATTTTTTAATCGCCTGGCGGAATCGCAATAAAAAGGAATCCCTGGCTAATGCAGGATATGGCATGATCGATGGCAAGGTGGCGGATCCAGAGGATCCCTATCACCAGTACATGCTCAACGGCTATGCGTATCTGGGTATCAGTCGAATCGCCGAGATCTTGCAGAGCATCGATGAGGCCAATGCGCGCCGGCTCGGCGAGGAAGCAGATGCCTGGAAGATGGATATTCGTACTTGTCTGTTACACTCCATGGCCGGATCGCCGGTGGTGCCCCTGGGGGATGGCGCCTGGTCACCGACGGTTCCTCCCTGGCCTGAAGCCAGAGCCATGCGGCTGCTTTATTCCGATGGTGAACCGTTCCAGTCACACGGCACGGTTACGGTGTCAGATGGCCTGTTAGGACCGCTGTATCTGGTTTTCTGTGAGGTTCTCGATCCCGGGGATCCGGTCTCGCGCATGATGCTGGAGTATCATCAGGAGCTGTTTTTTCAGCGCAATGCGGCATTCAGTCAGCCTTATTACAGTCGGCATAATTGGCTGCAGCTTAAACTTGGGATGACCAAATCATTTTTAAAAACATACTATAACACCTTTTCGGCGCTGGCGGATCGTCAGACCTATACGTTCTGGGAACATCTCTATCAGGCCAGTGTGCACAAAACCCATGAAGAGGCCTGGTTTCTCATGGAGACGCGATGGATGCTGTACATGGAAGCCGGCGACAGGCTGAAATTGCTGCAGGGGATACCGAGAAGCTGGCTCGAGGACGGCAAAAAAATCAGTGTGACCCGAGCGGCCAGCTATTTCGGCCCGTTGTCGTTTAATGTGGTTTCTTCAGTTGACAAAGGATGGATCGAGGCGGATGTTGAATGCCGTTCGGAGCTAAAGCCATCAGAAGTCGTCATCCGTATTCCGCATCCTCTGGGCAAACAGCCGGTTCATGTCGTCGGCGGCGTGTATCGGGCAGAGGAGGAATCGGTCATCATCAAGCCGTTCATCGGCAAGGCTGAGGTTCGGATTCAATATTAATGGAGGTAGAACAGCGCGTCGAAAGTCGC
>CAZISM010000010.1:28215-48134 GCA_964541895.1 uncultured Cytophagia bacterium
TGCACACTCGTATGAATAATCTAGTATTGATAGAATTTTATTGTGATATATGTCAACTTCCTTAGCAAAATTCGCCGGGAGGAAACAGCTCCCGTGATTTGTAAAAATTATGATTACTGTTTGGTAATCGGAGAGCCTTTCCTTGCTGGTGCGGTGTGGAATGACCGATCATTCTGCCCGATGTTCTAAATATATAAATACAGTGATTTGAAAGGATTTTTTTAATTTATACAACAGTATAGCTAAACTCTGCAATTCGATTTTTTGCTAAATTCGTCAGACATTCGCCGGATTTGTCACTTTTGCACAGGCAGGCCACGTCGGGGATTCTTGCTGATAACTATCTTTTAATCTTGCATCTTACCTATTACTGCTCTGCCGGCCTCTTCGCTGGCATGTTTATTGTCTCACTATTTGTATCTTTGTCTTTTTAAGGAACTGGATACCGAGATGCCGCCAAACGCGGCTGCATCCGGGGTTCCTGCCTGGGAAACGAGAGCGTCCCGCTCTGTATATTGAAGGGAGGTGATGGCGGGTAGTTTAGAGAGGCTGCTGATGGTGTTCAGCCCTCCTGGCGAGTCCAATCCGTTGTAATATTGTTATCAAGCTATAAGGAGCAATGTATGAAGCGATACACATTATTGATGTTTTGTTTGACCATACTGGTGCTGCTGGCTGGCATGGTCTATGCCGACGGTCCGGGCCGGCGCGGCGATGATTGGGATAGACACTATACCTCCAGTTCAGCCATCGAAGGCACCGTGTTGGATGAAACCGCAACGCCATTGGCAGAGGCTGTTGTCACCGTAACCCGCATCGGTCTGCCGAGCTTTTCAGCCAAAGATACCACAGATGACAGCGGCAGCTGGTTCGTGGGCAAACTCATGGCCGGCAACTATCTGGTAAAGGCGGAACGAGCCGGTTATTTGCTGCAGTACTATGATCACAGTGAAAGCCAGTTTGGCGCCAGGCTGATCTCTCTGGCGCAAAAGGACACAGTCAGCAAAATTCAATTTGACCTGGCCAAGGGCGCCTCCATTTCCGGAACGGTGTATCATGATGACAACGTCACACCGATCGCCGGCGTGGAAATTGCGATTATTAAAAAGCGGGACAGTCGCCTGCAGACCAGCAGTTATAAAGCGGTGACCGATGACGCCGGTCAGTATCGCATCAGCGGCCTGCTGAGCGGTGGCTATGTGATCAAGGCGTTGAAACAGGGCTACATCTCCGAGTACTATAAAGAGGCCGCATCGCGGACCGAGGCAGACACGGTACAGGTCACTGCTCCGGACGAAAAGAGCGGCATTGATTTTACGCTGGCGCAAACCAACGCCATCATCGGCACGATTACAAGCAAAGCAACCGGCGAACCGATTGCCGATGCCTGGATCGCTGTATACACTACGAACATGATCAGCGCCCGGTATATAAGAGCGGTCGCCAAAGTGCGCAGCGACAGCAAAGGCTGGTATGCCATAACCGTCAAACCGGGCAGCTACCTGGTGGCGGCCGAAGCCACGGGCTACAGCGCGCAGTGGTTTAAATATGTGTCGACCATCGATTCCGCAACAGCTGTGGTGGTGACGGAAGGCGAACACAGCAGGGCCGATTTTGCCTTAGGCGGTTGGGGCACGGTCAGCGGCCAGGTGGTGGATGAAAAAACCTCGGCGCCGATCGCCAACGCCACGATTCATGCGTATAACGAGCACAAGGGCATTGGCCACAAACGCACATTTACCGCTGTGAGTGCAGGTGACGGCACCTTTTCGTTCAGCGGCCTGCCTTCGGGCAGTTACGTTCTCGATGCTCAGGCGGCCGGCTATGTGAAAGAGTACTGGCAGGAGGCGGATTCGTTGCGCAATGCCAAACTGGTGGTCGTCAAGAGTTCGGTTCAGGTCACCGACATCCGCTTTACTCTCGGCAGCGGCGGCGCCATTGCCGGCACGGTGACGGATGCCGGCGATAATACACCTCTGGCCGACGTTCTGGTTGAGGTGCAATCGTTTCGTCACCGCATCAAAGCCAGCGGACGTACCGATGCTGCCGGCCGCTATGTAATCAGCGGCCTAAAAAGCGGCTCGTACATGGTATCCGCTTCGATCAGCGGTTACCTCCCGCAATGGTATGACAGCGTGTCGACGGCGAGAAACGCCGGCAAGGTCGAGGTGGTGTTGCCCAACACCACAGAGAATATCGATTTCGCTTTGAGCAAAATCGAGCCCCTGCCGCGCAGCATTTCCGGTCTGGTGGTGGACGACAGCACCGGGCTGCCTCTGGAGAACGTGAGCGTCAAAGCCATTCCGGTGAATTCGTACAGACGATCGAAAACCGCGTTGACCGCTATGGACGGCACCTATGTCATCCGCGGCCTGGCCGACGGCAGCTATATTCTTCTCATTCACGCCCCCGGCTACCAGGGCGAGTTTTATGACAATGTGAAATCGGCGAGCGAAGCCAAAGTTGTTGACGTGGTGTCCGGCAGCGAGGTGAGCGGCATTGATATCGGCCTGAGCTTGCAGCAGCTTGGCGCTTATCGTGTAGCCGGCTGCATCAAGAACAGGCTCGGCAGCGCGATCGAAGGCGCCCTGATTACGTTCAGGACCGATGATGAGATCGTCGCCACTGCGGTGACGGCAGAGGACGGCAGCTACAGCGTTGAAAGCCTGCCGGCGGATAGTTACTCCATCCTGGCTTCGACCATTGGTTTTGGCGATGTAACATCGACGGTATCTGTGGGCAATACCATTAACGTCTATGGGCTCGATATGATGGTGGCCAACACCACCACCGATGTGCAGACGCTCTCTGCACAGCCGGCGCAGTTCGAGTTGGCGCAGAACTATCCCAATCCGTTTAATCCATCGACACAGATCAATTTCACTCTGGCGCAAGCCGGTCTGGTTCGATTGACCGTCTATGACGTGCTGGGCAGGGAAATCAAAAGACTCGTCGACGGCGCAAAAGCGGCCGGAACCTATAACGCCATCTGGGATGGCACCAACAGCCAGGGTGAAAAGATCGCCTCAGGCATCTATTTCTACCGGCTGCAGTTCCAGGGCAGTTCGCAATCGTTCAACACCTTGCGACGGATGATTTATATTAAATAGTCTCCTCCTCACTCCGTTACTATACCGCAGCAGAGGCGCAACGTTGTTCTTGCGCCTTTGCTGTTTTATAAGGGGTGCGATTCGGCAAGGCAGCGGTTGATGTTGGTTATCTCTTTTCTGCCGGCGAGTGGCTCCGGCAAGCAGGAAGAGCATCGTGTATCTCGGGCGAATGCCCGATTAATGGTTCCGCCCGGGGAAGCATTCCCCGGGCGATCGGCGCCGGGAAGCGGCTCCGGCAATAAAATTTTGTGTCCTTGCCTTGATTATTCCAACCGGAACAGCTCGCGGGCATTTTCACGCAGAATCCGCTCCGCCAGCCAGAGTGCTTCCGATAGCGTGATATAACCGTTTTCCACCTTGCGGCCGAGAACCTGGGCGGTGATGCGGCGGGCGATTTTTGTGTGACCGTAGGCGCCTTCGACATAGTTTGAATCGCCGCCCACAGCCAGGATTTTGTTGGCAGGAATGGTCTCGATCCACTCGTCGAGGGTGCGTAGCGAAAAGGCCGGCGACACGGCCGACATCCAGCAAAGGTCGGCGTAGACGTTGGCGAAATTTTTGGCCAGAGCGGACATTTCGCCGGCCCAGGGATAGCCGGCATGGAAGAGATCGAACCGGGCGCCGGGGAAATCCAGCAGCAAGCTGGTCATCAGAGTCGGTTTGGAATTTTCAATATAGTTGCCGTTGCCTTCCTGCAGGCCGGTATGGATCTGCAAAGGCATTTTCCGGTCAGCGGCCAGGGCGACCAGGTTTCTCGTCATAAAATCCTGCAGCGGTTTGAGTTCGGCAAAATCGGGCGGGCTTTTTTCCGTCAGCAGCCGGCTGAGAGCGCGTTCGGCGTCGACTTTGTCGCAGCGATCGATCTGCAGGGTGCGTTGATAGGCGAGAAATATCTTGACCGCCACAATGCCTCTTGAAGCGAACGCATCGAGTTTCGCCTCCTGGGCCTGCAAAAGATGATTCAGTTTTTCAATGGGATGCCCTGCCTCTTGTTCCAGGTTCGCCAGGTCGGTTTTGGAAGCCGGCATGGCATAGTGATCGAGGATCGGCACGGCGCAGAACAATTCCCGGTCTACCTCCACGTGTTGCCCCGGCCAGCGGATGACCAGCGCCTTGTCGATGCGGGCGCGGTCGCGCAAAACGAATTTAAACCATCCCGGCTTGCGCGCCTCATTGATGCGGTCACACAACGCGGCCACTGTTTCGGCGGTGATATCCTCGACTGCAAACAAATCCCGCATGTATTCGAGCATGGCCCGGCCATAGGCGGTGGTGCGCACATAGGGCCACCATGGCGCCAGCAGATCCCACCGTTCCGCCACGGTCAGGCCATTGTCCGGACGGCGCAGCGCCTGCAGATGTTCGGCCGGCATGCCGCTGGAAACCAGGTCGGACGAGACATAGTGTTCAAAAAAGCCGAAAAAGCCCAGCCGGTTCGCACAGGCGATCTCTTCGTCCGGAATGTGTTCGTGGGTGTCGATGACGGGAATTTGAAAAATATGTTCGTTCAGAGATTCAATGGCGGTCTTTATCATTTTATTCTGCTTTCTGCCGGCTTGGCGTTCCTGATCATTTCTTCCACCTGTGCGATGGCCTGCAGGTTCTTGTGCTGCCATTCCGGCAGTGTAAAGAACCAGGGGGCCATGAGAAATCCTTGCAGCCGTTCCGGGGCGAGGTGCTGCCGGCAGAACGACACTGTGCCTTTAAAGTTAAGATCGCTGTCCCAGTTTGAACCGGTCGGTACCTGATCAAAGCCGGCCTTGTCGATGTCCAGATAAGCCTGTACCGCCTTTTCTTTCGCCGGATCAAAGCCGGCGCCATAGTACCAGTTGCTTTGCAGCACGGATTTGGGCATGCGTTTGAGGAACTCTTGCGGATGGTGCCAGTAATAGTCAGACCAGATCCACGGCCGCATGGTATGCTGTTCGACCTGTTTCACAAAGAAGAGAAAATCGTGCCACCAGAGCTCGCCCTGGCGCACCACGGCGTAGCTGTACTTGCCCTGATGCGCGGCGGTCTCTTCATCATAGCCGAGGTGGAAAAAGCGCGGTGTGTCGAAAATGGCGCACACTTCACGAATCAGGTCGGCGCAAACGGTGTAATAGGCTGTCGTGGAGACCTGCCGGCTGTACTCTTTGAGCCAGGTGTCGTGCGCTGTTGAAAAATTCAATTTGGGTATCGGTTCCAGTCCTTTAGCCCGCAGTCGTGCCAGTTCTTTGCGGAAGCGTTCGACCGTCCAGGAGCCTTTCACCGCCAGTTCGGGATGGCTTTCGTACTGCAGGGCTTCGCCGAGATCGATCACGAGCAGGTTCATGCCGGCGGCCTGCATGCGGCCGGTCAGCGTTTTCCACACGGTTTCGTTGAAACGCAGTCGATCGGATTGACACACCAGGCTCAGCTCATCCCCTTTGAATGGCCCCCAGCTTGTGACAGGAATATCGGACCACATATTGACACCCATATGCAGCAGCATGCCCCACATGAACGGCGGCGCGTTGTTTCGCGCGGCAGAGCTTTCCGGCAAGGCGGACAGCGCGGTGGCGGCCAGGCCGGTTTTAACAAAGGTGCGTCGTGACATAGTATGGTCCATGGCAGTCTCCAGGTTGTTGGATGGGCGGGTGTTGCCGGAAAAATAGCTATTCGAAGGACAAAAATCAAAGGGAAATGTTGGCTTGCGGCAAGTACTGCGTCAGCAGCTGCCAAGCAATACGTATTGATTGAGCTGGTATTGGATTACAAAGACAATGAACCGCTGATGAATGCAACAAAGACGTTCGTGTTCATTAGCGGTTCATACTTTTTTGTGTTGCGGCTTGATCGCATTAGTCAAAAAAATATCAGGCACCTCAATGTCCGACAATGGCTTGCGGTTTATCCGGTATGGGTATTCGACCGGCAAACCTCAAGGCCTTCAACGGAGGCCGGGGGATCAAATTCTGGCGGACAGAGCTATATTACCAATCCTGTATCTTTTTGCGCCATCGGGATGGTCCAGAGGCAGTTCCAGAAACGGGGTGCCGTCCTTTTTGCCTACAGAAACGTAAAGCGTGTAATCGCCTGCAGCGGCGTTGCGGAAAAAGGTACCGGCAGAATCCCTGAACGCCGGGGCGATGGTGAACTCGGAGGTGATGTGTTGTGACACCGCTTCATGTGGTTTTGCTGTCTGCAGATCTCTGACGTTGAACGTGGATTCGACCAGCACGGCCACAATTCCGTTTTTATTATCCTTTAAGGTATAGCAGAGATATCCACCGGGGTAACAGGGCGCCACGCCGGCATTGGCCAGGGCTGTTTCGATGCGGAAAGGCTGTCCCAAAACAACAGCCTTGGGCCAGTTGATGGTTCGCACCTGGATGCGGTATCCCATGCGCAGATTGATTTTTTCAATCACATCCCGGTTCTCCTCCAGCAGCACGCGCGGCCACCAGTGAATGGACATATAGCTGGCGTGATACTCTTCCACCGATTTGAGCAGCAGCTCCTTGCTCCAGGCATTTCTGCCTTTGGACAGGCCAAAGTGTTCGTGTTCAAGGATCACCGGAAATTTCGGCCAGAACAGTTGCGCCATCTCGGCATGGAACCACGAGCGGGGCGGAGGCTGGACGAGAATGCTGTCGTCGCGCAGCGTGACGCCTTTGGAAAAGGCATAATCGGTTATGGGAAAACGGTCTCCAGGTTTATCGTGGCCGGCGTAATCGTCGCTGATACAGAGCAGGGTGTTCCTGAAATGCCGAACGTAGATATCGATGAACTCTTTCATGGCGGAGACTTTATACTCGATGCGCGAGCTGCCGACGGTATGGCCTTCTCCCCACAAGCCGTAATGGCCGACGTCGACGAACGCGACATTTTCATTGTTGTCATACCGCTCAGCCATGGCGGCCACAAATCGATCGACCTTTTGCAGAAAAATCGGATCATCGTAGGCCGGTTCCCAATACTGTTTGTGGCTGCCAAAGTCATAGCCTTTGACGCCGGCCTTGACCACCCATTCCGGCGTAGCATAGCGCAACCAGCTTTCGCAGGCGGTGATGCGAAAGGCCACTTTTTTGCCCTTTTCGATCCAGCGTTGAGCCGGCGTGTCCAGCACTTCCCAGTTGAATTGGCCTTCTTCGGTCTCGATAAACGACCAGGGGATGCGCAGATACACCGTCGACAGGCCGGGGAAATCCTCCAGCGTGTCCGAGGGAGCCAGTTTGGAGCCGTAATTATCCATGATGTTGGAATAAAAATGCATGGTCCAGCCCATGGAAGGATTGACCAGGGCTTTGCCGTTGTCCGACAGGTTTGCAGTCTGAATGTTCGATTGTGCGTATATGGAAGAAGAAGCCATCAAAGGGAGCATGACGCATTGGCCCAATTGGACCAGAAAGGTTCTGCGATCGGGTTGATTGATTTTTTGGGGATGCATATCTATCTCCTGTTTTGGAGAACTATGATAGTCATTTTTTGCTTTAAAAACAAGTCAAGGGAGGTCTGTGGTCATGGCGAGTGCAGGCGCTGGAGTGGTGAAAAAATCTGCTCTTTGTTTTCCGGCCGTCGCTACGCGACGGGCATTTATTTTCGTTTTCTATCCAGGCGCTAAAACGCCTGGCTACCTTCGCGGGGTCGCTACGCGACCGGAGGTGGGCAGGCAGCGGGGGAATTGTCCCGGGGCATCGGGGTTGGGAAGCAGAGCTTTCCAGCAAAGGCTTCACCAGGCAGACAGACCTGTTTGCACCTTCTTTTTGATTTGCATCTTTCGGCAGGATTGAGTATACTTTTTAAAACAGGATGGGAAGCGCATGAAACTCGTCACCGTCAACGCCACACGCTATGTCACGCCGCTGAAAGAGGGCGGCTCACTGCCGGCCATTATCGAAGCGGACAACGACGGTCTCTATGTGATCAAATTCCGCGGCGCCGGCCAGGGTGCCAAGGCGCTGATCGCTGAATGGATCGCCGGCGAGATCGCCCGTGCCGCCGGTCTGCCGGTGCCGGAGATCGTCTTTGTGAATCTGGACGCCGAGCTGGCGCGCACCGAACCGGACCCGGAAATTCACGACCTCATCGTCAACAGCGCCGGGCTCAATCTCGCGCTGGATTATCTGCCCGGCTCAATCATGTTCAATCCTGTGCGTCAGACAGTCAGCGCCGAGCTCGCGGCCGCTATCGTCTGGCTGGATGCCTATGTCACCAACATCGACCGCACGGCGCGCAACACCAATATGCTGATGTGGCATAAACAGCTGTACCTGATCGATCACGGCGCGGCGCTCTACTTTCACCACTCCTGGAGCAACTATGGGCAGCGGAGCAGCGAGCCGTTTACCATGATCCGGGACCACGTGCTGCTGGCGTGGGCCGATGGACTACCAGAGGCGGATGCCAGAATGAAACGAGTCCTTTCCGCTGACCTCATCGCTGAGGTCGTGGCGGCTGTTCCCGATGACTGGCTGCAGGGCGATTCGCCGTTTGCCGACCGCCGGCAGATGCGGCAAGCCTATGTCGACTATTTAACGGCTCGTTTGCAAACATCACATATATTTGTCGAGGAGGCGATGCGTGCGCGGTCCGTTTCTGTATGATTATGCCATTGTGCGCGTCGTCCCCCGGGTCGAGCGCGAAGAGTTTATCAACGTGGGTGTCGTACTTTCGTGTCCGGCAAAAAAATTCCTACACACCGCCATCGCACTGGATGTGGAGCGTCTGCGTTCGTTTGCGGCCGATATGGATGCGGATGTGATCGCAGCGCAGCTGGCGGTCTATCCGCTCATTTGCCAGGGCGGCGAACAAGCTGGTCCCATCGGCAAACTGACGCAACGGGAGCGGTTCAACTGGCTGATCTCGCCCAAAAGCACCATCATTCAAACGTCGCCGGTGCACACCGGCTGGTGTGAGGATCCGGCGCTCATGCTGGAACATCTGCTGAACACTATGGTGCGACCGGCACCTGCCGCCTGAGCCGTTTTTGTATTCACGCCATAACACGCCTCCCTGTTTTTCTCAACGCGGCTCATGCGGACTTTTTCCCTTGATTTAGAGCACGATGCGGGTTATATTGCTCGGTGGTTTCAACCGCTACCGCAGCCACATGAAACAGTAATAATCCGGATTTATCTATGAAGCCTACCGTTTCTTTCGGCATTGTCGGACTCGGCCTGATGGGAAAAGAGTTTGCCGCCAGCGTAGCGCGCTGGTGCCATCTGGTTGACTCGCCGGTTCGCCCGGAAATCGTTGCCATCTGTGACAACCATGCCGATCTCTTTCCCTGGTATAAAGACCATTTTCCGACCATCACACAGGCGACCACAGAGTATCGCGAGCTGCTGCAGAATCCAGCGGTCGAGATCGTCTATTGTGCGGTGCCGCATCATCTTCATGAAGAGTTTTATTGCGGGGCGTTGAACGCCGGCAAACACCTGATGGGGGAAAAGCCATTCGGCATTGACAAAAAAGCCAATGACCGCATCAACGAAACCATGGCGCAGCACCCCGAACTGTTCGTGCGCTGTACTTCGCAGTTTCCGTTTTTGCCGGCCGTGCAGCGGATTGCTGACCTGCTGACCGCCGGTTCATTCGGACGCCTGCTGGAAGTGAATTGCGGGTTCAAGCATTCCAGCGATCTGGATCCCAACAAACCGATCAACTGGAAACGGATGATCGAGATGAACGGCGAATACGGCTGCATGGGCGACCTGGGTTTGCACGTCTGCCATGTGCCCTTTCGCGCCGGCTGGGCCATCCGGAACGTTCGCGCCATTCTTTCCAATATCGTAGCCGAGCGGCCCGACAGTCAAAAGAGAATGGTGGCGTGCCGGACCTGGGATAACGCGACGCTGTTCTGCGAAGCCTGCGAACAGGAGCGGCCGGAGGAACCCTTTCCGCTCACCATGAAAATGCAGCGCATTGCACCGGGCGAGAAAAACAGCTGGTACCTGGAAATTCTCGGCACAAAAACGTGCGCCCGCTTTTCCACCAAGAATCCCAAATTGCTGCAGCTGCTGCACTATCAGGGCGGCGAACAGATCTGGCAGAACATCGACATGGGCAGCGAAACGGCGTTTAAAACCAACACCGGTGCTATTTTTGAACAGGGTTTTTCCGATGCCATCCTGCAGATGTGGGCCGCTTTTCTCTACGAATTTCATCATAAAAAGCCGCTGAAACCCTTTGCCGGTTGTGTAACGCCGCAGGAAGCGGCGCTCAGTCACGACCTGTTCACCGCCGCGCTGGAATCGCAGCAGCAACAAAAGACGGTCGCTCTGGCGAGCGCGCGAAGGGGCGAGAAATAGTTGTTAATACCTGAATTGTTCACTTTTATAAATCATGGTCTGATCCATGTTCACTCTTAAAGGACGAATCGTCACCGATGCAGAGGTCATCGACGGCTATCTGACGATCCGGGATGGCCGGATCAGCCGCATCGAGCAACAGCCGCATGCAGCGACGCACATCCATGATTTCGGCTCGGCCTGGATCGTGCCCGGGTTCATCGATCTGCACACCCACGGCATCGGCCCTTTTGAGCCGCTGGATGTGGAGGGGCTGGCAGGCATGGCGCGGGAGGCGGTGCGTTTCGGTACCACGGCGTTACTGCCGACCGGCGCGGCCATGAGCGTCGAGCAGTATGTCACGATGGGGAAAAGCGTGCATCCCGCCAACGCACAGGTCGCCGGCATGGGCGCCAGGCTGTTGGGTGTGCATCTGGAAGGGCCGTTTATCAATCCGGCCAGTTCCGGTGCGATGGCGCCCTCCACCCGCCGGCCGATCTCGATGGCCGAAGCGCGCTTCTATGTGCAGGAGATCGGCGACTCGCTCAAGCTGTTTACCTTTTCTCCGGAATTAGCAGGCGGCGTCGAGCTGATTCGTTATTTGCGTGAACAGGGTGTGGTGCCGGCGCTCGGTCACTCTATGGCCGAGGGTGAGCAGATCGAAGAATTTGTCCGCGCCGGGCTTGCGCATGTGGTGCACATGTTCAACGCCTTTGCCCCTTCCGGGATGAAGGAACCGGGTGTGCTCAAAGCCGGCCTGATCGAACATATTTTGTTGAATGAATCTCTCACGTGTGAATTCATCTGCGATATGCAGCACGTGGCGC
Source organism: uncultured Cytophagia bacterium (assembly GCA_964541895.1). Taxonomy (GTDB): domain Bacteria; phylum Zhuqueibacterota; class Zhuqueibacteria; order Residuimicrobiales; family Residuimicrobiaceae; genus CAZISM01. Next base: position 39,406 of record CAZISM010000010.1, read on the forward strand.
CGGAGCTGCTGCAACTGGCTGCACGGGTCATCGGCCCGGACCGTTTTGTCGCGGTCACCGATAGCCTGTACGGCGCCGGCCTGGCGGAGGGGATGTACCAGTTTCCCAACGGCGATCCATACCGCACCACCGACGGCGCGGCCAGACTGTGTGGCGGCGAGTGGGATGGTTGTCTGGCCGGCAGCGTCCTGACCATGAACCGAGCGTTCGCGAATGTAATGGACCGGTGCGCGTTCGGACCCGTAGCGGCGGCAAAATTCACTTCGCTGAATCCGGCCAGAGTCATCGGCGTTGATGCGGAAACAGGGAGCCTCTCGGTCGGCAAAAGGGCGGATATGGCGGTATTGGACAGCCAGTGCCGGTGTCTGGCTACGTTTATTAATGGGAAGCAGGTTTATCAAATTTGACGGAGATCATAATGGAAACCACGTTCAGCTATAGTCCATCCCAATGGGTGCCTTTTCGAGATAAGGCGGTCCTCGATCGCGTTCGCAAAATCAGGAAAGAAGAGCTGACCCAGCACCCTAATCCGAAATTCAAAATCCGCATCGTCAAGGATGATGAAGCAGAATTTATTTTCGTCTCCGATATGTTTTACCGCATCAAAAAAGCGGCGGATGCGGATGAAAAGGTCGTGCTCATTCTTCCCAATCCCGTGCCTTCTTACCGCAAAGTGGCTTATCTGATCAATCTCTTCCAGGTGAATTGCAAAAACCTCTACACCTTTGCCATGGATGAATACGCGGATGAAAACGGCAATCTGGCGCCGGAGACCTGGCGGCAGGGATTTACCTACGCCATGATGAACAATTTCTACTACCAGATCGATGAAAAGCTGCGTCCGCCCAGGTCGCAGTTTCAGGCGCCCAACAACAAAAACATCAGCGATTACGGCAAGATGATCGCGGATAGGGGTGGCGCCGATATGTGTTACAGCGGTCCGGGCTGGACCGGCCATCTCGCCTTTATCGAACCGGATGCGCCGGAATTCGACGCGCCGCTGGAAGAGTGGAAAAAAATGGGGCCGCGTATCGTGACGCTCAGTCCGTTCACCCTGGCGCAGAATTCATTGCACGGCAGTTTCGGCATGAGCGGTGACCTGGCCATGGTGCCGCCCAAAGCCGCCACCATTGGCCCGGCCGAGGTGATCGCCTCCAAAGCGCGTCTGGAAATGCACGCGCTGTCAGTGCACGGCACCACCACCGCCTGGCAGCGGATGATTTCGCGGCTGGTGCTGCACGGCCCGGTTACGCCGTTGCTGCCCTCCTCCATTCATCAGCTGCTGGAAACCGACTGCATCGTCTCGGAAACTATAGCCGCCGACATTGAGCCGAATTGGGACAAGGGGTATTGATATGGCGGCTGCTCTGCTGGCGGGCGCGGCCGTCATGGACATCACGCCGACGGATTCTCAATTTCTTTATGGCTACCCGCATGTGTCACGCTACAGCACCGGCGTGCACGATCCTCTGCTCTGTTCCGGACTCTGCCTGGATGACGGTCGAAAGCAGATCCTCTTTCTGACCACGGATATTATTTTTATCAGCAAAGCGCTCTGCCGTACGGTTCGGCAGGACATATCCGCTCGTATTGGCATCGCCCCGGAGAACATTCTCCTTTCCGCTTCGCACACGCACTCGGGTCCGATCACGGTGAACTATGTGAGCAACAGCCAGGACGCGGTGGTGCCGCCTGCGGATGCAGCCTATTTGCGTTTTTTGCAGGAACGCATCATCGCCACCGCGCAGTTGGCCTGGCAAAACCGGCAGGAGGCAAAAGCCGGTTTGGTGACAGCGGACAGCACCGGCATCGGCACCAATCGTCATGATCCCGCAGGCCCTGCGGATCATGAGGTTCCGGTGCTGCTGATAAAAGCGAACCGGGATGATGCCAACATCGCCTGCATGTTGATCTGTTCCATGCACCCGACCGTGCTGCACGAGGATTCCACGCTGATCAGCGCCGATTTTCCGGGTATGGCCAGGCGCTATCTGCAAACGCAGCTGTTGGGTGATTCGTGTCCTGTGCTCTATCACACCGGTCCGGCAGGAAATACGAGTCCGCGCCATGTGACCAGCGCCAACACCTTTGCCGAAGCGGAACGGCTGGGTCGCATACTGGCGGAAGCGGTGATGCGGGTTGTTCCCGGCATGGACTTTAGCACCGATCTTCCGCTGGAGCTGGTGCGCGCAGAGATCGACTTGCCGCGTAAGGTGTTTCCCTCGTTGGCCACGGCGCAGGCTATACTGCTGTCTGCGCGCAAAAAACTGGAGCTGTTGTGCGCCGAACAGGCTGCGAAGCAAGCCATACGCACGGCGGAATGCGACTGGTTCGGCGCTGAGGAGACGCTGGCGCTGGCGCAAGCAGCCGCAGAGGGCCGGCTGGAAGAGGCCTATGCCTCCTGTCTGCCGGCGGAAATTCAGATTTTTAAAGTCGGTCCATGGAGGTTTGTCGGCTGGCAAGGGGAAGTGTTTGTCGAATATGCCCTGGCTGTGAAGAAAGCGTTTGCGCATACCTATCTTATTTCCCTGGCCAATGGCGAACTGCAGGGTTACCTGGCCACGAAGGAAGCGGCAGCCGGCGGCAGTTACGAATCCGCCAACGCTCTGTTCAGTCCCGGTGCCGGTCAGGTACTGGTGGACACCACCATCAGACTGTTGAAAGAGCTTGTGCCGAATGAATGAGCCGCTCCTGCTCGGTGTCGACCTCGGCACCAGCTATTTTAAACTGGGTCTCTTTAATGGCCGCGGCGAGGCGGTCGGTCTGGCAAGAACAGCCGTAGCCAAAGATACGGGGGATGGCTCGTTATGCCAGCTGGATGCGGAGCTGTTCTGGTCGCTGCTGAAAAGCAGCCTGGCCGAGGCGTGCGAGCAGGCTCGGGCGACGCCGGCGGCGATCCAGGCTGTTTCCTACGCTTCCCAGGCCAACAGCTTCCTGTTGCTCGATCGTGAGCTGGAGCCGTTGACTCCCATCATTCTCTGGTGCGACAATCGCGCGCAGAATATGGCGCAGGTGCATGAGCTGTTCAACCAGGCCGATTTCCTGCAGCGGACCGGTCTGGGCCTTGCCGGCGATCACCAATTCTGCGCGGCCAAAATAGCCTGGCTGAAAAAGCACGCGCCCGAGCTGTGGGCTCAGGCTGCATCTCTGTTGACGATTTCGGATTATTTTACCTTTGGCTTGACCCAGGAGCCGGCCGGCGATGCCGGCACCGCTTCGCTGCTGGGTTTTCTGAATGTGCATACGCTGCAATGGCAGCATGACATTGTCGATCCCGGCCACGTTCGTCTGGCCACGCCGCTACGGCCCGGTACGGTTGCCGGAACCGTGACAGCCAAAGGCGCGGAACGGCTGGGTGTGGCGAAAAACATACCGGTGGTTGTCGGCAGTCTGGACCACCATATGGCCGCTCTTGGAGCCGGCCTTGGTTTTGTGGCGGAGATGAGCGAATCCACCGGCACCGTATTAGCCTGTTTGCGGCAAACCGATGTTTTCCTTCCCCGGCAGAATATCTGCACCGGCGTCGGAATGGCCAAAGGCTGCTATTACCAGCTTGCTTTTGACGGCAACGGCGCCGGCGCCTGGGAATGGTATCATGCCAACCACGCCGGGGCGTACAATATGAAGGAGCTGGAACAACTGGCTGCTGCCGTCGCCATCGGCAGCGACGGCATGGTTGCGCTTGCCAACAGCCATACATTTGGCGGATTGGCCGGATTTCGCCCCTACACATCCGCGCATCAGCCGGGCCATTTCAGCCGCGCCATCATGGAGTCCACAGCCGCCAGCCTGAAGCCGCTGGTCGATCATCTCGGCCAGGATCAGCCCCCGGCCGCTATCGTAGCCACCGGCGGTGCCGCCCACAACGATCTCTGGCTGCAGATCAAAGCCGATCTGTTGGGCATAGAGTACGTCAGAACCGAAGCCAGGGTACCGACCTGCCTGGGGGCAGCCATGCTGGCCGCCGTAGCGCTGGGCTGGTTTGCGGATCTCGATGCCATATCGCGGCAATGGATCAAAATACAAAAACGGTTTTCTGTCATTCCGCAACATCACGACCAATACCTGCGCTGGCTGGAAAACCGTTCACGGCTGACATCTTCACTGCACACCTCTTAGCTCTGGGAGCACCGAATGAAACCGGATCGCATCGCGCTGCACACTCTGGACTGGATCGTTTTGTTCGCCTATGCGATGGTCATGCTTGCCGTAGGATTTTATTATCACCGGCGGAACAAAACCAGCGACGATTATTTGCTGGGTGCGCGCCGAATGGGCTCCTGGAATGTCGGTTTGTCCTATTTTGCCACCATGTTCAGCGCCGTCTCTTATCTGTCCATGCCCGGCGAAATGATTAAGAACGGCCCCATGATGTGGTCGTTTCTGGCGGCGTTTCCCTTTGTGTATCTGATCGTGAGCCGCTTTTTTATTCCTTTTATCATGAAATTAAAAATCTCCAGTGCCTATGAGCTGCTGGAAGCGCGCCTGGGCAAAAGGAACCGGCTGCTGGCCTCGCTCTATTTTCTGCTCATGCGTCTGGTGTGGATGTCGGTGATCATTTACATGTGCGCGGAAAAAGTGATCGTACCCATCATGGGTTGGCCGGAGCACACGGCGCTCTGGGTCAGTATCGTCATGGGCCTCGTCACCATTGTTTACACTTCGGTCGGCGGTTTGCGCGGTGTGGTGATCACGGACGTCATGCAGACCTTTGTGCTGTTCGGCGGCTCGCTGTTGGCCATTGGTTTGATCGTGCAGCATCTGGGCGGAGTCGCGGAACTGATACCGGCCGAATGGCCGCACCATTGGGCGGCCTGGACCTTTTTTGATGCCGGTTCGCGGGTGAGTTTCGGGACCGCTTTTATCTCCATGTTCGGCTGGCATGTGTGCACCGCCGGCTCGGACCAGATGGCGATTCAGCGTTATCTGGCCACGCGCGATGAGAGAGCGGCGCGAAAAATGTATTTTCATTCCATAACCTCTAATATTTTCATCTTTGTTCTTTTGGCGATCATGGGCATGGCGGTGATGGCTTTTTTTCAGAAAAACCCGCAGCTGCTTCCGGCCGGCCATGATCTGGTCAGCGGCGCGGATCTGCTCTTTCCCCGTTTCATGGTGGTGGGCCTGCCCGTCGGATTCTCCGGACTGGTGCTGGCGGGCTTGTTCGCAGCGGCCATGTCCAGTCTCTCCTCGGGTATCAACGCCTCCTGCATGGTGATCGTCAAGGATTTCATTATTCCCTTTCGGAAAAAAGCCCTTGCCGATCACGAGCAATTGATCCTTGGCAAATATATCTCGGTAGCCATCGGACTGGTGGTCGTTCTGCTCAGCCTGATCATCGGCTATATAAAGGGCAATCTGTTGGAGCTGACCTACAAGACCATCAACCTGCTGACGGCGCCGCTGTTTGTGCCATTTTTCATGGCCATGTTTATCAAAAGGGCCAGGCCCAACGCGACGTTCGTCGCCACCCTGGTCAGTGCGCTGGTGGCGGGATGTGTCAGTTTCTCGATGGAACTGTTTTCCGTACGGATTTCATTTCTCTGGATTATCCCCGGCTCGTTTACGGTGGGCGTGGTACTGGGAGTTTTACTGAGCTATCTGAAAAAGGAACCGGCCCGGCAGGACCGAGAATAAGGGAGTTATGCGAAGACGTGTATTGGGTCGAACCGGCATAGAGGTTTCCGAAATTTCTTTTGGTGGGGTTGAAATTGGAATTCCCTACGGCATCGGCATACAGAGCCAGGCAGATATGCCGACCCTGGCGGAGGCAACAGCCCTGTTGCAGGCTGCCAGGGACGGCGGCATTAATTTTTTCGACACCGCCAGGGCGTACGGTCGCAGCGAAGAGATTATCGGTCAGGCGCTGTCCAGTCGGAGAGCGGAGGTGATTATCTGCAGCAAGTGCAGCCATTTTCCCCGCCGCGAGGGCCAACTGCCGGGCGATGGCGAAATGGCCGCGATCATCCGCCGGTCACTGCAGCAGAGTCTGGATGCACTGCGGACCGACTATATCGATGTCTACATGCTGCACAGCGCATCCGCGGACATTGTGGAACATCCGGCTGTTATGGAATGTTTCCAGGAGCTGAAACAGCAGGGGGTGATCAGGGCTACCGGCGCCTCAACCTATTCAGTGGCGGAAAGCGAACGGGCCATCGCCAGCGGCGCGTGGGATGTGTTACAGATTTCGTTCAATCTGCTGGACCAACGCCAGGCCATGATTTTTAACCAGGCCGAAGCGGCGGGTGTGGGACTCGTCATCCGCTCGGTTCTGTTAAAGGGCATTCTCAGTGACAAAGGCCGCAGCCTGCATCCGGCGCTGGCCGCTATAGAGAAACAGCGTGATCGTTATCAGGAGATACTCGCCGAAACAGGATGGACGCTGTCGGCCCTGGCGACAAAATTTGCGCTCTCTTTTGCGCAGGTGGCTTCGGTGCTGGTCGGCATCGACCGCATGGTGTATCTGCAGCAGGCGCTGGCCACGGCCAACGGCCAGTACCTGAATGCCGCGGCCCTGGCCGAAGTGCAGGCGCTGGGATTCCCTGATCCCGCGTTCATCGATCTGCCGCATTGGGACCGGATGGGGTGGTTAAAATAATCCGAACCGTGAATAAACGCTGATTTTTTGCTGCTTGACCGAATTGAGACTTTATGAGATTGTTTTCCAGGGCAAACTTTAGCAGGGTGAGGTTACGATGTTAAAGCTGGGAGTAATGGGGATGAGCAGCGGCAATGGCCATCCCTATTCGTGGTCCGCCATCGTCAATGGCGGTTATAACGAACGAGCCATGGCGGATTGCGGCTATGCCGGCATTCCGGTGTATCTGGCTGCCAACCGCGATACCCTGGGTATTGACGGCGCCAGAGTGACCCATGTCTGGACGCAGGAGCGACCCATATCCGAACACATCGCTGCGGCCAGCCTGATCGAACACGTGGTTGAACATCCGGAAGAGATGATCGGCCAGGTCGATGCGGTGTTGCTGGCGCGCGACGATCCCGAGCAGCATGTGAGCATGGCCAGGCCTTTTCTGCAGGCCGGCGTTCCCCTTTTTATCGACAAACCGTTGGCCGCCACCCGCAAAGACCTGGCTTTTTTTCAGCAGGCGCATGATGCCGGCAAGTTCCTGATGTCCTGCTCTTCCATGCGCTACGCCACAGAGAGCAGGAGTGTGAAAACGGAACTGGCAGCGCTGGGACCTGTAGAACTGGCGACCGCGGTGGGAAAAAAAGATTGGATTAAATACGGGGTTCATATGCTGGAGGGGCTGTATGCGCTGCTGGACGACCCCCGGCCGGTGTCTGTGCAGCATGTGGGCGAATCCCATAAGGACGTCGTGCATGTGGAATTCGCCACGGGTCTGATGGCCACCGTGCATCTGTTCTACGAAATGGTGCCGACTTTTCAGATCAGCCTCTTCGGTCGGACCGGCTGGCGTATGATAGAATATAAAAACTGGTACGCCATGTTTCGCGATAATCTGGTCGAGTTCATCCGTTCCGTACGTGAGGGCCGGCCACGTCTGGATTTTGCAAAAACGAGCCGCATCATCGAAACGTTGATTGCGGCGCAGGAGAGTTTGGCGCAGGGGGGGAGGATCATTAAACTGGCAGAGCACGCATGACGCCGCAGGAACGCATTCAGGCGGTATACGAGGGCCGGGTTCCCGATCAGGTGCCGCTGTTGCTTGATTTGTCCCACTGGTATAAAAAAAATTATAATGTTTTTTTTGATTTGTCCGGATTCCGGGCCGTGGAACAGCCTCTGGTCGATTTGCACAAGAAATGCTCTGCGGCCATGTACGTAGAAACCGGCAGCCATTATGACGTTTATTATACGGACGACAGCGTTCGCGCCAGCGCCTGGACCGACGCGCAGGGCGTATTCCACACAAAATATGAAACGCCTCTGGGCACCATTGCCGAAGAGCGTGTGTTCAGTCCCGAGTCCTATTCGTATCATATCAGGAAATGGCTGGTGGAGAGTGTCGCGGATCTGCAGGTGCTGCAATATGCGTTAAGCCGGCGGCGGGCCCGGCCACGGTTTGATCGCTACCAGGCGTGGATGGAGGCTGCCGGCGATCTGGGTTATCTCTATACGTTTTTGTCCTACTCGGGTCTGGGTTTTCTCATTTCGCGCTATATGGGTGTGGAAAAAACCATTCTGCTGATGTATGACCAACCCGAACTCTTTTCGACCTTTGTCCGCACCGTCAATGAGGTAAATTTGAACCTGCTGGATGATATCATCGACGGCCCCTTCCGGGTGCTGATCGTGGGCGACAATCACGATAGCCAGGTGCAGAGTCCGGGCGTGTTCAAAACGTACACCTTTGAGTATTATCAGGAGATCGCCCGGCGTTTGCACCGCCGCGGCAAATACATGGCGGTGCACGTGGACGGCGAGATGCGCGGTCTTTTGCGACTGCTGGATGAATGCGGTGTGGATTGTATCGACGCGGCCACACCGGCGCCCATGTTTTCCCTGACGCCGTTCCAGGCGCGGCAGGAAGCCGGCGACCGCATGATTCTTTCCGGCGGCATTCCGGCGACGGTGTTCGGCTGCACCGGCCGGGATAGGGAATTTGTGGAAACGGTAAAACGGTGGCTAGAGTTGCGGATGGAATCGCCGCGGCTCTTTCTGGCGGCCGGCGATCAGGTGCCTATCGATGCGCCGTGGCATCGAATTGAGATGCTGGTCGATCTGGTGCAACAGTATGGAAGAT
>CAZISM010000010.1:48234-79587 GCA_964541895.1 uncultured Cytophagia bacterium
GCGCCGTGGCATCGAATTGAGATGCTGGTCGATCTGGTGCAACAGTATGGAAGATTTTGATGGATCAGATCCAAAACATGTTAACCACGAATGACACTATAAGCATGAACAGGATTTCCTGGGAATAGGTTTAGCAAGGCTGCAAAACCTGTGTCATGCTGAATCGCCAGGCGCAATGTGCACAACCCTGTGATGAATAATTTTTTGGCGATGAAGCATCTGTCAAGTGATCAGCTTCGAACGGCGATACGCATGTTCGTCGAGGAACGGGGCTGCTGTGTATCGCGCAGCGATCAGAAGATTTGAAAGCACAGGCAGAGTCAATGTCTGATGTTGTTGTTTCGCAGGTGAGCGCAGTTATTTTGAGAAGGAGAACGGGTATGTATAAAATTAATACTTGTGGCATCATTGGGATTCTTTACCTGGTGACCTGTCTGAATATGCCGGTATCAAGCCAGGCTAAAAAGCTGGCTGTTAAAGTGATCTCGTCGCAAACCATCTGTCAGCAGCAGGATCGTTATATCGGCTGGCCCACGGTCGTTTTGACGCGGGACAAAGAGCTTTTGGCGGTGTTTTCCGGCGATCGCGACGCCCATGTCTGTCCGTACGGCAAAACCCAGATGGTGAAAAGCAGTGATCAGGGCGCTACCTGGTCAGCGCCGATGACCATCAACAACACGCCGTTGGACGACCGTGACGCCGGCATTATTCAAACCCGTAAAGGCACGCTGCTGGTGAGCTGGTTCACCTCGCTGGCGTTTATGAGATATAACATCAAGCCGGCAGAGATGCAGGCCGGCTGGCAACGTCACGTGGAAAAGTTGAGTCCGGAAACCCGGCAGGCCTGGATCGGTAACTGGATCCGCCGTTCCAGCGACGGCGGCCGGACCTGGGGAGAGTACATTGATACGATTGTGAACGCGCCCCACGGTCCGATCGAACTGGCGGACGGCCGCTTGCTCTATGCCGGCATCAGCGGCAAAATCGGCGACAGCGAAAGCCCTGCGCCGCCGGCCGGCAAGCGCATCGCCGTGGCGGAATCGCGCAACGACGGCAAGACCTGGAAAATCATCTCCTACATTCCCATACCCGAAGGGGTGGAGAACGGCGAGAACGGTTTTCATGAACTGCATGCGGTGGAAAGCGCCGGCGGCAAAATTGTCGCCATGATCCGGCACCACGGTTCGCCCGGAGACAACTATCTCTGGCAGAGTGACAGCCGCGACGGTGGTAAAACCTGGACACAGGCGCGGCCGACGGATATTTGGGGGTTGCCGCCGCATCTGATCCGGCTGAAGAATAATTGGCTGCTGGTTACCTACGGTCGCCGTAAAGCGCCGTTCAGCGAACGCGCCTGCATCAGCCGGGACGAAGGCGCCACCTGGGATGTGGCGAACGAATTGAACATTGCCGATGCACCCAACGGCGATCTGGGATATCCGGCTTCGGTGCAGCTGGACGACGGCTCCATCTATACGGTTTATTATCAGGTCGCTCAGCTGGGCGAGAAAACCTGCCTGATGGGCACTCGTTGGCGCATCGAAGAGAGCGATTAAGGGAGGTGCGTCAACATGCCTGGCAAACAAAACCGGTTGGTCACGATTTTAGCCTGGTTGGTCGTTTCCGCGTGTTTCGGCGCTGAGCCAGAGACCTGGAACATTGGAACAGAGCGGCAGCTGTTCATCGACCGGGCGCTCATCGACAAAACCTCTGGTCAGGCCGCCTTGCGGCTCGCCCATCCGGAACGAAAAGAGATCGCCCTTGTCTTCGATGCGCCGTGGGAGGGCAACGGCAGCGGCTATCATACGGTTTTTAAAGACGGCCCGATCTATCGCATGTACTACAAAGCCTGGCAGATCACGGCGCAGGGCGGGGTGAGCAATCCGGTTGTGATCTGCTATGCGGAAAGCGATGACGGCGTCAACTGGGTCAAGCCGGATCTCGGTCTGGTGTCTTTTCAGGGTTCGACCAAAAACAACATCATCCTGGACAAAATCGGCACCGGCGGGTGCCACGATTTTTCGCCCTTTATCGATACCAATCCCAACACCTCTGCTCAGGAGAAATACAAGGCCATCGGCCATGTTCTGGGATTGAAAGGGGATCCGGGATTGTACGGCTTTGTCTCGGCCGATGGCATTCACTGGCGGCCGATCCAGGATGACTTTATTATCAGCGAAAAAGGCTGGGCTTTCGATACGCAGAATATTGCTTTCTGGTCGGAGGTTGAAAAGCAGTATGTCATGTATTACCGCCTTGCCGTGAACGAGGTGCGTCACATTGCCCGGGCGGTTTCACAGGATTTCCTCCACTGGCGCAAAGAGGGGGTGATCGATTTCCAGGGCAAGGGTCCGGATAAAACGGAACAGTTTTACACCAACCAGATCAAACCCTATTATCGCGCTCCGCAGTTGTATATCGGCTTTCCGGCGCGGTACTGCGATCGCGGCTGGATTCATGCCACCGAGGCCTTGCCGTCTCTGGATCTGCGGCGTGCTCGCGCGCAAGGGCAGACGCGTTATGGCTCGGCGGTGACCGATGCGCTGTTGGTCAGCAGCAGGGATGGCAGGCGTTTTTATCGCTGGGATGATGCGTTTATCCGCCCCGGTTTGCGCACCCGGCACAATTGGGCCTATGGCGATAATTACATCGCCTGGCAGGTGGTCGAAACCATGCCCTTCAGCGATGATCAGCCGCCGGAGCTGTCGCTTTATGCCACAGAGAGTTATTTTACGGGCAACTCGAATCGGCTGCGGCGCTATACGCTGCGCCTGGACGGCTTTGTTTCACTGTCTGCGCCTCATGCAGGCGGCGAAATGGTGACCAGGCCTTTTATCTTTAGCGGAAAAAAATTGCATATCAATTTTTCCACATCAGCGGCAGGGAGTATATTCATCGAACTGCAGGATGCCGCAGGACGGCCGTTGCCGGGATTCACGATGGCGGAGTGTCACGAGATCTTTGGCGATAACCTGGAGTATGCGGTGGCGTGGAAGACAGACGCCGATCTCGGAGCGTTGCAGGGCAAGCCGATTCGAATGCGAGTGGTGCTGCGCGAGGCGGATCTCTATTCGTTTAAATTTTCGGCAGAATAGAACAGAGTATTTGGATCTGATCCGGATAAACCGGTTTAAGGATTGATCTGACTATAGTGATCTTTATTCTTTACAGGAAATCTAAATAATAAACTCGGGAGTCAACCGTTATGCAAATGCCAGAGTGTCACATGTTGAAAAAGATGCGGGCCGGTGATTTTGTCGTCAGTGTAAAAACCAATCTGGCCGATCCGCGGATAATCGAAATAGCGGCGTTGTGCGGCTACGAGGCCGTGTGGCTGGATCTGGAACACATCTATAATGACTGGCACACCATTGAAAATCAGATTCGTGCGGCGAAAATGCACGGGATGGATGCTATCGTGCGCGTCACCCGCGGGTCCTACAGCGATCTGATCCGGCCGTTGGAAGCCAATGCCGCCGGCATCATCGTGCCGCATATCATGAGTCTGGCGGATGCCAGGCAGGTGGTGAATCAGACCCGCTTTCATCCCATCGGCCGGCGGCCGGTGGATGGCGGCAATGCGGACGGCGCCTATTGTATGATCGATTTCAAAGACTATATCAAATCCTCCAACGAACAGAAAGCACTGATCGTCCAGATTGAGGATCCGGAACCGTTGGCGGATCTGGATGCGATCGCCGAGCTGGATGGCATCGACATGCTGTTTTTCGGTCCGGGCGATTTCAGTCACGGCATCGGAGCGCCGGCGCAGTTCGATCATCCCCTGGTCATTGAAACGAGAAAGCGGATCGCGCGCGTGTCGCGCGAGCACGGCAAACTGGCCGGCACGGTGGGTACGGTCGCCAATCTGCCCGAGCTGCTGGATATGGGCTACCAGTTCATCAACATCGGCGCCGACGTGCTGGGACTGGTGGACTATTTTCGCGGCCTCACAACTGAGATCCAGGCCATCAGGGATAAACGATAATAGGGAGCGCAGGTTTTGCCATGGCGAAAGAACAGAGAGTGATGGAACAAAAGGCCGGCGACCACGAATATCTGCATAAGGATTTTCACGGCGCCCTGGCGTATGCCATCAAGTATCTGGATGAACAGTATGGTCCGCAGGCCACGACCGAGTACCTGTATCAGGTGGCGGACCACTGCTATGCGCCGTTGACGGCGCTGTTGAAAGAAAAAGGGCTGGCTGCGCTGGAATCTCATTTTGAAATCTATGCGCGCGAGTCCGGCCGTTTTTCGATTCGTTATGAAGAAGGGGCGCTTGTCCTGGAGGTCCATGAATGCCCGGCGATTTCGCATCTGCGAAAAACCGGGCAGCTGTTCACCGAACGGTATTGCGAGTCGACGGTGGTGGTCATGGACGGCATTTGCCGTAACGCCGGCTACCGGTCATCGTGCGTATACGAACCGGGGCAGGGGCGCTGCGTGCAAAAGTTCTGCAAGGAGAGATGAGATGATCTCCTGCACCGAATTCATTCCGGCTTATAGCGAGCTGTTCAAATATCTGCAGCAGAAAGCGGGCAAACAGGCGGTGGTGGACTTTTGGGAACACCTGTCCGATGCGTTTCTCGATAACCTGCGCGAGCTGGCGACGAAAAAGGGGCTGGACGGCTGTTTTGAGTACTGGAGCCATACGCTGGCGGAGGAAGCGGCTGATTTTCGCATGACGCTGGCCGGTGATTTGTTTCGCATCGAGATGCGCCACTGTCCCAGCAAAGGCCGGTTGCTGGAGAGCCCCCACCTGCAGGTGTACCCGGACTATTGTGAACATTGCCAGGTATTGTACCGGCGCGTGTTGGAGCCGTTGGGATTTGCCTACGATCTGGATATGTCGCAGACCGACCGGGCGCGGTGTGTGCTCACCGTACGGCCGGCCTCTTCCGGCAGCGCAAAACAGGAGACGAGCTGATGCATGTCAAAGAGTTATTGAGTTTGAAGGATAAAATTATTCTGGTCACCGGCGGCGCCGGCCGCTATGGCAAGGCGATTGTGGAAGGATTGGCGGAAGCCGATGGCACGGTGATCACCGCCTCGCGCAGTCCAGAGTCCGGCCGGCAACTGGCCGAGACGATGCAAAGGGGCGGTCTTGATGTCCATGCCATGCAGGTCGATCAGGGTGACCATGGGTCGGTGTTGCGGTTGAAAGAGCAGATCAAGGAGCGTTTCGGCCGGCTGGATGTGTTTGTCAACAATGCCGTGAGCCGGCCGATGAAGAGCTACGATTCGCCCCTGTCCGAGTGGGAGGCTTCCATGGCGGTGAACGCCACCGGCATGTTTGATATCACCCGCGAGATGGCGGATCTCATCGCTGTTGCCGGGGGCGGCGCCATCGTTCACATTGCCTCCATGATGGGCATGTTCGGTCCTGATTTATCCAACTATAGCGGCACGCCCATGGGGGTGCCGTGTCCGGATTATTTTTTTCACAAAGGCGGCCTGATCACGTTGACGCGCTATCTGGCGCGGGTGCTGGCGGAGAAAAAAATCAGGGTCAATTGCATCAGTCCCGGCGGGCTGGCCGATCCCGGGCAGTTGCCACGGTTTGTACAGAACTATTCCGCCAAGGTGCCTCTGGGGCGGCTGGCGCGGCATGATGATATCAAGGGGCTGGTGGTTTTTCTGGCGTCCGAGGCATCGGCGTATATCACCGGTGAGAATGTTCTCATGGATGGCGGAATGCATGCCTGAGGACTGGAGTTTGCTCAAAGGGGATTTTTTAGCGAGATCGCTGCTAGAGGGGCGTTTTGCGTAAACTCCTGGTGGAGTTTGTTGATACGGCGTGATGGGCGATATATTTTGTCGGCTGTTTGATTGCGGGGAAGTTTATAGGTCGTCTGGCAGCGTGGGAGCGCGACCAACCTGGTCGCGCTACATCGTCAAGGGCACGAGCCCCGGGGTATCAGAGACAGACTCACCCGTTCATCAATTCTGAAATTTTGACCAGTTGGAATCCCTGCTGTTGCAGGCTGTCGATGAGTGTGGGAACGATGCGATGCACCGGATCGTCGAGTCGCTGGCTGTCCAGATGCATGAGGATAATGCCGCCGCCGGGCGCATCGGGCTGGCGGCCGAACGAGAGCAGCCGCTGCAAAATTTCCTGCGAGGATTGATAGCCCTTGCTCTCCTTGTCCACAATCCAGTCCAGCGCATCCAGACTCCGGCCATTGGCCACGGTCCAGCCGACATGGCGATAGCCCAGTTCGGCGGCCCATTGCCGAATTTCAGCGTTGTGTTCGCCAAAAGGCGCACGCCACAGCTTGCTCATGCTGGTGCCGGTCAGTTGCTGGAAAAAGAGTTCGGTGCGTTTCAACTCTTCCTGCAGCTTTTCCCTGCTGATGTCCGCTCGCGTCTCCTGCCGGCGATTTTCCGCAAACATAGTCAGATGAGGATGGCTCCAGGTGTGATTGCCCACCTCGTGGCCTTCCTGGACCAATCGCTTGACCAGGTCCGGATAGCGCTTCATGAAGGCGCCGGTCAAAAAGATGGTGCAGCTTACTTTTTTTTCCAGCAGATAATCCAGAATCTCTGCGGCATGGCCGTTGCCGGAGCCGCCGTCAAAGGTCAAGGCCATCTGTTTGAGCGATTTGGCTCCGCGGCTGAAATCCGGCGACGAGATCGTCAGCGCCGGTCGACCGTGCCAGGTGACGATTTTTTCCAGCACGGAAACATGGCCGTGTTCGTCGAGACCGCGCACCATCACTTCGTTGGCGCCGGGGTCCAGTTTGATTCTGTTAAAGGCAAAAGCGCCTTTTTCAGAAATGGCGACGGCTTTTACCTTGCCGTTGATCAGCAGGCTGACGACGATATTATCAGCCGCTTCACCGGCGATGTCGATAATGTTGGAGGTGACCTGAGCATCGATAGGTTCGCTCAGCGCGACCGGGCTTCGGTCCGGTATGGTGTCAGCGGCCGCCTCGACCAGGGGCGGTGCAGCCGGGAGTTGCGGGGGCGCCTGTTTTTTTTCCAGCGACCTCCAGATAAAAAAGAAAAGAGACAGATAGACGATATGAATGCCGGCGCGACGGAAGAATCGACCGATCAGGAGCGGCCAGCCGCGCCCTGATTTCAATGTCAGAAAAGAGGCGATCAGAGTGCGGACCTGCGCCCACACGGCATGCCGGATACAGGAGGAACTGCAAAAAATCTGCCCGATAAACGGACGCTGGCAATCGGCGCAGATATAGGCTTTGCATTGATAACAGCGCTTGCGTGCGGTGACGTCGGGATGATGTTTACATACATGGGCCATGGGAGTAAATTAGGACTTTACTCCAGAAAAGCAAGGGTAAAACGACTGCTGACCGCATAGCCGGGCAAGAGATCGGGGTTTCATATTTGCTGTTGGAAATCTGGCAATTTATGTATAAACTAGTATATGATCTATGCCAGGAGGATTTATGCATCCCAAATCTGGTGATAAAGTCAGGCAACCGGCATGGGCCGGAGCGTTCTATCCCGGCTCAGCCTCCGAGCTGAAGAACATGGTTATGACCTTGCTGGATCAAGCCCCGGAGATACAGCCGGCCGGCCGGCTTTTGGGATTGATCGTCCCGCATGCCGGCTACATCTATTCCGGCGCCACGGCGGCGGTGGCGTACAAACAACTGCGCTCGCTGGCGGTGCAAACGGTGGTGCTGCTGGCACCCAGTCACGCGGTTCTGGTGGAAGGGGTGTCTGTGTACGACGGCGAGTATTATGCCACGCCTCTTGGCCGGGTGCCGGTGGACACAGAGCTGGCGCAGCGGCTGGTGGTACAGTCACCGCGTTTTCATCTGTCTGAAAAAGGTCATTCGGCCGCCGGTGGCCGCGCCGAACACAGTCTGGAGGTGCAGTTGCCGTTCCTGCAGCTTGCCTTAGCGTCATCGTTCCAGATCGTTCCCATCGTATTTCACGATTACCGCCAATCCGTATGCCAGGAACTGGGCACAGCGCTGGCGCAGCTGTGGCAGGAGGGCGTGCTGCTGGTGGCCTCCTCTGATCTGTATCATGGCTATTCCTATAAAAGCTGCACAAGCAGTGATGAGCGGACCCTGCAGGCCATTCAAGCCCTGGATGTGGAACGCTTCTGTCAAGGCGTTGAAACCGAATTGTACCAGGCATGCGGCGCCGGTCCCATTGCGGCGTTGCTGCATGCCTGCAGCCGCCACGGAGCCAACCACGTGCAAATCCTGCATCACACCTCTTCTGCCGATGTCACCGGCCAGAAAGGGGACTGGACCGTGGGCTATGCCAGCCTGAGTGTGAGCCGGAGCTGAAGAGCGCTACATCTTATGACTATGGAAATTCGAAATCGCAATGATCTGGAACGGCTCGAGGAGCAGACGTTGTCACCCTGGGCGGCGCAAAGCCGGCTGGCCGGTGCCACGCGGCTGCACGCGGAGCCCGAGCATCCCTATCGCACCGCGTTTCAGCGCGATCGCGACCGCATCGTACACTCGCGTGCGTTTCGCCGGCTGAAACACAAACGCCAGGTTTTTTTGACCGGCTCCGGCGATCATTACCGCACCCGCATTACCCATACCATGGAAGTCGCACAGTTGTCACGCACCATGGCGAGGGCTCTGGGGATCAATGAGGATTTGACGGAAGCGGTGGCGTTGGGTCATGATCTGGGGCACACGCCGTTCGGGCATGTGGGCGAAGTGGTACTGCACAAAATCCTCAGCGGCGACGACGATCTTGACGGTCTGTTGCCTGCCGACCATCAGGCCGGCGGCTACAAACACAACTATCAAAGCGTGCGTGTGGTAGATGTTCTGGAGAATAAATATCAGTGGCCCGGACTCAATCTGACCGCCGCGGTGCGGGAAGGGCTGCTCAAGCACACCCGACTGCGGCGGCAGGTGCTGCACTTTCCCGACTTTAATCTGCAGGGTCTGCATTACGACACCGATCATGCCACCACCCTGGAAGGGCAGATCGTGGCCGTCTGTGACGAAATTGCCCAGAGAACGCACGACCTGGAGGACGGTATGCGCGCCCATTACGTAGCCGCGGACACGGTGCGGCAGCTGGCAATTATTCAGAAGGTGGAAGCCGATCCCGCTGTGGCCGCCGCCGGCACGGATGAAACGCGCTGGCGCAACCAGATGATCCGCAGTCTGGTCAATTTTCTGGTTACCGACGTGCTGGAAGAAACGGTGCGGCGCGCGCGCCGGTTTCAGGAGGAGAAGGGCCGTTGCGATCACCTCGACACGCTGCTGGCCTGGTTCAGCGATCCGGTGCATCCATTGCAGGAAGAGTTGGATCGCTTTATCAGCCGTCACATTATCCGGGTGGCGGTCGAGCATCATCGCGACGATCAGGCCATCAAAATCATTCGCACCCTGTTCAAGGTCTATTATATGCAACCGCATCTGTTGCCTCCATCCGCCCTGCCGGACGGCCAGGCGGATTCAAACGCCTTTTTGCGCATCATCTGCGATCACATCGCCGGCATGACCGACCATTTTGCCGAAATCGAATTTCAACGGATCGAGAGTCTGATCGATGAGTCTTGATCTGGATGTTCGGCAGCTCTCATTCCGCTACACAGGCATCGGCGCCTCTGACCACTTTGTACTGGAGGACGTATCTCTGCGTTTCAACCGCTGCGAATGCACAGCGATCGTCGGACCCAGCGGCTCGGGCAAAACCACCCTGATCCAGCACTTTACCGGCTTGCTCAAGCCGGTCAGCGGCCAGGTCCTCGTCGATGGGGAGGAGATCTGGAGCAAACGCTATTCACAGAGCCGTTTGCGGCGGCGAATCGGTCTGGTCTTTCAATTTCCCGAAGCACAGCTGTTCGAAGAGACCGTTTTTAAAGACGTGGCCTTTGGCCCGGCCAATCTGGGCTGGACGGGCGATGATCTGCGCCGGCAGGTGCATCAGGCCCTGCAATTGGTTGGGCTGAACCCGGACGAGTTCGGCGAGCGCTCGCCGTTTCGTCTCAGCGAAGGCGAGAAACGACGGGTGGCTATCGCCGGCGTGCTGGCGATGCAGCCGGAAATGGTCGTGCTGGATGAACCGACGGCCGGACTCGACCCGGCCGGTGTTCAGGCCATGGCGGAGATCCTTGCCGCCCTGCTTCGAAAAAATACCACCCCGGTGCTGATCACCCACAATATGGACTTTGTCGCCGAAGTGGCGCAACGGGTTATCGTGATGATGGACGGCCGCCTGGTGTTCGACGGCGCGCCGGCGGAACTGTTTCGACGCCAGGAGCTGCTGCAGACCGCCCGTCTGCAGCTTCCGGAATTCATTCGCGCGTTGGCGCCGATCCGCCAGCAATTGCCGCCGGATCTGCAGGATGTCATCAGCTATCGCGAGTTGCTGAATCGTACCGCGCCGGGCTCTCTCTGAGCCCGGCTTTTTGTTGGACCATCTTTCGGACTGCTTTTAATCCTCCGCTTCTCGCCTTTGACAGAAAGCGCTGTTCGAAAATACTACAAGCGGTTTGTTTTTGCCCAATGTTGAAACGCTCTTGCCGCCCTGTTGTGCAGACCCTTGCGAAAAATAAGATCTAACCTATTGAAAATAATTAGCGAAAATTTGTGGATTTTTTTGAAAATTTGGCAAAACATTTGCATGCTTTAATGCGATACGAGGGAGTGGGTAGTATCGAGGTGGAGGATTTATGTTTGAAACTCTTGGCGAAATTGACATCGAAGAACTGGACTATGATCTGCTGGAGCAGATCAAGCCAAAAACGCAAAGCCATTTCTCCGGCTTTGAGTTATATTACCCCAAGTTGAGCAAGTCCCCGGAAATCCAAAAGATCTATTCGCTCATCAACAAAGTGGCGGTCAGCAACGCATCGGTCTTGATTCAGGGTGAAACCGGCTCGGGTAAGGAATTAATCGCCGGCGCCATTCAGGCGTTGAGCCTGCGCGCGGACAAGCCCTACATCACGGTCAACTGTGCGGCTATTCCGGAACATCTGCTGGAAAGCGAGCTGTTTGGTCATGAACGAGGCGCGTTCACCGGCGCGGTTTCCACCCATGTAGGCAAATTCGAACAGGCTGACGGCGGCACGCTGTTTCTGGACGAAATCGGCGACATGGCGCCGTCCACCCAGGCCAAGATTTTGCGGGTACTGCAGGAGCAGACCTTTACGCGCGTCGGCGGCCAAAAGGTCATCCGCGTGGATGTGCGCATCATCGCCGCCACCAACAAGGATCTGTGGCAAGAGATCGAAAACGGCAATTTCCGCCCGGATCTCTATTATCGCCTCAACGTCGTCACCCTGCACGTACCGCCGTTGCGGGAAAGACGGGAAGATATCCCCCTGCTGGCCGATTATTTCAAAAAAAAATTCGCCGCTGACTTGAAAAAGAGCGTTGGTCATTTCGCGCCCGAGACCATGGAGCTGTTGACCAATCACTCCTGGCCCGGCAACATTCGCGAATTACGCAATTTGATCGAAAGGGCGGTATTAGTATGTAATGTGAACGATCTGATCGTGCCCCGTGACATGGCCATGACCGGCAAGGACTATTTTGCCGCCGGTGGCCGGGATCGCCGGCGTGAAGATCGCGGTCCGACTCTGCCCACGTTAAAACTGGAAGAGCTGGAACGAATGGCTGTGACCACGGCTCTGGAACGATCCAACTGGGTGCAGAAAGACGCCGCCGAACTGCTGGGCATTTCCCCCCGGGCTTTGAATTACAAGGTCGCGCAGTTGGGTATCTCTTATGCCGGTTGGCGAAAACACGTGGTTTAGCACAGCGCTACGATAAACAGGCCTGACCAGCGAACGGAATATGTTAACCTGATGATGCGTGTTTTCATTTCATATCTCTGCCTTCTGTTGTCCTTTTCCTCTTCGTTTGCCATAACGTTGCGGGTTACCTGGGATGCCAGCTCCAACACGGATCTGCTGGGTTATCGGGTGTATTGGGGCACCACCTCCAGGACCTATGCGCAAAAAAGCGATGTGACTCTGCAAACCGTTTATGATATCACCGATGTGCAGGAAGGGGTGCGGTACTATTGCAGCGTAACCGTCATCGACCTCTGGGGAAGGGAAAGTTCCTTTTCCAGCGAGGTATCGGTCAAAGCCGGCGACGACGAGGAACCGCAAGAGCCGCAGCGGCCCACCATCTGGGCCCTGGAGCCCGGCTATCCGAATCCGCTCGCGCGCGGACAGATGCAGTCCGTACACTTTGCCGTTCCTGAAGAAAGCCATTTTACCATCGAACTGTATAACGTGCTCGGTCAAAAAATACGGACACTGCACGACGGCAGCAAAACACCGGGCTGGTACTGGTTGACCTGGGATGGAACCGTCGACCAGGCACAACACCTGCCCGCGGGAATTTATTTTTATCTTCTGACTACCGGCCTTGATTCTTTTCTCCAGCAAATGACCCTCTTGCACTAGCCGCTCTTTTTTTCCCTTTCCGCTTCCGGTTCCACAATCGTAATCCCCGCATCAATCTCGTTATTCTGTGGCATTGACTTGAAATCGAACTCGGCCTTAACCGCTTGTAAAATAGCAGGACCGGCGCCGAGGTGTTTTGGCATGAAAGTTGAAGTGTCATAGAGCGGATAGGCGCGATACGCTTTGCGTCGGATAGTTCGATTATCAACTGAAGGATCACCGGTATATGGTACAGTTTTTTCGTCGCGTTCTCAATCTGCTGGGATTGGTGGTGCTGCTGGGTTGCACGGTACAGGGGGCGGGATTGAAATTAAAATGGCAGCCCAATGCGGAAGCGGATTTGGCAGGGTATCGCGTTCACATCGGCCAGCAATCACGTACCTATACGAAATCGATAAATGTGGGTGACACCACCGCAACCCTCATCAGCGATCTGGCAGACAACACCACCTACTATTTCAGCGTGACCGCGTACGATCACGCCGGCAACGAAAGCGGGTATGCCAATGAGATCAGCATCACGCTTGGTGATACCAAGCCGCCGACGCTGGCGTCCATCACGGTGATCAGCAAAAGCGAATTGCTCCTGGTGTTCAGTGAAGCTGTGGAAGAGAACAGCAGCCAGGATGCCGGCCATTACAAAATCGTGCCTGCGGTCACCGTCACTTCCGCGCTGCTGCAGAGCGACAAAAAAACCGTGCTGATCAAAACCGCAGAGCACCAGGCCGGTGTGGATTACTCGCTGGTGGTCAACGGCGTTACCGATCGCGCCTTGACCGGCAACGCCATTGCCGCCGACAGCAAGCTCTCCTACCGCCTGGGTGCTGAAGATGCGGATACGACGCCGCCGGTGCTGCAGATGGCAAGTCTGGTCTCGGCCACGCAGCTGCAGCTCTATTTCAACGAGCCGCTGGATCCGGCTTCGGCCACGGCGACGAGTCATTACGCCATCCGCGATGTCACGGTTGAGGCGGCGGTTCTCTCTGCCGACGGCAGCATGGTACATTTGACCACCTCCCGGCATGCCGCCGGGTCGGTGTACACTGTGACCGTCAACGACGT
The DNA here is from genome assembly GCA_964541895.1 of uncultured Cytophagia bacterium. GTDB lineage: Bacteria > Zhuqueibacterota > Zhuqueibacteria > Residuimicrobiales > Residuimicrobiaceae > CAZISM01. The sequence continues at coordinate 61,679 of CAZISM010000010.1, forward strand.
CACCGATCGCTCGGCGCGCAAGAACAAGATTCAAGCCAACAGCACCTACACGTATACCTACGATCCCGGCGACGTGACCGGGCCGGTGATCACCCTGGTCAATGCCACCGCCGTCAACCAGATAGAGGTCATGTTCAACGAGCCGGTGGATGAAAGCAGCGCGGAAACGCTCAGCCATTACAGCATCAACAACGGCATCTCTATCCTCAGCGCCGAGCTGGACGGGTCCGGCCAGGTCCTGCGGCTGCAGACCTCGGCGCATCTGGCTAATCAGGTGTACGTGTTCAGCGCCGAAGGGGTGGTGGACAAGAGCGCCAACCACAACGCCATGGCCGGCAAAAACACCGCCTCCTATGTGTATGCGCCGGCCGATCAGGTCGGTCCGACCATCACCCGGGTGGTGATGAAAGATTTCACCCACCTTTTGGTGACCTTTAACGAAGCCGTCGATGCCACCTCGGCTGAGGATGAAACCCATTATGTGATCAACAACAGTATCCGGGTCTTTTCCGCAAACCTGGACGGTGACGGCAAAAGCGTAGAGCTGTTGACGAGTCCGCATGTTTCCGGGCAGATTTACACGCTGCAGATCAGCAAAGTCAAAGACACAGCTTCTCCGGGAAATGAGATCATCGCCAACAGCTCCTACGCCTATGTATATGGTGTGACCGAGCCCAACACCGGTCCGACGATCGCCGAGGTGCAGGTGTTGTCCGCCAACCGGCTGCAGGTCTCGTTTAACAAGCCGGTCGAGAAAAACAGTGCGCAAAGCGCAAGCAATTACGTTCTCAATCGCGGCGCTGCGGTGACATCAGCCACGCTGGATGCATCGGCCACGCGCGTGACGCTGCAGACCTCCACCCATGAACCGAACAAGATATACATCATCAGCGTCAGCAACATCATAGATGCCGGCGGCAACCGCAACATGATTCTGCCCAACAGTTCCTACAGCTATGTCTATGAAGGGGTCGATCAGACCGGGCCGGTGATTACGCTGGTCAAAGTGGTGGACAGTGAACATCTCGACATTCTGTTCAACGAACGTCTGGCCCTGGAGGGCGCGGCCACGCTTTCGTCCTACACACTGAACGCCGGCCTGGAGGTCAAGGCGGCGGAACTGGATGCCGGCCGCCGCATCGTGCACCTGACCACATCGTCGCATCACAGTCAGACCGTGTACGTGCTGCGCATCAACGGCCTCAAAGACGAAGCGGCCGGCAACGCCATCCTGGCGAACACCAGCTACACCTATGTTTATGAGCCGGCCGATGCCTTGCCGCCGACGCTGGCGATGGTGCGGGTCAAAGACGCCCAGCATGTGGAGGTGGTGTTTTCCGAAAACGTGGACCAGGCGACGGCGCTGGACATCACGCACTATACCTTGAACGGCAGCGAAGTGCGCTCCGCCAAAAAGGGCAGTGCCGGCCATCTGGTGGAGCTGGAAGTCACGGCGCTGCAAACCGGCAAAATTCATCTCCTGGCGGTCAACGATGTCTGCGATGCGGCCGGCAACCGGATTCACGCCAACAGCTCTTATGCCTTTACCTTTGGCGATCTGACGCTGGAGCAGGTGCCGGCCGTGATCGACGTCTATGCCGCCGCTGCCGCCGAGCTGTATGTGACCTTTAACATGAAGGTGAACAAAGCCCAGGCGGAAACCATTGCCAATTATATCCTCCAGGGCGGCACGATCATCACGTCCGCCAAACTGGATGGCTCCATGACGCAGCTAAAGCTGCAAACCAGCGCGCATCTGGCAGGACGGATCTATAGCGTTATGATCAACAACATCAGCCGCTGGGACCGTCCGGACCTGATCTGCAAAACCAATACGCCTTTTTTCTATACCTTGCAGCAGGATAGCAAAGCACCGCCCAAGCTGGAAAAGGTGGCTATCGAAGGCGAAAATCTCGTTCGCCTGACCTTTTCCGCTACCTTGGAAAAAAGCTCGGCTGAGAACAAACGCAATTATCTGATCAGCAATAATCTGACGGTGCTGTCCGCCGAACTGCAGTCGGATGCCATGCAGGTCCTTTTAGAAACAGCGCGCCATCAGTCCGGCAAAGCCTATACGATCACGGTAGCCGGCGTGAAGGGATCCAGCTCGGCTACGGCTATGACCAGCGCGGTGCAGGCGTATACCTATATGCCCAGTCTGGAAATAAAAATCGATGGGCTTGCCGAGGCCATGCTCTCCTACGCGGATGTCGGCCGGCCGTATTATGTGGATCGCAACTATGTGCTGACCACTGTTCCCGAAGACCTGGTGCGGGCCAAGCTGGTGATGACCGCCAATAACGATCGTACCCAGGCTGACAGCCGTTTCCTCATTGTGCAGTTGAGCAAATCAGCCCTGGTCTATGTGGCTTATGACGATCGCGCCACTTCGGTGCCCAATTGGCTGGATGCCAATTTTGTCAAGAGCGACCGCTATCTCGGCACTTCAGAAAGCGGCAATCGTTTGCGGTTATGGCAGGGATATTTCCCGGCCGGAAGAGTGATCATGGGTGGCAATGCGGCCGTGGGCAGTCGTGGTAGCCAAATGATGTACGTGGTGCTGATCCAGGAGGGTGATTTTGGCAGCACCGCCCCAGGCGGCTATACCGAAGGGAGCGCCCTCGGCCGCAAGATTCCTGAAACGGTCAACCTGCTGAGCAACTATCCCAATCCGTTTAATCCGCGTACGACGATCCGCTTTGAACTGCCGTACGAGCAGGAGGTGCAGGTGATGGTCTATGACCTGTTGGGTCGCCGGGTGCGCATGCTCTATCATACCCATGCCACCGCCGGCCAGCATTCGGTCCTGTGGGACGGTACCAACGAAGAGGGTGTGCCGGTGGCGGCCGGTGTCTACCTTTACCGGCTGGACAGCTGGGAAAACGGCCAGCGCAACGGATTGTCGTACAAGGAAAACTATATCACCAAAACAGGCAAAATGACCCTGCTGAAATAGAGCAAAAAAACATAGTAGAAGAGCCTCCTCCAGAAGACGCAGCCCCTGCGCCCTTCTCCTCCGGCGGCCCCGGGTTTTCTCCGGCTCGGGGCCGTTTTATTTCAAATCAGGATCGGAATTGACAATAAGCAATAGAATGAGTATATTATTTTTAATTGGGGTAGCGCTACATATTGATACTTTGCGATAATTTCAGCATGAATCGTTCAACTCTGGCATATATTTCGGCTTAATGGCGGGCAACCTATGAAATCGCGTACCATGATGAGAATGCTGTTCCGAGATCTGCCGGCGGTGCTCTGCCTCCTGTCGACCGTTGCCATGGCACAAACGGCCCAGCTGACGCTGCCCCAGTTTCCGGCTAAAGCTGTAGAAACGCCGGTGGCCGGCCAGGAAACGGCCGCGGCACCGGCACCGACTCCCAAAGCCGTTCAACCCTATGGATACTCTTTTTTTCAGACCGGGGTCGCCGGCGCCAACACCGTCACCACCGGTGCAATGACGCAGGATTACCTGCTGGGACCGGGCGATCAGTTGATCATACACCTGGGCGGCAAGGTGCAGGAAAATTTTGAAGCCATGGTGAGCGCCGACGGCAAGCTTTATGTGCCGACGGTGGGCGTGCTTGCCGTGCAGGGATTGACGTTCAGTCAGCTGCAGAAAAAACTGGAAGAACGGTTGCAGGGTCTCTATGCCGGCTATTCGCTGGAGGTGATGCTGGCGGTGCCGAAATTGATCCGCATCGGCGTCACCGGCGAAGTTCGTGAGCCCGGACAATATACCATCACTGCGCTCAGTTCGGTGCTGGATGCGGTCGCACAGGCCAAGGGGCCCACGGATATCGGTTCGTTGCGCGATATTCAGGTCTATCGGGGGGATCGTCTCGTACATCATATTGATCTCTATGATTACCTGCTCAAGCCGGGCAGCGGCGTCTATGGCCAGTTGCAGAGCGGGGATCAGGTGTTTGTTCCCATCTGCAAAAAGCGGATACAGGTGACCGGCGAAGTCTATCGGCCGGCCATATATGAAATTCATCCTGATTGTCCGGAACGGCTCACCGATATGCTGACCCTGGCCGGCGGCACCACCGATTATGCCTTTCTCGCCAAGGTGGAATACAGCCGCCTGCAGGACAACGGCATTCGCCAGGTCGCTTATCTCGGCCTGACGGACACGTCGAGTGCGTCCTGGCAGAATCCCCTGCTGGAAAACGACGATCAGATCCATGTGTTCTCCCGGCTGGATCAGGTGCCGCTGCAAAAAGTGTCCATTTGGGGCGAAGTGAATCGCCCCGGCGAATATGAATTTGAAGAGAACGTGCGCGTCAGCGATCTCGTTCTCAAGGCGGGTTATCTGACCCGTAGTGCGTTTATGCTGAAAGCACAGGTGGCCAAGGTGGATCCGCTGCAGCCGACGCGCATGATCGATGTGGACCTCGAGGGCGCGTTGCAGCGCCACGATCCCGGCCAGGACATCCTGCTGGACGCAGACGATCAGGTTTTTATCCGCCGCGTTCCGGAGTGGGAGGTGGGGCCCACCGTCGAACTGCGCGGCGAGGCAAAGTTCCCCGGCATGTACGCCATCGTCAAGGATTCCACCACCCTGTATTCGGTGTTGATGCGGGCCGGCGGCTTTACCAAAAACGCTCTCATCGGTGAAGCCAAGCTTATCCGCCGGCGTGAATTGCCGGTGGAGGACAAAGAGTTTGAACGGCTTAAATCCATGACGCGGGATCAGATGAGTGAACTGGAATACGAATATCTGGTCATGAAACAGAACAGCGCCAATGTCAACGAGATCGTCGTTGATTTCGACAGGCTGCTGAATAGAGGCGATCGCACGCAGGATGTAAAGCTGCTGGACGGCGATGTCATCGTCATTCCGGAAACGCCGCGGGTGGTCCTGGTCACCGGCTGTGTCGGCAAGCCGGGCGGTGTGGTCTACCGGGCCGGCGCCGAGCTCTCCTATTACATCGCCCAGGCCGGCGGCTACAGCTGGGATGCCGACGGCCGTCGCACCAAGGTGATCAAGGTGACCGGTGAAATCAAGGACGATGAAGACGTGAACGCGTTTTCACCCGGCGACCGCATCTGGGTGCCGCGCCAGGCGGAACACGATTACTGGCAGATTTTTCGCGATATCATGATGGTGGCCGGACAGGTGGCCACCATGTATCTGGTTATTCACACGGCAACGAAATGACCATGAACGAAGAAAAACACATCATCGAACTGCATCTCTTTGACCACCTCATGCTGGTAGTGCGTCGGCGTGGCCTGATCGTGCGCAACGTGGGCCTGACCCTGCTGGCGGTTTTGGCGTTGAGCTATGTTCTGCCGCAGCGCTACACCGCTGTTACCACGCTGCTGCCGCCGGCGGAGCAGGACAAATGGGGCATGTCCGCCATGATTTCTGAAATGGCTATCCCCGGTTTGAACCTGGGCAGCCAGGCCTCTTCGTCCGATCTATTGATGGAGCTGCTCAACAGCCGTACGGTGAACGAACGGGTGCTGCAGACGGAATTCAAATTTAAAAACGACACGCTGCCGCTGTGGCAGGTCCTGGATTTTGCAACCGCGGAAAAAGCGCTGCTGCGCATGCCGGAGCGGGCCCATTTTATCATTTCCAAAAAAGGGGTGATCACCATCAGCGCAGAGATGCCGGCGCCGCAACTGGCCGCGGATGTGGCCAACGCCTATGTGGAGGTTCTGGACAAGGTCAACCAGGAAAAGGCGGTATCGCGGGCGCGCAATTCACGCATCTATATCGAAACGCAGCTGGCGCGGACGTCGGCTGATCTCAAACAGGCCATGCAGCAGTTGGCCGATTATCAGGTCGGGCATCAGGCGGTGTTGCTGGAAGAGCAAACCAAGGCGGCCATCGAGCGTGCCGGAGAATTAAAGGGACAAATCATCGCCAAGCAGGTGCAGTTGGGCGTGATGCGGCAGAGTATGAAAGAGGCCAATCCGCTGGTGGAAAAGGCGGAACGGGAGCTGGCGCAGCTGCAGCGACTGTACAACGAGGTGCAATTCGGCAACGGCACCGCGGTCAAAGAGTATGTGAAGCCTTTTTCGTCGGTGCCGGAAACGGGTATACCGCTGGCCGAGCTGGTACGCGAAGTAAAAATTCAGGAAACGGTTTGGGCGCTGCTGAATCAGCAGTATTACCAGGCCAAGATCGAAGAAGCGCGCGACATTCCCACGGTGCAGGTGCTGGACCGGGCGGTGGCGCCCTCTTTCCGCAGCGCGCCCAAACGCAAAATGCTGCTGCTGGTGTTCGGCGTACTCGCGCTGGTGTTCAGCATTCTATGGATCCTGTTGCAGAATTTCTGGCAGAATATGGAAGCGGGCAGCAAAGCCAAAGCCCGTCGCCTGGCGGATGAGCTGCGCAAAGATGCCGAGCGTGTGCGCCGGCTGCTGCATCTGCACAAGCGTTAGCGGCGCCGGCGGTTCGAATCGGGGAACGGCGTGATACGGCCGCCCCTCAATCCCGGGGGCGTCTTGCCGCATCCATCCTCTCGGCAGCGCGGGCCGTCTCGCGTCTGCTGCACTCTACTCTGAGCATTCATAAAATATACCATACCTTTCGGAGAACACTATGACACAATCTATCGCTGCCAATGTCGTGCTGGGCGCAGAGGTCGAGCTCGGCGAGTTCGTCGTTGTTGAAGAGAATGTTCAGATCGGCAGCCAATGCCGCATCGGCCACCATGTGGTCATTCACGCCGGCACGATCATCGGCGACAACGTGCGCATCGATGCCAACACGGTCGTCGGCAAACAGCCGCTGCGCAGCAAACGCAGCATTTTCAAGGACGACAAGGCGCTGGCGCCGGCCAAAATCGGCAACAACTGCATGTTCGGCGCCCAGGTAGTGGTGTACGCCGGCTGTGAAATCGGCGACAACGTGCTCGTCGCCGACGGCGCGGCGGTACGGGAAAATGTGCAAGTGGGCGAGTTCACCATCATCGGCCGCAACGCTACGGTGGAAAATTTCTGCACCATCGGCAAAAAGTGCAAGCTGGAAACCAATTGCTACATCACGGCCTATTCCGAGGTGGGCGATTACTGTTTTATTGCGCCGGGGGTGCACACCACCAATGACAATTTCCTCGGCCGCACCCAGGAGCGTTTCAACCACTTCAAAGGCGTGACCATTAAAAAGGGCGGTCGCATCGGCGGCGGCGCCGTCATTCTGCCCGGCAAGGTCATCGGCGAAGATGCGGTGGTGGCGGCCGGAGCGGTCGTGACCCGCGATGTGGCGCCCCGCACCATCGTCGTCGGCAGCCCGGCTAAATATCTCCGTGATGTGCCCAGGGAACAGCTGCTGGAGGAGCAGGGGTGGGAGTGAGCAGGGACGTTTCGAAAGGCGCTTTCATTTTCATTGTTCAATTATTTCGATCAGGCATGTACGGTGTATGTCCGCTGAATCCTGTTATCCTGTCCCCCCGTTCTGACTGGTCAGATCCAAATTATACTAATTTCAGGAATGGTCATGAAAAGAATAATCTGTTCCCTGGTGCTGTTGTGCAGCGCGGTAGTGTTCGGGCAATCCGAATCCCGTCTGCTGCGGTTTCCTGCGATTCATCAGAATCAAATCGTCTTTACCTATGCCGGCGATCTCTACACCGTTGATCAAAAGGGCGGCATGGCCCGCCGTTTGACCAGCCACGACGGCTTTGAGATGTTTGCCCGTTTTTCGCCGGATGGCCAATGGATCGCCTTTACCGGCCAGTACGACGGCAACACCGAGGTGTTTCTCATGCCCAGTCAGGGCGGCGAACCCAAGCGGCTGACCTTTACCGCCACGCTGGGCCGGGACGATGTCTCCGATCGCATGGGGCCCAACAACATCGTCATGGGCTGGACACCGGACGGGAAAAAGATCGTCTTTCGGTCCCGCAAAGAGAGCTTTAATCCCTTTATCGCCAAACTGTACACGGTGGAAAAAACCGGCGGCCTGGCCGAGCCGTTACCGCTGCCGCGCGGCGGCTTTTGCTCCTATTCGCCGGACGGTCGGCAGTTGGTTTACAACCGCGTTTTTCGCGAATTCCGTACCTGGAAACGGTATCGCGGCGGCATGGCCGACGACCTCTGGCTCTATGATTTCAACACCCGCAAAACGGAGAATCTCACGCAAAACGCCGGCCAGGATATCATCCCCATGTGGCACGGCCGCAAAATCTATTTTCTGTCCGATCGCGATGAACTGAAACGGATGAATCTGTATGTGTACGATCTGGACGGCAAAAGCACCAGAGGCCTTACTCGGTTTAAGGACTATGACTGCAAGTTCCCGTCCCTGGGCGCCGATGCCATCGTGTTCGAAAACGGCGGTTATATTTATCGTTTTGACCTGCAGAGCGAAAAGGTCGAACAGGTGCACATACAGATCGCCAATGATGTAGTGTCCGGCCGCCAGGATATCAAGGCCGTCGGCGAGCAGGTCCAGTCCGCCGGCCTCTCGCCGGATGGCAAGCGGGCGCTGTTTTCCGCTCATGGCGATGTCTTCACCGTTCCGGCCAAGTACGGCGCCACCCGCAACCTCACCGCCACCTCCGGCACACACGAACGCGACGCACAGTGGTCGCCCGATGCAAGTCGCGTTGCCTATATTTCAGACCAGAGCGGCGAGGATGAGATTTATGTTGTGGCCCAGAACGGCGCCGCACCGGCCGTACAAATCACCCATAAGGAAACCACCTACAAATATGCCATGGTCTGGTCGCCGGACAGCAAAAAAATCATGTGGGCTGACCGCCGGCAGCGCCTGCGCTATGTTGACGTGGAAGCCGGGACCATCAAAGAGGTGGCCCAGTCCGCCCGCTTTGAAATCCGCGATTATGTCTGGTCGCCGGACAGCAGGTGGATCGCCTATGCCAGGCCCGAAGAAAAGGGCATGACCAAAGTCCATCTCTACAGCCTGGAATCCGGAACCACGTACGGCGTCACCGACGGCTGGTACGATTCCTACAACCCCTGCTTCAGCAGCGACGGCCGTTATCTGTTTTTTGTTTCCGATCGGGATTTCAATCCGATCTACAGTCAGACCGAATGGAATCATGCCTACCGCGATATGGCGCGCATATATCTGATCGCGCTGGCCAAAGCGGTGAAATCGCCCTTTGAGCCCAGGAGCGACGAAGTGGCGTTCAAAAAAGAAGAGGCGAAAAAAGAGGATAAAAAAGCCGAAGCGGTTGTGGTCAAGGTGGACGGCGACGGTTTGCAGGAGCGGATCGCCGGCTTGCCCATCACTCCGGCCAATTACGGCCGGTTGACCTCTCTCGGCGATGTGATATATTATATTCGCACCGGCAGCAAGGATGAAAAACCGAGATTTCTTTCCTACAATTTTACCACGCTGAAAGAGACCGATCTCGGCCAGGCGGATCGTTATACGGTGAGTGCGGACGGAAAGAAAATGCTGGTCTTGCAGAACAAAGCCTATGCCATCATCGATCCGCCGGCGGCGGCGGTGGAGATCAAGGAAAAACTGGATCTGAGCCAGATGGAGGTTCGCCTGGACCGCCAGGCCGAATGGGCGCAGATCTTTCAGGAGTGCTGGCGGCAGATGCGGGAATTTTTCTATGCGCCCAACATGCACGGCGTCGACTGGCCGGCCATGCGGGAAAAATATGGCAGCCTGTTGCCGTTTGTCCGCCATCGAGCTGATTTGACTTATGTTTTGGGTGAGATGGTCGGCGAACTGAACGTCGGTCATGCCTATGTCGGCGGCGGTGATATGCCGCAGCCGCGGCGCATCCCTCTGGGACTGCTGGGTGCCGAGCTGAAACGTGATGCCAAAAGCGGCTATTATCGCATCGGCCGCATTCTCAACGGCCATAACTGGAATCAGCGACAGCGCTCGCCGCTGACGGAAATCGGCGTTGATGTTCGAGCCGAGGATTATGTGCTGGCGATCGACGGCCGCTCTACGCGTACGATGACTGATCCTTATGAAGCGCTGGTCAACACCGCCGGTCGTCAGGTGCGATTGACCGTCAACAGCAAGCCGGATACGGCCGGGCAGCGGCAGGTGATCGTGGTGCCCATCAGCGACGAGTCCGAATTGTACTATGCGGATTGGGTGCAGAAAAACATCGACAAGGTGAGCGGGGCGACGCAGGGCCGTGTCGGCTATATTCATGTGCCGGACATGGGCACAAGCGGTCTCAACGAGTTTGTCAAACAGTTCTATCCGCAGTTGCAGAAAAAGGCGCTGATCATAGATGTGCGCGGCAATGGCGGCGGCAATGTCTCGCCCATGCTGATCGAACGGTTGCGGCGGGAAATCACCATGATAGAAATCGCCCGCAACACGATTCCGTCCACAGAGCCGTACCAGATGATCTGGGGTCCCAAGGTCTGCCTGATCGACGAATTTTCCGCTTCGGACGGCGATCTGTTCCCCTATCAGTTCAAGCAGCTGAACATGGGCAAGCTGATCGGCAAACGTACCTGGGGCGGCGTCGTCGGCATTCGCGGCACCCTGCCGTTGCTGGACGGCGGTTATCTGAACCGGCCGGAATTCTCCCGCTATGACCTGGTCGGCAAAGAGTGGGTTATTGAAGGAACGGGCGTGGAACCGGACATCTATGTCGATAACGACCCGGCAACCGAGTACAGCGGCGTGGATCAACAATTGAACAGGGCCATCGAGGTCATTCTGGACGAGCTCAGGACGGCAGAGAAAAACATCCCAGCGGCGCCGCCGTATCCGAAAAAGAACTAGAAAGGGTGGAACCGGATCTTGAAGAACACTATCGTTACCATTGTCGGCGCCAGACCGCAATTTATCAAAGCCGCACCGGTGTCGCGGGCCCTGCGCGAGCACTGTACGGAATTCCTGGTGCATACCGGTCAGCATTACGATACCAATATGTCGCAGCTTTTTTTCGACGAACTGGGCATTCCGGCACCTGATGTTAACCTGGAAATCGGTTCAGGTCCGCACGGGCAGCAGACCGGTCACATGCTCACCGCGGTTGAAAAGGTGCTGCAGAGAGAAAAGCCGGATCTAGTCATGGTTTACGGCGACACCAATTCCACCCTCGCCGGAGCGATCGCGGCTGCAAAAATGAACATCCCCATCGCCCATGTGGAAGCCGGATTGCGCAGTTTTAATTCCTTGATGCCGGAAGAGATCAACCGGGTGTTGACCGATCGCATTTCCAATCTCCTGTTCTGTCCGACCGCTACGGCGGTCAAGCATCTGGCCGCAGAGGGTATTACCGAAGGCGTGCACTTGACCGGCGATGTGATGTACGATGCGGCGCTCCATTTTGCCGAACAGGCGCGGGTTAAATCGCGGATTCTGCAAGCGCTGAAATTGGCGGCCAGGAGTTTTGTTCTGGCTACGGTTCACAGGGCGCAAAACACTGATGAGGCGCAGATCCTGCAACGGATCGTGGAAGCCATGCTGGCCAGCGGCAAGACCATTGTCTTTCCCGTGCATCCGCGCACGCGCGGTTTTCTGCAGAAATATGGCTTGCTGGAGCGATTGAGTCAACAGGAACGGATTCGCCTCATCGAGCCGGTGGGTTATCTGGATATGATTCAACTGGAACAGGCGGCGGAGCGCATTCTTACCGATTCCGGCGGTGTGCAAAAAGAGGCCTATTTTTTCAAAACGCCCTGTATCACCATGCGCGATGAGACCGAATGGACCGAGACGGTAATGGACGGGTGGAATCTTTTAGTCGGCACGGACCGGGAAAAAATTTTACAGGGCCTGGTGGAATTTCAGCCGCAGCAGAATCAGAACAACCATTACGGCGACGGCCATGCGGGGGAGAAAATTGCAGAGCTGTTACAGAAGGATTGATTGATGCGCGGCTGTTCCTTGTTATCCATTCAATTTACCTGTCAAGGCCCATCAGCTAATAGATCCTTCGTCGCCAGAAAATAATTAGCGACGGTGTCGCACTCACTGCATCTGGCGACTCAGGATGACACGGGTTATGTGGGTTTGTTAAAAGATTGACTACAGCGCTTGTAACAATGTCATCCTGAGCCCCGCGTTTTTTGCGGGGCGAAGGATCTGTGCGCGCACGAATTCCTGCCAAGCGATTTTTCTTGGGCAGCCATCTCTTCCTGATCGCCCGGGGATTGTTTCCCCTGGCGGAACCTGGGATCGGGTATCTGCCCGAGGCACACCAGATTGATGACACAAGCAAACGCTCTCTATTATTTAAAAACAGCCGTGACTTCTGCCGATTCCTTGAATCCATAACGGATCGCTTTGGCGCGCAGGGTCGCGGGTCGGGGCAGGATCAGGGGCTTGTGGTACAGCCGCCAGTGCGGTTTGGGACCCGTCTCTGTGGTGTAAACGATCGAAGCGCCTTTGGTTGTGCAGGACAATTTTATTTTTTTTCCTTTCTTCCATTCTCCGCCAGCCGGTTTCAGTAACGGCGTCTGCGTCAGCGGCTGAACGCCTGCCGGCCACATCGAGTTGACCATCTCCTGCTCCGGAATATCTCCCATATCGTGAATGCGTTTGCGCCAGCGCCGGCATTCGTCACGCAACCGCTGCAGCTCTGCCTGAAAGAGCGGATTAGCCGCCAGATTGTTTATTTCGTGCGGATCCTGCTGTGTGTCGTACAGCTCCTCCACGGGTTTGCCGGCGCTGAAAAACAGTTTCTGCGCTCCGGATAATTGACCTTCCGCATGCAATCGACGCCACTCTTTCATGGTCGGCATTTCGTCCATGTATTCGATGTGCTGGGCATACGGTTTTTCCGGCTGCAGGTTGTGGATGTATTTAAAACGGTGGTCGCGTACTGCGCGGATGTAATCATAGGTTTCATCCATGCGATCGCGGGCAGCATGGACGTAGCGTCGCGGCCCGCTCTCCTGTTCGCCGAGAAAAGCCTTTCCCTGCATATGGCGGGGGATGTCAACGCCGGCCAGGGACAGCACGGTGGGAGCAAAATCGACAAAACTGACCAGTCGGTCGGTTACGCGGCCTGATGTCAGCCTGCCCGGCCAGTGAATGAGCAACGGCACTTGCAGACCCGAATCGTAGAGCCAGCGTTTACCCCGGGGCAGTCCACGACCATTGTCGCCGAAAATAAAAACAATGGTGTTTTCCGCCAGACCATCCTGTTCCAGTTCTGTCAGACGGCGGCCGATTTGCCGGTCGGCTTCGGCGATATTGTCGTAATAGCGCGCCAGATCGTTGCGCACAACCGGAGTGTCCGGATAGTAGGGCGGCAGGACTATTTTCGCCGGATCGGTCACTGCTTTTTTGTCCAGCGGCATGCGGATCTGGCTTTCATGCGTTATGGTATGGTTTATGATGGCAAAGAAGGGTTGGCCTGCGTCGCGATTTCGCCAGTGTGCGCCGGCACGGTTGTCATCCCAGATGGATACGGGTTCGCCGAACTGGTAATCGTTCTTGACATCGTTACAGCAGTAATAGCCGGCGCGACGCAGATATTCGGCGAAATGTTTGACCTGCACCGGCGGCACCGCTTCGTACGGTTTGGGCAGCCAGGGGAAATTTTTCGCTTTGGTGCGCATATGGTGGGTGCCGATGCTGTTGGAGTACATACCGGTGGCCAGGCAGGCGCGGCTGGGCGCACATACCCCGGAAACGGAGAAACAATGGGTGTAGCGGATTGCTGTGGCGGCAAAGCGATCGATGTTGGGTGTATCGGCCACCGGGTCGCCGTAGCAACCCAGATCCGGACAGATATCCTCCAGGGTCAACCAGAGGATGTTGGGTCGATGCGCGGTTAACGCCGGCAATCGGCCGGGCAGGAATGCTGCGGCTGTGGCTGTGGCGGCGGTCGAGATAAAACGGCGGCGACTGATCTGGCTATGGCCCATTTTTTGCTCCTTCTTGTTGTCTGGAGTGGTTCAGGATATGTAAAGTAATGAAATTGATTAAATTATTTACATCTATGCAAAGCAAGAACCGTAGAGTCGAATTCACTATTGTTTTATAAATATACAATATTGACGTCATGAAGCAAGCCCTTTCTTCAGGCCAGACAGTTTTAACTTGACAAAATACAAATAAATGCGTAAAGTATTTATTAATCTATAGCTAGAGTAAGTAACCGCGCAAAAATCGCCTGGCAGCAATTACAAGAATGAAATTCGGAACAATTTGAAACAGCTGAATTCATACAACACAATGAAACGAGCGCTTTTGATCATATTCCTGTTCAGCGTTGTTGCGCTGCAGGCTCAATCGGTGTATGTGCCGCCGCGCCACTGGTTGTATGAATTCCTGGAAAAGCTGGAGACCCGGCGCGTGCTTAAAGCGGTGTTGACCGGTACCAAACCGATGACCCGCACAGAGATGGCCGAATACCTCAAGCCTTTGCTGGCTTCTGATTCTCTGCAGCGAACGCTTTCACGGACTGAACGGCGGCAGCTGGAATATGCGCGAGTCGAATTCAGGGAAGAGTTGGCTACCGCGGCGGCGTCCACCTCGTTGACCAAAGCGGTGCGGCATCCCTGGATTGACCCCTGGCTGCCGGATACTATCTATCAAAATGGCCGAAATCTGCTGGCCGTGGAATCCGCGCCGTTCCGGTTATATCTGGATCCTATCGTGAAGCGTCAGCGATTATGGGCCACGGCTGATTCTCTGGATGGTGAGGAAAAAGTTTTCGAGAACGGCAACGGCCTGCGTTTGTGGGGATCGGCCGGGCGATTCGGTTATTATATCGATGTGCGCGATCATCAGGAGTGGGGCAGCCGGGACTATCCCGGCATTGTCAACTATACCAGAGAGCGGCTTGGGTTTGTCCGCGGCAACGCCCATGGTCTGGACCATGATGAAACCACTGCTTATATTCTTTACACGCAGAAATATTTTTCGCTCTGTTTCGGCAAAGACGTCAACCGCTGGGGTCCGGGAAGTGCCGGGCAGCTGGCGCTGTCGGACCATCCCACTTCTTACGATCAGTTAAAATTCAGCCTCGGCAACGATCGCATAAAATTTACCAGCCTGACGGCGGTTCTGCAGCACTATAGCGATACATTCTTTGACAACGGCCATGAGGAAAAATATCTCGCCGCCCATCGGCTGGAGTTGGCGCCGTGGTCATGGCTGAACATCGGATTGCACGAAACGATCATTTATGGCGGCCGAAAATTCGAGGCCGCCTATCTTAATCCGGTGATGTTTTACCGTTCCGCCGAGCACTATCTCGGCGATCGTGACAACGCCACCATGGGTCTGGATTTCGAATGGTTCGCTCTGTGCAAAACCAAATTGTACGGCGAGTTATTCATCGACGACATCAGCACCGGAAAACTCAACAGCGGTTTTTACGGCAACAAATTCGCCTATACCGTGGGCGCGTGGCATGTGAACACGCTCGGTATCAGCGATCTGAACCTGCGTGCCGAGTATACCCGGATTCGACCGCATACGTATAACCATTCCGGCATCACCGGCTACTGGCATTACAATACGCTTTTAGGACACTGGAGCGGCCCCAATTCGGACCATGTGTTGCTGGAAGCCACCTGGCGACCGCTGCAGCCGTTGTACTTTAAAGGGAGCGCAGGCTGGCGGCGGCACGGGGCCAACCCGGTCGGCAGCAACGTGGGCGGCGATCCTTTTGTCATGCGCGATCCGGACCGGGATCCGGAATTTGTTTCTTTCCTGGATGGTCAGCGAGAAAGCACCAGCAGTATTTCTCTGCAGGCGAGTTACGAATTTCTCCGCGATGCGTATCTGCAGCTCTCCTGGCGCACCGCCCGATACGAACAGGCCGCTGCACAGGGCCTGGCAACGGGCAGAAGGAACGAGCTCCTGTTCGTGCTTTCATGGAATTATTAGCTACGGGTTTAGCCTGGCGGTTTCACGTCAGGTTGAGCGACTGCGGGTGGACTCTTTCCTACAGGATGTATCGGCAACCCAGCACCATCGCAGCATTTACCAGGTTGTAACATATCAAAGAACAATAAAAATGCCGGCTGGGTTCATGCGATTTTTTGATGCACAACACAGACGCCGTCACTGGTTTGCGCGTATATTCCTATTGCTGGTCCTCAACGCCGGCCAGCCGGTTTGGTCGCAAGGCAGCTGGCAGTTGGCGACCCACGCCAGTTCGATTCTTGGTGCGGAAAAGTCTTTTTATATCTTTATGCCGGCCGGCGACACGTCGCAACGTCTGCCGGCGTTGTACCTGCTGCACGGTGTCGGCGGCAATTACACCAACTGGATGACTGCCAGCCGCATCAGCGAGCAGGCGAACAAATACGCCATGGCGATCATACTGCCGGATGGCGGCGCTTACAGCTGGTATGTTGACAGTCCAATGGATTCGAGCAGTCGCTATGAAAGTTATCTGATCGAGGACCTGATCCCGTATATCGAGTCCCGTTACCCGGTGCGCTCGCAGCAGAGCGGCCGGGCCATCAGCGGCTTGTCCATGGGCGGCCATGGCGCGGTTTCCCTGGCGCTGAAACATCCGCACCTGTTCGGCGCGGTGTCGTCTATGAGCGGGATTTTCGATCTGACCATCCATCCCACCATGTGGAGCGGCTGGCAACTGGATCGGGTGCTGGGCGCGTTGGCAGACTATCCGCAGAATTGGCAGGCGAACAGCTGCTACGAGCTGCTGCGGCATCGCTCCGGCCCGCTGCCGGAGCTCTATTTTGATTGCGGTCTGGAGGATCATATCGCGCTGCAGGACAATAAAAAATTCGCAGCGCGGCTGGATTCATTGCAGCTCGCTTTCACCTATCGCGAAAATCCGGGCGGTCATCGCTGGGATTATTGGGATCAGCAGCTTGACAGCCATTTGCAGTTTTTCAACGACTATTTCAACGGCCACGTTCTTGTGCAGAAAAGGGACACCACCGAACCGTCGCTGCGATTGACCGGTGCGCCCAATCCATTCAATGACAGGGTGGTGCTCTATGTGGAGCTGCCGGCGCCGACTGAAATTCAGCTGGATATCTATAATATGGCCGGACAAAAAGTGCAGTGTTTGGCAAAGGGGTATTACCCGGCCGGACAAACACGCCTCTACTGGCATGACGAGCATGCTGCCGGTGGTTCGTACCTGGCGGTACTGTCCGGACCTCAGCAACGCACGGTGTTAAAACTGGCGCAGGTGCGGTGACCATGAGCCTTTCCCTGCTGGCCAGACTGGCGCTGCTGCTGGATCTGCCCAAGACACTCTATTTTAATTTTCGCTGTCTGCCGCTGCGAACCGCGCTGGTCATGCCTATTTTTGTATCACGGCGCGTGGTGTGCAAACGGTTGCGCGGCAAGGTGATCCTGAAAACACCGGCGCGAACAGCCATGATCCGCATCGGCTATGGTGATGTGGCGGTGTTTGACCGTCGGCGCTCGCGCACCATCTGGAGCAACGACGGCCTGGTTGTTTTCGCCGGCCGGGCCGATATCGGCCATGGCAGTCGCATATCCGTGGAAGCGGGCGGAGAGCTATGGCTGGGGGACCGGTTTCACATCAATGCGGAATCGACCCTCGTCTGCAGAAAGAGCGTGCGATTCGGCGACGATTGTCTGTTGTCGTGGGATGTGCTGGTCATGGATTCTGATTATCACAAGCTGCTGGCAAAAGATGGCAGCCATCGCAACCCGGATGAAGAGGTGGTGGTGGGAGATCATGTCTGGATCGGTTGTCGCTGTCTGCTTAACAAGGGCACTCGCATCGCGTCCGGCAGCGTCGTGGCGGCTCAGTCGGTTGTAACCGGGACATTCAGTCAGGAAAATGTGCTTCTGGCCGGCTCGCCGGCGCGGATTGTTAAAGAGGGTACAAGTTGGGAAAGGTAGCGCGGACAACGAACGGCGGTTGTTCAGGGTCAGGCCTTTAGGCTGGCAGGGGGTGAGAGATCAGTGACATGGTCTCAAATTTAAAACGGGGACATTGACCCTGGTGATGGTTTTCATCCGATTTTTTTTGAGGAGCTTTTGAACCGAACACGACGCATAGCCGCCAATCTCGTTTACCTCT
>CAZISM010000011.1:0-25939 GCA_964541895.1 uncultured Cytophagia bacterium
ACCGATCACGGCAATTCGATGCCCTATACGCTCAACAGCGATTTCGACAGCCACGATTTTGGCCAGGATTTTCGCCCCCCCAATCATTGGCGAATGAGCGGCGACACCTATTTCGAACCGGTGGAGCTGGCACTCTTTTCGGCCAAGAGCGAGGCCGGCTATGTGTTGCTGCGCTGGTCAACGTTTTCGGAAACCGACAATATGGGCTTTCATCTGTATCGTTCGACGGCGCGTGACAGCAGCAAAGAGCGCTTGAACGATCATATGATCGACGGCGCCAACACCTCGGAGGTGTATCGCGACTATCAGTTTCACGACACCGAGGTACAAGTGGGCAAGACCTATTTCTACTGGCTGATGGACGTATCCATCAAGGGCGAGGAAACCATGCATGGTCCCATCGCCGTTCTGACCGAATCTTTGCCGGAGAGGTATAACCTGGAACCCAATTTCCCCAATCCCTTCAATCCGTCGACCACTATTTCTTATGTGATGAAAGAGGCGGGACACGTGCACGTGCAGGTATTCAACATCCGCGGCCAGCTGGTGCGCGAACTGGTGAACGCCGAACACAGCGCCGGTCGCTTCAGTGTCAACTGGGATGGACGTGACATGAACAACGTGCAGGTCCCGAGCGGCACCTATCTGTGCTCGATGGCGGCGAACAATTATCATTCCATCATTAAAATGACGTTGGCCAAGTAGAGTGCGGCCAGAGATGAGGACAAGCATGAGCAAGAGAATCCATATTCGACGCGCTGTGGTCCTGGCCGTCGCGGTGATGCTGATGGCGTGGGCGTCGGCCTGCTCGGTTAAACCACGCACCGCCCGCACCAGTCAGGGACGCAATAAAGCGGTCATCGATCTGCAGAAACCGGAGCAGGCGGCGAGCGCAAATGCGAAATCCGACAAGCGGACGCGCGTGGCCACACGGGATGCCAAAAACGGCAAATCCCGCAACAATGGCAAAAAGCCCGCCAACAGCAAAAAGAACGGGGCAGCTAAACCGGCCGCTGCCACTCCGGCGCCGACGACGACCACAGCAGCGGTCAGCGCATCGACCAAAGCGCCGGCGGCGAGCGCCTCGTCGGCGGCTGTTGCCCCGGCTCCGGCGGCGGTTGCGGCTGTCAAGACGGACGATAAACCAAAGCAGGTCATTATCGAAGAACCTGTCAAACCACAGGCGTCGCAGCAGGCGGTGCAGGTATCACAACAGATATCGACCGGCCGGCCGGCCGAGTACCGGCTTGGCTATGGCGACGTGGTGGAGGTCAAGTTCTTCTATACGCCGGAATACAACGAGACGGTCACCATTCGGCCGGACGGCTACATTTCCCTGCAGCGCATCGGTGACCTGTACGTAGCCGGCAAGACCGCTGCCGAACTCGATCGGCAGATCACCGGCACTTACAGTGAAATCCTGCAGAATCCGGACGTGACCGTGCTGGTGCGCCAGTTCGGCGGCCAGCAGTGCTATGTCATGGGTGAAGTTGAAAAACCGGGAACCATCGAGGTGGCCAAGGGCATGACCATGATGCGTGCGATCGCCGCCGCCGGCGGGCCCAAAAAAGGCGCCAAGATGAGCAGCGTCATTCTGATCCGTTCATCGGATCTTAAAAAAGCCGAGGCCAGCAGAATCGACCTGTCGTTCGGCACGCTCTCCAAACGCATGGAAACCGATCTGCCCATCACGGCCTATGATGTAATTTACGTACCCAAGACTTTTGTAGCGGATGTCGGCGCGTTTCTGAGCCAGATCTATGATATTGTGCTGCCGCCGTTCGACGCCTGGGCGCGATACGAATACTGGTACAAGCGTTGATTGCAAGCGCGATAGATACGCAACGTCATTGACAGGAGTTTTATATGATTCAATATAGTCATCAGGACAGCCCGATGTCGCCCCACAGTTTTCTGTCGGTGGTGTCCAAACGTCGAGGTCTGATCTTTCTGGTCTTTCTCTTGACGGTCGCGCTGGTGGCCATTGCGGTGTTCATGATGCCGCCCGTGTACCGGGCCAGTGCCAAGCTGATGGTGAACTATCAGATCGCCATCGAGAAAGAGCATCTTTTGCGCCTGTGGCAGATTCAGGACAAGACCTATTACGAGCGTATGAGCTCGGAACTGGTGATCGTCAAGATGCGCAGCGTTCTGGAACCGGCCGTCAAAGAGCTCGGCCTGACCGGGACGCTGACGCGATCCAGCGGCGATCCGCAGGTGGACTTTGATCGGGCGGTGGAAGAGCTGGCTCGTCGACTGAACGTAGAGAGGGAAAAGGACACCAACGTGCTGGTCGTAAGCTATGAGGATCGGGACGCGCAGCGGGCTGCGCAGATCGTTGACCGCGTGGTCGCCGGCTATATAAAGCAGCGGCCCGCTCTGGATCGCGACGACCGCGCCTATGAATTCTTTGACAAGCAGATCGACCAGATCAAAGCCCAGATCGACGACATCGAGAAAAAGGGCATGCTCTACAAGGCCAGGGAAAAGGTGCTGTCGCCTTCTCAGCAGACCTCGATTCTGTTCGAGTCGCTGGCTTCGTTCGATCGCGAGTTGTCCAGGGCCCGCTCGGAGCGCACCGCCCATGACGCGCAGCTCAAGGTGATCCGCGAGCAGATCGCTTCAGAGAAGGATATGATCATTCCTTCCACCCAGTCCACCAACGGCATGAGCCAGCAGGGCTATTATAACAACCTCAAAGGCACATTGCTGAGTCTGGAAATCAAAAAGACGACGTTGCTGCAAAAGTATACGGAGAAACATCCGGAAGTGGCGAGCATAACCGCCGAGATCGAAGCCACGAAAACCAAGATCAAGGAAGCGCAGGAAGAGATCGTGGCTGGAGAGGAAGCGGCCAGCAAAGCGCTGCTGGCTCAGGAATCGGCTCTGGCCATGAGCATGAACCAGGTGGCGGCCTCGATCTCGAGGATGTCGCGTCAGGAATATGAACTGGGCCAGTTGTCCATCGGCATCGAGGATCTGCGTGCCGTGCACTCTATGCTCATTCGCCAGCGCGAAGAGGCGCGCATCGCCAACAGCCAAAAAGAGTATCTGCTGCAGGTGCGTTTGCTGGAGCCGGCCCTGGTGCCCAGAGATCCGGTGCGACCCAACAAGCCGCTGTATCTCTCCCTTTCGGTGCTCGTCGGCATTATGCTGGCCTTCGGCATCGCCTTTTTCATGGAATACTTTGACCATTCGGTGAACACGGTCGAAGATGCACAACATTGCCTGCAGATCCCGATCCTGGCGTCGATACCGGATTTTCAGACCGAGCCTGCACGGCGAAAAAAGCCGTCGGACTCGGAACCCGGCAGCGAACGGTGAGGCAGAGGATAGGGCGGCTCGCCGCGATGATGGATGTCAAACGGACAGGGATGTAAGCGAATTGCCTTTCGAACAGTTGAGGAGAAGCGACAATGAAGAACCAACTAAAAATTAAACGATGGGAAGCCGGACTCAAGCAGTACGAATTGGCTTTTTTACTCGGATGCAGTGCCACCTATCTTTCCATGGTCGAGAACAACCGGGTAGAAGCCACCAAAGAGTTCAAGCGCAAGGCGGCCGACGTTTTTGGCGTACGCGTGGACGAGCTGTTTTTGAATAATGCCTCCTGAGTAAGGCCTGTCGTAACAACCTTTGATGTGGAGATGAATATGTATCTCGATTATTTCGACCTTCGTCAAGAACCGTTTTCCGCCACGCCGGACCCCCATTTTTTATTCAAGAGTCCGATGCACCAGGAGGCGTTGGATCGACTGGTAACGGCGGTCAGCCTGCGTCGCGGCATCAATGCCATCATCGGCGAGCCCGGCCTCGGCAAAAGTCTGTTGATCCGGACCACACTGCAGGGTTTTAGCGATCGCGTCCGCTTTGCCTGGATTTTTAATACCAGCATGAACAGCCGGGAACTGGTAAAGTACATCTGCCGTGATTTCGGTTTTACGCCCAAAGGCGATGATCTTGGCGATCTGCTCATGGAGCTGTACACCTATCTGATCAAGGCGCACGAAGAGGGCTATTATTCGATCCTGATCATCGATGAAGCGCAGAATCTCAAAATTGAGGTGCTGGAAGAGCTGCGGCAGTTGTCCAACCTGGAAACGTCCCGCAGCAAATTGCTGCAGGTGATTCTGTCCGGCCAGCCGCAACTGGATGCCCATCTCAACGATCCGGGGCTGCATCAGCTCAAGCAACGCATCAGCCTGAAAGCCGTCTTGAGCCGGCTGGACGCCGAGTCGTGCAAGGCGTACATCGCCCATCGGCTCACCGTCGCCGGCCGTCGCTCGCCCAAACTGTTCACGGACGCGGCGCTGCAGGCGATTTATGATATCAGCGGCGGCATTCCCCGCCTGATCAACCAGGTCTGCGATAACGCGCTGCTGAGCGGATGGCAAAACCGGGTTAAAACCATCGATGCCGTGCTGATCCGGGAGCTGGTCGAAAAGAATAAAGTCATGACGGCGCAACCGCTATTGCCACCCGTGGTACGTCCGGTCGAAGCGGCCGTACCGGTGCCGAAACCCGTACAGCAGGTGCCGGCGTCCCTGCCGTCGGTCGAGCCGAAAAAGGAGCTGCTGCTGGCCGGTTCAAGCACCTTCAGCGGCGTCGATGTTGATCTGTTATAATCCATCATGCAACGGAATTTTGAGGAGTATGTCCATGAGTGCACTATTCACCGCCCTGGATCGATTGGATGAAAAAGAAGGTTTGTCCACCCCGCCATGGCATCCTGACATCGAATCGGCTCGCGCCGGTCACCTGAGCGCGGATTTGCCGAAAGAGATGATGAACGATTTTTACGACCTGCGCGAGTACATCCGCATCGCTAACCAGCGCGGCACGATGAAGGTGCTGTCCATCACCAGCCCGGTGACGGGAGAAGGTTCCTCGACCGTGTCCGCCTATCTGGCGCTGCTGCTGGCCGGTGCGCCGCAAAAGGCCAAGCCTGAACCGCCGACCGGAAGAAGCGTCGAACCCACAGCAGAGGCGGCACCGGAAGAAAAGATGTTTGCTGACGAATTCCGCGCGTTCATACAGGACATGGCGGAGGAAGAGCCGATTCCGGTGGAAGCCGAACCGGCGGCAGAGATCAGGGAACCGCGCGTGCTGCTGCTGGACGCCAACTTGCACAAGCCCAGCCTGCACGAGCGCATCGGCGTAACGCTGGAAGGCGGTCTCGCGGATATCCTCGAGGGCCGTGGAGAGTGGTCCAGCTATCTCAAAGAGGTGCAGGATACAAACCTGGTAGTGATCACCGCCGGACGGACGCACGACCATCCCGCTGAACTGTTGAGCACAGAGGCATTCCGAACCTTTGTCAAAGCCGTCAAAGACGAGTTTGCCTATGTCGTCATCGATACGCCGGCCGTGATGAACTATGTCGACTGCCTGAGCATCGCCAGTGTGGTTGATGGCGTGGTGCTCGTGGTGCGTGCCGGTCAAACCCGTTGGGATGTGGCGCAGAACGCCAAGCGCAAACTGCTGCTGGCTCATGCCAACCTCATCGGCGTCGCCCTGAATCGAAGCAGATTTTCCGGATCCCATAATTAATGCACCGCAAGCAATGACGGGCGATCTCTGCCCATCGATGGAATAGAATAATGTTGACGATTTCGCAAAGACATCCGCAAAACCATAGTGTCCTCTGGGCCATCGGTCTGACCGTCATCGGTCTTTTGCTGGGCCTCGCCGCGCTGCAGTTCTGGACCCTGGAAACCCGTTGGGCGGTCACCGGCACCCTCATTATCCTGATGCCGTTTGTTCTGGCCCTGGTCCCAAGCACTCGACGATTTTTGCTGGCGGCGCTGGTGTTCTCCATTCCCCTGAACGCCGATTACAACCTCTTTTTTCAGTCCGGCCTGATAAGCGGCGCCCGCGGCCTGGTCATCAGCATGACCGACGTCCTGCTCCTGGTTGCACTGGTTCTCTGGATGGTCGAGATGGCGCAGACCAAGCAGAGCGGTGCGGTCCGATTTTTCCCCAGGATCAGCTGGCCGACGCTTGGGCTCATCCTCATGATGGCCGTCTCCATGCTGGCATCACAGAATCTGCTGTGGAGCGTGTTTGACATACTGGCGTTCATCAAAGTGTTTCTGTTCTTTTTCTTCCTGGCCAACAATATCCGTGACCGCGACGATGTACGCCTGGTCACGCAGATATTCTTCCTTGGCGTGATCGTCGAGACTGTTCTTTCCATCTGGCAAATCAACCAGTGGCCGGGCCTTTCGTTCCTGCGCTGGTTCGGCGCCACCGGTGAAACCACCATTGCCATTAAAATGGACATCTTCGCCACCACCCGTCCGGGCGGCACCCTGGTCAGCTGCAACAACCTGGCCCGCTATTTCGGATTCGTTCTACCCCTGGCCTATGTGATGGCGTTGCGCGGTGAAAGCAACGGCGAACGCTGGTTCGCCCGCGTCACCTCGCTTATCGGCACTATCGGCATCATCTATACCCTGTCGCGCAGCACCTGGATCGCCATGATCCCCTCTGTGCTGCTGCTGTTTCCGCTCCTGCTCAGCCGGCGATTGCTGACCTGGCGCATTATGCGCAACCTCGCCTTTATGATGATCGTCACCACGGTGGTGGTCATGGCCTTTCGCGAGCTCATCTGGGATCGCATCGTATCCTATGATTTGGGATCAGGACAGACACGCATCACCTCCGCCATGGCGGCCTGGCGCATGGTCCGGGCACATCCGGTGATCGGCGTGGGCATCAACAACTATGGCAACCACGCCAGGTTTCATTACGATGCGGAGGAGCCGCGTTCCAAATACTGGATCGTCCATAATTCGTTTTTACTCTACATGGCGGAAATCGGCATCATCGGTTTTATTTTCTATCTGTGGTTTGTGCTGGCCGGTTTCAGCAGCTGCCGCCGTGCCACCCGCAACAGCTCTTCCTATCTCAGTGCCGTGGCCATCGGCGTGATGGGGGGGTGGATCGGTTTTGTCATCTCGGCCATGGCCGATAAAGGGTACAAGGATTTTTATCCGCTGCTGCTCACGATGTGGGCTCTGGTAGCGATCACCGAAGCCGTTAATCGTCTGGGCGAGCAGTACGACCAGAACACGTTAAAGATTCTGGAAGAGAAATCGCACGTTTATGAATTCTAAGCAAATAGCCGGACTGATCGGACGTCGACTCTGGCTGCGTCGAGCGGCCTACCTGGTCATACGCATCACCACCCTGCGCGAATGGTATATACGCCGCAGTTTGCGGCAGATTATCCGCAGCCTGCCGCCGGATTTTTCCATGCTCGACCTGGGGTGTGGTCTGGGGCAGCATGTCTATGCCTGCGCCAAAACCCGCCCGCTGGCCCGCATCACCGCTCTGGAAGTGGATGCGATGCAGGCCGGCGATCTGGCCGATTTCATGCGGCGCCGCGGCTTGTTGCAGGTGTCCGTCCTCTCTGCCGATGCCGAGCGCTGGTCCGGGCCGGGCGGCTTTGATCTTGTTTTGTGCGGCAGCGTGCTGGAACATTTGCAGGACGACCTCCGTATGGCCGCTGCGATCCATGAGCAACTTGCACCGGGCGGCCGAGCGCTGGTGTATGTGCCCAGCGGCGAGACGAGAGTCATCCCGTATCTGGCGCGCAAATTGGAACGCGAGCTGCAGGCCAGCGGCAAAAAACTGCCCCACGATCATGTGCGTTATTATACACCGCCGCAACTGCGTCGCCTGCTGGAGGACGCCGGTCTGACGGTTCTGCAGGAACGAATCACCTATGGCCGTTGGGGCAAATGGGCCTATGATGTGGTGACCCTGGTGCAATTCAGCAGATATGTCAAAGTGATCTTGCCGCTCTATCTGCTGCTGCTGCACCCGTTCGTGCTTTTGCTCATGTGGCTGGATATGCACACGGACAATCGCCAGGGCAACGGCGTACTGATGATAGCTCAAAAACCAAAGGGATGATCAACGGATCGGCTGCCTATGAAACCCAAAGTATCGGTTATCATACCAACATTCAATCGTCTCGATATTCTGCCGGAGACGCTCGCCGCTCTGGAACGGCAGGAAGGGCCACGCGGTTTTTTTGAAGTGCTGATCATCGATGACGGATCCACGGATAGAACCTGGAGCTTTCTCGGACAGTTTGCATCGACGACGACGCTGACCCTGAACCTGCGGCGCCAGACCGCCCTCGGCCCGGCGGCGGCCCGCAATTGGGGCATCGAACAGGCGCAGGGTGAACTGGCGCTGTTTCTTGACGCCGATATCATCGCGCAGCCGGATGTGGTCCGGCGCCATTGGCAGCGCTTTGAGAGCCACCGCCAAAAGCGCAGCGGCTGGATGGGGCGGATCGAAACCGGTGAAGCCATCGACCGCTGGCAAACCTTCCGCTGGGATGAATTCGCGCTGGACGAAGAGGGCGGGCCGGACCGGTCGATTTCCTGGAGCCGCTATCGGACGCCCAACAGCTCCTGGCCCCTGGCGCTGCTGCGCGAGATGGGCGGATTTGACGCCCGCTTCAAGGTGGCAGAGGATCGGGAACTGGCGTACCGACTCGAGGAAACAGGCGCGGAATTATTTTATGACCCGGAGATCCTGGCCTATCACCATCATCTCATCAGTTACAACAGCCTGATCACAAAGGCGCACCTGTATGGAGACGCGGCCGCCAAATGGTACTTTATTCACCCCGAGGATCGATCGGGATTGGCTGAACGGCTCGGATTGTATGTAGCCGAGCTGCCGGCCCGTCACAAACGACACTATTGGCTGAAACGGCTGGGCATCAATGCGCTGACGTTACCGCTGCTTCGCGCCTGGGTGGCGTTCATGCGGCGGCGAAAACATCCCGCCGCCGACAAGGGATTGCACTGGCTGTACCGCTATTACGTCAGCACGTCGTTTCAGGCGGCCATGAAGCGTTATCGCTGATTCTGCTGGTGTTTTTATTATTAGAGCCATATCGTCCTGCCATATCCGGCCCCGCACAGGGGTTGCGATTTGGCGCTGATTCTGAAGTTGAAACGCTGTTCACGCGATGCAGGGAATAAACGGTACGGGATTTGACAGATGCGGATTTTGATGATAAACGGACTCTATAGTCCCTCACAGGCTCCATCCCTTTCGCAATGCCACAAACTTTCCACACATTTACATCGTATGGGGGTGCAGGTGGAAATCCTGTCCGGAACAGACCAGGAAGAACGAGTGGGGCTGGAAGAACATAACGGCGTTGCCATACATCGTATGCTGCGTGAGTCCCATTCGCCGTTCCGCCAGCTACGCTCTTCGTTTCGTTTGTTTAAATATATTGTGACCCATCAGCAGAAATACGATCTGCTGCACAGCCACGGCTTTGTCGCGCCGGCCGGCCTGGCGAGCCGGCTGACCGGTCTGCCGCTGGTACAGAAAATCACCAATGTATACATCGATGATCCGATGACCGTGCGCAAACGCCGCGCCGGCTATTGGTTGATGTATCTTTATCGCAGCGCCTGGGCGATTGTCGCCAGCACCAAGGTGCTGGGCGATATCTGTCAGTTCAGCCTCGCCATCCGCAAAAAAACCATCCGCATCCCCAATGGGGTGGATGCGGAACTGTACCGGCCGGGCGATCCGGAAGAGATTCAAACCCTGCGCAGGCGCCTGGACATTCCGGAGAGAAAAAGAGTGGTTCTGGCCCTGGGTCCGCTCAGTATGGCGCGCGGTTCGGATCTGCTGCTCAAGGCGCTGTATCGGTTGCGGCAGCGCTGGGATGAATCTCCGCTGCTGCTCATCGTCGAGCCGCAGGAACCGATGAACGACATGATGCCGGTGCCGGAAAACCCCCGCTTTGTGCAGCTGATGCAGCGGCACATTGCGGAATGGGAGCTGCAGGATGTGGTGCGTGTGGAAAAAGCCCGCGAGCCGCTGGCCGAGTACCTGAAAATGTCCGATATGTATGTGCATGCCTGCCGTCGGGACGGCCAGACCGGCACCCTGCTGGAAGCCATGTCGGCCGGGTTGCCGGTCATCGCGCACCTGATACCCGGCTTGACCGATGAGGTGGTGCAGAGCGGGCGGTTCGGCTTTATCGTCAACTGTGCCGAAACCGATATGCTGGCCGCGGCGCTGAACGTATACCTGAAAAATGAAAACTTGCGCCGGCGCATCGGTCAGCAGGCGCGGGAAGAGATCCTCCGTTTTTATGATATTCGCAACATCGCTGCCCAGTATCTGGATTTGTATGTGTCTCTGCTGCAGCGTAAACATTTAAAACAAAGGTAACGGGATCCGCCGGTACGCCGGCGAGAATCGCGATGGAGTGGTTATGAATACGAGTGTGTTTGGCTTGGGGTATGTTGGCAGTGTTTCAGCAGCGTGCCTGGCAGAGATGGGGCACCACGTCATCGGTGTGGATGTCAATCCCAGAAAAGTTGATATCATCAACAGCGGCGATTCGCCGATTGTGGAAGCCGATCTGGACCAAATCATCCGTCAGCAGGTGGCGGCGGGGCGACTGCGGGCCACGCTGGATCCCGCTGAAGCAGTCCGGGAGGCGCAACTCATCCTGATCTGTGTGGGCACGCCCAGCAACGGCAATGGCAGCATCGATCTGCACTACATCCGCCGGGTCTGTCAGGATATCGGCAAAATCCTGCGCGACAAAGAGGAGTATACGGTGGTGGCGCTGCGGAGCACGGTGTTGCCCGATGTGGCCGATGAAGTCGCCAAAGCCACCCTGGAACAGGTTTCCGGCAAACAGGTCGGTATCGATTTCGGTTTTGCGCTGAATCCGGAATTTTTGCGGGAGGGCTCTTCGGTGCATGATTTTTATCATCCTCCCAAAACCATCATCGGCGCGTATGACGATCGCTCTGCGCGGATCCTGGCAGATCTCTATGCTGACCTGCCGGCGCCGGTTTTTCAACTGGCCCCGCGCGAAGCGGCCATGATCAAGTATGCGGACAATGCTTTTCACGCTGTCAAAGTCGCCTTTGCCAACGAAATCGGCCGCTTGTGCAAATCGTTGCAGGTCGACAGCCGCATCGTCATGGATGTGTTCGTTCAGGATACCAAGCTGAACCTGTCGCCCTATTATCTCAAACCCGGCTTTGCATTTGGCGGTTCGTGCCTGCCCAAGGATCTGCGCGCCGTGGCACACCGCGCGCAGCAGCTGGACGTGTCGGTACCGTTGCTCCGCGCGGCCATCGACAGCAACGAGGAACATATTCGCCATGCCCTGGAAATGGTCAAGCGCAACGGCCGTCAACGTATCGGCGTTCTCGGGCTCAGCTTTAAATCCGACACCGACGATCTCCGCGAAAGCCCGGTGGTGTCGCTCATTGAACAATTGATCGGTAAAGGCTATGAGGTGCAGATCTATGACAAAAATGTGTTTCTGGGAAATCTGATGGGAGCCAACAAAGAGTTCATCGAACGGGAAGTGCCGCATATCGCAAAACTGATGTGCTCTTCCATTTGGGAAGTGATGGACAAAACCGATACGGTCGTGATCGGCCATAACGCCAAAGAATACGAAGACTTCCTTGCCGAGCACCGAAACGGGCATCGCATCATCGATCTGTCCGGCATCGGAGAGGAGCAGACATTACCTAAAGAGGCCAACTATGAAGGAATATGCTGGTAAAATTCTCATCATCGTGCAAAATCTACCCGTACCTTTGGATCGTCGCGTCTGGTTGGAGAGCCGAACGCTGACAGATCACGGCTATCGTGTGTCGGTCATTTCACCCAAGTCCAAAGAGTATACCCGCAGCTATGAGGTGATCGACGGCGTGTCGATTTATCGCTATGCGATCCCGTTTGATGCAGAAAGCAAATTTGGCTACGTGATGGAGTTTGTCTATGCCTGGCTTATGACCGCGTTTCTGTCCCTGCGGGTGCTGTTCCGGGAGGGTTTTGATGTCATCCAGGCCTGCAATCCGCCGGATACCTACTTTATGCTCGGGCTGCTGTACAAAGTGTTGGGCAAAACCTTTGTCTTTGATCATCACGATCTGTCACCGGAAATGTTCATCGCCAAGTTTTCCCGGCGCGGGCACTGGCTGCACAAGGCGCTGCTGAAACTGGAGAAATTCACCTATGCCACGGCCCGCGTGGTTATTACGACCAACGATTCATACCGCGAGGTTGCGCTCCGCCGCGGCCGCAAGCATCCGGAGGATGTACATGTCGTCCGCACCGGACCGGACATGAAAAATTTGATCCTGCGGGCGCCGGATCTCAGCCTGAAGGAGGGACGCCGTTTTATGGTGTGTTATCTCGGTGAAATGTGCCCCCAGGACGGCGTCGATTACCTGCTCAGGGCCATCCATCATCTGCTGCACCATTATCGCCGCAACGATACGCTGTTCACTCTGGTCGGCGGCGGACCGGCGGTGCCGAAATTAAAGGAACTCTGCACCGCGATGGGGCTGGACAAATTCGTTCGCTTCACCGGCCGGATCCCTGATCAGGAGGTGTGCCGCTACCTCTCCACAGCCGATGTGTGCGTGGACCCTGATCCCTGGTCAGAATGGGCCGATCAGTCGACTATGAACAAGATATTGGAGTATATGGCTTTTGCCCGTCCGATCGTGTCGTTCGATTTAAAGGAAGCCCGCAACACGGCGCAGCGGGCCAGTCTGTATGCCAAACCGAACGATGTCTGTATGTTTGCGGAAAAAGTGAACTTTTTGCTCAATAATCCGGCTCTGCGCAAAGAGATGGGCGATTTCGGCCGTCGACGGGTTATCAATCAGCTCTCCTGGGAACACTCGGTGCCGAATCTGCTCAACGCCTATGATCGCGTCTTCAGACGTCAACGCAAGCTGGTTGCCGAGCCTGTGGCCGGCAGCGAACGGATCCCGCTCGAATGGAATCATGTTACCGTGGAGTTGTGATATGCAAACCATGATCAGAATATCCGGATACAGATGGCTCTTCTGGCTGCTGCTCGCCGTTATGTGGCTACATTGTGAAAAAAAGAATCCGCTCAAGCCTCCGCCTGATGAGCAGGAACAGCAGGAAAAACCGCAAACGCCGACGGGTTGGCAGGCGGTAGGCGGCAACATGGCGGGCCAAACCGTGCAAGTCATCAAACCGGATCCGCAGAATCCGGCGACGCTGTATGCCGGCACCCTGGAGGGCGTTTTCAAGTCGACGGATGGCGGCAACGTTTGGAACGCCTGCAACACCGGTCTGAGCAACAGGGACGTGACCTGTCTGGCGTTTAGTGCGCAGAACAGCAGCACGCTTTTTTGCGGGACCTGGGGGAAAGGGGTGTTTAAAAGTACTGACGCCGGACAAACCTGGCAGTCGGCCTGGACCGCCGGGCTGACCCCGTTGATCAACGATGTGTTTGTGCAGAACAAAGCCAACAGCGTTTCGATCTGGGCGGGCACATCAGAAGGGCTGTATCACAGCCCGGACAGCGGCCTGACCTGGAGTCAGGTCAACCGCTTTGGGCAAGTGTTGACGGTAAACAACGTCGAGCGCGATGTGCAGAAAATCGTGATCAGCATCCGCGTCTTTGGCTTTTATCGCTCGCTGGACGGCGGCGCCGTCTGGGCTGCTACCAACAGCGGCACCATCAGGGACACCTATGGCCAGGAAGCAGCTATCGATTATGATCCGCATCCGTCACTCAGCCGGGTGGCGTTTGCGCTGACCGATCGTGACAACCTGTATAAAACCACCGATGGAGCGGCTTCCTGGCAGACCGTGCCCATTTCGAATTACAAAGTGATCGACCGGGTTGCCTTTACCGTGGAGCCCGATCAACCCGACCATCTTTGGCTGGCGGCGAAGCTCTCCGGCGTCTATTACAGCGCCAACGGCGGCAGCGATTGGCAGCGGCTCAGTTCGGGCCTGGAAAAACTGGAACTGAAAACCATGGCCATTGCTCGTAACAGCAAAACCCGGATCTTTGTCGGTACGGTCAATCAGGGATTGTATGTATATGAAAAGCAATGAACAGAACAGAGGTCATCATCTTTTGTTTATGGCGGCCGTCCTGGTTGCCGTGCTGCTGCGCTGGCTGTATGTTACCTCGTTGCCCGACTCGGTGATCTGGAGTGACGAGAGAGAATATCTGCGTCTGTCGCAATCGCTGTTGCGCGGCGAAGGTTTTGTAACACCGCAACAGCGTCCGACGGCCGACCGGGCCATCGGCTATCCGTTATGGCTGGCCGGTATTGCGCTGGTCGGTCTCGATTCACCGACAGCCGTTCGTCTGGCGCAGGTGGCCCTGAGTGTGGCCTGTTTGCTGCTGATGTACGGTATCGCTCGCCGACTGGGAGATTATCGGCGCGCACTGATCGCCCTGTGGCTTGGCGCGCTCTATCCCTATTTTATTTATATGACCGGCGCTGTTTTGCCAACGACGTTGTTCAGTGTTTTGCTGCTGGCTGCGGCTTTGCTCCTGATTCCAGCGGCGCGGCAACAACGTACGGCGACGCTATTCGCCGGCGGCGCGCTGTTCGGTCTGGCGATCTTGACTGTGCCCAGCGGGTTGGTGCTGGTGCTGATCGCCGGCTTCTGGCTCTACGTCTCAGAAAAACTGGCATGGCATCGCCTGGCATGGCTTTTTGCCGGCTGCCTGGTGGTGGTCAGCCCTTGGCTGATGCGCAATTATTACCAGCTGGGAGTCTGGCAGGTCGCCACCAGCGGCGGCTATAATTTCTGGCTGGGCAACAATCCGGCTGCGCAGATAGAACTGCCGGGATCTATCGCTATGCCCGGTGCTATGCAGAAACGTCTGCAGACGTTGCAGGACGAAAAAGAGATCAGTCGACTCTATCAAACGGAGGCGATGGCGTTTATTGAACAAAAACCTGCAGCCGCCCTGTGGCGCACCTTCAAAAAGGCGATCTTTTTTTGGCGCCTGGATCCGTCACCCGCTACTCAATCGTACGTCCGCCAGGACCGCATCGTGCGTTGGCTCGGCATCGTCAGCTTTTCGCTCCTGCTGCTTATGGCGGGGCTCGGCAGCGTGACCATGCCGCCGGCGGCCAAAAGTGCCAGGACCCTCTGGCTGCTGTTCGGATTGGCCTTTACACTGGTACATGCGATTACGATTGTCAAAGTGCGATTCCGGCTGCCGCTGGATCAGTTTCTGCTGGTCCTGGCCGCCTTTGGTCTGGTGTGGTTGGGTGAATACGCCTTTTCCTGGAGGCGGTGGCCCAGGGTAAAATTGGCGTGGCAGGCTAACTCTCTGGATTTTGCAAGTGAAGCGGACTGGTCACAATGGTCGATTGAAAGGAAGGGCATCGTTTGAAAGATGAGCCAATGACATCAGCGTATCGGGACGTCCCTGGTCGCAACAGAGGTAAACTCGGTCATGAAATTCGTTCGACGGCACAAGGGCTGCTGGGCTACTTGCTCATTTTTACCGATGACGTGCGCCCTCAGCTGGATGCGGAGCAGGCCCGGGTGCTTGATCGAATCAATTATTTTGCCAAAAAAATGTCCGAGATGCTGCTGGACCTTTTGGCAGAATCTTCGACCGCCTCACATCCTGCAGAAAAAGAGAACTGAGCCGGACTCGATCGGCCAGGTCAGGGTGAGAGCCATCGCGCTGGCACTGTGTTGTTTCGTTGCCGGGCGCTGCGCCTCTCCCTCCAGCGCACATCCCGTCCCCTGTTTATAAAGCCGGACATGTGACTGCAAAAGATGACACCTCGCCTGGACAATCCCGGGAATATCAATTGGTTGAAAATTCATAACTAACAAAATAACAATATATTAAAAATAGTAGCCTGTCTCACGTAATCTGGTACGATATTTGAAGCTACCGGTTTGAAATATCCTATCGCATTCAACCTGATCAATGGAGTTGCCAGCGAATCGTTCGTTACGCTAGTTTTCAATTGTCTATAAACAGACCCTGATGCGTCTGCAGACGAACGTGCTGTTGTTTGCTGTCTTAACCATTGATCAAGGAGTTGTAATGCGACGCCACTTTATACATCTCTCCATCTGCCTGTTGCTTCTGGCGCCTGTGCTTTTCAGCGCAACCCCATTACCTTACCGAATTAATTTCATTGAATCGTCCGACCAGGCTATTGTCTGCGATGTGGTCTTTGACTCGGTTCAAATCACGCAGAAACGTGTCAACGGTGTCTGGCAAAGCCATGTAACCATGTCCAGCAGCAGTTACACCGCTCTGCAGGATTGGCCCGTTCTGCCGGTGACCAGTCTGGTCCTCGGCATTCCCGGCCAGGGCAGGCCACGCGTGCAGGTGGAGCAGGAACAGACGGTGAACAGGCAGATACTGGACATCGCCACCGTGTCGCATCCGCAAGAGTGGTTGCCCTACCTGGGTCCTGAAGAGGTCTCACCGCTTTCGTTTCAGCAGGTGGAGGGGTGGTATCCATCTGAAACGGTGCGAACCGGCTTGTGCGGCATGATGCGAGATCAGAAGATTCTGCAAATTGAATTGCACCCGGTACGATATGCTGTGATGCGCAACCAGTTGGCGGTGACCAAAAGCCTCCGTCTGCGCATCACCTTTGAGTCGTCCCAGGCGCCGCTGCTGCAGAATCGCACCGCCGCAACCTTTGACAGCAAAGAGATCGAAACATTTTACTCGGACTATTTGAGCAACTATGAACAGGCGAAGCGTTGGCGGTCGCAGGCAGCACAGCCGTTGGCCAAGGCCGGTGATACCTGGTCCGACAGCCGGCGGGTGCGGATCGGTGTGATCAAAGACGGCGTCTATGCCATTACCGGCAAGGAACTGGTCGACGCCGGCGTCGATCTGAGCGGAGTGGATCCCGCCACGTTGTCGATGACCAGCGGAGGCCAAAATATCCCCATCGTTGTGGAAGATCAGGGCGATGGCTCCTTTGACGAATCGGATCGCCTGCTTTTTATCGGCGAACACAACGCCAGTGCCACGACCTATTATTCCTGGTTCTCGGATACCAACGTCTATTTTCTTGCCTGGGGAAGCGGCCCCGGCAGCCGCATGGCGCAGGTCAGCGGCGCTCTTGGTGCCGCGGTGGGCGATACCGTCACCTCGGCGAGCATGCGCGTGCATCTCGAACAGGACCTGCAGTATGAACGACAACTGGCGTTCATGGAAGAAAACGCCGACCACTGGTTCTGGCGTGAAATGAAGGACAAGGAGCAGTACAGTGTTCCTCTCTCGTTGCCGACGCCGAAAGCGGCGTCTAGCTTTCGTCTTCGTGTCGAAATGCAGGGTACCACCTATCTGCCGGCCACGCCGGACCACAAAGTGACGGTGTCGTTGAACGGTGAGCAGCTGGGCAGTGTTACCTGGGACAATCAGGAGGTCAAGATATTCGACCATAGCAGGCAAAACGACGGCCTGTTGAAAAACGACAACACTATCACGCTCTATTTGCCCGGCGATCTGCCCAACGTGTCGTACGATCGCGTCCTTCTCAATTGGATCGAGCTGGAATGTACGGCAGCGCTGCAGGCGGTCAATGACTCGTTACGATTTGAGATCGGCAAACAATCGCGGCGCCCGATTCTGGCCGGCCGGTTCAGCGAAGATCGGCTCTATATTTTCTCCGAAGACGGCCAGCAGATTATTCCCGACCGCGTCCGCGCCAGCCGGGGCACCTATGAGGTGCTGTTCGCCAGCGAATCCATAAACTCCAGATCCTTTTATATTGTTGCGAATAAAAAGCTGGCGCGCGTGAACAGCATCACGCTGGATTCGCCGTCCAACCTGGCCAGTCAGAGCAACGGCGCCGATTACATCATCATCACCCATGCGAAATTCATGGACCAGGCCCGCACCCTGGCGCAATTCCGCACCAGCCAGGGTTTCCGTACCATGGTGGTGGACGTTCAGGATGTCTATGACGAATTCAACGCCGGCGTGTACGATCCCAATGCGATCCACACGTTTCTCGAATACGCCTATCATCACTATAAAAAACCGGCGCCGCTGTACATTCTGCTCTTTGGGGACACAACCCATTACATGGACAAGCGCCGCGCCTATCAGTTGAACCATGTCTCCTATGTGCCGACACTGATGTCCTATACCACCTCGTGGGGTATGACCTCATCCGACAACGGCTTTGTCACGGTCAGCGGCGATGATATTCTTCCCGACATGTACATCGGCCGTTTCCCCGTCAACACGACGGAAGAAGCGGATATCCTGGTGCACAAAACCATGGAATACGAGTCGCAGCCGGTCATCAGCGACTGGCGCAGAAACATCATCATGGTCACCGGCAATGCGCAGCAGTTTGAAACCGATGCGGACGAACTATATGAAGAATATATGCCGCGACGCTGCGTGACCAATCGTCTCGCTACCATGACCTCCTCCAGATATTTCGGCAGCACCGAAGACCTGGCCACAGCCTGGAATAATGGGCAGGTGATCATCAATTTCGTCGGCCATGGCGGCGGTCAGGTGTTCGAGGACAGCCGTCTGTTCCTCCTGGAGGATGTGAACCGGTTGAAGAATAAAGACAAGTACTCCATCATGTTCTCCCTGACCTGCTTTATCGGCTATTTTGACAATCCTGAAAAAGCCTCTCTGAGCGAAGAGCTGTTGCGCCGGGACGATCTCGGCATCGTCGCCCATTTCGGCTCGGCCGGACGGGCATCGATGTTGGGCGACCACTATCTGGATAAGGCCCTGTTCAGGGCGGTGTTCCATCAGGGCCGCCGGCGCATCGGCGAAATCACCACCCAGGCCAAATACGACCTGATTGAAATGACCAACGGCTACTGGGACACCATTCGTCACTTTAACCTCCTCGGTGATCCGGCGGCACGCATCGCCCTGGCAGAGGAATCCGTTTCGGTTACCCTGGCCAAGTCCGATCTCGTCACCGGCGATGCCCTGCAGGCGACCGTGCAGCAGAACGGATTCAGCGAAGGTCAGGTCGTGCTGTCGGTGCACAATAACCGGGACTCTCTGCTGGTGCAGAGAACAGCCGCTCTGCAACAGGGCAAAGCGACGGTGGAGCTGCTGACGTTGACGCCCACCATCGTCAAAGCGTGGACCAACCAGACCGGATCTGGCTCCGTCAAGGTCTATTCCAGCAACGGTCAGAAAGACGGCGCCGGCGCGGCTGAATTTACCGTCAACCGCTATGCCCAGGCGGCGGTTGCCGTGGAACCGGCTAGCCCGCTTCACAATCAACCGTTTTATTTTTCCGCTCTCGTGGACAATAAAGCCATTACCCGGATCGGCAGCGTCACCCGTTCAGAGATTCAGTGGTCCGTCAATCAGGCCTCGTGGAATATCGTGCCGGTCCTGCAAGAGTTGACCGGCGTCTGGAAATCCGCCACGCCGCTCTCCGCCTCCGAAGGCACCAGGATTTTTTATCGTCTGGTGATCAGCGGCAACGCCGGTCAGGAAATTCGCACACCCATCGCCGAGCTGATGGTGCGCTCGCGGGCTGACCTCTACGTAGACGCTTCTTCGGTCCGTGTCGAAGGCGTCAACCAGGCCATGCTCACCGCCCGACTGCGCAACAACGGCGCAACCGATGCGTTGGACTTTAGCGTGTCCGCCTATGTCGGCAATGATCCAACCACCTATTCGCCCGTCGGCGAGATGATGCTCATTTCACGGCTGGCAGCTCAGAGCGACACAACGCTGTCGCTGCTCTGGCCGGGGCTGGTGAACGGCTCATATAAAGTGTGGCTGCGCACCGATGTGGAAAACCGGGTGGATGAGAACAACGAACAAAACAACACCACCACCACCGTGGTGCGCGTGGCCAATCCGTCCCAGGGCAGCAATGGAGCGGTGTTTTCCAATGAAGCCAACGTCTCGGTCAATATTCCTGCCGGTGCCATGCCCAGGATTAATGTGTTCTCAATAACCAGAACCTGGACGACGGCCATGCAGGAAGCGTGTACGCAAAACTCGCTGACGCCGTTGCGTGTGCGCGATATGCCGGGCAGCTTTGCCTTTTCGATAGCGTTTGCCGACAGTTCGTTGACGCTAAAAAAAGAGAGCACCGTGGCTGTTTTTTATGATCGCAATCATCCGAGCAACCTGGCTTTTCTGGCCAACGGCGGCATGAGGTTGTACACCTGGAATCCGGCCACGTCGACCTGGTCGGCACTCCAATATACGGTAGATACCTATCAGGGATGCCTGTACGCCAAGCTGCCGGTGTTCAACACCTGTTTCAGCCTTTTGGGCAGTGCGGACAAAACAGGACCGACGCTGCAGATCGGCGTGGTCGGGCAGAATTTCGCCTCCGGCGATCCCGTGGGCAAGCAACCGACCTTTACGATTTTTGCCGAAGATTCCACCGGCTTTGATGTCAGCGCCAAACCGGCGACCATAAAGTTGAACAACCAGGTGGTGGCCGACGACCAGGTACAGATTTCGCAAAATCCGGATGTGCGCCGTTCCCTCTCGGTGACCTGGTCGCCCGAGCTGTCGGCCGGTGATCATGTGATACAGATCGAGATCAGAGACATCAACGGCAATGCGACAGTACAGCAGATCCAGTGCCGGGTGGCCGGTCAGTTCGGACTTGATTTTGTGGCCAATCACCCCAATCCGTTTACGACCTCGACAACGATCGCGCTGCAACTGCAGGACATGGCCACTGAAGTGGATTTGAATATCTATACCGTATCAGGGCGACTGATACGAAATCAGAAACTGTTTGCGGTCACCGGCTATGTGGAATGGGATTGGGATGGTAAAGACGAGGAGGGCGATCCCCTGGCCAACGGCGTCTATTATTTAAAGGTGACAGCGCGCAACGGCGACAAAAAGATTGAACGCATCGAAAAAATGGCTAAACTGGAATAGAAGGGAAAGGAACGGTACATGAGGCATCATCGGCATAGCTTGAAACACACCCTCCTTCTGGGACTCTTGATCATGCTTCTGCTCCGGTCGCAGATATGGGCCGGAGACTATGCAGCGGATATGTTGAACATAGGCGTGGGCGCGCGGGCGCTGGCCATGGGCGGCGCCTATACGGCGATGGCCAATGAGGCCGGCATGGCCTACTGGAATCCGGCCGGAATGGCCATGGAAAAACGGTTCGGTTTGCAGTTCGAACATGTGCCCATGTTCTCCGGGCTGGCGCAGTATAATACCATGGCGTTGATCTACTCGTTTACGCCGGATATGGCCATCGGTTTGAGCTGGATCCGGTTGGGCGTGGACGATATACCCCGTTACGGCGCTCTCCAGGGATCCCGCTACGATCGCCTGGTAAACAATGTGAATCGTTCCAGCGGCAGGGCGGAAGGGACCTTTGGCGATCAGGAAAACGCCGTCCTGCTCTCCTTTTGCCAGGGCCTGATCTTTGACGTGCAGGTGGGCGATCCGTTTTCACCCATTGTGCTGCCGATTCAGCTTTCGTTCGGCGTAACCGGAAAATATTTTAATCAGCAGCTGGACACGGCCACCGGCACCGGCCAGGGGCTGGACGCCGGCGCGCTGCTGCGCTTGATCTCGAATGATTTCATCCAGGGCGATCCCAGCCGCTGGATCGGCGTCGGCGTGGCTGCGCACAATCTCTCCACCAGCGATATCGTCTGGGACACGGCCTCGCGACACAAGGATCAGGTGGCGCGCACGCTGCAGGTCGGCGCCGCCGCATCGTATCGTCTGTCCCGGTTGCGCACCCGCATCACCGTCTCTTTTGACCGCGAGCTGATGGAGACGCAGGATTCGTTTTACGGCGGCGAAGTCCGCTTCTTCGATCGCCTGGCTCTGCGCGGCGGCTACCGCTTTGACCATTTCTCCGCCGGTGCGGGGCTGTATCTGATGGGATTCTATCTGGATTATGCTTTTCTCACCGGCGAGCTGGACAACACCCACCGAATTTCAGCGGCCTATGGATTTTGAAAATGCGCACCAGGTTTAAAAAATGATTGTTGCAAGGCCCTCGAGATCGAGGGCCTTGCTGTTTTTGGGCGCTCGGTATGTTATCATACCTGGAATCGCCCGGGGAGTTTTTACCATGGCGGAATCCATCAACGGGCGTGTAACCGCGATATGTAAAGATGCCCGTTCGGGCTATGTTAATAACCATGCGCAACCAAGCCATCGTGAACGTGCCGGTTAGGACAGACGGCGCTGCCGAAAAAGGCGGCAACATCAGGCCTCCCCGCATTGCGCCAGGAACTCTGGTCACATAGCAGAGCTCTGCGCGCATGGCGTTCCCCGGCCGCCGTTAACAATGCGGTCAAGCCGGCGATCGACGCATCCGAGGGTCGGAGTATGATCGGCAGCAGCACGGAACGGCATCATGACGTCCTTCTGGCCATACCGCGACACTAATTACCATTAGCGCTCTTGCGTGAATTTGGCCTTGACTTTGATCTCGTGGAATTCTATTTTATCAAAAGTGAGAAAAGAAGGCGTGTGGTCTGGTTTTGCGACGGAAATGGAAGAGACGTGAGGATTGTCTTGGCTCACTGCTTGCCGCATGGAGAGTGGCCCGCCTTTATTGTCACCCGCAAATTTCCTGTTCATGCATGAGCGATCAATGAACCATGTTTAACAAGCTATTGAAAAACCGTTTATTTCCGGACACGCTGCAATGGATAGCAACCCTGTTCATGCTGCCGACGCTGGCCTTTTTGCTGTTCGGTCCGGCTGATCAGGAGAATCCTGCCAACCTGCTGGTATGGATGTTCTGGTGGCCACTGCTTTGCATTCTGTTCCTGGTGGCCGGCCGGATCTGGTGTAGCCTGTGCCCGTTTTCCCTGCTGGGTGGATGGGCGCAACGGGTCGCAGGTCTGCAGCGGGCCGTGCCGGATTTTCTGAAGCAGTACGGCAGTTGGCTGATCCTGATTGCATTATTCCTTCTGTTCTGGTTTGAAGAAATCTATAATGTGGTCGTTTCACCCAGGGGAACGGCGGTTGTCCTGCTGAGCATTCTTTCCGGTGCGGTAATTTTCGGGCTTTTTTTCCGGGGACGCACCTGGTGCCGCTATGTCTGCCCTTTGGGCGGGATCAGTCTGATCTACGCCCGTACCGCTTTTTTCAAAGTTCGGTCAAAAGAGGCCGCCTGCGCCGAGTGCCTGACCAAGGACTGCGTGGTGCCGGATGAACGTTATGCCGGATGTCCGATGGGCCTGACTCCTTTCGCCATCGACTCTGTGTCTGACTGCGCCTTCTGCGGTTCCTGTGTCAAACGGTGCACTAACCAGTCGATGCGAGTCTCCTTTGAAACTCCTTCCCTTGACCTCTCCGGGCAATCCTCCGCATCGCTTGCCGTGGTCTGGTTGGTCATGCTGTTGGCGGGCCATCTTGTCTTTCTGAATCTTGTCGCCGGAAAAAATTTGCCGGTTTCTTCTTTCGTGCACACTGCAAAAAGTCCGGTATTCCTGAAAACAGCACTCATGTTCTACTCCATGCTTCTCTGCTATATCCTGTTCGAAGCCTGCGTGCGCCTGGCCAGGGGCCGCCGAACCGATATAACCCGGACACAATTAGTGCGATTGGGCGCCCTTCCCCTGATTCCGTTGCTCCTGCTCAGCCATTTCGGTCATGTCAGCATCCAGTTCTGGACGCATAGCGGCCATCTGTTTGCCTCACTGGCGGGCCTTACAGGTTTACCGTGGCTGCGGCTGGACCAACTGCTGCCTGTGTCATGGCCCGCTTATTTCAACTCGATTTGCATTTTTATGGGCCTGCTCATGACGTTGTGGGTATTTCGGTGGGCCTTACAAAGTGGGTCCGTGCC
The DNA here is from genome assembly GCA_964541895.1 of uncultured Cytophagia bacterium. GTDB lineage: Bacteria > Zhuqueibacterota > Zhuqueibacteria > Residuimicrobiales > Residuimicrobiaceae > CAZISM01. The sequence goes on from CAZISM010000011.1 coordinate 23,616, forward strand.
GCCTGTGCGTCGTTTCGGCATGGTATTCGGAGTGATGTATGTTGTTTATGCGGGCTGGAATATAGTTGTCACCTGGCCGGCCGCCGCAGCGGCCTCGGCTGAGAATGCGACGACGGCTGTGCCAGGACCGCTGAACGGATGGGAGGTCTTTTGGCCTTTTCTGGCAGTCAACGTCGCACTGCTCATATTGGCTCTGATCGTAAAACGGTCCGAGCATCAGACCGCTCCTGCAGCGGCACACCTAGAATTCAGCGCCGCAAAATCCTGGGAAATCCGCGACAGAACCGGGATCCGGCATGCGGAAGTGCTCGAGTGGCTGCTGGAGCAGGCCGTGCAGGCCAAGTGGCGCATTCCAGCCGTCGTCGGCCTGGCCAATGCAACGAATGAAATCGTTACCTTTTTGCAGCGCACCCTTGCGGATGGCTCGGCGATTACGGTGAATGCAACGCTTCGCAAAAACAAAGGGGTGATGACCATCTTCCATGAAGGCCGTCCGTTGACTCTGCCGGATTACAAGCCCGTGGCCAGCCTGGATGATATCGATGATTCGGCTCTGGAGGGCCTTGAATTGCGGCTGGCGGTTGCTCAGGTTGAACAAATGCATTATCAGGCGCGACTTTCGGATGCCCGCTGCTGCTTTACGCTTCGTCAGGCGCTGTAATCGGGCCTCCGGCTCTATCCGGATGAGCGCCCCGCCTGATATTGAAGCTCTTGCCGCGCCGGACGTGGAAAAAATCGGCGGTCGATCTTCCGAACCCGTTTCTGACCTGATCCTTCAGGGGCGTTCAGAGATCTCTTTTTGAGCCTCTTTTTGCGAGGCAACGATTTTAAACAGTTGTGAGAATCCGGTAATGTCAAAGATCCCTTTGACCTCTGCGGATTGCCCGCAGAGGACCAGTCTGCCATTTGCGCTTTTCAGTTGTCGTGACGCTACAATGAAAACACGCAACCCGACGCTCGATATATAACTCAATTGAGAAAAATCGATTATCAGCTGCCGTTCATTGCTCGCGATCAAATCAAGCAATTGTTTTTCCAGTACCGGGGAAGAAAGGGAATCCAGTCTTCCCTTCAACTCCAGCGTAGTTATGCCGTCCGTTTTTTGCATGAGAATTTCCAAGCCGCTGATCTCCATGAATTGTTCAACTGCCGGCGGTGCAAGTTGTCTTCAGATCGAACCGATCCATACCGCGTGCGCAATATATTGAGAATATCCTTAAAGACCAAAGCTATTTTAATTTGATCCAGGAGTAGCCGGTAATGGCGGAAAGCGAGCAGAATGCGTCCCGATGGCTTGCGCCGGCACGAATGACTTTTCTTTTTCCAGGTCGCCCGAGCTGATAGTAACATATAAAATCCGGATCGGTCATCGATTCAGAAACCCGTTCACCTTGATCCCTGGTAGCCATGACAGAACAACCCGATCTCCCGTCGTCCATCTCCCCGGACATGTCCCGTGAATCCGAAGGGCAATACCGTCGCATGGTGGAAATGTCACCGGACATAGTGCTCCTTTGTGATGAGGCGGGGCAGATCCTTTACGTGAATTTCGTCGGTGCTGAAATGCTGGGGTACAGCTCTCAGCAATCGCTGGTGGGGCGAAATATCGCCGACATCGTACACCCCGATTCCCTGCCCGATGTCCAGGCTGGACTGAACAGGCTGATGAGCGAGATGTACGAACTGCCGTTCGTGGAAGAGCGATTTCAGAAAGCGGACCAAACGAACTTTTACGGCGAAATGATGGCCTTTCCGTTTATCTATCAGGGCAATCATGTAGCCCATCTGGTTATACGCGACAGCAGCAGAAGGAGGCAGGCCGAAGCTGCACAGCGTCGGTTGAAGCACCGTCTGTGGGGTGTGTCAGCACTGGTCGTATTCCTTTTAGTGGTGAGCGGCGGGTATTCCATCTATCACTATACAGAGTCGGTAAAATTCTGCGGTTTGCAATGTCACTCAGTGATGGGGACGCGCTATCTCCAGCATAGGAATTCGACACACGCGCACGTCTCCTGTGCAGGTTGTCATATCGGCAGCGGAGCGAAATGGTATGTGAAAGCCAAATTCTCCGGCCTGCATCAGGTGTACGCCACATTGACCAAAAGCCATCCCAAGCCTATTCCGGCTCCCATCGAGAATCTCCGACCGGCTGTGGAAACCTGCGCAGACTGCCACTCGCCTGACGTGTTCCATGGAAACCGCACGTTGGTGCGGCGCACTATTCCCGAGGATGAGCAGGCCTCAGACCCGGAAGTCACTGCGGTCACCCTGTATGTGGGCGGCAAGCTGAACCGCGGTCGGACATTTGTCGGCATTCACTGGCA
>CAZISM010000011.1:26039-44464 GCA_964541895.1 uncultured Cytophagia bacterium
TCCGGCTGTTTCCGCTGTCACGATGGCGAGCATGTTTCAGCCGACGGTACGGTGATCCGGCCGGATTGCGATTACTGCCATAGCATCCTTGCTGATGGCGTCCGGGAATCGAAAATCGATGCGCGCCTCAGAGATGTTATTTTTGCCAGGTAAAAATGCTCTGCAGTTAACGCTTTTATGTCCTGAAGAAAAGCCGCTCATGTCCAATTGATAGGTAATGATAATCAAAAAAAGACAAGGATTATGAAAACAAAACTTTTGTTCATTCTGATGGTGGCTGGACTTGCATGCCATGCCCAGGTCAAGGTTTCAGTGGAAAAAATGATCATCCCAACCTATGAGACCAAGCCCGCGGACCAGGTGCCGCTCTTTTTCCGTTCAGAGGAGGTACAGCTTGCTGAAAGGCACATTTATCCCTACCCCTTCTATGATGTACAGTCGACAGCAAAGATCGACAAGGAGTATACGGCTGTTATCCTGGAAAATGAATATCTCAGGATTTGCATCACACCCGAAATGGGCGGGCGGATTTATTATGCGCTGGACAAGACCAACGGCTATGATATCGTTCATTACAACCATGTAGTTAAACCGGCCCTGATTGGTACACTGGGGGCCTGGACCTCGGGCGGAGTGGAATGGAATACCCCGCACCACCACCGGGCAACCAGTCTGCTGCCGGTCGATTATACCATCGAAGAAAATGGCGACGGCAGCAAAACCGTGTGGGTGGGTGAATATGAGAAAAGAGGCCGGACCCGCTGGCTGGTGGGCCTTACTCTTGAACCCGGTAAGGCCTATGTGAAAAAAGAGCTCAAGAGTCTGAATGTCACCCCCTTCCAGTATCCGGCGCTGTTTTTTGCCAACGTAGCCGTGTCGGTAAACGACCAGTACCAGTTTTTTCTCGCGCCCGACATTGACATGATCAATTTTCACTATGTCACGGAATTTGCCCGCTGGCCTGTGCTTAACCAGGTCTATCAGTCTGTGGATTATACCCACGGCGAAGACCTGTCGTGGTGGAAAACCGGCAAACAACCCGCTTCCTTTTTCGCCACCAATCCTACCATGGATTTTATGGGCGGCATCGATCATGGAAAAAATTCAGGCATTGTGCTGGTCGGTGATCACCGCATGTTTAAAGGCCAGAAAATCTGGACCTGGGGAAAAAACGAGGTTCAGCGATCCTGGGACGAGAAACTGACCGATGCCGACGGGCCTTATGCCGAACTTATGATGGGCATCTATTCTGACAATCAACCTGACTATAATTTTTTGGCCCCTTTTGAAACCAAATACGGCACCATGTACATGTACGGGATCAAGGGTATGAACGGTCTCAAACAGGCCAACAGAGATTTTGTGATCAACCTGGAACTGCAGAATCGCCAGACGCTCATTCAGGTAAATGCCACGTCTGTTCAAAAGGAAGTGAAAATCGTTCTCTCATCAAAAGACAAAACAATTTTTGAAAAGAAAGCAAACCTGTCACCGTCAAGCCCGTACCAGAATACAGTAGATATCGCTGGGGACATTCAGGCACAAGACCTGAAACTGTCCGTATTGACAACCGATGGTAAAGAACTCATCAGCTGGCAGAAGCAGCCGAGCCGGAGCGAACCCTTCCCGCCCATTTATCAGGATCCGTTGAGCCCTGCAGAATACAAGACCAGCCAGGAATTGTTCTTTGCCGGATTAAAGCTCGAACAGTTCGGCAATACCAATTTCGACTATATGAAGTATTATGAAGCAGCCCTGCAACTCGATCCACATGATGTGATGACCAATACCCAGCTTGGCACCATTTACCTGAAAAGGGGTGAATATGCCCTGGCTGAAGAGCATCTCAAAAGAGCAGTGGCTGTTGTTACCGGCAATCATAAAAAAGCGCAGGATGCCACTTCGCTCTATTACCTGGGCCTTTGTTACCAAAAGCAGGGCAAGATCGGCGAAGCGCTGGATATGCTCTATCGTTCGACATGGGACTATCAGTGGACATCGGCCGGCTATACCTTGGTGGCCCAGCTTGAAGCAAACCAAGGGAATTGGGAAAAAGCATATGCTGCCGCTGACAGAGCCTGCAAGGCCAACACTCAGAATGTAGAGGCACTCCTGGCCAAAGCCATCATCCTGCGCAAGCAGGGATCCTATGAATCGGCGCTGCGAGGGGTACGTGATGCGCTCGCCGTCGATCCGCTGAGCTTTGCCGCCATGAATGAACTCGTCCTCTTAAGCGGCCATATCGCGGTCGGTATGAACGCGGAAATTTGCCAGGTCTCTCTGGTGAAGCATCTTCGTACCGAACCTTACAACTATATTGAAACAGCCGCCCGCTACAGCAGTTTTGGGCTTGACGGCGATGCGGCTGATCTGATGACTTTGGCCGCAGGATCAGTGAACAGCGCTTTGAATTCCTATCCGATGGTATATTATCATCTGGGCCTGTATCTGGAACTCTCCGGGCAACAGGTCAAAGCGGAACAGGCGCTGCAAAAAGCTTCCCGGCTTCCTGTTGATCTGTGCTTCCCTTATGGGGACGAATCCATCAAAGTGCTGCGGTTTGCGACAGCAAAAAACCCTGGAGATGCCACAGCTTTTTATCTTCTCGGCAATGCGTTGGCCGACCATCAACATGCAGAAGCGCTGAAATGCTGGCAACAGGCCGCGCAGCTCACGCCCAACAAAGCCCTCATGTACCGCAACATGGCTTACCTCCAGGCAAACCATCAGCGCAACATGAAGGAGGCTCTTAACAACATCATGAAGGCCATTTCACTGGATCCCTCGGAACCGCGCTATTTTGCCGAGGCCAAGCTGTACATGTTGTATGCAAGTTTTTCTGCGCAACCGCTGTCGGATTTTCTAGCCCGATATGGCAAGATGGCGAAAGGGATGACCGACTTTCAGCTGCTGGAGGTGAAACTGAACAATTACAACGGCCGGTATGAAAAGTCCATTGACCTGCTGAAGAAAATGAAATATCATATAATGGAAGGTGCGACCTTTAATCCTCATGTGTACTGGTTCGATGCCTGGCTTCAAACCGGTATCAAGCAGATGAAGGGCAAACAGTACCGAGAGGCGGAACGTTGCTTTCTTAAAGCCATGGAATTCCCCGCCAATCTGGAAGCCGAGCGCAACGGCAAGATCGGCATTGCTCTGTACTATCTGGGCATAAACAGCAAACTCTCCGGCCATGCCAAACAGGCGGAACACTATTTCACCCGCATGAAAAATTATACCTACAGCCAGGGGTGGGGAGCAGGAGATTTCCCCGAACTCGATTATTACAAGGCGCTGGCCTCCCTGGAACTGGGTGGAGACAGGGGAGCCGCTGATGACTTGTTTCGGAAACTGATCTCGGAGGGGGAAGACCGTTTAGCCGCCGTGAAGGACAGCCGGCATACAACGGTTTCAACCGATGAATCGCATTCTGCGCGGATTTTTCTTCTTGAAAATGAATTGAACAGAAAGAGCAGGCGTGTTACTTCCTATTATATGCAGGGACTGGGCTATCTGGGGTTAGGCGACAAAGACAAGGCCCATCAGTTTTTTTCCAGGGCCATAGAGATCGATCCCCTCGCCCTGGATCCGAAACTAATGCTTGAAATCGGGATTAAACCAAATTAACCTGTTATTTGTAATAGGATTGAAGTGTTTCTTGCGCAAAAATGGCCCATAGAATCGATTTTTTGCCGCTGAAAATGGATTCAAAGCAGCTAGAAAAGATCGGTTATGGCAACGATGGGTGATATGCCAGAGATAACCGGGCAAAAAGTGCCGATTCGCTCGTGGCATCGCAGACAAAGGAGAATATAACAAGCATCGAGTCGAGAATGAATCGATAATCTTTAAAGAAACAACTCGGCGACCACTGCGCACTCGCCGGTTTATTAATAGATCAGGCTAAAAGGGATCGAAAGCATCATCCATTCCATTCCATTGTCTCCCATTAAGGCAGGCCATTCACGGTGCATATTGATCGCCATGTGCGGCTCCATGATATGTATTGTGCTCTACGTTGTTCGTATCTGACTTCCTGAGATTCGATATCCTAACCATTATGTGCTGCTTCGCAGTATAGCCTCGCCCAATTCCTAAAGCCCGTAAAAGCGGTCGATTCGGTGCAGGAGCAGACGGTTCGGTTGAGGCAGAGAAGTGAAAAGCATTCAAATTTCCGTTCAAAATTCTGCGATACTATTTGTCTTGACAATGTTTAATTCAAGAGCTAACTTAAAATATCTTGCAAGGTATTATTCGATACAATGTATTTATAACGTGCGTGTTGTGATGCCGGATACGAGCGACTTTTGTAACCGGTTTGCTCTATCACCATTGTTGATCTGTTTATCGCTTAGGGGCTATATTTGAAATGAATTATACTTTCAAAAGCGATCGATCTGAAATTTATTACGAACCCGACAAGGGTATACTTCGATCGGTACGCGGAACTGAAAAGGCAATTCGCTTTAAACCTATCCCTGACAACCATAACGCCCTGCGCCATTTCTACCCGGAATGCCTGACCATCTTTTCTGGTCATAGCTGTAATCTGTCCTGCCGCTATTGTTATGCGGGAGAAAATGCTGAAACGGATTCCAGCTTGATCAGCATGGACGCTCTTGCAGCGGCCATTGACTATATAGCCGATGCGTGTACCTCAGCCGGCAAACCATTTGTGATTGGTTTCCATGGCAGCACGGAACCGTTAATGCATCCGGAACATCTGGAACGCTATCTGTCCCTGGCGCGAAAAGCGGTGAATAAACGATCCGGCGCAGTCAGGCCTTTTTGCACCACCAATGGGGTCATCTCTCTTCAAACGGCTCAATGGGCATTGCAGAATTTCTCCGGCATTACGGTCTCGTGTGACGGACCGCCGCGTTTCCACGATCATTATCGCAGAAAGAAAAATGGCGATCCCACCAGCACCGAGGTTGAAAACACCATCCGCACGTTTAGCGCGGCGCCTCACCTGTATTTGCGCATTCGCAGCACCATAACCAAAACCAATGTCCAAGCCATGGCGGATATTGTAGAATATCTGGCCGGACTGGGCGTTAAGAACCTGGAAATGTTTCCGGTGTACAAATCCAATTCCCTGCTCATTGGTTCTGCATTGCAGCCCGAACCCGCTGATTTTGTTTTTGAATTTTTACGTGCGCAACGAAGCGCCAGTGTGTATGGAGTGAAACTGACCTGCTCAGCTGTCCGCTGGCCGGAACCCCATGGCCGTTTTTGTTATCCGTTACAAAAGAACCTGGTCATAACGCCGGATGGTTTTATATCCGCCTGTTTTTTGACAACTCGATATACAGAAGACGCTACCATCATCGGGGCTATGGACCTGGCGCCCTCGCTAGATGCATTCGACCATTTTATGGGCAGAGTGAATGAAATGCCTCATCAATGCGAGTCGTGTTTCAATCGCCATCACTGTTCCATGGGCTGTCCGGAGATCTGTCCCTGGCGATATGATCCGTCTGCACCCTTTAACTGTGACTGGTTGAAATGGCTTGGTATGGCTCACCTGTTGCAGGCGGTTGGCATAGAACTGCCATTAGATACTCCCGCCCGGTTACAAAACTATTTTCGTGAGTGGTCTGTGCACACGGCAGGTAATTAATATGGCGGCCTATCGCATTACCGCAGAGCTGTTTTATATCCCCCTGGAGGATCAATCGGTCATCCTATATGCGCCTTTGCTGGGATTTGTTTGTCACGCCAATCAAGGGCTGGTTAACTTGTTGATTAAAGTCGGCAAGGGCCGGGACGATCTTTGCGGCGCTGATCAAAGGATAATCGACTATTTCATAGCAAAAAACGTGATCAACGGAGTTGTAGAAAAGCCTCCGGATCGGCAAGATGATTTTGCGCCCACCAGTTTGACCCTTTTTCCAACCAACCAATGCAACATGGGATGCCCCTATTGTTATGCCTCCCATGATCAAACGACGGCCCGCGTCATGCCCTGGGATATTGCGAAAAGCGCAATTGATTTTTTCGTACACAACCTGGTCAAAACGGATAAAAAAATATTTCCATTGGAATTCCATGGCGCCGGCGAGCCCTTTGTAGCCTGGCCTTTAATGAAAAAAATTGTGACCTATGCCGGCGGCCGCTGTCACGAACTGGGCTTGGAATTGAAAATCACGGCCGGTAGTAATGGCGCCCTTTCTTTGCCGCAGTTAAAGTGGTCCAGGCAAAATTTGCATTCGTTAATCATTTCCTTTGAAGGGCTTGAAAAAGTACAAAATCGGCAACGGCCGTTTCGCCATGGTGGTCCCTCTTTCGATCGTGTAGATCGTGCGTTGCGCTTTTTGGACGAGCGCCATTTTCCGTATGCGATACGCACAACGGTATCTTCCGCCAATCAACCGCTGCTGGACGAAACGTTGGACTATATACTGGCCCATTACAGATGTCGCACCTGGATTGTAGAGCCTATGCGCCGATGCCGGGTTGCGTTCAATCAGCCTATCGGTTTTCCGGACCTGGATCGCTTTGCAGCACAGATATTGGAATTGGAAGAGCGAGCTTTGCAGCAAGGCGTTCGGCTGATCTATTCCTCAAGCCAGCTGGAGCGTCGTTCCAATACGTTTTGTCATTTAGGGACTGATGAGATCGCCGTCACCCCGGAAGGTTGCTTGACCAATTGCTGGGAGGTGAGCAGCCCTGATCATCCTCATGCGGGCGACTTTATATTTGGACGAGTGCTGCCTGATGGAAAGATCAAAATCGATCAAGCCAAATGGGCATCCTTTCGTAATTATCGGGTGGAAAACCTGGCGCACTGCCGCGACTGTTTTGCCAAATACCATTGCGGCGGCGGCTGTGGGCTGAATCGGGACGACTTAAACGTCGCTGATTCTTTTTGTGCTGCGACGCGGAGAATGATCAGGCAGAGATTGATTCGGCTAACAGCGACGGGCACAAAATGAAACAAATGTGTCACTAAAAAAGATTGGAGGAGATGTGGAGCAAAACAGGCAAACTCTGAGCCGAAGACATTTTTTGAAATTGGCCTCAGGCGTGGCCATGGTCTCTGGCAGCGGCTATGTGTTGCAGCAACATCTGAAAAGCACCGATTTGACTAACGCGACCTGGCATCTCAACCCTGGTTTCAGGCTCAAGGAAATCTCGGCCGTGGAAGTCGAACTCTATTCTAATCTTGGTAACGGCAAGAAGCTACAGCATCGTTTTCAGGGCCTGGAAGCCGATCTGTTGCGGGAAATTGCGGCGGAACAGAGGGTCGGTCAACGCCTGGCGGCCATGGCCGAAAAACACCAGATGTCGACTGAAAAGTGTCGAAAAATCCTCAACCGTTGCATCAATGATTTTGCGCAAGCTCGACTAGTCTATACCGGTGAAAAAATGCTGGTTTACAAGGTTGAGGCCTGAAATGACAAAACGGCACACCTTGACCACTGATCTATTTATCGTTCCCTATAAAGACGACAATCAGCTTTTGTATGCGCCCCGACGCGGCTTTTTGTGTGCAGCGAATCAGGACCTTGTCTCGTTACTGGCTAATCTGGATGCCCTGGATTTCGATCAGCTGAATCCGGATCAACAAGCAGCCTTGAATTATCTGGAGCAAAAGGGGCTCTTTAATAACGCCAAGGAATACGATCCGATTACCCCTGTATCCGAAACCTTTGCGCCGAATCAGTTGACGCTGTTTCCGACCAACCAGTGCAATTTGCGTTGTTTATACTGCTATGCCTCAGCGGGCGAATATACCCCCATCGTTATTGATTGGCATTATTGCGTCAGCGCCATCGAGTTCATGGTCAGGAATTTAAAAGATCGCGGCATAAAGTATTTTTCATTGGGATTCCATGGCGGCGGCGAGCCGCTCTATCCTTGGGCTTTAATAAAAAAGGTCGTGAGTTATGCGGAGGAGCGCTGTCAGCAGGAGGGATTGGAACTGGCGGTTTTTTCGGCAACGAACGGCATCCTCAACGAAATCCAGTTGGAATGGATTGTTCAGCATTTTAAAAATTTGAATATCTCGTTTGACGGCCTGCCGCATGTACAGGATTATCATCGGCCGTTGATCAATGGCAAGGGTTCCTTTGCGCTGGTCGACCGCACCATGCGCTATTTGGATGAAAAAGGCTTCAGGTACGGCATCCGCGGCACTGTGAGTAATTACAATGTTCAGTTGATGCCTGAGACCATCGAATTTATCGGTCAGAATTACAAGGTCAAGTCCGTTCATTTGGAACCTTTATATTATTGCGGTCGCTGCCGCACCAACGATGCACTTTGCCCGGAAATGGATGTTTTTGCCGAAAATTTTGTCAAGTGTGAGGATATCTGTCTCAAATACGGCATCAATCTCATCTATTCCGGATCGCACGTACATATTTTGCATAACAGCTTTTGCGGGGTTTCGGGCAGCAACTTTTCCGTTACGCCGGACGGTTATTTGACTACCTGTTATGAAGTAACGGAGGTTGGCGACCCGCGCAGCGACACCTTCTTTTTCGGAAGGATCGATGAACAGGGGCAGGTTCTGATTAATGAAGAAAAGCGCACGTTCCTCAATCAACTCACCGTAGACAAGCTTGGTTATTGCGCGGACTGCTATGGCAAATGGCATTGTGCGGGCGAATGTGCCGCCAAGCTGGATCATCGTTATTATCTCGGCGATCGAGGCCATGAACGATGTATTTTGAATCGATCGCTGATTGCCCATCGTTTGCAGCGAATGGTGGAGGGCAAAAGTTTGGTTGCCCCCGCCAACCGGCACCAATAGTTTTTCAGGCTGGAATTAAAAGGAGAAGCACCATGTCAGATAAACCTAATGATCGAATACAAAAAGGGAGCCCTGCCGGCGATCAGCCCAAAATATTGAGCACAGTAGAGTTGAAAATACCGGACAAAGAGATGCATTTAATGAATCCGGATGAAAAAGCGCCCGGCGGCGGCACCTGTTCCTGCTATCCGGTCTGTTCCTGCGTTCCGGTGACCAGCTGTACGTGCGATACGGTTTGTACGTGCGACGCCGTATGCAGCACCGACACCTGTTCCTGTCATCCCTTTTCCGGCTGCAGTCAACATGTCTGTACCTGTGTTCCGGTATGCACGTGCCATGGCGTTTGCTCCACCTGCTGCGTGGGCGCCGGGTATTGGTATCCTAATTGATGGTTTGACCATCATATTGATCAACGCACCGTTATCTCGGAACGCGCGATTCGGCTTTATCAGGAGGCTTGAAAATGAAAATAATGTTAACCATTTTCTTACCGGTATTGTTGAGCTTTTTTGTTCTGCATGCGCAGACACCCGGTACTCTGGCTTGGACCTTTACCACCGGCGGCGGTATTTATGCGTCCCCTGCTCTGGCCGGTGACGGCACGATCTATGTGGGATCGAACGACAACAAGCTGTATGCGGTTAAGCCGGATGGGACGAAAAAATGGGAATTTGTAACAGGAGGCGGTGTATCAACGCCGTCCCTTGGCCCCGATGGAACGATCTATGCAAGTTCTGGGGATAAAAAGCTCTATGCGGTAACTGCCGCGGGCGCAAAAAAATGGGCCTTTGAGACACAGAACGGAGTGACGGATGTGGCGATCGGGGCGGACGGTACGATCTATGCGGGATCGATTGACAAAAAATTGTATGCGATCAATGCGGATGGAACCCGGAAATGGACCTTTGAAGCGAGTGAGCATGTCCGGCAGCCGGTTATTGGTCTCGATGGCACAATTTATGTTCGCAGCGGCTATTATACTTTAAATGCTCTTTTTCCGGATGGCAAGTTGAAATGGCAATATTTCCAAACCATGTATGATATTACCGCGTTATCGATTGGCTACGAAGGCACAATTTATCTGAACTGTTCCACAAATACCCTGGCGCTCAATCCGGATGGTACGGAAAAGTGGAGCAGGTATACCGGCAACTGCTATACCCAACCGATCATAGGGCCGGACTCAACGATATATGTCGGATCTGACGGCAACAATTATTTATATGCGTTAAAACCGAATGGCGACACCAGGTGGACCTTTTATGCCGGAGGCGATGTGAGTTCGTCGCCGGTTCTTGGCGCCGATGGCGCCATCTATTTCGGCAGCGACGCTGGAAAGATTTATTCACTAACTACAAATGGAGTAAAGCTGTGGGAATACCCGACCGGCGGCGATGTAAATAGCTCACCGACCTTGTCCAGTCAAGGCGTGTTATATGTCGGTTGCACGGATGGCAAATTGTATGCTCTGAACATATCCAGCAAGGGAGTGGCCCCAGGCCCCTGGCCCAAGTATGGAAAAAATATGCAGAATTCGCATAACGGATTGAATGGGACTTATCCGGTCGCCCGCATCAAAAGAGTGCAGAACAATATTCCCCTGGGACAGGCGTTTACTCTGGACGCCGGCATGAGCGTGGATGGAGACGGCGGCACCTTGGCTTATCAATGGTCGGTGGTTTATGCCTCATCAGGTGCAGAGCAGGTGAACATTTATTCGCCGACTAGCGCGGTTACACAGGCCATGATCAAGGTGCCAGGGCGTTACAAAATAAGTTTAAAGGTATGGGATGCACAGAATCAGGCGAGTTATGATGTGGTCGAATTGGAATCAGGTTTAGCCTGGACCTTTACCACTGGAGGCAGCATTTCTTCGTCTCCTGCCCTGGCGAGCGACGGTACGATCTATGTGGGATCCACCGATAACAAGCTGTACGCAGTGAATGGGGATGGAACAAAAAAATGGGAATTTTCGACCGGTGGTGATGTATTTACGCCATCTTTAGGCTCGGATGGGACCATCTATGTGGGTTCCGGAGATAAAAAACTCTATGCGGTTAATGCCGGTGGGATAAAAAAATGGGCATTTGAGACCCAGGGCAGCGTCATGGATATTGCAGTCGGGGCGGATGGTACGATATATGCGGGATCGGCGGACAAAAAACTCTATGCGATCCATGCGGATGGAACCCGTAAATGGACCTATGAAGCGAGCGAGTCGCTTCAGCAGCCGGTTATTGGCGTGGATGGTACCATTTATGTCCGCAGCGGCTATTACACGTTGAACGCTCTTTTACCGGATGGCACGTTGAAATGGCAGTATACTCTGACAAGTAATTCTATCCTTTCTGCCGCGTCGATAGGATTGGACGGTACCATCTATCTGAATTGTACGCAATACACTAAAGCCATTAATCCGGATGGAACGGAAAAGTGGAGCAAGTATACCAGCAATTGTTATACCCAACCGGTCATAGGGCCGGATTCGACCATCTATGTCGGCTCTGACGGTAATAATTACTTGTATGCATTAAAGCCGAATGGTGAGACCAGATGGACATATAATGCCGGCGACGATATAAATTCTGCACCGGCTCTTGGCGCAGACGGTACGATCTATTTCGGCAGCGACAACGATGGCATTAGCGCGGTAACTGTAGATGGGAAAAAGCTATGGGAGTATAGGACCGCCGACGATGTGGCTAGTTCACCGACTCTGTCCAGTCAAGGTATGTTATACGTAGGTTGCGCGGATGGCAAATTGTATGCCCTCAATATTGCCAGCAAGGGACTGGCTGCCGGCCCGTGGCCCAAGTATGGAAAGAATCTACAGAATTCGCAAAATGGATTGAATGGGGCTTATCCGGTCGCCCGCATCAAAAGAGGACAGTTCAATATCCGGTTAGGGCAAGCGTTTACGTTGGACGCGAGTATGAGCGTGGATGGAGATGGCGGCGCCTTGTTTATTGAATGGTCGGTGCTGAACGCCTCCTCTGGCGATGAGCAGGTGAGCATTGTCTCCCCTAACAGCGCGATTACGCAGGCCATGATCAAAGTGCCGGGACGTTACAAAATAAAATTAAAGGTATGGGATGTACAGAAACAGGCGAGTTATGATGTGATCGAATTGGAAGCAGGATTGGCATGGACCTTTACCACCGGAGGCGGGATTTATTCGTCACCTGCACTGGGGAGCGACGGTACAATCTATGTGGGGTCCAGCGACAACAAGCTGTACGCATTGAATTCGGACGGAACCAAAAAATGGGAATTTTTGACCGGCGGCGATGTATTGACGCCATCGCTGGGCGCTGACGGCACCATCTATGTAGGATCCGATGATAAAAAGCTTTACGCGATTAGCACCAGCGGAACAAAAAAGTGGGCGTTTGATGCACAAGCAAGTGTCACAGATGTAGCGATCGGGTCGGATGGTACGATTTATATGGGATCGAACGACAAGAAACTGTATGCCATCAACGCGGACGGAACCCGGAAATGGACCTATGAAGCGAGCGAATCTCTCGGGCCGCCGGTGGTGGATGTGGATGGCACCATATATGTTCGCAGCGGCTATTATACTTTGATCGCTCTTTTTCCTCAAGGTACTCTGAAATGGCAGTATACCCAGGCAAACTACAATATTTACGCCTCGCCCGCGATAGGAATGGATGGTACGATATATCTTAATTGTTATCAATACACCTTTGCACTCAATCCGAATGGTGCGGAAAAATGGCGCCGGTTCACCGGTAATTGTTATACCCAGCCGATCGTAGGGCCGGATTCGACCATTTACGCAGGTTCGGCGGGAGATAATCGTCTTTATGCTTTAAAACCGAATGGCGAGCAGAAATGGTATTTTGCTGCGGGTGAAGATGTTGATTCATCGCCGCTGCTCGGGGAAGACGGCACGATCTATTTTGGCAGTGATAATGATAAAATATTTGCGGTTTCTTCAAAGGGTGAAAGGGTGTGGGAGTATCAGACCGCCGGAGATGTGAATGGTTCGCCGACCCTGTCGCCGCAGGGTGTATTGTATGTCGGATCCACAGACGGGAAATTGTATGCCCTGAATACCTTGAGCATGGGATTGTCCAACGCTCCCTGGCCAAAGTATCGGCAAAATCTGCAGAATACCGGCCAATTAAATTCGGTAATTGTCGCCGATCAATTTCAATTTGCTTTCGCATCTGCCGATTATCAGAAATGGTTGCGGATCATTAATATCACACCCGCGGCCGTTGTATTAAAAAGCGTGCAATGTACGAACCCGGCCTATACCTTGTCGACGGCTCTTCCCAAGACCATTGCCAGCGGCAAAACCGAGGACCTGCAGCTGACCATCCGCGTAGATACTACGGCTATATATCGCTCAACGATCTCGATTGGCTATGAAACGCTGGGAAGCCCCAAAACCCTCACGCACATTGTGAGCGAAGGCCTGTTTCGCGAGGACGGCAGTGAAAAAAGCCTGATTGCTCATCAGGCTTTTTCCCTCTATGAAAAATCATTGGCAAAAGACCCCAATTCCATTGCTACGCAAAATAATGTAGGGGTTCTGTATCGTCTTTTGGGCGATTTGGATCAGGCGGAATACAACATCGATCGTGCCTACACAAGGAGTATGGGCTCCTCATTTGGTTATTCCGGCGTGAGTGTGAATATGGGCGTTTTAAAGTCCGACCGGAAACAGTCAGAAGAGGCTAAACCCTACTACCTTTTTGCCGTAAACAATAATTCGAATGTGGCTGAGAAAAAAGCGTATTACAACCTCGCCTGGGAAGCCTTTCAACAGGATTCATTGGGTGTGGCGGCCGGTTATGTTCAACAAACACTCGTCGGAAGTTCAGCCAACAAATTTCTGTTGGCTAAAGCCTACGTGCTCCGCGGCGCCATCCGGGCGCGCTTGCGGCAATTCGATGAAGCCCATGCTGATTTTAATCAAGCGGTTGCTTTGGATCCCGGCGGCCCTATCGGCGCGATGGCCAATGAAAATATACAGACTCTGAAAACCGGAGTCTCTGTGAATCCGGATGTTCTGCCGAAAGCGTTTGCGCTGTTGCCCAATTACCCGAATCCGTTTAATCCGGAAACTTTTATTCGTTTCGCTTTGCCAAAGGCATCCCGGGTTTGTATTGAAATATACAACATTCAGGGCCAGCTGGTTCAGACTCTACTGGACCAGGATATGGCGCCAGGATGGCAGCAGATCGTATGGAACGGTTTGAACGAAAGCGGCTCACAGATTGGCTCAGGTGTCTATTTGCTGCATTTCAAGGCCGGTGAGTTTCAGCAGGTGCGGAAAATGTCTTTGGTTCGTTGATGGCTGAAGAGGCAATCTGCGCCGTTTGATCTGGATATCGTTTTTGAAAGAAGCTATGGCGATTCCAATCTCTCGTGGTTGTCAATCCTGTCAGGATGGCTGTTGGCTCTGCATCTACCTGACCTATCGATGCAGCGCCGGCTGCCGGTTTTGTCCGGCGCCGGAAAAACAGACGGATAAAATTGTCAGCGCCTTTGGTGACGATCCACAACAGATTTTATCCTGGATTAACAAAGGGCGATATAGCGGCATCAGTTTTTCCGGCGGCGATTGTTTTTTGGTGTTCGATCGTTTCCTGAAATGGCTGCGGTTTTTCAAGGCCCATCGTCCGGATATCTATTATTGGGCCTATACCAACGGCTTGGAAGTGGATGAGGAAAAGCTGCAGGCTCTTGCAGCCGCGGGACTGGATGAGCTCCGTTTCAATATCGCCGCCACCGGCTATGATACACCGCATATTATGGCCATCATCGGGTCGGCCGTCAAAATGATTCCACAGGTAGCCGTAGAAATTCCTTCCATCCCGGTTGATGGCGAACGATTGCTTAGCGTGTTGCCGGTCCTGGAAAAAGCAGGCGTGCGTTATTTGAATCTGCACGAATATATGTTGCTGCCCGATGACCCATATGCGCCGCATGCGGTCGCCGGCACTTTTTTGCTGAACAAACTGGACCGGATTAAATACGACGCGTACAGTCGAGCAAACACTGATAGAATCATCGAGTACAGCACAAGGTGTTCTTCCAATCTGGTGATTAATCATTGCTCCTTACAACAAAAGGAGCATCAACTTTTGCAGCGTCGACGGGCTATGGGCCTATTGTTTCAGCAGCCGTTTGAACAATTGAATGACGAAGGATTGTACGAGACGTTTTTGCAGACCTCTGAATATGATTCCTCCGAGTCCCTTAAAGCGCATTTATCGCTTCCGGATACTCTGGCGTTCTATCTGGATCGGTTCATTCATCCGTTGGAAATGGTCAACCAGGATCCTGCCAAGATGTATTGGCGAATTCGCTCGCTGCCGCCCCTGGCCTTGGGCGAACCCCGCCGGTTAGTGGATGTGCAGAGGCATATACTCAATCGCTGGAAGGCCCACCATGGCTAATTTGATCATAACCGATCACTGTACCAACGATTGCCCGTTTTGTTTTGTAACGCCGGGGAAAAAACACGATCTGGAGTACGAAGAAATTGAGAGTTTGCTGCCATTTCTGTCTTCCTTCAACCGGCCGAGTCTGAATATCCTGGGCGGCGAGCCGACCAGTCATCCGCAATTTATCGAGATACTGCAACTCTTAGGCGCTAGCGGTTGGCAGGTGCAAATTTTCAGCAATGGTTTTTTATCACGCAGGCTTGTACATGATCTGAAAATGAGGCTTCATGATCGATTTCGTTTTTGTATCAACCGCAGCCGGCCGCAACTACCTGATGAATTGATATCGTTGTACCGTTCTTTGGGATATCTCGTTCAGTTATCCACCACCCTTTATCATTCAGACCAGAGCCTGATGTACCTTTTTGATGAAATAAATAAATTTCATTTATGTCAGGAATATCGCCTGGGTCTTGCTTTGCCTGTCTGGCCGGAGCGGAATAACGTTTGTATTCCGCTTCAGCAGTATCGCCCAACCGCAGATCGGTTGTTTCCCGCTGTGTTAAAAGGCATGTCCATGGGGATCTATCCGAGCTTTGACTGTGGATTTCCGTTATGCTTTTTTTCGCCGGATCAGCGAGAATGTTTCAAGGAATATAAAGTTGATTTCGTTTCCAAGTGCGGCATTATTCCGGATATCACGCCGGCGCGTCACGTCATTCCTTGTTTCCCGTTATATCGATTTTCGCATAAAATTGAGCATCTTGACTGGCCCTCAGTTGAACACGGCTTAAAAAATCAGCTCACGCTTTGGCCGCGAGCCTATCTTTTTAAAGACTGCGTCGAATGTGCCGAACTGGCCAGCGGCGCCTGTTGCGGTGGCTGTTCGGCCTGGCGATTGGTTCCTTGCTCCGACTTTTCGCTCGGGAAAATCGGAGCTGGATCAAATTAAGTTTATGTTTATAAAAGATTTGAAAAGTTTTTTTAGTGCAGAAAAGGCTCCTGGAATCAATTTTTTACCGCTGAAAATGGATTCTATGCAACTAGAAGGGATCGACATTACCATGCCCTCCCTTGAAATATCTCCGATTAGAACAGACTATTCAAGGTGCTAATCGATCGCCCTTTGCGGCTTTCTGATCTCCATCCTCATATCCATTGATGGTCTCCGTCGGACTTGTATCCTGGTTGATTCGGTCCAACCCCGCTTTGCTACATTTTTACTCGGATAAATTTGCTCTCAAACGGCAGCAACTTGTTGCTGAAAGGCTTTATGGTTTCCTCCAGGAGATTCACCTCTTCCAGGGAAACGATCTTCCTACCGGCCAAAAGATGCTGGATAGTCACCGTTGCCTCCCGGCCTTCAACCTCGCGCAGGTGCAAAATCAGACCCGGCTCATGAATGGCCGGACGTGCGTTTACCATCAGCACGTTGTCAGGGGTGATTTTCAGTATCCCTTGCGAAGGAGCGGCCGTCATTTTTGCGCCCGGCAGCAGCACCCGTCCAAGCAAGGGCACGCGGGAACCCCAACCGAAGCGAGTCGCCAGTGTATTACTAGTGTCCAATGATGAAGTCAAATAATAACTCCATTTGATCTCGCCTTCCTGGCGTGCCGGGAAATTGGTATGCCAGTAATTGTTCAGCACATACGAATAGATATGCAGTTTTTCAATGTGCGGCGTGTCCTGCAGTTTGCCGTAATTGAAATCATCAAACATCACCATCGGCGCCTGTTCGCTGCCCCAGATGATCTGACAGTCCTGATTGCGTACCGCAACGTAATTCTGCACGGTCTGATAATCGGCAGCAGAGCCGCGGATCTGATTTTTGCCCGGCATGATCAGTCCGCCCTGACCCTCATATACGATTTTGCCGTTGTCCAGAATAAATGGAAAAGTGACATAGATGGCTTCTGGTGTGACGATCGGCAACTTGCGTATGGAGAAGACAAATTCTATCCGTTTTTCCACCGTATAGAGCCGTATTTCCGCCATTACGCCGTTTACCTTTTGCCCTTGCACCGAGGTTGCGCATCCTTCAGCATCGGCAAATATTTTGATGCTTTGCCACATCGGGCCGACCGCTCCTGGTTCGACGCGAACGTTGCGCAACGTTGATCTTTTAAAAAACTCCGCAGTGAATTTGGAACGATCAGCGACCTGCTCATAAACCAGTTGCGCCAATTGCCAGGGTGATTTTTGATCCACCAATTCACGACGCAATTGTTTATCGAACAAACTGGTGATGGCGCCGGTGGCGGGATCAATCTTGATATTGTAGTAGGGATTTTCCGTTGGTGCATCGGAGGATGTTACCGGTTTTTTTTCAATGCGATAACTTTTATATCCCATGGCCGGAATGTCTTTAGCCCAGATCAACCAGTAGCTGCCTTCAGCGCGACTGCCGATGATGTGCGCCGGCGCGACTTCATGGCCGGCGCTGATAAACTGCATGGGCTGATCGGGAGGAATGACATCGCGATCGATGAACACCTTGGTCACTCCGGAGCGCGGCCAATTAAGTGTATTGATGACGGCCAGCGTCGGGACTTTATCCCTGGGCAAATAGGTCTGCAAAAATCCCAGAGCCTGCTCCACCGCGATGCCCGTCTCTTTTACCGCCCGCCAGGCAAAAGCGGCCTTTTGCTGCCATTGCACCATGCTGTTTTCACAGTCAGGATCGGTAATGCTCTCGGAGGCACCAAAGGTGTGCTCATCATAATAAAGCACCGCCTCTTGCGCGCTTTGTATGTTCGTTTGAACCACCGGCTTTATGTCCGCGCCGGCAGCAGCGGCCAGAGCCAGCGAACCATTCGCTGCTATTAGTTGCGATTGCGTCGTACGCGCCGCCGCGGTTTCACGCGCTGCCGAGCCACCACCGTCCGTCCACCAATCGGGCCAGGCGGCGCGATAGGCCGGCAAAGAGTTGCCGTGCTTTTCTTCGATCCAGCTGAGATACTCATGTACCGTCGCGATGCGTAATTTGGGCCAGACGTACGTTTCGTTCCATTTTTTTACCACTTCGCTGCCGCCGGCGGCAGGGGGCGAGTTGTCAGTATCATAACCGCTGAGTTGCACGCCGATACGATCATACGGATATTGCTTTCGTTCCAGCTTGTCGAGATAACTGGACAAGGCGTTTCGCGTTTGCTCGGCGTTGCCGTTGGAGTTCATGAACGCATTAGCCGTCATGTAATGATCGGCCTGAAAGGCGAGGACGCGCTTGCCGGAAGGCGATT
>CAZISM010000011.1:44564-77190 GCA_964541895.1 uncultured Cytophagia bacterium
GCCGTCATGTAATGATCGGCCTGAAAGGCGAGGACGCGCTTGCCGGAAGGCGATTCCCACCAGAACGGCGTTGGCCGGGGAAATTGCAAAGCGGCATGATCGTGATTGATGCCCATGATAAAATATTTGACACCGATGTCGGAGAGATAATCCGGCAGGCACCAGGCAGCGCCGTTGACGTCGCACTGCATGCCGCTCACGACCGGCAGACCCTGTTCGCGAATCTCACGAATCGGTTGCAGAGAAGCCGCGAGTACCGTCTCATCCGCCAGTTCAGACCAGTTCAAAAACATGCCGGTGACCTCGATGCGGCCTTCCTGCACCCGTTTGCGCAAGCGCTCGATTTGTTTTTGCGGCCGGGTTTTCATATACTCTCGCACCGCCCAGGACGTTTCACAGGTCCAGCGAAATTTGGCATCGTCCGGATAGCCGTCGGTCTCGTCGCAATAATCCAACGCCCAATCGATGTAGCGAAAATACTCGGCCAGCATTTCGTTCTGCGGCCGGGTGTAGCCGATATCAGTATGGGTGTGCTGTACCACATAGACCACCCAGGGACGGGCCTTTTTAAGCGGAACGTTTTCAAACACCTTGCGGTCCCTGGCTGATTCCATGATCAGCGTGGCGTCGCCGTCCTGCTGGATAACCGGCGCCCGCAGTTCGAACTGAGTAAGGCCGGGCGTGATGTCGCCGATCTTGACCCGCAATGGTTTCGGCCATTCCGCCTTGGAGAGCGTGCAAGCCGCATTGCGCAGGCCGCCGCTGCGGATCACACCGGTAATGATCTGGCGCTCCCCCTCGGGGGTGCGCACAATCATCTGTGTAGCGTTCAAGGTAGTGGACAGAATTTTTCCAGAGAGCGAGGGGTTGGTTGGAATTTTGCTCGTCACTCCCTTGAGCGGTGATTCATCGGCGGTGTTCGCCTTTATGAGCAATCCCCAGCCGCCGCCGCTCTGATCGACCTTGCAGAGCAGCGTGTTGTCTCCTTTTTTAAGCGTTACGATCACACGATCTTCTTCCGCCTCGATCCGCCGGCCAATGTGATGGTCGTGCACCATCTCACCATTAAGCCATAGGCGGATGCCGTCGTTGCTGCGTACTCGCAGCAGCGCCTTTTGTTCACGATCTGAAGCCAGCTGAGTGTAGGCGTAAGCGACATACGGCGTTTGGCTGTCTGCGGCAAAATTGGCGAGAAAATCAACAAGGCCGCTGTTATCACTGCTGGTCCGCAACCAGATGGATGGCGGCAATCCGCCATTTTGGATCGCATCGCCTTCTACAGGCATCGCTTTGGTTTCGCCGCCTTGCGCAACAAGAAAATCCCTGAAATAGCCAAAGCATTCGCGGCCGTGTGAGCCGGAATCGCCATTGGGGAAGGGTCCGGCTATGAGCCACTTTTGTATAGTACCGTTTTCGCGTAATGGCGTTGACTGCCAGGTTGCGGCGAACAAAGAACCGGCAAGCAGCAAGAGCGAATAACCTATATGTTTCATGTTAGCTTTTACCTCCGCATGACAGAGACCGGCAGTCCATGATTTCATTAGTATAATTCATTCCGGCATCAAAATCAAGTCGATTGAACCTGGGTCGGCAAATTTTTTGAGTGCAACATTTCTGTATGCTGCCTGCATCAGCAGCCCCTTTTATGTCCATTGGAATGTTTGCTTGTTTTTCAAACGTTTGTTAGCTAATTTTTCTCTGACCGGAAGCGGAAGCGACGCACGATCAGGCCTTTCAGGCCGAACTCCCGAGCAAATTCTGACTCGTGTGCCCTACGACGAAAGAGCCACTGTTTCGTTGGATGTATAGGCGACGGGCCAAGTCCGAGGAAAAATCAAAATCCTGTCAACCCTTAATGCCTGGTCCGGACAAGTCGGAACCAAATGTCGGACCGCGAAGGTGTCCGACATTTTTTGACCATTTTGCGCGAAACCTGACTCGTAATACAATAAAGGCTCGGATCATGAACGTTACCAGTAAACATGGTTTGATCAATAGGCGCAAAGCTTGCCAGATCGCATGCCTCTTTTTCATCAATGGACTATTTTGCCATCCGCAGACGCATGCAGATAGATCCGCCCTAAATAATCGGCCTGGTAATGATTTGGATCATTCCGTACTATTTTGCGATATGGATGATGATGTGGTCACGATAAAGAATGCAAATACGACCATCAGGATTCACAACGATATTTATTTTGAAATGTCTTTTACTAAAGATGGCAAAACATTTCCCATTACCGCCGAGAGGGAAAAAACGCCGTCTATTTATTTATCTGATTCTGACAATCGGAGAATACCCTTTAGAAGGATAACAGCAAACGTCCGTGGAATAAACAGCAAATTCGGTTGTGGTAAAGCGGCAAAAATCGAAGGTGAATCGGCTGATGGCAGGATAATCTGTCGAACAACATTTGAGGCGTATGAAAGTATCCCCGATGTAATTCTGGTGCGATCCGTTTTTAAAAATATCTCGGCAAAGAACTGCTCTGTTCGCAGTTATACCATGTGTCGTCTGCGTCTGGGCGCTCCTGTGCCTGATGCACGTTGGTGGTCGTTCCAGGGAGCCTGCTATAAAGGCGACCAGGATTTTGTTTTCCCGCTTCCCGAATCCTATCTGCGGGATAATTACATGGGGCTGAATTTGCCGCGCTCCGGCGGCGGAATTCCATGTATCGATGTTTGGAATAGAAATTATGGATTGGCTTTAGCCTTCCTCGGCGAGAAGCCACGCGATATTTATTTGCCGGTACGTGCTGAGAAGGGAGAGGTTTGTTTAGAAATAAGAGATGATAACAAGAAATTAATTCTTGAACCCGGCGATAGTTTGCTCTCTGTGCAGACGGCGATCATTGCTCACACTTATGATTTCTATAACCCATTGCGAACCTATTCTTCATTAATGAGCCGTTTTTTGCCTGTTTTTAAAAAGCCGGCCACCTATGCCTACCGGTCCGAATGGTGCACCTGGGGGTATGAGCAAACTTTTACCTCTGCAGATATCTTGAATACGCTTGAGCGACTGAAATCTCTGGGCATCAAATCAGTGATCATCGATGATGGCTGGTATGCCAAAATGGGAGACTGGACGCCGTCCCCGGCGAAATTCCCCAAAGGAGAAAAAGATTTAAAACTTTTAGTAAATAAAATTCATGAACAGGGATTTAAAGTGTGGCTGTGGTGGGTTCCAGGATACATCGATAGCAGCTCCAATCTGGCTTTACGACATCCTGACTGGTTAATCAGAAAGGAGGATGGATCTGCATACACGTCGTATGGAATATGCCCCGCTTATCCGCCTGTCCAGGATTATTATAAAAACCTGGTCCGGAAATTTGTGAAAGACTATAAAATGGACGGTTTCAAGCTGGACCTTGCCGTCATCAATTCGGCCCCTCCTTGCTTCAACCCTGTGCATCAGCACATGGATCCTTTTGAATCTTACACTAGCACGCCGATTTTGTTTGAGACTATTTATCAGACCGCGATTCAATACCAACCTGATATACTGATCGAGTATTGTTCCTGTAGCAGACCTCCAACTATTTTTCATCTGCCTTGGGCTAATATGGCTGTCACTTCTGATCCGTTGATTTATCAGATAACAGGCAGAATAAAAATGTATAAAGCACTGCTGGGTGACGATTTTCCTGTGCTGGAAGAGTATGTAGGAGTGCTCGCCGGACCAACCTATCCTCTCGTCATCGGCACCGGCGGCGTCCCCGGCACATTTAATACCATTCCGGATGGTTATCATGATTCATGGATGCCTGTCTATCAAAAATATGAATTAAGCAGGGGAGGTCAATATCTTAACCTGTATGATCTGGCATTTGATTACCCTGAAGCCCATGTAATTACAAAGGATCAAAAGTTCTATTATGCCTTTTATACTCATCCCTGGAAACAACTGGGGTCATTTACACATAATGAGAACAGGGTATGGCGATTCGGCCATGGCAATGATTACAAGGTCAAAGAAAAAGTTGAATTTGCCTATCCCATCGAAAACTATTCTGGGGAGGTGGCTTTGAGAGGATTGGATCGGAACAAGAAATACAAAGTCCTTGATTATGGCAATAATAAGGAACTTGGCACGATATGTGGAGATGAGCCGTACCTGAAGGTATCATTTAACAATTATCTTTTGCTAGAAGTGTCTGCGGCCGACAGGTAATACCCTGTTCCGAGCCGGACCAGGCCGCTCTGCAACCGCCGTTTCCACCCTGCTACCTGACGGCTTCAGCAGAAAAAGGGCCCATAGCGGCCAATCCCGCTGGGTCACCTTCCGACCGCGCTCCATGCCTGTGCATCCGGCTCCACCTGAACGCAGTCGTTCATAATCCGCTATGAGCTGATCTTTTTTCTCTCCCGCCTCGAAACGGTTTAGCCCTGGACCATTCAGAATGCGCCGCCCCGCATAGTAGACAGATGGCGCGGAACCCGCCCCCGGGCTGGATACCGGTGACCGCGGGCCGGACTTTACAAACGTGGCTGGGCGCACTGGAAAGCAAATGTTGCGTGGAGCGGCAGCAGGATTCATGCTAATGATATCGATAATACCCTGCAAAGGTTGATCATACAAAAGCTGTTGCTGATTACAGGACGATGGATCCCAGAGCATAAACCATCGCAAGCTTGGCCATCTTGCTTTCGGGGTCGGACCAAATCAACAAGTTAATTTAGTCGGACCCCAATTTTCAAACGTGGGCGATTCGCTCGCTTTATCGCACCAACACTATTTTGATTTTTTCCAATTTCTGCTTAGCAGTCAATTCAACATAAAAGATGCCCGACGAAGCCGGCGCGCCGCGCTGATCCAGGCCGTCCCATTGCACGATATGATTTCCGGATGAATAGTATCTGCTGTTAACAAGTGTGCGCATCGTTTGCCCCAACGCATTGTAAATCGTTAACGTAACATTCTCCGGTTGCTGCAGATAAAACGAGAGCGTGGTGCCGGCATTGAAGGGATTGGGATAATTTTGACGCAACATAAAAGTGGTCGGCAAAGTCTTTCCGCGTTCCTGTTTATCAACGCCGACAGACTCCATGCCGGGCAGCGCGGCCTCCAGCGTGGCTCGTTTGCCCACAGCGGTCTCGAATGGCATCACATGCAGAGAGCCCGGAAGATCCGAAGCATAATATTCGGCCAGTATCGAACCAAAAGCGAATTCTGCCTCGGTGAAGGATTGGTCGGAAACAAAAACAAAAGCGCACTGGAAAGCGGTTTGTGCATTGGGATAGGCCGGAACCCGGCCGCCGCCTTCCGCGTTGATAATATCAGCGATGGTGACGGTGGTGAACGAGTTACAGGTCACATGATTCGGATCCGTATAATCCGGATTGTGCAAAATGTGAATCGGTGGTACATCGGAAGGCGGAATCAGTCCCATGATATAGAGTTCCAGGGGGGAAAAGAGCTCGGACGTTGCGCTCTGATCCCGCAACCGCCAGGTTCCTTCGCCGGCGGCCACCAACCGTTTGCTGCCTACATAGCCGCTCATCTTGCCGTCGATATCGCAATTTTCCAACCAGTGGCCGTACCGTTGGTCGGCGCCCGCCAGGCCGTCGACAATGCCGGTGGAAAAACCGGCGCGTACGCCCCACATATGACCCTGCTCATGATCAAGTACGTCCGCATTGCCGAAACTGTGATAGATGACCGCTTTGAGCCGCCCGGCGGAGCCATAGCCCGCCGATTCGTCGAAAATAGGCAGGCCGATGTGCCGCACACTGTTTTTCACCATGATACAATACGGTACGCGTCTGGCAAAGGAAACCGGCTCAAAAAGATCGGATGCTGGAACAACGACGATGAAATCAAAGACGTCCGGGAAATAGGAATACAGCTTTTGATATGCTTTTAAAAACACTGTTTCTCCACAGACAATCGGCGTCACGGGATATCCAGGAAAAATTTCACCCTTGCTGTCGGTAATAAAAAATGCGGAACGCGTTGCGCAGGCATTCACACCTAAAATGGCGTGGGGGTATTGCATATCGGCTTTGACCAGTCCGATGGATGCCGTCTGTCGGCTGACTGAATGGTCTTTTTTGATAACCTTAACTTCCACGCCATATGTCGCGTGCTGACCGCTGAAACGGGTGTAACCATACGAGTTTCGTCTGTAGCCGCTGCGCGTGTAAATGCCATCGCCGGCCATCCGATCACCATGGGTTCCGTCATCGTAAAGCCGGAGTGAATCGTTACTCATATAAACCCAGGTACTCCAGATTTGCTTGATGTCCGACCCGGTGGTCACCACTTCCAGCGTAGTGGAATCGATGCCGTCGGTATAAATAACCGGAGGAATAAACCGGCTGTAGCAGTAGCCGGTTGCAGCAACGCTGGTCGTTGTCTGTGGTTCTTCGCCGGCCGAAGCCATGGACGCACTGCGACCCTGCAGAATGATGAGGGTAATGAAAAAAGCCCATCGTGGGCATAACGACGGCCCTGCTTTGAAAATATCCAGCCAATTCAAGGTGTCCCTCCGTTGTGCTAATCGTTCAGCCAAGACGCATATGGTCAACGCAGATTTGTGTGATGCATGCATCGGTTTTCATTGGATATAACAACGTAGTAGCGAAAGGTTATAAAAGAAGATACGTGAATCTAAAGGAAGCATGATACGCCTGCAAAATACATCACGTCTGTTCTATCTATTAGTCGTTAGCCGCGAGGGATATTTTTAATTTATTTTTCACCGGACATGCCACTGGCTTGTTCCGGAGATTTCGTTAAAGCGATTTCACACTCTTCCTCTTTATTCATCTCTGGCAAAAGGCCGGATTCTTGTGGCCATCCGGCGGCATGTGTGCTCCCGCAGTGATTTGGCCTGCTTGCATGCCAGGAAATTTCGCTTGCTTTTCAGGGCAATGGTGGATAATTTAACGGCAGAGAGAGAGCGCAGCAGGTGTTCGATGTGGTTTGACACTCTGAAAATGGGTAAACGGCTGGGTATGAGACGCCTGCAGGAGAAAGATTTCCTCAATTTTTATTATCCCTGCAACATCAAATTCCCTTTCAGATGATCTCAACCGGGGTGATGCTTCACTATCTCCGGCGACTTCTTATACGACTGGATCTATTTTGCTGCGGAGGTTACCGGATCCCTGGCTGCCATGGCCAATGAAATCCGGTTCGTGTGTAATTTTTTCGCGCAGAAACCGCTGCAGTCTACTCGCCGGTATCGGTTTTGTTTTATCAGGTGTCCCGGTGTTCCATTATCGGCAAAGGAAACGCAAGTGCGGCAAACGGTGGTCATGAACAGATGGAGACATAAAATCAAGGCCATGACCTCGGCCCTCCCGACCTCGTTCCGTGATCCGATCCATTGGCTTTTTGCTGGTATATATGTAACGCTGCTGCTGATCACCGTCTGGCACCACGAGATGTGGCGTGACGAGTTGGAGGTGTGGCTGGTCGTCCGGGATAATTCGATCTCATCCATGTTCAGCCATCTGCATACCGTCGCGCATCCACCACTTTGGTATGTAATCGTTTGGCTGGTACAACAGTTCAGTTCGGATCCCGTCGCCATGCAAACGGCGCATGTTGTCATCGCCATAGGGACCATGACGCTGTTGTTGTTCTACTCCCCGTTCCATCGATGGCACAAGTTTTTACTGGTCGCCAACTATTATTTTCTGTATGAATTTGGCGCCATCAGCCGCAATTACAGCCTGTGCGTTTTTTTTGCGTTCGTTATCGTCATTTTGTTTTGTCGACGCCAACGACCCTTTTGGTTGTTATCGGCGAGTTTGCTGCTGCTCGGCCTGACCAATTTCCTGGGCATGATTCTCGTTTTCGGTTTTTGCCTCTATCTTTTGGCGGAATCCATCCAAAATCATGGCTCTGTGGACACTAACCGACTCTTAAGAACGAGCTCCGTGCTTGCCATTGCGGCGGTTGGAGTAATGGCGGCGGCATTTTCAGCGTATCCGTTTCAGGGTTGGCAAGTAGTGACGATGATAAAAGAGCGCCTGATCCGTCCCGATCATTTTTATTTCTTGCTGAAAGCGCTGAGTAAAAGTTATATTCCCGTGCCGCCGCTGCGTACGGCGTTTTGGAATGAATCCCTGTTTTCCCCGAGACTGTTGCTGCTGGGAGCGCCATTTATCCTTTTTCTGGCATCACTGTTGTTGCGTGCCCGTCCGTTGATCCTGGCGTTTTATCTCTTCATTACCGGTATGCTGGCGTTGTTTTTTTACTTTTATTTTACCGGTTATCTTCGCCATCACGGCTTTTTCTTCCTTACGTGGTTCTTAGCTTGCTGGCTCTATTGTGGTCAGCAGGAGGAAGCGGCGCGCGTCACCAATCTGCGATGGGCAAAGTCGGCGCTGATCGCCCTCTTGTCGGTCCAGGCCCTGGCCGGCCTGATTGCGCTCGTGCTTGAAGTTCGCCATCCTTTTTCAGCCGGTCAACAGGCCGCTCAGTATATCCGGGAGAACCATTTGCAGAAAAGCGTTCTGGTCGGTGATCCGGATTATGCCATGCAGTCCGTCTCTGCCTGGTTGAATCAAAAACTCTACTATCCCATCATAGACGATGAAGGTTCCTTTGTCCTTTGGCCGGATCCCAGAAGAAAAAAAACATCGCCTGACCAAACCCATTTCAAATCCGCGTATCGCGACTATGTGCAACAATCGACCCAGCGGCTTGCGGACAGCTTACGGGTTCAAGCCGTATTGATAACCAATTATCGTTTGGATCGGCCGCTGCTGATTAGTTTTACCGGCACCATCGAGCCGAACGAAAAGATGTATCTCTATATGTTTCCACCAAAGCCATGAAGAACAGTGCCCGGATATGGTTGGTGCAGCCCAGCCTGATGCCGCCCGGCGGCGGCAACGGCGTAGCCGCGTGGATGCTGGAGGCGCTGAAAACGCGTTATCCGTTGTCCGTTCTCACCTGGAGCCCGCCCGACCTAAAGGCCGTCAACGATTATTACGGCACCGATTTGCGGGACCGGGATTTCCGCTTATACACCGTCCCAAAGGTTCTGCGCACGCTCGTTGAACTGGAGCGGGATCCCTTCAGCATTCAAAAACAGGGGCTGTTAATGCGCTTCGCTAAAACCTGGCGACGACCGCAGGAGCCGGCCATTTGCGCTCATAACGAGATGGATCTGGGCGAACGGTGCATTCAATACGTGCATTACCCGTGGATGGGGTTGCATTATGTGAACAGGCGCTTTTTGCAGAGATGGCGCCCGTGGCGAGTGATCTCCGGTTTTTCATTTGAGAGAATACGCAGAAACATCACCCTGGTAAATTCGCAATGGACGCAATGTGTATATGAACGGATCTATCAGGCCCCGGCAACCGTTTTATATCCGCCGGTGTGGAGCGACGTCCCGCGCCGGCCCTGGGCAGAGCGTGAGAATGGTTTTGTATGCGTCGGTCGGTTTTCACCGGAGAAACAGTTAGGCAAATTGATTGACCTGCTCGCGGCGGTTCGCGCTGCGGGTGAACCTGTCCATTTGCATCTAACAGGCACGGCAGGTCCTGAACGATTTGAACAAGACTATTTTCGCGATCTGAAATTGAAAACAGCTTCCTTAACAGATTGGGTGCATTGGGAAGAACATCTCTCCCGTGCGCAGTTGAGCGAATTAATGGTCGCCCACCGCTACGGCATCCATCGTATGGAAGAAGAGCATTTTGGCGTCGCCGTCGCCGAACTGATGGCTGCCGGTTCGATCGTTTTTGCCCACAACTCCGGCGGTCCGGCGGAAACCCTGGCCGAGTTCCCGTCATTGCTCTTTCGTCAGCAAGAAGAGGCGGTGGCAAAAATTCTGAACGTGCTGCGCGACCGATCGCAGCACGCGACGCTGAGTGACCGTTTACAAAGGCGAGCCGCCGAATTTTCAGTCGGTCGCTTTATGGAGGAGATACAAAAGCTGGTCGAGGCCACTTTTGCAACGGCGGTTACCGTATGATACGCCTCAGCCTGTTGATTGCCTCTCTTGAAGAGCGCCATGACCGACTGACGCACCTGCAGGCCGAACTTGCCCGGCAAATCGAACGGGATGCCCGGCCGGGTGAGGTAGAGGTGCTGACGTGCGTAGACCATGGCCAACTGCGCATCGGCGACAAGCGTAATCAGTTGATGGCAGCGGCAAGCGGCGACTATCTGGCCTTTATCGATGATGATGATTGGATTGCGCCCAACTATATCGCGTTGGTCTGCGCCGCGTTGCGCCGCCGGCCGTCCGTGGACGGCCTGGGGATTGTCGGAGTGGTTTATTTTCGCGGGCGGCATCCACAATTGTTTGTACATTCGCGAGAGTATCCCCGCTATGTCAAGCACTCCGATATATTTTATCGGCCGCCGTATCATCTCAATCCCATCCGTCGCGACATCGCTTTGTGCTATCCGTTTCCCTCCGTGAGGTATTCCGAGGATATCGATTGGGCGATGCGATTGTGTCGCGATCAGGCGTTACGATCAGAGATTTTTATTCCAGAAGTCATCTATTTTTATTTTTCACGTCGTGCGTGGTCCTTGCAGTGGTGTATCGATCATACCGAATCGATCCGTCATCGGATGGGTTTGGAGCTGGCTAATCGAATTCGTGTGCAAAGATGGTTGGCACGCACGTGGCATGATGTACGTAAAATGGGAGCGCCCTGATGTTGCCGCAGGTGTTGGTGTTGACGCCGGTCAAAGATGCGGCGCCGTTTCTGGACCGGTATTTTCAATTACTGGAAGCGCTTGACTATCCACGCGAATTGTTAACCGTCGCTCTGTTGGAAAGTGACAGTCGGGACGACACCTGGAATCGGTTGCAGCGTTTGCAGGAGGAAAAAACAGCGTTGTTTAACGAGGTCAAGATCTGGAAAAGGGATTTCAACTTTCACATGCCGGAGGGCGTAGCCCGCTATGCTTTTGGCCGCCAGATCCCCAGGCGTCGCGTGCTGGCGAAGAGTCGAAATTATCTGTTGTCGCGGGCGCTGGAGGAACAGGAGTGGGTGTTGTGGATCGACGTCGATCTCGTCGAGTACCCGCCGGATATCCTTCGCACCCTGCTGGCGACCGAAAAAGAGATCATTACGCCCAATTGCGTGCAGCATTATGGCGGAAAGAGCTTTGATCTGAATGCGTGGTATCGCCGGGGCAAATACCATTTGCATGACCTGAAGAACAAGGGCGACCTGGTACGCTTGCATACCGTGGGCGGAACCATGCTGTTGATTCAGGCCGATCTGCATCGGGAAGGATTGGTCTTCCCGCCGTTCCTGTATGGCAAGCGGAGTCGTCTGATTCGATCTTTTAATTGGCTGGTGCCCAGGCGACAACTATGGCGATGGCGATCACGGCCGTTTCAGGGTGAAATAGAAACTGAGGGTTTGGGCATTATGGCGCATGATATGGGCTATCGCTGTTGGGGGATGCCCAACGTGGAGATACTGCATCGTGACTCTTGATCCGGTACAGGAGCCGCGCAGGCTTCATGGGCTGCAAGTACGCGGACCGTTTCGGGGCGCCGGCGGCTATGATCAATTGGTACGGGAGTGGGTTCGT
Source organism: uncultured Cytophagia bacterium (assembly GCA_964541895.1). GTDB lineage: Bacteria > Zhuqueibacterota > Zhuqueibacteria > Residuimicrobiales > Residuimicrobiaceae > CAZISM01. The sequence continues at coordinate 56,095 of CAZISM010000011.1, forward strand.
GCCTTGTTGGCTCAAAAAACGCCGCTGCAATTAATCGACATCAAGGATTGGTACCCGTTGCATTGGCCGGACGCCGAACCCGATAGTGTGTTGGAAGGTCTTGCTCGACCGGTCGAGGCCAGTATCAGCCTGCAGGTGTGTATGCCGCCGCAGGTGAAGAAAAAACGCGGTTTTCGTTTGGTCAACTATACCATGTTTGAAGCGGATCGGGTACCGCGTCAATGGATTCGCTGCAATAAGCGCCACGATCTGGTGATTTTGCCCCATGACGGCTGTGTCCAGGCCTGGACGGACGGCGGTTTCCCTGCCGATCGAATACGAAAGTGCCCGCAAGGAGTAGACGCAGAGCGCTTTCATCCACAGCAATTGGCGCTGCCGTTGCCGGCGGTTGACGACCGGGATGTTTCGAGCTTTCAGTTTCGTTTTCTGCATGTCGCTGATTATATGCCGCGAAAAAATCTGGTCGGCTTGTTGCGGATCTGGTTGCAGGTAACGCGACCTGCGGATGATGCCGTGTTGATCTGCAAAATAAACTGCTCCGCGGCCAGATGGAAAAAAAAACTGGCTGCAGACCTGGCCAAAGCACAAGCGCTTGCAGGCGTCGGCTGGGGCCAGGCCGCTCCGATCCTCTTCCTGCACAATTGGATTTTGCCGCCGGCCGACATGCCGCGACTCTTCGCCTGTGCCACGCACTACTGGAGCATGTCCTTTGGCGAAGGCTGGGATCTGCCGATGATGGAGGCGGCGGCCAGTGGCCTGCAGTTGATCGCGCCGGATCACTCGGCCTATCAAACCTATTTGGACAAAGAGATCGCCTGGTTGATTCCCAGCCGGCCGGTTCCTGCCGTTTTCGAATGGGATCGACCCACCGAACGCCTGTTCCGCGGCAGCCGCTGGTGGCAGCCCGATTTGAGCCTTGGCAGCGACATGCTGCGCGATATTCTTGATCACGATCGGCACACTCCTGAATCGGCGCGCGAGCGCGTTAAAAACCATTATAGCTGGGCGCAGTCCGCGGAACAGTTGCGAACTATCCTTGTCGAGTTGGCATGAATTCTCCCAAAAGACCATTGTCGGTTTTGCAGGTGACCCTGGGTGTGCCGTGGCCGCCGGACACCGGCTTTCGGCAGCGGGATTATTATCTGTTACGCTCCACCACTCGGTACCATCACGTCCACTTGCTTTGCCTTTATCAACAAGGCGCTCACTTGCCAGATGAGGCCTCGCTGCGGTCGATGTGCAAGCGTGTCGAGCTGTTCCCGATCTATTCGAAACCGAACAGCAAAAATTTGGGCTCGGTTTGGCAGCGGATGCGCGACGGCGACCCGTTGGCCACCGCGCCCTATTTTTCCAAACTGATATTCGAACGAATTCAGCAGTTGCTGATCACGGAAAAATTTGATATCTTTCAAATCGAACATTCGTTCCTGTTGCCGTACCGTCGCGCAACACCAAAAGGATTCAGCGGAAAAACCGTACTCTCATTACATAATATCGGCGCGGTTCAGTATCGTCGCATGGTCAACCTGGCCTTGCCCTTGCCGACCCGGCTGATGTTTGCCGTAAAAAGCCTGTTGATGCGTAATTGGGAAGCCCGTCATGCATCCGATTTTGATCGGGTGATTACCTGCTCCACGAGCGATGCCCAATGGCTGTTACGGCGAAACGCTCGCGCATCGGTATCGGTGATTGACAATGGAGTCGATGCCGCCTCTTTGCCGATTTTAGCTGCGCCGAAGAATGAAGGAAATCTTTTGTTTGTCGGCTCGATGATATATCCGCCAAACGAAGATGCGATGCTCTATTTTTGCCGTTCTATCCGTCCGTTACTGTTACAAACGGTGCCGGACGCTCATCTCTGGATCGTCGGTCATGAACCCGCTCCACGACTGCTGAAGCTCGCCGCGGATCCGCTTCTTCATGTCACCGGCTATGTGGAGAAGCTGACCCCCTATTATGAACTCGCCGATCTGGTCATCGTCCCGTTGCGGGCCGGCAGCGGCAGCCGCTTGAAAATTCTTGAGGCCATGGCCATGGGCCGGGCAGTGGTTTCCACCACCTTGGGTTGCGAAGGGCTGGAGTTGGAGAAGGGCACTCATCTGGCGATCGCCGATGATCCGGTTGAATTCAGCCGACAGATCATCACCCTGTTGCACGACAAAGAAAAGCGCTGCGCCATGGCGGAGCGTGCGCGCCGATGGGTGGAGAAGCGATATGATTGGACCTTATTGGGGAATAAACTGATTACTCTCTACGATGAGCTGGTGAGCCGTTAGATCATGTTGGTACGCATCATAAAAGATTGGGCATGGCCCAACCTGTTGCGACAGACGCCGCAGGGCGACGGTCGTTGGGCGGACCTTCAATTCACCGTTGATCCGGTGGTAGATTGCGACTATGTACTGTTTCTCAATAATCGACGTAATGAAACTGTAACGGTGCACTGTTCTGAGGAACATATCGGCTGCGTCATGCAGGAACCGTATATCCCGATCCTGCACGATTGGATGATCAAGGATCTGCCGTGGTGTGCGCGCGTCTACAGTCACACGCCGGTCCAGCCGGTCAACCGCTTTGTCAAGAGCCATCCGGCGCTGCCCTGGCATGTAAACCGCGATTATGCGGAATTAGTGACCCTGGCGCCGGTTCGCAAAGAGCGGCTGCTCTCCTGGGTTACCAGCCGATTGTCCTTTTTGCCCATGCACCGCAAACGGATACACTTTTTGCGTCGATTGCAGACAGATCAGACGCCGATCGATCTCTACGGCAAGGGCATTCGCTATATCGACGATAAATGGGACGGATTGGCTCCCTACTACTATTCGGTGGTGATTGAAAATGATCGGCAACCCGACTATTGGTCGGAAAAATTGGCAGACTGCTTTTTAAGCTGGACCGTACCGCTCTACGACGGCTGCTTAAATTTAGAGGATTATTTTCCCTCTGATTCTTTCATCCGCATCGATGCCGATTCGTACGAATCCAGCCTGGAGGTCATCCGGCGGACGGCCACTCCATCCGATTGGCAGCGGCGCCTGCCGGCCCTGGAAGAGGCGAGAAATCGCGTGTTGCAGCGATGGCAGTTCTTTCCCTACTTTTATGAACAGCTGGGGTGTTTGCCGCCGGCGGGCGCAAAAAAAAGGATCACGATTCCCGATAACCGCTCCCTGCGTCGCGCCGATCGCCGGCGGTTCCTCCTGCAACACATCGCGGCCCAGGGCCCGAAAGCCGCCGGGCGTTTACTGATGGACAAGTTCAATTATATTCGCTGGGAGCGTCACACATGATAACGGTTGATACTTCTAATCTGATTCGATACCAGATGGCCGGCGTCAGCCTCAATATGAAAGGTGGTCAACGCTCGTCATGATCAATCGCATGGAACGATCGGTACGCAAAATTGACAGCCATCAAGTCAGGTGGCGACTTGATCTGAAAGACCTGTTGGCACACGTCGATTTAATATATCTGTTTATTATTCGCGATATCAAAATTCGCTATAAACAAACCGTGGTGGGCATTACCTGGGCCATCATTCAACCCCTGCTGACCATGGGGGTGTTTACCCTGGTGTTCAACCGCCTGAGCCTTTCCATTTCCGGCCCTGTGCCCTATGCGCTGTTCTCTTATTGCGCCCTGGTGCCCTGGACCTATTTTGCGCACGCGTTGACCAAGACCAACGACTCGATTGTGCAGAACGGCGCCATCATCACCAATGCGGCTTTCCCCAGACTGGTGCTGCCGATTGCAGCGGTGCTGGCGGGCTTGACCGATTTTTTTGTCGCGTTGGCGATTCTGATCGCGATGATGATTTATTATCAAATCGGCTTTCATCTGCGAATGCTGGCCCTGCCGTTTTATCTGTTGCTGACCCTGTCGTTTACGCTGGGCCTGGGTCTCTGGCTGGCTTCATTGAACGTGAAATACAGGGATGTGCGCAACGCCTTACCGTTTTTGCTGCAGCTGGGACTGCTGATTTCACCCGTCGCGTACGGCAGCAATCTTTTTCCAGATCGTTTTCGTCTGCTCTATCATCTGAATCCCATGGTCAGTGTGATTGAAGGATATCGGTGGTCGCTGCTGGGCGTGGGCTCGACGCCGGGATGGCCGCTGCTGGCGAACTGTGGAATGATCGTAGTGGTGTTGGTCAGCGGGCTTTATTATTTTCGTCGCAGGGAAGATTATTTTGCGGATATCGTATGAGCGGGATAGTCATTCAAACCTGGGGTATCGGCAAACGCTATCGCAAGCATGCGGGCGGCATGCACCAGCGCCTGGAAATACTGTTTCGGGCCCCCTATTACTGGTTGAGCCGGGAACGAAAAAAAGCGGCGACCCGGGACCTGTACTCACAGGCGCTGCAGGATATTTCCGTCACCATTCGCGGCGGCGAGTCGGTGGGGCTGATCGGGCCCAACGGCGCCGGTAAATCAGCGCTGCTGAGGGTGTTGGCCGGTGTCACCCGACCTTCGGAGGGTTGTGCCGAGATCCGCGGCCGTGTCAGTTCCATGCTGGAGGCCGGTACGGGTTTTCATCCAGAGCTGACCGGCAGAGAAAATATTTTTCTCAGCGGCGCTATTCTCGGGTTGAAGAAAAAAGAGATCGAAAAAAAATTCGATGAAATCGTTCAATATTCTGAATTGGAGTCTTTTCTTAATACGCCGGTCAAGCATTTTTCGAGCGGCATGCGTGTTCGTCTCGCCTTTGCCATCGCCGCACAGCTACAGTCGGACATTATGCTGGTGGATGAGGTGCTGTCCATCGGCGACTTGCGATTCAAGGAAAAGTGTGTGCTCAAGTTACGGGAGATGATCGCCGCCGGTTGTACGTTGGTGCTGGTCAGCCACGACGCCGGCGTCATCGAAAGTTTATGCCCCAGAACGCTACTGCTGCACCAGGGTCGGTTATTGATGGATGATGCCACCAAAACGGTGCTGCGCTATTACTCTGCTCAATTTCGGCTGTCGGCTGCCGTTTAACGTCGGCCGCGTTCATATACACTGGGTTGGGGAAACAGAGACGAGAGCAGCCGCCGGATGCTGAACAGGATGATTCGGTCCTGCCACTGTTCGTCCAGATCATCATTGATACAAAAAAAAGTGGGCGGGTAATAGCGTAATCGATGCAGAACTTTGATCAGCGGTCGCCATCTTTTCTCCAAAATCACCAGGCTGTACCGACTCGAGCCAAATTCCAGCCTTTTCATTTCCACGTCTGCTAACGTACTGAGCAAACCGGCATAGGCGATGCGCAACACCAGGTCGTCGGGAGAACGGAATCGGTGGCTGGACGTTTTCCGGATCTGCTCGGCGAACAGCGCATCCAGCCGCGTCATCACATCGCGATCATACATTTGGGGACAGTGGGCCGGCAAGTTAGGCACCGAGGCCTCCGGCACTACCCGCAGCACATGTTGGTACGTGCAGGCATAGGCCCGGTCATGGACTCGGCCGTGATCCGGATCGGTATGAAGGGCAATCGGATCGAGATAAAAGCGCCTGCCGGGCGCTGAATAATAGTCCTCCGGAAAAACCGGGCGTCCGATAAACAGATCGTCGTTGAAATAGAGATAGCGACGGCTCAATCCCGGGATGCGGTGCAGGTGCATTTCAATAGCGTTGGAATTAAAGGTTGGCAAGTCGTTGCGATCGGGGAACAACTGCTCATGAGTGACAAGAATCAGGCGCTGCTGATCAAAGGCAAGCCCCTTGGGCCTTTGACCGTTGGTAACCACAAAGACCTTGCCGATCCACGGCATAAAGCTGGCAACCGAGCGAAGCGAAAAACGTATTTCATCGTTGTTGCGGAAGCGGTGACTGCAGACGTCGTTTTGCGCAGGGTCTACCGACAACCGCTGTTGCCATAACAGTCGGCTGGAGACAAAGTCTGGATCTGCGCCGTCCACCCAGGTATAGACAACATCGACCGATTCTTGCATACACCGCCCTCCGCCCGGCAGCTGAATTATTTTTTGCGCCGCCGATAATGGACAAGTCCCAAAAACAAACCGGCGCCGCTATAAAAATAGTTGAACCAAAGCATCAGCACGCTTTTGAGTGTAAAGATCCATCCGGCCTGTCGGAGAAGCAATCGCAAAAATCCGTGATTAGCCAGCAACAAAGCTGCGGCTCCAACCAGCCATACTGTACCGCTCCACAGACGAACCAAAGCGGCCATAGGGTAACAGAACAGAAACCAGGCGCAACAGACGCTGAAAATATTTTGATATTTAGTGTTCAAATCGCTGCGACCAATTCGGTATTTCAGCATGAGCTGTGTCCAGGGGATCGCCCGGTGCCGAATGTCCGACCGCAACAATCCCATCAGGGTGTATCGTTTCAAATGGGTGAATACAATGTCTTTTTCCAGGCGGATTCGATAGCCGGCGGCATGAAGCCGATAACCCAAATCGATGTCTTCCAGCCAGCGCAGGTGCGGATCAAATCCCCGCATGCGGACAAAGACCTCCTTTTTGATTGCGCCGTAGCCGGCGGCGAAGGTGACCGCCTCGGCCTGGGAAGTCTGGTGCGTATAATGATGTTGATAATTTTTGTAACGCGAAAAAAATGAATTCACCGGCGTTTCGGCTTGATAGCTGCAGAAAAAGGCGTCCAAGTGGGGATGTCGTTCGACGCAGGCGATCAGTGCCGAGAGCGTGTTGGTTTCCACCAGGATGTCGGCGTCAAGAAAAAAGAGCCACTTTCCCCGGCTATGAGCCACGGCCTGGTTGCGCGCGGCGCCGGCGCCGCGGTTTTCGTCGAGGCGAAGCACTTTTACCGGGTATTGGGCGGCGATTTCCGCGGAACGATCGGTCGAGCCGTCGTCAACCACGATGGTTTCGTAATGGGCATATTGAGACTTTTGCAGCGCGTCCAAACAGGCGCCGAGATGCTCCTGGCCATTGTAAACCGGAATGATAACGCTGAGAAAAAAAGCGGGCTTTTCCATAATGAGTGATGCGCCGGCTACAGGCAACGGGTTATTATCTGTTTCGACAATGTAAAAAAATAATGGCACCATTTCAACGATGGATATTGGCCAGCGCGGATAAGCCGGAACCAAAAGTCGGACATCACCTCGAAAGCATCCGACATTTGTAGACCACATCGCGAGGGCTGCTCCAGAATGCAGAAGAGTTTGGCTCGTTTATCGTACGGTGTTTAATTACTTTGCCCCAAGACCGTACAACGATCCCGTCACTTTTTCAATTTGTCCTGCTGTAATGCCTTATTTGCGAATCGTAGGCAGATTGCATCAAGGTCTACATCGGGTCTTTTTTGATTGCGTTTTCAGCGCTTTCTCTTTATCCGAGAACTCGCTGTATACCATCGAAGCGTGGCAGCTGTTCCATGATCAACTCGATGACCACGGCCTCTTTACCGTTTCGAGATGGCACAGCCAGGACCTTATCGGTGAGACTGGACGGGGTGGTCAGCCTCGCCACGGTTTGCCTGTGACGCCAAGGCGCCCCGGGCCATCCGCGCCGGAACGATTTGGCCGGGCGCGGCCTACTTTTTATAGATCGGCTCGCTCAGGCAGGCTTTATGCCGTCACATCCCAACTGCTCGAACCAGCGCCAAACAACCGGTCTGCCGCTGCCAGTCCTGAGAGCATAGAGTGATCCATGTTGTTATAGCGATGCAGCCCATTGCGCCCGATAGTCTGGAGATTGGTAAAACGCTCCAGATACTCGCGCAAAAGGTTCACCGTTTCTCGATAGTGTAGATCATAGGTCGGGTAAGCTCGACGGATTCGTACAACGCAGCTATCCTGTACCTGACCGGCCTCGATCAGTGAAAGTTTTACACACTCGTTCACCGCCAAATCCCGCCATTGTTGATCCGACCACTGCCATTCCTCATCGACGTAGTTTAAGTAGTATTCCATGCCCAGAGTGGTTTCATCCAAGTGATTGACCATGGCGGGGCTCCAGTTTTTGAAATTTTGAATTCGCGCGACCCGGAATCCGTGATCCTGAATATAGCGCCATTGATCCGCAAATATATCTTTTTTTCCTACCACCAGCAGGACCATCAGGTAATCCCGATAGGATAGACGCCGAGCTGCTTGCAGAATGGAATCAGGCGGTGCCGGCTGCAAGGCAAAGATCAGTTGCTGCAACGGCATGGAAGAGATGACGTTCTCGACCGGGAAGGTATGCGATCGACCGCTGCTGTCCTGGCCGGAAATTTCATGTACCGCTCTGTTGTGATGAGTCAATTGGTCAATCGTAACGCCGGTTCGGATTTCAGCGCCTGTTTCCCTAACTCTATTCGCACACGCCTCCCACATCATGCCCGGTCCGCGCACGGGATAGTGAAATTTTTGGATAACGGTCTTGGGTTCGGTCTGTGCCGACGGGAGGAAAGGGAAAGCCGATTTAAGAATTCCGGCAACGGACAGCCCGTGGATGCGTTGCTGCGCCCAGTCAGAGGAGATCTCGCGACAGGGTATTCCCCATATTTTTTCTGTGTATTCCTGAAAGAAGGCCCTATAGAGACGACGACCGAAATGGCGGATCATCCAGCCTTCAAAAGAGTCGATGGCTATAACCGGCTGAAACAAGTTGTGCAGATAGCTCAGCAGAAAGCGAAATGTCTCGCCTGGCCCCAGCTGCTGCAGAATATTAAGGCTTTCGAGTGGGTACGTCAGCAGGCGATTCTGGAAAAAGATGTTGGACGTTCGCGCCGTGGCAATGAAATCGTTGGGCAAAAGATCCTGCCAGATTTGCATGACGTTGGCAGATCGGGTAAAAAAACGGTGACCGCCGATATCCAACAAGTGGCCGTTGTGGGGCAACGTTCGTGAGAGTCCGCCGACCATGGACTCTTGTTCCAGGATTTGTACGGTTGCACCCCGTTGCGTCAACGCCAAAGCGCAAGTGAGTCCCGCCGGACCTGCGCCGATTAAAGTTACTGAATTCATGATTTAAATTTCTCAGGTCGTCACTACCGTGTGCTCACTTTTACCGCCGTGGAAACAAAATCAATCGTCAAAGGTATTAATAAAGTTAATCATTTTCAATATCTTATTCGCACGCGTGGTTGAATCGTGGCCGGCGCGGCGGGAGAACGGGTGCGTATGGCTAATCCTTTTGGGCTGGTGTGGTTCGTTCAAAGATCGATATGCGAAAGGGCCGATTATCGTCAGGAAAATAATCGCTGGATTTCAAACGAAAGGGAAACTGGGAGGTCAGAAAACCATTCCAGTCCTGATCCAGGCGAAATCCACCCCAAACCAAAACCAATTCGCTATGCGCCCTGGTGAGGGTCATCAGCTTGCGCGCCAGCTTTCGCCTCAGGCTCGGAGGATCCCACCAGTAATACAGCACTTCAGAGCAGAGCACCAGATCAAAGGGCGGCGCTTTGTAGTCAAAAAAATCGATGCAGGAAATATGAACATGAGAATGCTGTTGGCATCGCTGCTTCGCTTGGTTGACGGCAGGGGCCGCTATATCAATAGCGGCCAAATGGTCGCAGTGCTCGGCCAGGTGTTCGGTATTGACGCCGATGCTGCAGCCCAATTCGAGCAGACGACCATATCGTTTACCGGCAAAATATTGCAGCAACCGGTTCCGTTTATCGCTTTCGTAGCGGCTGGTCTCATAGTCCCAGGGATCTGATCGCTGCGCATACATAGTTTCGAATTCGGTCCGCTTGGATCGTCTATAACCCAGCCGATAGGCCCAGTCACGAGCAAACAGGTAGCCCCGCTGCAGCCATACCATCGTTCGATCGACGCCAGGGCGTTTGAAGGCTCTGGGATTGAATATGGCGGGCCACACATCGCGATAACGGGTCAGCGCTTTGCCTTCTTCAGGCCAGTACGGTTTCTCGGAATCCGGCGCTGTTCTATAGTAGGCTTCGATAGATCGGCCGGCATCCGCGCTCAGATACCCCTGGCAAGCCTGCAAATGCAACAGCAGATCGAAATCGATTTGCTGTTGAGATACAAAGAAGCGTAACGCCTCTCTTTTTATAGAGAGATGGTTGGTCAGGTCAATGTACAGGTTGATCTGCTCAACGGGTATTGGCGTGCGAATCTGGTAAAAAATGTGTTCAGGTTGCGGATCGAGTCGTTCACGAATTGCGGCTACAGCCTGAAAGGTCTGACGATGATCGCTGTGCGGATCCACGGGATGCGGTAGCAGAAGGTGGGACGGCCGTTCCTGGATTAAAATATTCAATAATTCGTCCTGACGCTGAATCCAGCTCTCGCCATCAGGGAAATGGAGGTAATGACGGTTCGTAACCCTTCCGAGAAAATCGGTTGCCAGCAGGCTTTCGTCCATGCGTTGCTGACGCCTGGCGTCCCGATTATCACTGGAGAAACCATAACTGCCATCCGTTATATAGACCAGGCACAGCGGCCATTGTTGTTCGGTGGCCGTTATGATCAAACCGGCGCAGCCGATCACCTCGTCATCCGGGTGGGGTATTAACATGACGAGTTTTTTGACCTGCACTTCGGCGAATGCGGTCCAGTTCGGTTTTAACGGTTTCGTTCCTTTACGACGATACCACCTTCCATAGCTGTGGTTATAGAGCTTGGTGGCCACAATCAATAATTGAACGGCGCTGGAACGTTTCATAAAAAAAGGCCATTCTGAAAATGATTCCGGATTGGTTATTGGAAGCCAATGTATTAAATTCTAATTTAAAATCCAACGCTGCATATTTTTTAGTGGTCCTTCAGGTGAGAGAAAAGGAGTATAAAGTGATGAGCCGGCCCGGTAATGGAGTCGCTTGCTGGTAACAAGGAGCAGAGCATCTGCCCATCTGCCTGAGAAGGAAATTTAGTTTGACAAAGCTTGTTCTTTGCAGTACATTGAATCAGGTTAACCTGCCGGATTTCCCGGGAAAATCAGGAGTATCTGGTTTTCGAATTCTGGACAAAGACGCCCAAGGGTATGTTTGCGAATGGATTAAATCCCGGTAAACTAGACCCGGCATTCAACGGTCAGCTTTTTGGTTTTCGGGAGCGGAAAGACCATCCTCGGCTGTTGGCCACCAGCCGTCCTATCTGCTGCGGCGGATACGAACCGGGCGAGGTATCTTGGGGAGATCGTATCGCCCTGAAATGCTCTGCGGCGGACAGGCAACGTCGGGGTGGCCGCTGGGATTAGAGGGTTCTGGGTGTGATGACCGTCGCTTTTGTTCCGCCATCACGCGATTTTTTATCCGGGTATAATCCATATCTTTGTCGCAGGTTGAATGATATTTTAACAACGAGACTCACCATGTCAAACGAAACGTTCCATGGCTTTTCCCGGGATACGACTCAATTTCTGATGGAATTGCGGGAAAACAATAATCGCACCTGGTTTGAAGCGAACAAACTCCGCTATCAACACGAGGTGCTGGCCTATGCGCAGCGTTTGGTGTTGGATCTGGGTGCCAGGCTGCAGGAAAAATACGGCGATATTCATGCCGATCCGCGCACCAACGGACAAGGTTCGATTTTTCGGATTTATCGCGACGTCCGCTTCAGCAAGGACAAGAGCCCTTATAAAACCAATCTGGGCATCTTTTTCTGGTATGGGGCGGCGGAACGCAATCAGCGGCCGGGATTCTATTTTCATCTCGAAGGGGATCATTTCGCCTTGTACAATGGCGTTTATGAATTTACTAAAGCCGGATTGGAACGCTATCGTCAGGCGGTAGCCAGCCCCATCAGCGGCCCCAAACTCGTGCAGGCCATTCAAAAGATTCAAGGTGCATCATCCTATGTAGTGGGCGGGCACCACTATAAACGCATCCCGCCTGGGTACGACGTGCCCCCTGACCGCGCCGGATACCTCTGTTTCAATACCATCTATACAGTACTGGAGCTGCCGCTGTTGGATATTTTATTTACGCCAGAGTTGGTGGACTTTTGCCTGCAGCACTATGGTAATATGTATCCGCTGCTGCACTGGCTGGTGGAGGAGATGGGAATTTAGAGGAAAATCGGGGTCAAACCAAATTAACTTATTATTTGTAATAGGTTTGAACTGTTTGTTTATGCAAAAAAGGCCCTTAGTATCGATTTTTTGCCCCTAAAAATGAATTCTAAGCAATATGAAAGGATCGGCTGCACTATTCCATTCCTTCCAAGTATTTTCTGTTACAGCATGTTATAGAGGGTGCCTGGAGCGTTATGTCGTCAGGCTTTGCCGCTTCCTGTAGCCGGCGAAAGCGGTAAATTCGGCACTCGAGCATCAGGCACTGTTGTAACCGAGGAGTGTGATGAATGAAAGATAGCCGGATAAAAAGTGCCGATTCGCTTGTGGCATCTCAGACTCCTCCCGCCAATTTTGCTTGATTTTTCGGCTCTGATTGGCTAATTTGTCGACAAGATATATATGTGAGTTGATTCGGCATGGTAAGAGTGTATACCGAGTGGCCGGAAGGCTTTTAGTGCCCTTCGGATGAATTCATCGCTTCCGCAAAACCTGCATTCATTCCAAATACTTTTTTATTATGAGTCTCGACGGATTTATTAAGCGTAATCTGTATTGGGCCAACGACCGGTTGAAAGGTCGGCCGGTCTTGCAGCACTATACGGATATCAGGCGAATCCTGGAAAGCAAAGATAGCGGTCGGCAGGCACAGCATTTGCAGGATCTGCTCCGTCACGCCAAAGCGCATTCCAGGTTCTATGCCTCATGGCCCACAGATAACTTTTTCTCCCTGCCAGTGATGAATAAAGAACTCATCAGAAAAAATTATAAAGATATTTGTGTACCGGTCGCCGATGTTCCCTTTCATCAGGGCAAAATGCATATTCAGAGAACAAGCGGATCTACGGGCATGCCTCTGGCTGTTCCGCAGGACCTGAGGAAGCGCAACAGAAGAGTGGCTGAACTGAAATATTTTGGCACTCTTGCCGGATACAAGTCGCATGAGAAAATGGCTCAGCTGAGAATCTGGACCAAGTGGCACAGCAAATCCAGGATGCAGTCGTTCATGGAAAATATTTATGCGGTTGATTGCAGCAAGATGGATGATGACATGCTGCAAAAATTGACAGACCTGGTCAACCGCAAGCGAATCACGGCTCTTTGGGGATATGCGAGCTGGTACGACAGGCTGGTAGAATACGCCGAGCGACGTTCGCTGACCATGCCCAGTTTAAAAATCGCCATAGCCGGGTCTGAAATGCTGCAACCGTCAACCCGGGCCAAGCTGTCCGCCCTACTGAACTGCGCATCGGTGTCCCGGTATTCCAATGAAGAGCTGGGTATTCTGGGACAAGACCGTGTCGATGACGAAACATTTCTTCTGAATCATGCCAGTTATTATTTCGAATTCTTACAATTGGACCATGATGAACCGGCGCAGCCGGGCGAGTTGTGTCGGATCGTCGTAACCGATTTATTCAATTTTGCTTTTCCCATGATCCGGTATGATACGGGGGATACGGGGCTATACGCCTATGCGGGTCAGGGGACAAACGGTTTTACCGAGCTGCGCAAAATTTATGGCAGATTGCTGGACTTGGTATATGATGTGGATCATGCCCCAGTTCACCCCATGGCGCTGGCGAGAATCCTGAAAAATTATGATGAAATTGTATTATGGCAATTCATCCAGAAGGATGCCGATACATACGAGCTCCGGCTAAAAGTGAATGGCGATCTGAATGTGTCGGACTGCCGCCGGCAGATGGAATCCGTTTTTGGCCAGCGAGCCAATATCGAAATTCGTTTTGTGGAGGATATCCCCGTACTGTCCTCCGGGAAACGCAAACCTGTGGTTAATGAGTGGAAAAGATGACAGAGATATATCTGCTGGGCGTAGGCAGGAACACCCCTGTATTTATCGACCTGGCCGAACAGTCCGGTTACACCGTTTCAGGATTGTATCATTACAATGACGACAGAACCGGCGATGTGGAGCATGGATTTACGATATTGGGGTCGTTCAGCGATCTGTTTGATAAAAACAATCTGTCTCAGCTGAATCTGATGTTGACGATGGGCGATCGAAAAATAAGAATGGACCTGGCGGAGCACATCCGCCAAAAGAATGGCCGATTGCCGGCCATCATACATCCAACGGCCGTTCTCTCCAGATTCGCCAGGATCGAAGAAGGCGTATGCATCGGTGCTTTTTCACATGTCCAGGCCGATTCATGGATCAAACGAGACACGGTCATCTTGTCGGGAGTTAATATTTCTCACCACAATACCATCGGGCCAGGTTGTTTTATTGCCGGAGGCGCAACCATAGGCGCATATACAACGCTCGGAGATTCTGTTTTTATCGGGCAGGGTGCCCTGACCATTTCAGGCAAAGTAAAACATATTGGTAATAATGTCTATGTCAGCGCCGGTTCCCTGGTGACCAAATCGATTCCTGATGACGATATCGTTGCCGGGAGACCCGCTACCAGCATAAAAAGAGACTAGATGATCAGAATTGTACTAGTTGGCGATGTTTTTATTTCCCGATCCATTCCGGACAACGGATATGATGGATTTAAGGAGATCGTGAACCTGATCAACGCACATGAAGTACGGTTTGCAAATCTGGAGACTACCGTTCATGACCGCGAAGGCTATCCGTCCGCTTTTCCCGGGGGAACCTGGGCAATGGCCGCGCCTCAGTGCATGGCCGACCTGAAACGATTCGGCTTTAATATCCTGAACACGGCCAATAATCATTCGATGGATTACTCGCACCCGGGATTGCTGGCGACGCTGCGGGTATTAAAATCAAATGGTATTCAGCAGGTCGGTTCAGGTAAGAATTTGGCTGATGCCAGCGCTCCCGCCTTTATCGAATGCTCACACGGCAGGATTGCCGTAATTGGCGCGACCAGTTCGTTTCATGACTCTGATGCCGCCGGACATCAGAAGAAGGACATGCCAGGAAGGCCGGGGATTAATCCGTTGCGGCATAAATCGGTTTATCAAGTTCCGGAGGAGGATTATCATCATCTGCAAAGAATAGCTCAGGCTACAGGTATTAACGACTATCACGATCAGGCGGCTAAAGAAGGGTATCTCTTGCCCGGCGAGGAGCAGAAGTTCGCCGGTTTTGCATTTATCAAAGGAGAAAAACATCTGCTTCATACCACTCCCCTGGAAAAGGATATGGAGCGGATCACAAAGTCAATTGTTGATGCCAAAAAGCAGTCCGATTACGTGATGGTCACCATCCACTCGCATCAGTTCTCAAAAAACGACAAAAAATATCCACCCGAATTTATCCGTTCATTTGCCCAATCCTGCATCGACGCAGGAGCAACCGTGGTAGCCGGGCACGGGCCGCACGTACTGCGCGGGATTGAAATCTATCGCCAGGGAATCATTTTTTACGGTCTGGGGAATTTTATTTTTCAAAACGAAACCGTGTCACACCTGCCGGCCGATTTCTATGAGAAATATTCCCTGTCGGCGGATGATGGAGTTGGTTCGGCGATGGAACAGAGGACTAGAAAGGGTACCGTCGGCTTGTGCGCAGACCCCGAGGCCTGGAACGGGGTCATCGTCAGCCTGGAAATACGCCGGGATATGAAGGTCAGGCTCTATCCGGTTGAACTGGGGTTTGATCTTCCCCGCTACCGAAACGGCCTCCCGAGGCTAAGCCGTCATGAGAAGAGTCTACGTCAGATCCAGAGACTTTCTGTTCCCTACGGCACCAAAATCCTGATCAAAGATGGCATAGGTCATTTGCGGATTAAAGCATAAGCAATGAAATTCGGTCAATCGTAACACTCCTTATTTTGCTTCTCTGTCAGGTTTTTATCCATGGCGATATGGTGTACCAGGCTTGTGGGCACCCACATCCACCTGCCTCATGCGACTGGCAAAGGCGATGAATGCAAAACTCCTCTGTAGTGGTGGCACCATCACGCCGGTGTCCTGAAAGCCCAGCAGGTTTGACAATGGATTTTCGTAACGCGCCGGTCATGAAAAGACCCGCCGCCTTAACACAAACGTCGGACTTGACATATATTGAACAGCTGAGATGAAGGTTGAGCGAAATGCAGCCGCTAGTCAGTGTCAAAATATATGCTTATAATCATCAATCGTTTATCAGTCAGTGCCTCGAAGGCGTTCTGATGCAGCGGACGAATTTTCCTTTTGAAATTGTCCTGGGCGAGCACAGCAGCAGCGACAGGACGCAGTCCATCGTGCTGGAGTATCAAGAAAAGTATCCGGATCGAATTAACGTCATCATCAACGGCAGAGACAAGAGCCTGATGCAGCACATCCTCAGCGTCCAGCAGGCCTGCCGGGGAAAATATCAGGCTACCTGCGATGGGGACGATTACTGGAACAATCCCCTGAAACTGCAAAGGCAGGTCGATTTTTTGGAAGCGCATCCCGAGGTCCCGCTGTGCTTTCATAATGCCTTTGTGGTCCGGGAGGATAATTATTATGTACGATATTTTTATTCGTCCGAACTGAAGCCTTTGCTGGCATTTGAGGAGGCGTACAACTTGACGCTGCCGACGTCGAGCATCATGGGACAAAGTGCGATCCTGAACAGCGCTCCGGAATGGCGTGCGCGAATTATCCATTCGGATCGGCTGGTTCGCATGTGGTGCGCGCATCATGGTCCGCTGGGGTATTTGCCCGAGGTCATGTCGGTCTATCGCAAACATGCCGGCAGCCTGACAGGGCAACTCAAGCACTATCATAAAGAGTGGTACCAGAATACGATCTATCTGTGCGAGGAATTCAATAAAGCGACCAATGGGCAACATGCCGCTCAGATGAAAAACTATCTGCAATGGGCGAAAACGTACAGACAACGCGCTCGTTGGGGCAGATGGTATTTCTTTTTATTCCCGCACCGTTCCATGGAGAGACTGCGCAGCAAGTGGCAAGCTTTGAGGAGAGCATGACGATTTCAGATGACTAGCAGCGGCACAGAATTCCTTCCTGCAGTGATAGGATCGGCTGCACTTTTCCATTCCTTCCAAATATTTCCTGTTACAGCATGCTATAGAGGGGGCCTGGAGCGTTACGTCGTCAGGCTTTGCCGCTTCCTGCAGCCGGCGAAAGCGGTCACTTCGGCGCTGGAGCATCAGGCACTGTTGTAACAGCGGATTGTAATTTGCCAAATATTGCCGGATAAAAAGTGCCGATTCGCTTGTGGCAGCTCAGACTCTGGTTAGAAAGTAAATTTTAGGGCAATTTATGCAATTTAAGGCCTGTTTTTACAGTTTTTTATAGATATCACGATGTATATCATTGGGCTATTTGGGCCCGATCCCAAAATTCTTATTTCTGGCAGTAAAAGTACTCAATCGGCTATTGACCGTTCTATTGACTGAACAATCAAACCAGCGGGAAAGAAATGCGAGCAGGTCGGCATCCCGTTCGCCGTGCAGCTCCCCTGTTATCCATTTTACATTGCTGAGCACAGATTCACTAAATGAGGTCAGGATTTCGTATTCTGCACCCTCGGTGTCAATTTTAATGAGGTCAACTTGCGGGATGCCGAGATCGGCGAGTAAGGCGTCAGGGCGTTTCATTTCAACTTCAAGAGTGCGGCAGGGATCACTTCCCTCCGTATAGAAAGAAAATCCACCCAAATTGTGCGGCGATATGGAGGCCAGCAACCGTAGCCGGCCGGATTTTCCGCCCAGCGCCATTTGATGCATGTAAATATTAGGAAAAGGTGCTACGTTGCGGGCGAGTAATGTGAAATTGTCCGAAACCGGCTCAAAGGCATGGATGTGCGCCTGCGGGAACAACCGCGCGAAATAGATTGACGCAGCACCGATGTTGGCACCAATGTCCAGGATGACCTGCGGGTTGATTTCTGCGGGGACGCGATAGGCCGCTGTGCTGTCAGTCTCAAGCAGAATGCTATAGATGATTTCGAGGTCGCTGGTTCCAGGTCTGTAGTGTATTGGGTAACGGTTCCATTTCAGGACGCCAGGCCGACCGCCCGGTGGAACAGTCCTGTCCCGCATGAAGCGCCAGGATCGTGACCGCAGCAAATAGTTGATATTTTCATTCCTCACCCTTTGTCTCCCAAAAAATGGGGCCGGACCAGACTAACTTTTATATGCAACTGGTTTGAAATGCTTTTGCTGCAAAAAAGCCTTTGCATCAATGTTATACCGCTGCAAATGAATTCCAAGCAACCAGAAGTGATCGACTGTACTATCTGACTGCTTCGAATTATCTCTGATTAGAGCATGTCATTCATGGTAGAGGCCTATCGCCATTCGCGTTTACAATTCTGTAAAATTTTGAGCGTAAAACCACTCCATGTAGAGATGTCACGATGTATATCCATGAGTTAACCTGGTAAGACCCCGCTGATCACTGCACGGCTAATAGCTGCTGACTGGAGCTCGATCCAGATAATGCACACTATAGGCGAATCCAGACTGCTCCCCCGCTTTCAGGCTTTTAACCGTGGGGGCCATTTGCAGGTTTATCTGAATTCGATCGGGTTCCCAGAAAAGCATAATATCCTCGAACGTTCCTGGTTTAAAACGCTGTTCAACTCCAAAGCCGGCTTTCTGGTTAAAGTAGGCAAATGAGCCGCCTTTAAGACCTCCTTTGATGCGCGCACTTTGCTCCTCGGTTGGTTTGGCATTCGACCAATCCCGGTTAACCTGCCGCCATTCCTCCCCTTTGACATAAATACCTATTTCTTGCGGACTGGACGAATCCGAGCCGGCGTCATATTCAGGATGCACCAGAAAATCGAACGGCCGGGCTGTATGTGCTGTCAATGCTGTTTCAAAATGAATCGCGTCGCCGGTCAGGCTGATAGTCCGTTCAATTCGTGCACCATCGTTTGCCGTAAGCGCGAGTATTGTTTTTTCAGGGCTCTTTTCAATTACTTTATAGGCCAGTATCCCATCGGCTTTCGGGCCATCACCCTGGAGTACCCATTCTTCGAAACGAAAACGATCCAGCGCGCGGGCGGGTTGAATGACATTCCGCCCGGTAGGCCTGTACGTCATCTCGACTATTTTTGCGTTACTTTCCGGCAATACCACTACCCGCCAAAAGTCATTTTCCAGACAAACCGCAGGCAGGCCGGCGAAAAGTTTTCGCAGATTTTCCAGATAGGTATCATTACGTATCCGCTCATTTTCCATGCTGACTTTATTCTTTGCGCATAATTCTGCATAGCGCTCAAGCACGTTTTCATCGCCGTCTTTCAGGGATGGTTTGCAGAGACCATTCGCATACTTTGGCTCCATGGAAGCGACGCTGAGCTTGGCACGATAGGCACATAACGCTGCCTTTTCAACCCGGGAACGGACTTGATCGGATTGCGCCAATGCCAGTGCCTTGTCAAAATACTCGCCAATACGCGGCGCCGTTTCAGTGTTGATGCATAATGAAGATTCGGTCGGGAAACAGGTCGGATGCTTGCCCTTTTCATCAACGAGATCATGATACCAGGTAAGGTAATCGATAATGGGCTGGGCAGACTCGGCATAATGCAGCCGGCAAAAGTCCAGCGCCTCCTGCCAGCTGTCACGACCCGGTTTCCAAAGGCAGCGTGACATCACATAGTTGCGCAGATCACTCAGCTCCGTGGAAAAACCGTTGCCGGCTGCCTGCATGAATACGCCGCGTCCGTTGTTGTTTGCAAAATAGTCAACACTTTTTCCAATACTGCGCAGATTAGGGAATGGAAGCAGGTAGCCCCGGAAGTTTGTATTATAATGCCAGATAAAAATATTTTTCGCTTTTTCCTTCCACCTCTGCATGTCTTGACAGAATTCCTGGTTTAACGAACAAGCGGGATCGTTAATCGCATGAAAGTCACAGCATTCGATGCTGCACAACTGAATCAATACGTTATCGCGTGCGCTGATTGTTTTTGGAGGCTTGCGCGTATACTGGTACGCATACGTCCCAAGCATCACCTCGGGATGTGTTTGTTCGATGCGTTCAGCCACGGCATTTACAAAAGCGAGCGTAGCCCCGGCATGGGATTCTTCGCTGGCATCTATGGCCGCGCAGGACTCGCAGGTGCAATAGCTGCCATTGTCCATTTGAGCGATGTTTAAGTTTTTTACATCCGGATTTTTCTCAATAGCTTCCAGGGTGGCCTTGACAACAATTTCAAGCACGTCCGGGTTCGTCATACACAACTGCGGCCCGCCGCCCTCGAGATCCAATACTCTCCGCCCATTCACCAACGCATAATATTCCGGATGTTCTTTGCCGAATACAGCAGGCGGAACAAGATAGGCGACATTATGGCCCACCAGTCTATAGCCGGTAATGCCACCAAGTTTTTCAGGCCCGCTTACCGTATTTGTACGCACGTGTGCCGCAAAGGCGGGATCGCTATTTGTTTCGCCATAATAGGACCAGCGGAAAGCGAAGGGCGGATGATAGCTGTAGCTGCGCCCTTTAATTCTAAACTCCTTATCCTTTCCCGCCGATGGATAAAAAGTATGCGCGGAGGTCAGGTAACGCACACCGCCATATTTCTCAAAAAATTCGTAGACGCCATAGAGTGTGCCACGCGGACGCCCGCCATAGATGGCTATCTTGTCCATGGCAATTTCAATTTTAAATTCTTCATCATTCATTTTTGTCGCGTCGGCCTGCATTCCGGCGCCGGCTGCCGCATCAACGCCGATAAAAATGATATTGCCGTTTTGCGTGTCGGTACTATCGGGAGCGAGCGCTTTTCCGGTGAACTCGTGGAAAAGTCTTATAAATTCATCCGCCGCATACCGCTCGGATTCTATGGCCCCGGACCTGCAAACAACACGTTCAAAACTCGACAAGGTCGGACCATCTGCCGGTAAAGAATCCCACTCTTTTTCCGAAATGGGTGACTGTCGGGGTGAGCATTGAATAAATACGCTGCTTGACAGAGCAAGGAACAAACCTGTAAGGATCATGGTCGGCGCTAGTTTTTTCATCGAATGCTCCTATTCCATGCTATAGCGCAATGCCCGCTTTTGATCGTGGAAGGCCAGATAGAGTTGCCAGTTCAGGCCGAGATTCTCCACCTTGACCAGAACAGGATTTTTCCCTGCCTTGAGATTTACGTGCACCAGGTCACGCTGAGATGCACTGCGGCCGCCGGGCGGGTGTACTGAATAAACCTCTTTGCCGTTAATCCACACCTTGGCGCCATCGTTACTGCCGATGCTCATCTC
>CAZISM010000012.1:0-1568 GCA_964541895.1 uncultured Cytophagia bacterium
CGGTTATCCGCGAATCCCTCAGTCTCATGTACGATCTCAACAGCGAACAGTCCTACGCGGTCAATCAGTACGTGCTGACGATCTGGAAGCGCATTCATGAAGCGGTGGACGTTGCCCTGCAGAACATGAAACCGGCCTCTCTGCATACGGCCATCGGTGAGGCCCATTTCGGCGTCAACCGGCGGCAGCAGAAAGAGAGCGGCGTGGTCATTGGCGTCAACGACACAGGTCCGGTGGATCACAGTGTGCCGGTATTAAAGATGGTCGCTGCCGACCAGGCTGTGCTGGCCGTACTCTTTAGCTATGCCTGTCACAATACCACTCTCACCGGTAACAATTATCTCATTCACGGCGATTATGCCGGCGTCGCCGAGGAAGAGCTGGAGAAAACATACCCGGGCAGTGTGGCCCTGTTCATGGCCGGATTTGCCGGAGATACCAATCCAAATCCGCGCGGCACCATGGAACTGGCCATAGCACACGGACAGAGCCTGGCCGCTGCGGTGAACACAGCTTTATCGGGAGCTGTACGTCCGGTGACCGGACCCTTGCGCACCCGCCTGAATCATGTCAAGCTGCCCTTTTCGACGCCGCCGACCCGCCAGGAGCTGGAAGCGAAATTGCAGGACAAGGATAAATATGTTCAGCGCAACGCTAAAGGGCTGCTGGAAAAATTGAACAGCAAAGGCAAACTGCCCAAGTATTATGAGTATCCGATTGAAGTCGTTCAGTGGGGCAAGGACTTGACCCTGGTGGCTCTGGCCGGCGAAGTGGTGGTGGATTATGCGGATCGCCTGCGCCGTGAGATTCCGCCGGCCGAACAGCTGTGGCTGGTCGGCTACAGCAACGATGTCTTTGCCTACATTCCCTCCCTTCGCATCATGGAAGAGGGCGGTTATGAACCGGCGAATTCCATGATCTATTACGGACTCTGGCCATGGGCCCAAGAGGTCGAAGAGATTCTGGTGAAACGAATCACAGAGCAAGTGAACAAATCAAGATAGCACAGGACATGCGAGATGAAGATCGTCAGCATAACAGACCTGCACGGCAGAACCGATAAACTCGAAAAGCTGTATCGTACCTGCGGGCCAGTAGACCTGACCCTGATCACCGGTGATCTCACCGATTTCGGCGGCCGCGACGAAGCAGAAGAGGTGGTGGACGCGGTGCGGCGCTGGTGCCCGGAGGTTCTGGCGGTGGCCGGGAATTGCGACCATCCGGGTGTGGATCACTATTTGAAAGAGTTGAATATCAGCCTTGATAAAACGTGTCTGGTGCGCCAGAGCCATGCTTTTCTCGGCATGAGCAAATCTTTGGCCGGACCGGGTCGGACCCCCAATGAAACGACGGAAGAGGATTTCGCAACCGGACTGGCGGCCGCCGCTGCCCAGGTGCCGGACGGCATGGCGAAAATACTCGTCACCCATCAGCCGCCGTATGAAACGGTCAACGACCGCGTCATGTTCGGCCGCCATGTGGGCAGCCGCGCCATCAGGGCGTTTATTGAAGAGCACAAGCCCGGCCTGGTTTTCTGTGGCCACATTCATGAAGGAGTGGGCGTCGGC
>CAZISM010000012.1:1668-10691 GCA_964541895.1 uncultured Cytophagia bacterium
GCACAAGCCCGGCCTGGTTTTCTGTGGCCACATTCATGAAGGAGTGGGCGTCGGCGCCATCGGCACCACCCGCATCATCAATCCCGGCCCGCTCAGCAAGGGCCACTACGCCTATGCGCAGTACGACCATCCTGACTGGACAGTCGAGATCCGTCCGATAGATTAAGAGCGTTTTGACAGGATTACAGGATTGACCGGATAAGCAATAGACTTGCCGGCAGAGAACCCTTTTTCTCGCCGCTGCACATTCCGACAGGAGATTGAGAGCCTGGTCGACAGGATTGACCGGATAAGCAGAGGACCTGCCGGCAGAAAAGTCTGGCAAAAATCAGTTTGTTCTCGTCACCATGCCCTGCTACCGGCGAAAGTATCGATGGAGCCGCCTCCCGGGCGCGACTCGGTAGGCATATTCTATTCGACCAAACCGTATATGGATTCGATGACACCGGTCGCGTAGCGACCCTGCGAAGGTAGCCAGGCGTTTCAACGCCTGGACTCGATAGCCAACAAATCGCGTCGCGTAGCGACGCACGAAACCCCTATTGCTGAAAAATAGCAAACCTTGTATCACCGAATACGCCACCACCTCACATCGCAAAGAATAAAACTCCACATCCGGATATCATACTTGCTTTACAATTTGAATTGTATTATCTTTCATGCAATGCAGACGAAATCTATTGCAAAAATGATTATATACTAAATCGTTATCACCAGCAAAAGGAGACCTTATGTCCGATAAAAAATTCCAGCCTCTGGTTCCGCCAAACTCCAACATGTCCGAATTCACCATCCGCGCGCTGATCATCGGGCTGATCATGTGTGTTGTGCTGGGTGCGGCTAATGCCTATCTCGGACTGAAAGCGGGCATGACCATCGCTGCGACCTATCCGGCGGCGGTCATCGGCATGACCATCCTGCGGCTCTTCAGGGGTTCCATCCTCGAAGAAAATTTCTCCCGAACGGTCGGTTCCATCGGTGAATCGGTGGCCGCCGGCGCCATCTTTACCGTGCCTGCTTTCTATGTGGCTGGATTGTGGCGGCCGTTCTACACCACCGCCAATTACCTCACCGCCACGGTGATCCTGATCGCCGGCGGTGTGCTGGGCATCATGTTCGTCGCCCTGCTGCGCCGCGTGATGGTCGAAGACACCTCCCTCCCCTATCCCGAATCCATCGCTGCGGCCGAAATTCACAAAGCCGGACGCACCTCCGGCACCGGGTCAAAGTTCCTGTTCAGCGCCATGCTGGGCGGCGCGCTCGTCAAAGCCCTTGCCGAATTCAAACTCTTTGCCGAGACCTGGGAACATTTCATCACCTTTGCCAAAAAGACCATCACCGGCACCGCCATTCCGGGACAGGGCGGCCTCCTGATCAGTTCGCCCGGCATCAGTCCGGCCTACATGGGCGTCGGCTACATCATCGGGCCCAAACTGGGCGCGCTCAATTTCAGCGGCGGTCTGATGGCCTGGGGCCTGTTGACTCCCATCATCATGTACTTCCTCTCCCCCTCCTTTACGCCGGATTTTCTGTCGACCTGGGCCAACTATCTCATGGGACTCGATTCCACTCTGACCCTGACGGACGCCACCGCCAAAGTGAGCGATCCGGTGTTTCAGATGTACGCCATCTGGCGCTACATTGTCAAACCCATCGCCATCGGCGGTATGTTGATGGGCGCCGGTTTCACCCTGTTCAGAATGCGCAAGAGCCTCATCGCCGGCATCAGCCGCTCGGTCACGGACGTCAAGAAAGCGGCTTCCGGAAGCGCAGTTGTTCATGAGCGCACTGAAAAAGACCTTAAATTCTCCTGGATCATCATCGGCATTCTCGCCGCGGCGGTGATCACCTTCCTTGTCACCAAATTTATCTTTGGCACCAGCCTGTTGGTGGCCGTCGTCGCCGCAACCGTGCTGATCGTGCTCGCCTTTTTCTTTGCCGCCATTTCCGGTTACCTGGTGGGCATCATGGGTTCCAGCAACAATCCCATCAGCGGCCTGACGCTCACAGCGCTGGTGGTGACGGCCCTCATCCTGGTAGCCATCGGCGTCAGCCAGGGCCATGCCGGCGTCGCTGCTGTGCTGGGCGTTGCGGCCATCGTCTGCGTCGCTGCTGCGGTTGCGGGTGAAATGCTGCAGGACCTCAAGGCTGGACACATTCTGGGCGGTACACCCTGGAAGATGCAGATCGGCAACCTCATCGGCGTGGTCATTGCCGGTCTGGTCATGTTCGGTGTGCTGCATTTCCTCAATCAGGCCGACATAGCTCAGGGCGTCAAAGAAGGGTACGACGGCGGATTCGGCAGTCCCAAGCTGTCGGCGCCTCAGGCGGGATTGATGGCCATGTTGTCGCAGGGTATTGTCGGCGGACAGATGTCCTGGCCGTTGATTATCTGCGGTATGCTGCTGGGAACGGCTTTTATTTTGATGCAGGTGCGCAGCCCGATGCTGGTGGCGGTGGGCATGTACCTGCCGCTGGAAACCACCTTTGCCATATTTGTCGGCGGCGCGGTCAAGGGCATCGTTGACATGGTCTGTGAAAAGAAAGGGTTCAACGCCGCGCAAAAAGCCCGTGTGGAAAACGTCGGTATTCTCCTCGCTGCCGGTTTCATCGCCGGAGAAGCGCTCACCGGTTTGGCTTTTGCACCGTTAAAGATAGCCCAGATCGATTTGTGGCGAATCTTTGAAAAAGCGCCCATCTCTATCGGTCTGGTCGTTCTGATCCTGATCTCGCTGATCATGATCCTGGTGCCGGTGCGCAACGCCGGCCGTCCGGACGAACCCGCGCCCCCGCCGGTGTCCATGTAATTTTTTTCTCAACAGCAAAACAGGCGACGGAGATGCTCCGCCGCCTGTTTTGTTTTCTAACCATCGTAAAATGTCCAACTTTGATTGATCACACGGACAGATTTTTAAACCTTTTGCAACTACGAAATGCGCAAAATGCACAAATAGAGCATTCAAACTAAAGCAATTTTTATTTGCCTCGGCTTTATGCCTGATAACGCCGAACCTTTAGATTATTCCTCAAATGCATTCAATGTCTACTTTTTTAACTTACCAGCGTGGTCAGCAGTTTTACAAGCCGGTCAAATCTCGCCTTCTGCGTGGCCGGTTCGAGATGGCCGCGTATGGCTTCCAGTTTTTCTTCATCGTTTAAAATTTCTATGAACTCGTCACGTATAAACAATTTCACGTTTTGATCGGCTTGCTGGATGTCCGTGATTGCATTTATCCGGTTATCGAGGATGTAAACGATATCTTCAAAATCATGACTTGTTCTAGGATCCGAGCCGCGACTTTTAAATGCAGCGAATTTTGAAGCCAAATAGTAAGGGAATGGCATAATTCTAATCGGAACATCCCCTAGCTTCCGGAGTTCGGCTTGCTCAAAACCCGGCTTAAACCACGGATTCGCCGGTGCCCAACCGATACGTTCGGTTGCCATGACATCCACAAGGATATCATTATACACAAAACGGCACATTACTTTTTCTTCTTTGGCGAACTGAAAACCAAGTTTAAACAAACGTACTGTCAATTGCTCGAGCTCTAATGATGATGCAATTTGAACGACTATGTCTATGTCTTTTGTTGGTCGCATCTCGGGAGCGCCAGGATCATTTACATAGAGGGCTGCTACAGCTCCACCAACAAAAACCACCTTGTCGTTAAGAGTGTCCAAGGCACGAGCGATCAGAATAACATGTTCAATACTTGCCGTTTTATTCAACATCTTTATGCCTGTACCATTCTATGCTTGCTGCCGGACTATTCAGATAAAATGCGTTTACGCAGTTCTGCCAGTGCGGCTTGCCTTTCTCGGGCCCGATTTAAACGAATAGCATCGACGAGCGTGAGCATTTCGTATAATACAGGGTCTTGCAAACAGGCTTGCGCTACACCAGGATGCAGGGGCGCGATGGCCTGACCTCGCTCCTTGCCCTCTGCCCATGGCCAGACAAAACCCACTTCCGCTGCAAACTGCTTATTCAGCGGCGGACCGCTGATGGCTGTGGCCAGGCCGCGCTGTACGGCTCCGGGTTCTGCCGGAAAGACATACCGCAATCCGGATTCAATGAAATCAAGCAAATTGTTCTTCATCAGCTGTTTTTTATCAGCCGCGATCAGCTGCGCCAGTTGAGAGCGATGCAGCGATTCGCTCACCTCGCTGGCACTGATTTGCAAAGAGCGGGCCAAATCTTTGGCCTGCCACGGCTTGTCTTTCAGGGCCGCTATTTTTAGCAATATCAAGATATCATGCGGCCGCATGCCATTATGCTTTTTCATAACAAATCCTTGATTTGCAATTCGCGATTCGCGTATTGCAAATTAGTACATTATTATTGAAAAATCAACACCTTTTAGCATTGCTCTTTTTTTGTATCATTTTCTGCAGAGTAACAACTAATCGCAAAAAAGCAACAGAGGTTTTGTAATCGCGAGTGTTCTATTCGCGTTCATTCGCGGTTTCACTCCTTGACCATTTTACAGAAAAACCGCTGACCGTACGATACTTTTCTCGAAAAGTTCTAGAAATCTATTATATTTCTTGAATTTTACCTAAATAGTATTATATTAGAACTTGGACGGGAGAACCGATGTACGTCATTTTTTCTTTGCACAAAAGCCGGCTTCCGGCTTTGGATCCATTAGAGGTAATCCATGAAAACCAAAATCGGTACTGTGATGGACACAGAGTTGGTGAAGCAGCTCAAGGAGCGTTCTGTTCGCGAAGATAGATCCATCAGCGATATATTGCAGGATGCCTTGCAGGTTTATCTGAAAGCAGGCCCCAGGCGACGTGAACTGCGCGTCGCGGCTGTGGAAAGCTTTTGCTCCAAGCCGTTTCATCTGTCCAACCTGGAAATCCGGCAGATTCTCGCAGAGGAGTATTTTGAACAATGAATCTGACTAAAATTCCAGCAGATGAATTCGTCCTGCTCGATGCCAATATCCTTATTTATGCGTTGCAACAGCAGTCCCGCCAGTGCATTGAGTTGCTGCGGCGCTGTGCGGAAGAGCAGGTGATCGGCTACATCGCGGACAATATTCTAGCGGAAGTTTTACATACCCTGATGATCGCTGAAGCGCGCGACAACAATTGGATAGCCGGCGCCAATCCCGCCCGGCAATTGAGCGAGCAGCCCAAGAGGGTCATGGCTTTGCATCGTTATGAAGGCCTGCTCAGGGATATTCTCAACATGGGATTGCGGATGGAGTCGCTGCAGCGGGAAGATTTCATCTCTGCGCTGGTCGTTCAGCGGCAGAGCGGTTTGCTGACCAACGACGCTCTGTTGGTGGCGATGGCCATGCGTCTGCGCATCAAAGCCATCGCCAGCGCCGACCATGCGTTCAAGCGCCAGCAAGGGATCATGCTCTATTCACCTGATGATTTGCTGATGGAATGAGCCTTTTGATAATGAACGCCAATAGAACATTCGCGTTCTCTATTCTTGACTCTTTTTGAAATATCCTACATAGCGTCCACAAATTGCAATATCCGACTGAGCCGTTTTTTAGCCACAAAAAGCATCCATACCGCCGCGCAGTTCATCGCAGCTGGACCAGAGAGAGGTGTAAAGTTCGGATTTTTTCAGGGGCATAGCAGTCTCGTGATTTGATTATTTCTTTTGGCGAATGGCAACTTTGTAAAGGGCCGGCGCAGTGCATAGGGGCGTCAGATCGCCTGTAATGATTTTGAGATCAGCTGAATTGGTCGCTTCCTTAAAATTGTAAATTCGATACAGAGCATAGCTTTCTTTTTCAAGCCGGCTCTTTTCCAGCTCGTTTCGAGTAATGTAAAAAGTCTGCTCAAAACGGCCCGTCGCGGTTTTGACCTCGATATATTTGGAATTACCTTCCTTGTAAAAAGATTCGATGTCAAAACCGGCTCCGTCGCCCATTTCGGAAGATATATGCCGAATTTCAATGGCCAAATCTTTACTGCCCGAAAGGCCGCACGGCTGTATAGACCGCACATTTGACTAATGCATGCTGAGATAAAAAAAGGCACAACACTCATATCTGCAAGATAAAAATGTTGTGCCCATATTTAAAACCCCACCCGAATTGTTCGCCGCTTGTGCATAATTTGATAAAGTTTATAAAAATAACCGGTTTTATGCAAGTTATTTCTGGGGTAGAGGATGAAGTTCATCTAGGCCGGCTTTTGCATATCTGATCGCCTCGAGAATTTATCCCCGGGCGGAACCATGGATCGGGCATTTGCCCGAGATACACCCGGGTAGTCATTCAGGATTCGGTTTCCATTTCGGCAACAGTCATGCGCCTTGATGAAAAAACAGTGCCTTTGGTGGCGCCGATCAGCTAACAGATTTTTCGGCGCGGTAAATCGACCATAACATCGCAGGTTTCCACTGTTGCGCGCCTCAAAATGACACGGATAAGGTACAATGTTCCGTCTTGAAGGTTCTGCTAGCTATTCGTATTCTCCTCCGCAATGGTCTTGACAATACGGGCGCGGGACAGGGCGCGTTTGGCGATGAGCTGGTCTTCGCCGGACCGTTCCAGCCAGTCCATGGTGCGCTGCACGGCGTGGCGGGTGGAGGTTTCATCGCGGCAGTTGCGCAGGAAAATACACTGCACTTTGGAAGAGCGGTCGACGGAGAGCACACCGAAAGAGGTGTCGACCGTAACCACATCCGGCTGGCCGAGCAGATCAGCAGCCTGTTTTTCCGTGACCGTGCGATGGCAGGCAATAATGTGCACCGGTCCCCCCTGCCGTAGTTTCAGTCCAGCCGCCCGGGTGTGATCATGATGAAACGGCCTTCCCACCATCTCCCGGGCAGCGGCATTGGACACCGGCGCCGGGATGGCATGGACAACAAACAGCAGATCCGACTTGCCAAGATGCAGATAGAGATACTCGTTGTCTTTAAAGGAGCCTTTGCGATCCAGCAGGCTGCTGCGCACCACACGTTCAATGGCTTTTTTGCGGCTAGCGAAATCCAGCCGGCTCCAGTCCAGCGCATCGCCGGTGTCGAAACGGCCTTTGCGGGCTTCTCGTCCACCCAGATTCACCAGTTCGACGACCGCCTCGTGCAACACATCCGGCAGCAATTTAAGCACCTCATCGCCGTTCTTGGCCATGCCGGCGAACAGGTTCTGCTTTTCAAAATACTCTCTGAACCTCTTGACTTTGTCAGCCTCTTCGGCACCTTTGGGCAAAGCCGCCAGGGGCAGGTTGATGGCAAACACCTTGGCGGCGCCGGAGGTCATGGCGGTCTGCAGTTCGGCATGACAGATGCCGATGTCGCTGTTCTCGTGCGACCAGCCGGGATTACCGTTGTAGAGAACGATCACAATGTCGGCTTTGCGCACCTGATCCAGACAGGCTTCCCACGCGGTGTCAGTGCCTGCCATGGCCGGACTGTCTTCGTTGATCCAGCAATCAAAGAGCGGGCCGGCGAATGGTTCCAGTTCGGTAATAAAAGCTTTCATCGCCAGCCGCACAGTCGACATGGTGGCTTTTTTGCCTGCGAGCTCGATGCTATCGCTGCAGCGACTGGAGATCATGACGCGAATTTTCCTGCTGTTGGCCATAGGGCCTCCTTGTATCGGCGATTACATGCCGCCAAAATTCTGGGTGAAATAAAAACTGATCTTGTCGCCGTCGATCGCCAACGCGCAGCCGACGCCCAGGTAGCTAAAGTCTTTGCTCAGGATCTGTTTGCGATGTCCGGAGGAATTCATCCACATACGCATGGCATCGTCTGCCAGCTTTTCATAGCTCAGATTCAGATGCCTGCGATCGCCCGTAAAAGTCTGTGTGCCGATATTTTCACCAGTTCGTCGACCCATGAATCTAAACACAGTCCGAATGCGGAGATCGGGCGTTGCATAGGCTGCCACAGGTGATTCGTGACTGAAATAACCCAGCTCGGCCATCTCTTCGCTGTGCTGTCGGGCGCTGCGGTTGAGAATATCGCTGTAGGCCATGGCCGGCAAGCTTCTTGCCCGGCGGATCTGATTCACTTTTGTAAAAATGAGATATTCAAGATAACCTGGTTCAAATTTATCCAGATCGAATTCAATAGCTGTCGGGTTGGATTTCTCATCGCCCCAGGCGCCTCGATCCTTTTTCAGGGGATGTCGATTACTGTCTGTGATATCCTGGAATTCCCTGACGGTTAAGGCTTGTATTATTTTTTTCATGGGGCGATCCAGACCCAGCACGTGCAGACAATAAGCACCATACGGCTCACCCATATGATTCGTAGTGAGGGCTACAAAGAGTTTGCCGTTCCGGCTGATGTTCAGGCCGCATTCGATGCTTTTCTCACCTGTTTCTCGTATGCGCACTCCGTCGGGGCCATGGATGATCAGGCAAAGGCTTGCCAAGGTGCTGTTATCCGTGCCGGCGTAACGAACAGTCACGTGCTGTCCCGCTTTAGCTGGAAGGACATAACAATCGGCAGGTGTATTATTCAACTTGCCATCCTGTTGATCGAGTTCGCCGAAAAGCACAGAGTCTTGCTCATCGGAGGGATGTGATGATCTGCGTTCTCTATGCGGCTCAGCATCCTTTTTGCGACCGGCGAATTGTGCGCCGCTTGCGGCCGGCGGATCACTGATGGCAATCAGCACACAAAAGATGAGCAAGGCAGATTTTAATTTCATGTGACAAAGCCTATGAATAAAAGTTACCGACCGCAGACGCGCTAAAGCATGAACATGGAACGGGGCGCCGTTCGATGTCCGGCCATCAAACAAAACGCACGCATTTCGAAATTCGTTCCGACCGCAGACGCGCTAAAGCATGAACATGGAACGGGGCGCCGTTTGGTGTCCGGCCGTGCGGCAAATCGTGCGTATCCGGTATGCATACCCGCCCTGACGCGCAACAGCGCGCACCACGCAGGCGCAGCCGGGCATCATGAAAAGGTAGTGAATACCACACTCTCTTGCCAGTGGAATCTGAACAGACAGGCCGTCAGCCGGAAGTTATAAACTGAATATTAAAGTCGATAGGAGCGCGATGGATCCAGGTCCCCCAACATA
>CAZISM010000012.1:10791-24976 GCA_964541895.1 uncultured Cytophagia bacterium
ATAAACTGAATATTAAAGTCGATAGGAGCGCGATGGATCCAGGTCCCCCAACATAGACCCGGGGTATTAAGCAGACATCGGGCCTATGACCAGCCCGGAGGCGAAAAATTACAACGACATAAATCTGATGTAAACTATTTGCAGGAATTCAGCGCAGCCACCAGGCAGGCGCCGGCCACGACGTGTCCGGAACGGGCCGCTCGATCGCCGTCGCCAAAGATATCGACAGCTGTACTGAACAGGGACGCCGACAATTTGCTGCCGAACAGCGTTCCGCCTCTGTTGACCATGCCGTCAGCTGCCGAACTGGCCAGGCCGATCACCTTGCCGGTAGTCAGACTGATCACCGGGCCTCCATTGCTGCCGCGGTTCACATCCGCGTCCAGTTTCAGACAGGGTTCGGAATAACAGGATGCCGTAACGATTCGGCTCGTTTTAACCGCAATTTTGCCCCGGTGTATGGTAAGGTCCTGTTCACCGGTCGGACAACCCAGCATCAGCACCTCCTGGCCAAAGGACACGTCATCAGCCGAAGCGAGGGCCAGCGGCGTTCTGTTTTCCACCGCAGCAGAGCGCAGCAGAGCAATATCATGTTTTTGGTCTATGGAAACGATGGTGACCGTGGCATGGTCATAGGTTGCCGGCTCTGTATCAGCCGGGACTACTCTAATCGCTCCCGCCGGCACGCCTTCGAGCACATGGGCGGCCGTGGCGATCAATCCATCAGCTCCCACCACAAAACCCGCACCCCGCAGAGCCGCCGTGTTCCGTTCGCCCTGGCCCAGGCTGACAATACGTACGACCGAAGGGGAAACTGCCTCGGCGCGGTCCAGCAGCATGGAGACCCGATCCTGCACATAATTTGTATCCGTGGAATGTGTTGCCAGCAGTAACAGTCGCCCCATTACGTGGGCCAGAATGAGCAGCCTCATCACCATCATCGTTCACGCTCCATCGCCTGTTGATTCATGCGTTGCCGTTGTCACTAAAGCTCGAAGCATACCTCCGGCCGGGCTCCTGATGAACGGGAGCCGCAGCCGATCCAGCCAGCTTGCGTGATCAGCTCGAATAGTTTTCTACTGCAATGCATGTGCGAAAGATGCTGTGACCCCATAGCCCACATATGCGGTTAGTGTCCGGTCCGCTGCGTATGGACGTCGACAACCTGGTCGTGTCGAGAAGGGCGTGCTTTGCAAAGATGCGTTACGGAAGATCCGTAAAGGTAAATCAGCAATTGTCAAGATTGAGAAAAGTGGACCGAATACAGTCCGGGAA
This sequence comes from uncultured Cytophagia bacterium, assembly GCA_964541895.1. GTDB lineage: Bacteria > Zhuqueibacterota > Zhuqueibacteria > Residuimicrobiales > Residuimicrobiaceae > CAZISM01. Next base: position 12,067 of record CAZISM010000012.1, read on the forward strand.
AGAAAGAAGAAGGATAATAAGCAGTACTCTTTGCCTGTGCCGGAGCTGTACGGTTTTGGATGCAGTACCAGAGGATGTCTAGCTGTATTGAATATAAATAGCAAGAGTGCAAAATGCAAGAAAATTATTGAACAATTTTATTTTTTGCCGGCGGCAGGAAGCCATGATCAGGCCGAAAGCCTGGCAGGATGCCAGGCTGTTTTTATCCGGCTCGCAGGATCTCTTTGTGATATTGTTGAATCGATTTCACCTCCGTATGGCCGTTGCGGCAGGCCTTTATGCCGTGAATCGCAGCCATGGCCGCTGTGGTGGTCGTGATATACGGAATACGATACTTGATGGCGGATTTGCGAATGTATGAATCATCGATTTCGCTCAACTTGCCCATGGGCGTGTTGACGATAAGCTGTATTTCGCCGTTCTTCAAAACATCGACGATATGGGGACGGCCCTCATATATTTTGTAAATCGGCTGACAGGCTATGCCATGTTGCTGCAAATGGCTGCGGGTGCCCTGCGTGCTGACGATGTTGAATCCCAGCTCCTGAAATCCTCTCGCCACCTCCACGATGGCGGCTTTGTCGCGGTCAGCCACTGTGATCAGCACCGTTCCCGCCAGAGGCAGGGTCATGCCGGCCGCTTCCTGGGCTTTAAATACCGCCAGTCCGAAAGAGTCGGCCAATCCCAGCACTTCACCCGTTGAACGCATCTCCGGCCCCAGAACCGGATCCACTTCCGGAAACATATTAAAGGGAAAGACCGCCTCTTTGACGCCAAAATGGGCAAAGGCCCCACGCTGCAGATTGCATTCACGCAATGTTTTGCCGAGCATGATCTGGGTGGCGATTTTGGCCATGGCGATATTGCAGACTTTGGAAACCAGCGGCACGGTTCTGGATGCGCGTGGATTCGCTTCCAGAATATAGACCACGCCGTTGGCAATGGCGTATTGAATATTCATCAACCCTTTGACGTTCAGCTCCTGAGCGATCATCCGCGTATAGCGCTCAATGGTCTGCAAATGCTCCTCAGCGATGGCGACAGGCGGAATGACACAGGCCGAGTCACCGGAATGAATGCCGGCGTATTCGATATGCTGCATGATGGCCGGGATAAACACATCGACGCCATCGGCAATGGCGTCGGTCTCCACCTCAATCGCATCTTCCAGAAACCTGTCGATGAGAATGGGCCGTTCCGGTGAAACGTCCACTGCTGCTGCGATATAGCGGCGCAACATGGATTCATCCAATACAATCATCATGGCGCGACCGCCCAGCACATAGGAAGGCCGCACCATCAGCGGATAACCGATGCGGCCGGCAACCGCCAAGGCCTCCGCCAAGGTGCCGGCCATACCCGATTCCGGCTGCGGAATACCCAGTCTGCCCATGACCTTGCGAAAGCGGTCCCGGTCCTCCGCCAAATCGATGGTATCCGGCGTGGTGCCCAAAATGCGCACTCCGGCCTCTTCCAGATCCTTGGCCAGATTGAGCGGCGTCTGTCCGCCAAATTGGACAATGACGCCTTCAGGCTTTTCCTTATGGTAGATGCTCAGGACGTCTTCAATTGTCAACGGTTCGAAATAGAGTTTATCGGAAGTATCATAGTCCGTAGATACGGTTTCCGGATTGCAGTTGATCATGATGGATTCATAGCCGGCGTCCCGAATGGCAAACGCCGCATGCACGCAACAGTAATCGAATTCGATGCCCTGGCCGATACGGTTGGGCCCGCCGCCGAGCACCATGATTTTTTTGCGCCCGCTGACCTCAACGCGGTCCGGCGCATTGTAGGTAGAGTAATAATAGGCCGCGTTATCTACGCCGCTGACCGGCACCGGTTCCCAGGCTTCCGCCAGACCGAGACGCAGCCGTTGTTCACGAATCTTTGCTTCCGGAATGGCGGTCAACATGGCCAGATAGCGATCGCTGAAACCGTCCTGCTTGGCTTGCCGCATCAGATGATCCGGCAACTGGGACTTGCCCTTGAACAGCAGCATCTCTTTTTCCAGCTGCACCAGTTCGCGCATCTGTTCGATGAACCAGGGCTTGATGTGGGTCAACGCATACAACTCCTGGGTGCCGGCGCCCTTGCGCAGCGCTTCGTACATGATAAATTGCCGTTCGCTGGAAGCGTTGCTCAACAGGGCCAGCAACTCGGGCAGCGATTTGGAATTAAAGTCCTTGGCAAAACCAAGTCCATAACGACCGATCTCCAGCGAGCGGATGGCCTTCTGCAGCGCTTCTTTATAATTCTTGCCGATGCTCATGGCTTCACCGACCGCCCGCATCTGGGTGCCGAGTTTATCTTCGACGCCTTCAAACTTTTCAAACGCCCAGCGGGCGAATTTGACCACCACATACTCACCGGAGGGCGTATATTTTTCCAGAGTACCGTCACGCCAGTACGGAATCTCATCCATGGTCAGGCCGCCGGCCAGCAGCGACGACACAAAGGCGATGGGAAAACCGGTGGCTTTGGAGGCCAGCGCAGAGGAGCGCGATGTGCGCGGATTGATTTCAATGACCACAACGCGTCCGGTCTTTGGATCATGGGCGAACTGTATATTGGTGCCGCCGATCACTTCGATGGCTTCCACAATGGCATAAGAATAGGCTTGCAGCTTTTTCTGCAGATCCTGGCTTATGGTGAGCATCGGCGCGGTGCAATAGGAATCGCCGGTATGAACGCCCATGGCATCGACATTCTCGATAAAGCAGACCGTGATCATCTGATTCCTGGCATCCCGGACTACCTCCAATTCCAGTTCCTCCCAACCCAGGACCGATTCTTCAATGAGCACCTGATGGACCATGCTGGCCGCCAGTCCGCGCGCCGCAATGGTCTGCAGTTCTTCGATATTATAGACCAGACCGCCGCCGGTCCCGCCCATAGTATAGGCGGGACGAACCACCACCGGATAGCCCAACTCTTCGGCAACCTGCTCCGCCTCTTCGACGGTGTGGACCGCTTTGCTGGCCGGCATGTCGATGCCCAATCGTTGCATGGTCTGTTTAAACGCGGTACGGTCCTCCCCGCGTTCGATGGCGTCAATGTTGACCCCGATAACCCGGACGCCGAATCGTTCAAGCACGCCGGCTTTAGCCAGCTGCGAAGAGAGATTCAATCCGGTCTGTCCGCCCAGATTGGGCAGGAGCGCATCCGGCCTCTCCTTCTCGATGATTCGTGTCAAATAATCAACGGTCAACGGCTCGACATAGGTGGCATCGGCCATGCCCGGGTCGGTCATGATGGTCGCCGGATTAGAGTTGACGAGAACGATTTCATAGCCCAAACTGCGCAGCGCCTTGCACGCCTGCGTGCCGGAATAATCAAATTCACATGCCTGCCCGATGACAATGGGGCCGGAGCCGATAATTAATACTTTATGAATGTCTGTGCGTTTTGGCATTATTTTGAGCCTCCAGTTTTTCTGTACACTTTAAGACAGATAATCCAAATGGCAAATCAGGTGCGGCGCTTTATGCCAGGGACAAGAACACGATCAAGCCCAGATACACCAGCAGCCAGCGCTTGCCGGCTTTGTCATGATCAGCTGCCGTCATTCTTTGCAGCGCAGCGATAGTCAGCTTCTGCGCCGGCACAAGGCATAAAAAAGCCCATCCCGCGCCGGCCAGTACGTCGCTGAGATAGTGTGCACCGAGCACCAGCCGCGAACAGCAGATCCCCACCGCCAGCAGCGCCAACAGCCCTTTGATCCAACTGTGCCATCGCCCGCTGAATCCGCCGAATACTATAAAGGGTAACACCAGAGCAACCCCCTTGCTGGAATGGCCGGAGGGAAACGAAAAAGAGGCTGCTCTGCTCAGGTCGACGATCTGATCGGGAAAGGCGTGGATCGGCCGGGGCCGGGAGAACAGCCATTTGAGGAGTTCGGTGCTGATGGTGGCCATAACAAAAACAAAAATGATGACAAGAAAAACCGGGCGTTTATCCCGCCAGGCCTCTTTTTTATAGCACAAGGATAAATAGACAAAATATACCAGGCAGATGGCGGACATGCCGTACTGTGAAAGCCAGAGGCTGAGATCGACCATCATGTTGCCGAAGTGTTTATTATTGAGATTCAACAGCACGAACCGGTCGATGGCCGCCTGGTGCCATAGCCAAAAGGCCATGATCCAGGTTAGCAAAAAAACAAGAACGAGACCTGTCCGCTCTCTGTTGCTGAAAGCCAACGAAACGCCTGCCGTATTCCGGATCGGTTCGGTACGGGTCACACATTATCCTTTTCTGAATTGATCTATTCCACGGCCAGGCTGGCCTGTCATGGCCCTGCGCCTCGATGCACACGCATCGTCCTGGCCGACGACCATCCGCTGACAGATTCTTCGGCGCGGCAAATCAGCCATAACGCGACAGGCTCCTGCTGAACCGCGCCTCAGAATGACAAACCTGCCAAAGTCTGAAGCCGGCATTCCTGCGGGCGAAGAATCTGTACGCGCATGGCTTCGGCGGCCTTGTGCATTGACGAACACGCCAGCCAAAGCCTGTCATTCTGAGCCCGCCGCTCTTGGCGGGCGAAGAATCTGTGCGCGCATCTATTCTGCGTCGCAACAAGTCGAAAACGGCCAGCGGTCTCGACGAAGCAGGAATCCAGCATATATTTACGATACTGACAGGCGGCCGCTGCGGAGATACAGAATCCGTTCATCGCCTGTGCCCGGCAGCGACCCGTGGGTCACCATCACCACGGTTCCGCCCCGGCGATGATAGTCGGTCAAAAGGGTCATAATGTCTTGCCCGTTTTCAGCGTCGAGGTTGCCGGTGGGTTCATCGGCCAGCAAAAGCCTGGGCTTTTTATAGAGCGCCCTGGCCAGCGCCACGCGCCGGCATTCGCCCACACTCAACTCTCCGGGCCGGTGTTGCAGCCGGTCGGCCAAATGAACCCGTTCGAGATATTCGATCGCGTTTTTTTTCTCCTCTGCCGTGGCTTGCCGGTTTCCGTACAAAACATTGTCGAGAACGTTCACATAGGGCAGCAGATGGAACATTTGAAAAATGAAACCGATGGTGCGGCTGCGCAGACGGTTTCGCTCCGTTTCTGACACGCTGTAAAGATCTGTGCCCTCCAGCAACACGTGGCCCTGGCTCGGCCGTAACATTCCGCCCAGCGTCAGGAGCAATGTAGTTTTACCGCTGCCGCTGGGTCCGGCGATGCAGACAAATTCGCCCGGGTGAACCTGCAGCTGTATATCGACGAGAGCGGCCACCCGGCGGGTCCGCTCGCGAAAAGTTTTGCTGATACTCTTTAATTCCAGCATGATTAATTTTCCCGTAATAGTTCTGCCGGATCGCGATGGACGGCATAAACCGCCGGCAGCAGACTGGCTAAACCGGCAAAGAGCGGCGCCAGCAGGCAAGACCAGGCCAGCAGCCCATACAGGGGTGCGATATTTTTTCCCGTTATTTTAAATATCATCGGTCCCCATTGCAGAGCCGCCCATGTACCCAGCCCATAGCCAACCAGACCGCCCACCAGTCCCAGCAGCAGCGCCCGTGAGAGGAACAGGCCGAAAATCCAGCCGCTCTCATATCCCAGCGACCGCCATATGCCGACTTCGATGGTTCGATGCTGCACATTGATCATCGACAAAGCTCCGATCCAGACCGCACAGCCCAGCAGCAGAACCGGCAGCAAAAACGCAAAATAACGTTCCATGGTCATGCGCTGCCGTTCCCGCGCCATGGCGATGGTTTTGTTCATGACGACCTGCGCTTCCGGCAGGATCTTTTTTAATTGCTCGCGCAACATAGCCAGGGGATCCTGCTGATCTGATGACAGGCAGAGGCAGTTCAGCGCCTTGATCTCGCTGATCCGGCCCGGCAGCTGCAAGAGTGCCTGCAGTGCCTGCAGATCCATGAACATCCACTCGTCTTCTTCGCTGCCGGTTTCAGCCAGCACTTTATCCACAAAAAATTCTCCGTCCCGGATCTGCAGCGTTTGTCCCGGTTTGATGGCAAACGCCTGAGCCGGCCCAAAGCCAACAATGACCCGTCCCGGCGGCAGATGGTAGGTCATGTCGGTCTTTATTAATCCGGACGGCTCGATTTCTCTCGACAATCCGGTGAGCACCACCTTGCGGCCGCGCCAGTCGATGCGCTGCTGCAGCGTGGCCGTCACGTGCGCATAGGATATCCCTGGATAGTTGACGAACCGATCCACCCACTCTTCCGGCATCATTTGATCGGAAAAACCGCGCATCCAGAAAAAATCCATGTCGGTGTTTTGCGGAATGATGCGCAGATTGAAACCCATATCGCGCGTCAGCCGGATGGTCTCGCGATTGGACGCTTCACTGGTGGTGAGAAAAAACACCACCAGTCCGGCGGCAAAGACAATTGCCAGTGCGCTCAACACAAAGGTGAATTTGCGGTGAGCCGCTTCCTGCAGGGCCAGTTTAATCATGTCGTTTTTTCTTTTTTAATTTCCAGTATACCAGGGCAGCCGGCACCACCAGCAGCAGCCCGATGCCGGCAAACGAGATTAAAAAAATTCGTCTCATCGAACCGGCATTCACTTCTCCATCGCGGCCACGAGCCTGGTCCTCCTCGGCCGATGGGGCCATCAGCACCGACAATCCCTCCCGATACCCGGCCAGAACGTCCGTTTCCCTGGCATTGGCGGCAGTGGTGCTGACGGCGAGGATCTGTTCCATTTCCATTCGCACCGCGGGATTTTCCACATCGAATCCCAGCTCTTTGGCCACAGCCTGTTGCAGAGCGGCGCCCCATCGGGCCGGCACGGTCGTGCCGAGGATCCAGGAACGATCCAGACCGCATTCACAATCAGCACCCACCAGAGCCAAAAGATTGAGCAGGTTCTGCCCGGTCAGCTGTTCGTTCTCCAGCACCGGTCCCAGTCGACGGCAGCGGCCGTAGAGCACAGCCGCGCGTGGCCGGCGCTCCATGTGCTGCGCGGTTTCCAGTCCCCAAAGCAGCAACTGTTCATGTTCAACCTGCCCTGCTGTCATCTCCACCAGCATGGGCGGCCGCGATACCGGTTTGGGCATGGCAGGCATGACTTTTTCGATTTCAGCCAGAGCGGCGTGAATGGAACTCGCCGCCGCCGCATTGGCGGACTGGTCCAGGCCGGGAATGAACAGAACAACACAATAGGCGTTGACCAGCGTTTCGTTGATTTTTTCGCGCAGGGGTGAGATGCACGCCCATTCGAGAATATCCCACAATTCCTGCTTGTACTGCTGCGCCGTCAGTGAAAACGGCTGCACATGCATGCCTCCCCTGGCGCTGACCAGAGCCACATTTTTTTGCGGAATTTCATAACCGCGCAATGAGGAAAGCGTGTCCAGATCGCTTCGATACATAACCTGGGCAATGATATTGGCGTCCCATAGAGCCGCCTGCACCGTCATTTGTGCTCTGGCCAGGTCTTCGCCGGGAAAATCGCTGTCCACCGGGATGTACAACTGATAGGGCCCAGGGCCGACCTCGGCAAAGCCGATTTCGCGCACAGTATATCGACACGCCTCTGCGCCAGCCACCAGGCTGAGCAGGATCATTACGATTTTACTTTTCATCTATTTCCCTGACAAACGGGGCCGACGTATTATCAAGCCGAAAGCCGGGAGCCAGAACGACACCCAGCGTTGTGCCGGCCGCTGCCCGGCCTTTAACCAGGACCGTTTTGTCCGCGATCGTAACATCGAGCACACAGTCGTGAAGGCGAATGCCGGTTATGGTGAGTGAAGGCCATGCTTTAGGCAACCTGGGTTGTAGGGCAAATCCGTCTGCCGTCGGCTGAAAGCCCATAAAACCATAGAGCATGATTTGCGGAACGAGAATACTTTCAAAGAATTCTTTGTCCAGCCCCAGACCGCCGGCGATATTGCTGCCCTGCATGGTGCCGCGGTCGGGATTATTATAATAAGCCCGATACCCTCCGGCGGCGATAATCTCTTTATACCAGGCCGTGATCTCCTGCAGACGCTGCCAGGCATCATCCGGTCCACTGGTGATTAATCGGGCCATGAGGTCATGAAAAGAAAAACCGAGCACGGCACCGCCGTCCTGCACCTGGTATCCCCAGGGAATCCGTTCCGGATTGGACCAGGCCCAGTAATAGTAATCGATGTTGCGTTTGGTGGTGGAACGGGGGCCGAAACGCCAGCGATAAATATCCGTGCCGGTCGACGTATCGCCTGCTATCTTGCGCTTGCCGGATATCCAGCTGCGAATGGTCCGCGCCTGTGACGGCGCAGCGAATCCATAATAAATCGCTTCATTATTTAAAAAGGTGAATCCATAATCATGGAGCTTGCCGTCCAGATCGACGGTGCCGAAACGGCCGTTCTTGTCATTCCAGAATCGTTTGCCGCCGTACGACTTAACCTCTGCGGCATGATGCCGTAAATCAACAGGATCGAACGCCTCTGCACCTGTCGCCACACACCATTGCGGATGGCGGACGATCTGCTCTTCCAGGTCGGCGAGATCCAGCAGGGCATCGTAATAATAGATGGTGGCGAGCGCATCTTCGCCGCCAAAAGGCAGCAGATCCCAGTAATTGCTGCCGACGCCATTGCCGCGGATGATGATTTTTTCGCCCTGGTCGTTGTAGATGACGCCGCTGCGGCCTTCATGCCCCGGCCAGGTGGTGTACACGCATTTACGCTGCCGGGTGCTGAATTCGTTCATCATGAAACGCATGGCTGTGCGGATGCGACCGATCTGACTGCGCAGAAAAGCGATATCCCGCGTCCACATGAAATACTGAACGCAACCGCGAATAAACGCCGTGTTGTTGACGTTGTGCCGGGTATCGCAGGCGGTATGAAAGGACTTTATGATGATCTTTGCGCCGGCGGGATTATCAAAACAGAGCCGCAGCCGGGTGATGTGGCCCTTCCAGCCCGGCACTCGATAAACCGGAATCATGGTGCGGTTTTCCACCTGTGTGGCAATGAGCTGTTCCGCCCGTTTCGGCCCCATGGGCAGCGTCGCCACCCATTGCCCGCTCTGGCTGGCAGGGGTGAAATAGGCCCTGCGTTCTGCGGCCCACTGTGGTTCTTCCTGCGTGATCCACTCTACATACGGGTTCGCGGTTTCCAGACCGCTGGCCCACCAATTCAGCCGCAGCCAGGGCAGGTTTTTCGCTTCGATGGAAAACTCTGGCGTTTGCGCTGCGGCCTGCGGCGCGGTCAATTCCAGAATCCAGCCCTTGTCGCCTATATCTCCTGATTTGGCGCCTGTAACCGTCCAGCCGTCCGTAACGGCTGAAGGCGCCTCATAGCCCGGGACACCGGTGCCGCGGAAATGCCAGCCGATGCCGCCTGCCTCCATCCAGCGCGGAAAGGGCCAGCCTTCTGCGTGGGCCGGACCGTCGTGCTGCTGCGTGTGGATATAGCCTTCGCTGTTCATGATGCGACCGCTCAGGGCGCCGGCCCAACGTGCGTTCATGGCCAGCGAACCCAATCCGGAATCGCTGTCCGGCCACAAGGTGGCCATGGTCATCCATTCATCCCACAGCGGACTCAACGGACCAGCCGGCTCGTAGTGAAGCCAAAAGAGCGACCGCAAGGCGGCCATGTCTTCGTTGTATCCAGGCACCTGAAATTGCGGGAACTCGTCCGGGATATCGGCGGCATAGCCGCTGAAAACAGCGACCCCCAACAGTAGAAGCAGACTCTTTTTGCGCAAGGTTCCTCCTTACATCCGGGTCGAAATGTTTTAGACGTTTTCAATCCGCACGCGCGGTCCTCACGAGCCAGGTACGAACACAAACGAAGTTTGTACCGGATAGGCGCAGGTGCAGCCGGAACTGGATTCAGGAATCATGATCAGACCGCCGGCAGCGACGATGTTGATCCAGCAGCCCGGCCGGTTAACGCGGGTGAGCGGTGTGCCGCTGGTCTCGCCTTCTTTTAATTCGTACATGCGCGGATTGCTGCCGCGGCCGAACAGATAGTTGGCGGAACCGGACAAGCCGCCGCAGCCGCCACCGCCGCGATGCAGCTCATAGTTACCCTGCCGGCCGGTATGCAGGTCAAAACTATAGGGCCGCTGATAGACGACGTCGCCGATGATAACCGGGTGTTGCCACTGTTCGCCGTGCTCGCCGCCGATGCGATCACCCTTGTAGCTGTTCTCCCATTTTTTCTCGCCGTCAGCGGCACGAAAGGCATAGAGACTGTAATGGACGTTGGAGCCGACGTTATACGAACCGACCACCAGCAGCTGCTCCGGCGTATAACTGAGATACATGATCTGCTGATAGGGAAAATGGAACGGCTTTTCCCACACCTTTGCGCCGGTCTGGCGGTTGAGCTTGACAATATAGCTTTCCCCTTCACAAAAATAGTCCACCCGCAACCGGCCATCCAGATCGCCCAATGCTTTATCATTACGACTCTCGACCAGATAGACATAGTCATCACCGATGGCGATCGTATTATTAAAGAGCACTCCGTTCCTGTAGCTCCACTGTATGCGGCCTGAATGGCGATCCATAGCAAAGAGGTAATCGCTGCAGATCATTTCGCGGAAATCGCCCTCCAGCTCATCGCAGTTGAGCCGGGCCAATTCATAAAAGGAGGCGCCCGGTTTTTTGCCGCTGCCGAACAGCTGTTCGCCCACGCTGGCGACGTATCCCCACTCACGGCGCTCGCCGGCGATCAATTGCGGCGCTTTGTGCTTGCCGATGACCCGGCCGCTGTTGACGTCGATTTGCCAGCACTCTTGCTGCGCCGCGACATAGAGTTCGTCGTCGGTGACCACCATCTGGCCGCAATCCTTGAGCGCACCGAGACGGCGCGATTGCGGCACATCCAGGCTCCACAGCGGCGTGCCGTTATAGGCGTCGACGGCCATGACCTTGTTATCGGCCGGCACAAAGACGCGGCCGGATTTGAACAGGGGCGACATGGGCCGGCTGTGGCGATTGATGATCTCGCGCGGTCCGGGTCTGCCGAACCACTGTATCTGCATCGGCCCGGTCAATTCATCTTTGCTGCAGGAGGTGTTGGCGGCATCGGCATAGAGATGCGTCCATTCGCCGCTGCCGGCCAGTTCGCCTCGTGTAAAGCGCACCCATTCATATTGGTCCTGCTGCGTTTGCCAGCCCGTGGTCCCGGCCTGCGCCAGCCAGGCTTTGGCGCCGCTGTTAAAACCGAGACAGACTTGACCGCCGAACGGTCGCAGAACCCGCAGCACTTCCTGCGGCGGCGTCGGCAGCTCACCCTGCTCCATAGCCCGTTCGGAAACGATCAGGTTGGCCATATAATCGGTAAACGGCAGGGCGTTCAATTTGCCCGGATAGATGCTGATGCGCTTGCCGTACAACCCGGTTTTATGCAGCATCTCGCGGCTGGAGGCCATGTCATCCAGGTTGTCGTCTATGCCGACCACTGTCAAATCTGATTGCCTGGCCAGAGCCAGGGCCAGCTTGCCCTTGCCGCTGCCGAGCACCAAGCAATAGCCTTTTTTTATGCCGGTCTCCCGCAGGATACGAGCGGCAGCAGCCGTATAGTCCGATTGGACGGCTTCGGCTGCTGCCGGTTTCTGTTGCTGTATAAAAGCCGGCTGTGGAACAGCCGCTGTTTTAAAGCAGTGGACAATACCCAGATCAGTGCTGACCACCAGCATGCCGTTTGCCACAGCCAGTCCATAGCCTTTGCCGCGTATGTTCCCCTGCCACAGCTTGCGACCATCAATGGCAGATATCGCGGTCAGGGTCTGATCGCCGCCGATATAAAGCACGTCATGGGCCAGAATCATGGCATAGGATTCATCGATCGGCATTTGCCATTTGATGCCGCTGGACTGTTTCTGTGCCAGCAGATCGTCCAGTTCTGCCAGGCGATCGATCGCCTTCTCGATCTCCTGATCCAGTTTAGCTGCGTCATGGCCCGGTCGCATTTTTCTCTTTTCACGCAGATCCCAGATGTGTTCGGAAAGTTTCTCCCGCTCCTGCCGCAGTTTTTTATGGTCACGATAAAGATCGTGAAACTGGTTGCGATAAACGGCTGTGATCTGGCTGTCGGAACGAAGAAACGAAATCGGGCCGGAGATGATCACCTGCAGGCCGTTATAGGTGACCATGGGATCCTTGCTGATCTTTTTATTGACATCCAGTTTGCCCAAATCGCCCGGGCCGTGGATGAGCAGGTCGTCATGGAGCAGGGTAAAGGTGCCGCCGGCATCGGATAGCCGGCCGACAAGGCGACCGTCGTTTCTGTCGAAAATCACCGGCGCGGTTCGACCGGTGGGGACGTACAGTTTGTTTTTCGACGCCAGCAGATAGCCCTGGGGGGAGACATCGAGGTTCTTGCGCACCCAGCGGACCGCCCCATCTGCGGGATTCAGATCATACAGCTCCACCCCTTCATCCGGAAAAAGCCCTGTTAAAAACTGCAGGTGGTCTTTTTCCACCACCAGACCGGTGCGAATGGGTCGATTGGAGATGATGCGTTCGTTGCCGGGAATCAGACGCAACGGCTCGGCTCGCTGCCATTTCCAGAGCAATTGACCAGTCTCTGCCTGCAAACAATAGGCTTTGCCGTCGTCAGACGCAAAGTAGAGTTTGCCGTCATGCCAGGCAGGCGCCAGCCGGACCGGGGCGTCGGCGGCAAAATCCCACTTTATAGTTCCGGAAGCCGCATCCAGCGCATAGACCCGATCGTCGGCAGAGGAGGCAAAGAAAACAGCGCCATCGGCGACGATGGGATGAAAGGCGTTGTCATAGGTGACGCGCGCTTTCAGATCCGGTTTGCGGTGCCAGTAATCGGTTTTCGCCGGTTCCGGCCAGGCCGGCTGCGGCGCATACAGCGTTTGAAAGGTCCAGGCAGCATGCAACGGCAGCTGCAACCGCTCCCGGGTCACACCGCTGCGATAATAGTCGTGCTGATAGGTAGGCCAGTTTTCAGCA